>NZ_LJAK01000007.1 GCF_001420005.1 Loktanella sp. 3ANDIMAR09 | reverse complement strand
CCCTACATCCGCATCGACGGCACGGATCGGTATCGCCTGACCGGGCCCGTCATGTGGGAAATCGGCGTCAAGGGGTCGGGCCTTTGGGTGAGTGTCCCGCGCGGTCGCGGGTTTGACGTGTCCGTACCACGCGGCCTGCACTGGGCCGTCAGCCCGCACGATCCTCGCTACCTCAAGGCCGCTGCCCTGCACGACGATCTGCTCGCGCGCGGCTGGGACCGCGTCACGGCTGGTGCCGTGTTCCACGATGCCCTGCGCGCCGACGGCGTGGGCCCCGTCCGCCGCCTTGCCATGCTGCTCGCCGTTATTTTGTGGAGGTGGTCTTGACCGAAGACGAACGTACCAAGCTCGATGAACTGCACGATTTCTTTCTGAAGCCACGCGCTCCAGGGAAGCCATCACGCGCATCTCAGATTGACGATCTGCTCGAGGCCGTCCGGGCAGGCAAGCTGACCGGGCGGGTCATCCTCTGGGTGGCCGGCGCAATTATCGCCCTGGTCGGGGCGGCAAAGGGATTGGGGTTCATGAAATGAAGCGTCTCATTGATTATGCGGCGATCATGCTCCTTGTGTTGTTCATTGGTTGGCTTTTGCTGCCATCCGGATTGTTCTTGCGGGACATCAGCATGACCGTTGATGGCCGCACGGTGCGGTACGTACGTGAGACGCCTTTTGGCTCGGTGACGGCTGAATGGGCCTCCGAGATTACGCTGATTGATGGTGAGGAATTTGAGTGCTCTTCCGGGGGGTGGCGGGTCGCCACCTATCAAGAGGTGCAGGGCAATACCGTGACGTACGATTTGGGTGCATGGGCAGACAAGTGTCTCGAGGCGGGTCCACCGTACTACTTGACCACCGTGCGCCGCGTCCTCTTGCTTGGCCGGATCCCACTGCGCGAGATGCGGACGATCACCGAGGTGCAGGGGACGCGTCAGCCGATCGAACTTATTCTGGTCCCGGTGGAGCAGTAGAAGCGGGGTAAGAGTGTCTGAAGTACCTCAATGGGCCCAAAGTAGATCACGTCTTCTAGTACGGATCATGCTTCGCATTTTAGAGCAAGTTACCGATATCTCGGTTGCAATGGCAGGGTTTGCCTTCCTGCCCGCGCTCTCAAATTCGTCACCTGTTGCGATGTCGAATAGTCGATCATCTAAGCGCTGATACTCGTCAAAATCGGCTTTAAGGCATCGTCGAAGAATTTTTTCATACTCTGACGTCGTGTGGACGGCGCACCATAGGATCGTCCGTGCCTTAATCTCATCGTTAGAAGGCATTGCATCAACGAGCCAAAAATTTAGCCCAAGCTGTCTTACTTGAGACAACGCTTCCTTTAGTTCGTCGAGCGAGGCCTGGTCGTCCGAAATTCTTCCAGTCCATGCGTGGAAAAACACACTTGCAATGAAGCCAGCGAAGCCACCAGCTACAGCGATGAGGAGGTCAGATAACATCTAAGACCAGTCGGCTAGGCGTTATCGATGTAGCGCCAGATTGCACGCTCATAGCGGTCAGAGTATGGGGAGGTGTTTGTGATCGTCAAAGTTTTACGCAAATCTGATTTCTTGAACCGCTCAATGCGCACTAGGCCTCCAAAGGCCTCTTCTAAGAACGAGGACCCGTAGCTGATCACACCTTCGAAGGAAACGTTCAGCTTTCGACCACTTTTCTTGGCCTCATTTAGTGCGGGAACAAGGTGTACAGTTCGAAAAGCTGTACCGTTAAATGGCCCGTCATTCTGGTCCCTTCCCGCGGGATATCGCGAGAACCTATCGGCAACCTGTAGAGTCATAGCGTCATCCATGATTCGCCCCGTGGACTTGAATACCCCACTCGATGAGAGTGCCGCCGATGGAAGATGGGTAGGCACCTGAGTTCTTTCCAGATGTGTAGTCATGGCGATAATATCCTCCTCGGCTGAAAATAGATACGTAGCCGGCCTTAAGTTCATCAATGAGGCCGACCATCTCAGCGAGCCCTTTGCCGCGATGGCTATCACCCGTACTGGTCACACCCGCCTTCAACGACCCTTCGATATAGGCACCGTCGTTCGCAAAATCAAATTTTGGATCGGAAGAGGCCAGTTGAGCGACCTTAAGCTTAACCTTTGACCAAATATCCTGATAGGGAAGTGTAACAGGTATGGTGGCTCCCTGATCATAGATCACAATTGTTAACATCCCGTTGCTTCTATCGAACTCCGCGGTCAGCCACCAGCGCCCTACATGAGGGAACTGAAAATCGTGATCGGCAGGATATGCGTGTCTTGCGACGTTGCTGATCGCCTCAGACAGGGCAGTGCTGATCAGTTCCACTCGACCTCCAAGCAAGTCGGCACCTCCCGAGGCTTCGACTGCAAGGTGTTGTATGCGTCGAGTTGCCTCTGCCAACTCGGCATTGTTTGTTCCAGATAGAATTCGCATTGTGCGCTTTCCATCACGTTCGGCGTACAAGTCTGCAACGGTTTCCGTTATTCCAACGACAGAGAAAAAGTCGAGTTCATAAAGCTTTGCGAAAACGACGTCGGACCATTTGTGTAGGTCGATTGTAATGGGCGGAAATTTAGAAATTTCAGCAAGACGGGCATATTCTGCAGTCATGACCACAGCCGATGCTGTCGAGAGATATTCGATTTCCGCAAAGCTCTGATAGCTCCTCATGCGTGGCGGAGCTTTGACGCTCTTGGGAACTTGATACCAAGGGTTTTTACCGGGAAACATTCCTTTCAGGATATGACTTCTCCGGCGCATAGTGGCGAAGAAGTCCAAAGTTTCGATAGGATTTTTACTAAAGCACAAGACGCTGGGTGGCAGATGGGGCTCTCTGGTAGACCACATCTTTATGATTTCACCGCTCGTCCATGTGGTCACAAAATGGCCACCCGAGCGGCGGGTTGAAACTCCATGGTGCCAGCGAGTTGAGCGCCGCTTGGCCTCGTTTTTTGCTCGGCTGAGATGCCATTTGGTCCAAGTCGCAGTGGGCCTTTTCATAAAAAAACAACTTTTTAGTTAAATTTTCAGAGACTTATCGAATCATGTACTCCGTTAACGTCAGTTCACTTTAATGGTGTGCATAATATCAAGTCATTAAACGAGGCCACAAACCGCCCTGCATCCTCGAGAGACAAAAAGTGATAGGCCACCGCGTCACTGCCCCGGGACCGTGCAGGGGTGCGACCGTAGCGACCGCTACCGACTTCGGCCTTTAGCCAGACATCGATGTCGGACAGCAGAGTACCGAGGCCGTCCGGCGGTACGGCGAACTTCAGCCGAACAGCGAACCGTTCGTCGATATCAGCAAAGCCGCTGACCGAACGGCGGCTCATTGGTTCATGAGCCGCCAGCCTGCAACCTGCTGCTCAGAGCAATACGCGATCATCTCGAAGTCGTTTGGCCAGTCCGAGCTGCACTTTTGTTTGATGCCTGCAGCGACATCGCCAGGCACCGCGGTTTGAGGTCGTTGGATGATGCCCGTTGTTTTCACTGGCCGCTCTATATCGTGCTTTGGAGTTAAATGTTGGTAACTAGCCAACCAATCACCGTCAGTCCAAACAACATCACCGTAGCAAGTGCCGCGGCATATTTTTGCATCGCTTGATGCATCCAATCCTTCGTCGGAAGGTCGCTCGTCTTGCCTTCTATGTGAGCGATCCGTGCGCGAATATCGGAGACATCGGCTTGTAGATTTGGCACCTGACCCTCAAGAGCTTGCAGACGGCGTTCGGTCCCGGGGTCGTCTGGCCCGTTACCGCTGCCGCCCCCCGCTAGGCGATCAATCTCAGAATTTGCGGTCTCTAAAGTGTAGACATTGTCACTCATCTGATTGACCCTCGTCGGCTACCGTGTGCCCGTCATTTAACTCAATTAGATTATGAATTCTTGCCACCAAAGCTCGCAGCTCGTTTGATAGGTTATCCAGCTCGTCGCTATCAGATTGGGCGGCCAAGCCAGCGGCCTTGATGGCCAGCATCATGAGATGTCCCATGGCTTCAGACATGCGGACTTGTCGGGCCTCAAGCCTCGCAAGCCTCTTGGTGATGTCTTTGATCGAAGAGGCGTCAGAAACCATTGCACTTTCTTTCACTTGCCTGCTCCAACATATATTTCTGGAAGTGGAATACACAAGTGCGCGCCTTGCTGGTGGCCAGGGACGCGCTCATCGCATTGTCCAATCCGGCACGCTGCTGCTCAACCTCCTGCCAGCCTTGGCGCTGCTGATCCATGCAATATGCCTGCATCTCGAAGTCACCGGCCCACTCTGCCTCGCATTTCTGCTTTGCGGTATCGGCCGGGAAGGCCAGCGCTGCAGCAGGTGATAGGGTGAGAATCAGGCAGGCGGTCAGGGTTCGCATAATGGGCTCCGTGGGCAGTGGGCGGTGATATCTGCCCTGGAGCCTAAGCCACATCGAAGCGTTTTGGCTATCCCGATTTGTTGCCTTGGAGGGCACAGGTGAGCGTGAGATGCCTTTGGTGCTTAGCTCCTGTGTCCTGAATGTCGCGTCCAGATGTCTCAAACGTTTCGGCCCGTTACATCAGCCGATGGTGTGGGGGACTGAGACATTTGAGACAAACAATACACCTCCTGAAATGATGAAAATATCAATGGAATCAGTTATATAGGTGCGGTTTTCCAAAATTCGTATTTGAGACATGAATGCTACAAATGCGCATCAAAGGGACGCAACCTTTGAGACACCCGCGCGACAAAATGCGACACACGCCAACGGGTTAGCGGAAATCGTGGGTGACGTTCGCGTCAACTTGGGGCGTCGAACTGTGACGCATCCGTTCAAGAAACTCCGGCAGGGTTCAAGTTAGCGGGAAGTGACGGGGTAAAAGTCTAGGTTTTGCAATGGGTTGCGAACTTCGACACGGTGACAGAAACCGGGAAAATATGGGCAGAAAGCACGGTTTTGTGTCGGAGTTTCTGTCACCCGCTTTGGCGCAAAATGTTACACTTTTGGGGCGCGAAAATGCGCCATCAAATCGGCACAAAAAAGGGGCTGGCGGATCACCCCGCCAGCCCCGTTTTCTTGCGGCTGTTTTGTCAGTCCCGACTCATGTAGCGCCGGACCTCTTCGATCGTGGGGCGGTGGGCGTGGTCCGGCAGGATTGCATCTAGGATGTTCCACGCCTGATCGGCGTTTGCAGCCTCGCCGCGCCGGATCAAACGGGCCAAGGGTAGCACCCACTGCGGCGTGACCTCTGACGGGCGTAGCTGGGCGCTACTGCCCGGTGTGGCGTCGTAAGGGTCCAGCGTTTCGGCCCGCAGGGCGGCGATGAATTCACCGAATAGGGACCACGGAAACGACAGGGCATTGTATTCCCTGACGCGCACCGCTGACACGTTGCGCCAGCGCCGTTCGATCCCCAGATCGACCGCCAATTCGTCAAAAGCAATCGGTTCGGACGGCAGGTCCGACATGCCTAGAGAGTGCAGCTCATCAGATGTCACCCACGCCCCGAATACACCGAACCCATAGTCGGCGCGTAGCAACGCGGCCTCGCTATACAGGATGCGGCGCATGTGCCGGTCCCATACGTCATTTTCGATCATCACGGCGGCGGTCATGCTGCACCCCCTGCGGCCTTTGGTGCCACTTGTGCGGTCATGTCAGCCGCGTCGGACGCATCCGCGCGGATCATGTCGCGCCATGTAATCCGCATCCGTGAAAGGGCGCGATACTCACCGCGCCAGCGGGCGACCGTTGTTGCATCCTTTCCCGTTGCATCCATGACGGAGGCGTCGGTTTTGCCCTGGGAAAACAGATCGTGCGCCATGGCTTCGACGCTGCCCAGTTTCGGCATGATCGGGGCCATCTTGGTCAGGAAATCGTCATATGCCGCTTGGTCGATGCGGACGGTCTGCGCACTGACCCGACCCGGATACGCCATGAACGCATTGTATTTCGCATCGTCAACGACGGACGAATGAAGCCGCGCAGCATCGGCGTTTTCAATAGCCCCGGCGGCGGCAAGCATCTGTTGCCGGACGGCATCCAAGATAAGGCCGAACCCATACTTGCGTTCATGTCCGGCCAGCAATTCGGCGTCGTCAGCGACTTGCGTGATAAGGTCTGACAACGTTTCGAGAACGCAGGCGGCATCCTCGATAGATTGCGCAGCGGGGCGGCTGTCATATCCAGAATACTGCAAGCCAAACGGATCAAAACGCGGGCGGTTTTCGGGTTCTGGTTTGGTAGTGTGCATTGTGTTGGTTCCTATTGCTTTTCTAAGTGGCCCCGCTTTCTAAGACGGGCAGGCCGGATGTTAGAAACCGCAATAGGCACGGCACCGCAGCCTTTGGGCTTTCGCCTTGGACATACGCTACGATCATCCGGCCCAATCGGGCCGCACACCCCGCACGGGGGCAATGGTGCGCCACTATATCAGCAATCGCCTTTGCGGTGACGCCACCGCCTATTTCGGGTTTCTAAGCCCGGTAATGATTATCTAGCGCGAAACCCCATACGGGGCAAGAGGTTTGCGCCCCGTGCCGAAGTCCGACCCATGGCACGGGGTCAAGCCAAACCGCATTGTCATTCAGTTTGGCGAGAGCGTTCCCACCGCTCGCGCAAATCAGGGTCTTCGGCTGATCCCTCACCCCCAAGGAAGAGACGCCAGCGATCACCTGATGCAATGACCATAGGAAAAAGGCCATTTCTGATCGCCCTGACACGTCATGGTGAGGCGTCATGTTGACAAACCTAGAACCAAAGGAGGGGGCGGTGCGCCCTTTTTCACCGGAGGTGCTTCGACATGGCAAAACTGCAATATCATGGTGAAATGGCGGAAGTCGTTTCGTTCTGTGGGATTGAGGTTGCGGACACCTTGTCGGAATTGCTTTCCGGTTTGACTTTATATGTTCCGCAAACTCGCAAGGGAGTGACAGAGGATCACGCTCTTGCTGTTCTAGAAGACGATATGTTGGATGTGCTCATTCGGGCGTTTGGCGGAGGCCGTCTATATATTTCCAAAAAGCGCGGTCCACATCTCGACTTCGAGGTTTGCGAAAGCCTTTTGGATGCAGGATTTTCGGTTCGCCAAGTGTCAATCAAGGTCGGCATATCCGAGAGGCAAATTTATCGCCGGATTGCCGAAAAAAAAGAAAGTGCGCGGCGGTCGGCGGCGGCTGAGCGATGCGACCCCCTTTCGCAAAAATCCTATCCGTTTGTCCGTGTGGTTCGCAGTATAAACGCAAGGCCTTGTGCTGGCATGAACAAATGCTGGTGCCGGATTGGGTATGCGATTGACCAGGGCGTGACGGCGCAGGCGGCGGCGCACCTGTTAGGTATGGATCAAGGCGATTGTGAGCGGATCGGCGATGTCCTCACTGACAACGCCATGAGTGAGCCGCTTACCAAGCTACCCGGCGACAGCCTGTGTGCAGCCCTGCGCCATATCGCCAATCACGAACCGGACCCCGAAGGCGGCGAGGGCGGTAGCTTGACCGATAAGCTGGGCATCAAAACGTGAACCCCGCCGCAATAGCCCCGCACAGCGAAATTAACGGTGGGTTAACGCACCTTCATGCCACCGGACGACATGCACCCCCAAAAACCCAAACAGGCCACCAGACGCGCTCTGTGGGCCGCTACAGGCAGGAAAGCCCAAAATGACCATGAACCCATCACAAGCCCGCGTTTCAGATCCCGTTCTGACGCAGATCGCGCGGGACTATCGGAACGCCAGCCATGTCGGCCACATCATTTTTCCGCAGGTGTTCGTCACCACGCAAGGCGGCAAGATCGTGGAATTCGGCAAAGACGCGTTCCGCCGCCATGCGGCACGCCGTGCGCCCGGTGCGCAGGTTGCGGAAATCGGTTTTCGCTACGGCAGTCAGCCGTTCCAACTGATTAACGAGGCGCTGGACAGCCATATCCCGCGCGAGGTGCTGAACGATGCGTCAGAGGTGCCAAAAATCGACCTTGGCAAACGCGCCGTCAAATCAACAATGGATAGCCTGAAACTCAATCTTGAATTCGAGATTGCAGAAATGGCGACCAACCCTGCGAACTATGGCGCAGCGAACGTCGAGGCGCTGGCCGGGACTGATGTATGGAGCGACGACGCCAGCGACCCGGTGCAGGTCATCGAGGACGGCAAGGAAACCGTGCGGCGGTCATGTGGCGTCGAGCCGAACCGCCTTGTGCTGTCGAAACCCGGTTTCAATGCCCTGCGGTTCCATCCCAAAATTCGGGAACAATTCAAATACACGACCGCAGACAGCATCACGGCAAACATGCTGGCGGCGTATCTGGAACTGGACACAGTGGCCGTCGGCAAGACTGTCGCCATTCCACAGGACGTGGCAGACGACGATGATGTCGTGATGGAGGACGCTTGGGGCAATTCTGCGGTGCTGGCCTATGCACCGGATAACCCCGCAGGCGTTGAGGAACCGTCATTCGGCTACACCTACACCATGGAAGGCCACCCGTTCGTGGAAAAGCCCGAATGGCGCGGTGCGAACCGTAGCTGGGTTTACGGCACGACCTATGACCGTGCGCCTGTCATCGTCGGTGCAGAGGCCGGTTTTCTGATCCAAGGTGTGGTGGGCTGATCCATGTGGAAAATGTTTCGCAAAGGACGCCAGCGCACGAGCGGCGTTGACCAGGACAATCCGGCGGCTGGATCGCCGCCCGAGCTGGTGGGCAACGACGACGAGGCCGCGCCCGTCGTCGCTGTCACCGATGCACCGGATGCTGGCGACGATGTAACGGCAGAGGTCGAGGTGCTGCGCACCGGGACGTTCACCGCGATGAACGGCACAAAGCACCGGATCACCGCCGCCATGTTGGATGAAATCGCCGCCAGCTTTGACCGCGACGGCGCACCCGTTCCTGCGGTGGTCGGTCACCCCAAGTCGGACGATCCGGCCTATGGCTGGTTGCGCGACGTGACTGTGGACGGCGACCGCCTCAAGGTCACGCTGTTCAAGGTCGATCCCGGCTTTGCCAAGTCGGTCGAGGATGGACGCTACCGCAAGGTCTCGGTCAAACTGTTCACGCCAGACGCGCCAAACAACCCCAAGCCCGGCACCTACGGTCTGCGGCACGTCGGTTTCCTTGGCGCTGCGGCCCCTGCCGTGTCCAACCTCAAGCCTGTGGAGTTTCAGGGCGGTGAGGACGGTCTGATTGAGTTTCAGGCCGCCCCGCACGTCATGGAACACCCACAGGTGCGCCGTGCATTGGCGCGGCAGGGTGACGCGGCGCTGCTGGAAGGCTTGGCAGAGGAAGGGTGCATCCACAGCCGCCACGTTGAACCCTTGCTGGAATTCATGGATGCAGTGGACGAAACGACCGGCGATTATGCGTTTTCATCGCCCGACGGCACCACAGTGTCAGCGGTCGAATGGTTGCGGACGTTCCTGACGGAACTGCGCACCGTCCTGCCAATGGGGCAGGTGGTGACGGGCGATGAAGCTTATTCCAATGACGCGCCTGCCTTCACCGCCCCGCGCGGCTTTGCGGTGGATCAAGCGGGTCTGGAAACATTCAACGCGGTCACGGCGCTTTCGATCAAAGAAAAATTGTCCTTTGAGGATGCTTTGTCGCTTTACGTAACGACAAATAGACGTGTCTGAACACCCCCCGCGCCGCCCCACGGGGCGGCGCACCAAACCATAGCAAAATGCACCCCGCACGATTGTCGCAACGAAAGCAAAATGTTACGTTTGCGACAGGGTGTAACATTTTAAGTTTGTCTCAAACGTTCCGTCCCAATGTCTCAAACGTCGCGGCCCGTTACAGATGGATTTACACCTTGTTTCCCGATGGAGCCCCCGTTAAACGCGTCGGCGGAGACGTGGCCGAGTGGTCGAAGGCGCTCCCCTGCTAAGGGAGTAGGCCCGGAAGGGTCTCGAGGGTTCGAATCCCTTCGTCTCCGCCACCACCCCATATTCTATAACTTTCAATGACTTAAGGGGGTCTGACCACCTACGCTAACCACCTACGCCAACCACCTATTTTTTCCCTGTGAAGTCCCCTTAGCAGAGGAGCGCCTTCGACCACTCGGCCACGTGGCTTGAGCAAGGTTGGTGGACAGCGGCTTGATTCTAAAATTTTAGGTCACGGCTAACTGGGGATACCTACTTATGGCGAATCCGTTTGGGCATTCGGATGAGGGTCCCAAAGCCGAAGTTGGTTAGTCTTCGGTCACTATTGCAGTTGGAGTTGCAGATGCCCTAAACATCACAGTAGAGCAAAGTCTCTTTGCCTGGTGTTCAATCGGTAAAGGGATGATACAGGTATGGTCGGTAAAGCATTTGAATAGCACACAGTCTATTTCGATAATTATTGCCATTGCAGTTGCTGCAATAGCTGTGATTTTTCTACCGAGATATTTGGACGAACGCCAAAAGTCTATTGATGCAAGCTTTGAATGCGAGTTGTATCTGACCCGCCTGAGGATGGCGAATATGGCCTATGAACTCCGTGAAAGTCTTAGGCATGAAGATGTGCAGCAGTGGCTTATATCCGCAGAAGATGGACGACAAAAGGCGGGATGCACTAAGGTCGTATCTGGAGCATTGCCCCACTGAGTGACAATCGTTTTAGTCTTCGATCACTACCGCAGTGCCTGATGCGACCAACATAACCATACTGCCTGCTGCACTTAGTTCGACATAATCTAAATCCACACCCACAACTGCGTTGGCCCCGACAAGGTGAGCCTCAGCCTTTAATTCATATAAGGCAGTACGTCTGGCATCCCGCATAGTGTTCTGGACAGCTTTCGACCTACCACCAACAACGTCTCTGACACCTGCAAATAGGTCCTTGAACATGTTCATACCAAAAGCACACTCAGCCGTGACTATCTCAAGACGCTTGGTGATGTTGAGGTTTGTTGCGGTTTCAGTCGTCAGCATGATTTTGTCGATAAGTTCTGACTTTTCTCGGGCCGCGAGTTTGCTTTCTTTCGCTTTTTCGTTTCTTCGTTGTTCCTCACTAATCCTCTTAGCCTTATTCTTTTCACGGCAATCGCCGCATATACCTGCATTATTCAAGTGAGAGACAAAGCTCATCTTGGCACCGCAGCCATCACACGTAGACACTGATTATCACCTGCTAATTGGTTGTTTGAAGGCACTTGTAGACAGTGGCGCGACCGATCCCAAGTTCTTTTGCAATGGCAGTAGCACCCATGCCTGCCTCTTTAAGCTCTCGCACCTTGGCATCGTCTACCGTCTTTGGCCGTCCCTTGTAGAGACCTTTCGCCTTAGCCTTTGCGATCCCCTCCGCCTGACGCTTGCGAATGATGTTTCTCTCAAACTCAGCGAAGGCACCCATCATCTGTAGCTGCAACTTGGCGAATGCATCATCTGAACTGGCAGAGAATGTGAGGCTTTCAGACTTGAAAGTTATCGCTACACCCTTGTCATTGAGTGTTTGAATAATCGTCTGTAGGTCGCGCAGGTCACGCGCGAGGCGATCAATTGAATGGACCAGCACAAAGTCTCCCTCTCTGACCCAATCCAACATCGCGTTGAGCGCTGGGCGATCCTTGGCGTTCTTACCTGACAGCTTTTCCTCAAACAGCTTATCCACCGTACCAAGGTCTTGCCGATCAAAGCTCTGGTCTTCTGTGCTAACGCGACGATACCCAACAACTGACACTTTCGTCTCCTATGATTCTAGACCTTTTTAGAATATCGTCTACAAAGTCATAAGCAAGCCTAAAGAGACACCATTGAGGCGCTTTGTCGGTGTCTGCTGTGGGTAGGATCATAATCTACAATATTCTATGAAAATATACCCGGAAGGGTCTCGAGGGTTCGAATCCCTTCGTCTCCGCCACCTATCTCATAAAGTAGCAACCCGATCTGGGATTATATCGTTGCTTTAAAACGTTATTTTTCCTCACCCGTTCTGCGCAACGCCCCCAATACTGGGGTATTTTGCTACAGGAACTGCTACATTTGAGAGGCTTTCGATGGCTAACCCACAACAAGATGATTTGGTCCTGCGCGGAACGCGCCGCAGAGGGTGATGGATTCGACGGTCGCCAGCGCCAGTTCTGTCATGACATCGCCATGGATACGGGCGAGGCCGACAGCCTTGACGTGCAACATTTCGCCGGCGGCGTTGGTCGCTTTCTGATCTGCGACCGAACCGTCGCGCAGGCCCGGCGCCATCGTGTGCCGGTCGATGGACCGCAAAGGGTAATCGCCTCGGGTATCAAGCCGATTGCGGGTCGCCGTGCGCATGTTTGGCATGACCGCAGGCGGCGCAGCCGCGTCGCTGAACAGCCAGAGGGCATCCCTGTGGGGCTTGAAATGAATACTGTCTCATTTTGCCCGCGTGCGGAACTTATGCATGGGGTCCCGGTTGGTTCACAAATCACATCACAAAACCCGGAGCGGCGTCCCATGGAAACAAATCTGGAAATTAACGGAACGCGGCACAGGCTGGATATCGATCCACGCACGACGCTGCTGGATGCCTTGCGCCACCACCTTGGCCTGACGGGGAGCAAGAAGGGCTGTGATCACGGGCAATGCGGTGCCTGTACGGTCATCGTCAACGGGCGGCGCATCAATTCATGCCTGACGCTGGCCTGCATGCATGACGGGGACGAGGTCACCACGATCGAGGGGATCGGGCAGCCGGATAACCTGAGCGCGCTGCAAGCGGCGTTCGTGCAGGAGGACGGTTTCCAATGCGGCTACTGCACGCCGGGGCAGATCTGTTCGGCGACCGCCATGCTGGAAGAGGTCCGCAATGGTTGGCCCAGCCATGTCACGGACGATATCGCCAGCGGTGCTGAGCTGACCGACGCTGAAATCTCGGAACGGATGAGCGGGAACCTGTGCCGATGCGCAGCCTATCCCAATATCGTGGAGGCCATTCGCAAGGCCGCGGAGAAGAGCGCATGAGGGCCTTTGACTATGTGCGCGCAGACAGCGCCGAAGGTGCCGTGCGTGATGCTGCCGGCGGTGCGGCATTCATCGCAGGTGGAACAAACCTGATCGACCTGATGAAGCTGGAGGTGATGTCGCCCGAAACGCTGGTGGACATCAACCGCCTCGCGATGAACGGGATCGAGGACACTGCGGATGGTGGCCTGCGGATCGGGGCGCTTGTGACCAACAGCGATCTTGCCAACGACAGCCGCGTGCGGCGCAATTGGCCGGTGCTGAGCCGCGCCCTGCTGGCGGGTGCCAGCGGACAGCTGCGCAACAAGGCGACGACCGGGGGAAACCTGCTGCAACGGACACGCTGTCTCTATTTCTATGACCGCGCGTCTGCCTGCAACAAACGCGAACCCGGAACCGGCTGTGCTGCACAAGAAGGCTTTAACCGTATCCTTGCGGTTCTGGGCACGTCGGAACACTGCATCGCCACCCACCCAAGCGACATGGCGGTTGCCATGCGCGCGCTTGGCGCAGAGGGCAGACGTTGAAGCAAGACGGCACGACCCGGCAACTGTCACTGGATTCACTTTATCTGCTGCCGGGTGACCGGCCTGATCGGGAAACGGTACTCGCACCGGGCGAGTTGATCACCGATGTGATATTGCCTGCACCTGTCGAGGGGCGACAAACCTATCGCAAGGTTCGCGACCGTGCATCCTATGCCTTTGCCCTTGTGTCCGTGGCCGGGATCGTCGCTGTCGCGGACGGCCGCATCACGCGGGCCGACCTCGCGTTTGGCGGACTGGCCCCGAAACCTTGGCGGAACACGCAGGTCGAGGATTTGCTGATCGGCCAGGCCCCGTCCGAAGAGCTGTTTGGCGAAGCGGGAGATCTGTTGTTGGCCGAGGCCCGCGGCTTTGGCGCAAACGATTTCAAGATACCCCTCACGCGTCGCACACTCGTGTCGGTGCTGACGGAACTGACGCAAGAGGCAGGCAAATGACCGAGCATTTCAAGATGGACGCGCCGGCGACGGAACACCGGCTGGATGACATGGCGCAGGGGTTGGTCGGTGCGCCGCTGGATCGGCCGGAGGGTCCGTTCAAGGTGACCGGCACCGCCACCTACGCCAACGAGTGGCAGATAGAGGGCATGGTCCACGGGATCATGGTACGCAGCCCCGGCAACAGCGGGCGGGTCGTGCTGGCCAATCGCGACGCGGTGGCGGCGATGCCGGGGGTTCTGGCCGTGATCCAGGATGACCGGCTGCTGCGCAACCCCGCGCAGGGCACAGCCGATGCAGCACCGATCCAGGGTGCGCGACATGCTGACTATACTGGACAGCTGATTGCCGTGGTGGTGGCCGAGAGTTTCGAACAGGCCCGCCATGCCGCGCAATCACTGACCGTGGTTCTGGAAAGCGGTAAAACCGTCACCGTCGATCCCGATACCGCAGCGGTCGAGCCGCAAGAAGGGCAGGCGGTCGACCAAGGTGATCTGGAAAGTGCGATGCGCGATGCCGCCCATCGTGTCGACGTGGTCTATTCCACACCCTCGCATTCCAGTTCTCCGATGGAGCCTCATGCATCGATTGCGACATGGGACGGTGACGATCTGACACTGCGCGGCAGCTATCAGATGCTGAAATACAACCGGAACGAACTGGCCGATGCGCTGGGCATCCACCCCGACCGTGTGCGGATCATCTCGCCTTTTGTCGGAGGTGGCTTCGGGTCCAAGCTCGGGCTATCGCCCGAGGCTGTCGCTGCCGCGATTGCGGCACAGCAACTGGGGCGCCCGGTGTCGGTCGCGCTCACGCGGCCACAGGTCTATGAGGCGACGATGCGGCGGTCGGAAACCCACCAGCGCGTCAGGCTTTCTGCGGATGGCGACGGGCGGCTGACGGGTCTTGGTCATGATGCACGCGTATCGAACCTGCCCGGCGAGACATTCGCCGAACCGGTGCTTCAGGCGTCGCATTTTCTATATGCCGGATCGAACCGCCAGATGTCGTTGGATCTGGTGCGTCTGCACCGCATGTGTGCAGGGTCTGTACGCGCACCCGGCGAGGCAGTCGGGGTCACCGTGCTGGAAAACGCGATGGACGAACTGGCACACGAGATCGGCATTGATCCGGTCGCGCTGCGATTGCGCAACATCCCCGAAACAGATCCCGAGAGCGGCAAGGATTTTTCGTCGAGCCGTTTCCGTGAGGCACTTGAAAGTGGGGCAGAGGCATTCGGTTGGGCCGACAGGCCCGGACTGAAAGAGCGGCGCGAGGGAGAGTGGCTGATCGGCTACGGCATGGCATCCGCCGCACGCATCAACGTGCTGATGGAAAGCCAGGCGCGCGTCACGCTGTTGCCCGACGGCACGGCCCGCGTTGAGACTGACATGACGGATATCGGCACCGGCACCTATGCCATCCTGGGTCAGATTGCCGGCGACATGCTGGGTCTGCCCCGCGATGCGGTCACGGTGGTTCTGGGCGACACCGGTTTGCCGCCGGCGGCCGGTTCGGGCGGATCATGGGGGGCGGCCTCCAGCGGGACGTCGGTCTATGTCGCCTGCGAGGCGATCCGCCGACAGCTTGCGGAGCGACTGGGTGTGGCGGAACCGGACCTGATGCTGAAGGATGGTCGCGCGACCTATGCCAACCAGACACAGGCGCTCAGCGATGTTTTGAAAGGGGACGAGATCGCAAAGCTGGGACATGTGACCCCGGGTGACACGTCCAAGGCCGTGCGTCAGGCAACTTTTGGTGCCTATTTCGCCGAAGTGGCCGTTCATGCCGCAACCGGGGAAACCCGTGTTCGCAGAATGCACGGCAGTTTTGCCGCAGGCCGGATCTTGAATGCGAAAACCGCGCGTTCCCAATGCCTGGGCGGGATGACGTTCGGGATCGGCATCGCACTGACCGAAGAAATGGCTTTCGACCCGCGTGACGGGCATGTGACGAACCATAATCTGGCCGAGTATCATATCCCGGTAAATGCGGATGTGCCGCAGCTGACGGTCGCATTGCTGGAGGAACGCGACGACTGGGCCAATCCGTTGCAGGCCAAGGGTATCGGGGAATTGGGGATCTGCGGTGCCGCGGCTGCGATCACCAATGCGATTTTCAATGCCACAGGTGTGCGCGTGCGCGACTATCCGGCAACGCTGGACAAGGTCATCGCAGGGATGTGACGAAAGCGGGCGGCCGGATAGGTTCGGCCGCCCGCGCGCTGATCGGACAGGCCGTGGCCGGATCAGTCCCGGCCGGGGCTGGCCGACCGCCCTGCCGTGTTGATCGCGCGCCGCAATTCCCCGGGCATCAATGGTTTCGAAAGCATGGCCAATGGGGCCATTGCTGATTTTTCGGAATCTGTCACCTGATGCAGGCTGCCACTGACGATAATCGAGGGCACACCGAAATCCTGCCATAGGGCAATGGCTGCATCCTGGCCCCGCGTGCCTTCGGCCAGTTGCAGGTCGATAATCGCCACATCAGGTTTTGCCACGCTTGCCATCGCGATTGCCGCAGGCGCCGTCGTCGCAATGCCAATGACATCATGACCCATGTCCAGAAGCTGTGCCTCAAGATCGATCGCAATCAGAAAATTGTCTTCGACGATGAGGAATTTCAGCAATTTGAAGACTTTATTCAGGGAACAGGATACGTGTGCGCCAACCGTTTGTCTGATCTTGCTCGATCGTGCCGTCAAGGCTTGCGGCCATCCCCGCAATCAGACGCTGTCCGAGGCCCGAGGATTTTGCATCCGATGACGCACGATCTGCACCGGGGCCGGTTCCGTCATCCGCGACCTCGAGCAGGATCATGTTTTTGTCGGCGCGGCGCAGCGTGATTGTGACCGTTCCGTCGTCTTCGGGCCCGTAGGCGTGCTTGAACGAATTGGTGACCAGCTCATTGACCGCCAGCGACAGCGACACGGCCCTGTCGGTGTCCAGTCGGATGGATTCGGCGTCATAGGTGATTTGCAGGCCGCGCGCATCGCTGGACAACGATAACCGAAGGTGCGTTGTCAAACGTTTCAGATATCGGTCGATCCAGACAGAATTCACGTCCTCGTCTTCGTACAAAGAGGCATGGATCGCGGCCACGGCATTGACCCGCGCGGTTGCCGCGCGCAGCGAGGCACGCGCCGCCGGGTCGACGGTGGCTGTGCCCTCGAGGTTGAGAATGCTGGTCACCATCTGAAGCGAATTTTTGACCCTGTGATTGACCTCGGCGATCATCAGGTCCCGTGCAGCGAGGGCCTCGCTCAACCGGGCCTCGTTTTCGCGGATGGCGGTCACATCCAGAACAATGCCCACAATCCGGACGGTCTGCGTGTCGGGGTCGCGCACGGATTCACCGCGACCGATCACCCAACGCATTGTGCCGTCGGGCAGGATGATCCTGCTGTTCAGATGCAGATCTGCCCCGATGGTGCGGGCGACCCGTTCGATTTCGGCGCGGGCTTCGATGCGATCATCGGCGTGGAAACGCTCAAGAAACGGTTCGACGGCGTCGTTGGTGTCGTTGGTGTCGTTGGGATCGAAACCGAACAGCGCATCCAGTTGCGGCGACCGGATCAGACGACCCGAAACCGGGTCCAGCTCGAAATAGCTGAGTTCGGCACCGCGCATCGCAGCACGCTGTCTGGCGGCGTCGGCACGTTCGCCCAGCGTGTTGCGGGTCACATCCTCGGCGGTATGGATGATATGCGTGACCTTGTCAGGCTGTGCATCGTCGGCAAAGATCGGAGAGTTCAGCACCCGCCAGTAGCGCGTTGCATAGCGACCATCCGCCTCGCGCACATCATGCTGCCGCAGCGGCATTTGCTGTTCCTTGCCGGTTGCCACGACAGCCTCGATTGACGCGGTAAGCGCGGCTTCGGCGCTGGATTCAGGATCATCGGGATTTGCTGGAAAGGCTTCGAAAACCTTGTAGCCGATCAGGTCGCGAGGCTGGCGGCCCAACAGCGCGCAGTAGCGTTTGTTGGCCGCAACGATGCGCAGGTCGGGTGTCACAACCAGCTGTGCGGTCGCTGCTGCATCAAAGAATATGCCCGGATTGAGTCCATCGTAGTGATCCATGGATCGGCCTTTGCTGTTGCGTGCCATCACAAGGCAGGTTGACCGGACGTGGTTCGACAGGACGCCCATCCACGATAGCGCCAGCATGATCCAGAGTATCAATCATGGCCCGACCAGCGCAAGCCGCGCTATCACAGCACGTATCCGCCGGTCGACGGCGCGGCATGGCTGGGTGCCCATTTCCCTTGGGATCAAAATGGCGTGGCGGGCGTTGGCCGTTGAACGCGCAAAGAGGGCCGACATGTCCAATCATAACTTGACCGATCGCGACCATGAGCTGTTGTTCGGCGACGACATGCTTGAACCGGGCGATGCCGTCGTCCATTTTGAACACGGCCTCGCCAGCTATGGTGGCCAGTTCGAAACGGATCTGGGTGACACGCAGCAGACATTGACGACATTCGTTTATCGTCATGATGGCAAGATGATGCTGCCCGCGCGTGCAGGCCATGATTTCTGGCCATACGGTGCCCCGGCTGAAAACCTGACCCTGGATCGGCTGAATTCGGACGACTGGGTCAAGCGGCGCGACGAGATGATCGTCGAATTGCGCCAAAGCGCAGAGCATATGGTTGCCGCCGACAAGGCCCGTCGTCGCGCGCAGGCATGTAATGTCACTTTCCCGGATGGGATGCTGGACGAATTCGTCGCAGCCTTTGCGCATGACATGACAGCTGATCAGATCCGCGCGACCGACGCTGTCCTTGCAGATATGCAAAGCACGACGCCGATGAATCGCATGCTGGTCGGTGATGTCGGTTTTGGCAAAACAGAGATCGCCTTGCGGGCAGCAGCTGCAGCCGCATTGACCGGGCATCAGGTCGTGATCGCGGCACCGACAACGGTGCTGGCGCGTCAGCATTTTGAAACCTTTGCCCAGCGGTTTCATGAAACCGGTGTCACGGTGGCAGAGTTGTCGCGCCTGACCGATCCCGCACAAAGACAGGCGCTTTTGGCGGGGCTCGCATCCGGCGAAATCGGGATCGTGGTCGGAACGCAGGCACTGCTGGACGATGCAATCGCATTTGCGCAACTTGGCCTGCTGATCATTGATGAGGAACAGCGGTTTGGCGAAGACGACAAGGCGCAGCTGCGCGACCTCGCAAGCGGGCTCCATGTCCTGAGCATGACGGCAACGCCGATCCCGCGCACCCTGGCCACAGCAGAGGTCGGTTTGCTTGACGTGTCTGTGCTGGCGACCGCGCCGCAGAACCGTCAGCCTGTGGAAACGCAGGTTCAGGCTTGTGATGTGGACAGGATGCTGGCTGCCATCGCGACAGAAACCGCGCGGGGCGGTCAATGCTACATCGTGTGTCCCCGCATCTCGGACGTCGAAGAGCTGGACGCCGCGTTAACGGATCGCAAGGTCGCATTCAGCCATGTGGTGGCGCATGGGCAAATGGCGGATGCGGACATGGCCGAGACCATGTTCAGTTTCATGTCGGGTCAGGTTGATGTGCTGATCTCCACCACGATCGTCGAAAGCGGGCTGGATAACGCACGCGCAAACACGATGGTGGTCTGGGATGCCGACCGGTTCGGTCTGGCCCAACTGCATCAATTGCGGGGGCGCATCGGGCGCAGTCACGTGCGGGCGCGCATGTTGTTGATGACGGCGATTGAACGGCAAGATGACAGTGATGCCAATGCGCGACTGTCAGCATTTGCAGAAATGACCGAAATCGGTGCCGGTTTCCGCATTGCCCGCAAGGACCGCGATATGCGCGGTTTCGGCAATCTGGACGGCACCGAACAATCGGGGCAGATGTCCCGCCTGGGCATCGGATTGTACCGCCATATCCTGAAAAATCACATCGATCAGATTGCCCGCTAGCGGCCAAAAGCACCCCGTCTGTCCGGATGATACGCGGGTTGCGTCTGACGGCATGCGTAGTCGCGTTGTCTGTTGCGATCATCCGGCGCGATTCCATCTGTAATTTCATGCAGCAATCGGGCATGTTGCCACGATGAACGCGCAGCGACGTCGCATTTTTGTCTTTACCGGTGGGCTTGCGCTGGCGACGGTGCTGGCGGGCGCATTGTCTGTGCCGTCGCTTGAGCGGCACTATCTGCGGCAGCAGGCCGAACAGGACGGGCCGCTGCTGGAACTGGCCAAGGAAAGCCTGAGTGCTGCGTTGGACCGCTATGCGCCGCTTCCTGCACTGATCGCGGAACGTGCAAGCCTTGCGGACCTCTTGGCCGCGCCCCGCGATGCGGCATTGTTGGCGGCGGTGAACGAGGATCTGCGGCAGACCGCGCTGATGGTGCAGGCATCCGATGTATTTTTGATGGATATTTCAGGGCGCACGATCGCGGCAGCCACATATCGTGAACCGGGCAGTTTCATAGACCGCAATTTCAGCCATCAATCCTATTTCATGAACGCCCGAGAGGGTGCGCTGACCAGTTTTCAGGTGTCTGGCACCACCACCGGAGAGCGTGGGTATTACTATGCTGCCCCGGTCGAGGATGGCGACCGGATCGTCGGTGTCCTGGCGGTCAAGTTCAACATCCAGGCCTTCAACAGTGTGTGGAACGGTGCAGGCAGCGAATTCATGGTGTCTGATGCCAACGGTTTTGTGCTGATGTCGTCGCGCCCGGACTGGCATTTTCGCGCCATGCGGCCGCTGACCGATGCAACCCGGCGGGTCATCGCGCAGAACCTTCAATATCCGATCGACCGGATCGAACTGCTGCCGATCACCAAGGTTGCGCTGGATGACACCGCCCAGCTGGTCAGCTTTGCCGAAACCAGCGGCGAAAGCTTTGTCATGACCTCGACGGCATTGCCGCAGCGTGGCTGGGTCATGACATCCTTGACGCCGACCGGGCCTGCACGGCTGATGGCCCTGAAATTGCTTTTGATCCTGGGTCTGACAGGGCTTTTGCTGTTTGGGGCCCTGCTGTCGTATCTGTTGAAACAGGCGCGTCAACGCGAGGCATTGGTGCGCGAGCAGGGGGCGAAACGTCTGCTGGAGGCCACTGTCGATGAACGCACGGCCGACCTGCAAAAGGCGCTGGAGCACCTCAAGTCGACCCAGACCGATCTGATCCAGGCGGGTAAATTGACAGGTCTGGGTCAGATGTCGGCGGCCCTGTCGCATGAGTTCAACCAGCCGCTTGCCGCTGTCAAAACCTATGCCGACAATGCACGCGCCTTTCTCAAGCGTGACAGGATCGCCGAGGCGCAGGACAACATCACCCGTATTTCCAAAATGGTGGACCGGATGGCGTCGATTTCGGCGCATCTGCGCAACTTTGCCCGGCGACCACAGCAGGCCGCGGGGCCGTTGCTGCTGAACCAGGTCGTTCAGGATGCACTGGCGGTATTTGACGTGCGTCTGGCGACCACGGGTGGACGGATCGCCTACACGCCGCCCGCGGGTGAAATCTGGGTGATCGGCGGCCACGTCCGGTTGCAGCAGGTGATTGTCAACATGCTCAATAATGCGCTGGACGCGATGGAAGGTCAGGACGATCAGGTCGTTTCCCTGCGGGTCGAGGGGCATCGCATCACGGTCCGGGACAATGGACCCGGGATCGATCCGGCCGCGCTGGGCCAGCTCTTTGATCCTTTTTTCACGACCAAGCCACCGGGCAAGGGGCTGGGTCTGGGGCTGTCGATTTCATACAATATCGTCACTGATTTCGGAGGAACGATGACGGCGGCCAATCATCCTGATGGTGGTGCGATCTTTGTGGTGACGCTACAGCCGGCGCAGGACGTGCGGACGGCGGCGGAATGAAACAGACCGTACTGTTCGTCGACGACGAAGAAGAATTGCGAAACGCCGGTTTGCAGACACTGATGCTGCACGATCTGCCGGCCGAGGCTTTTGCCAGCGCAGAAGACGCATTGGCCCGGATCACACGCGGATTCCAAGGTATTCTGGTGACGGATATCCGGATGCCCGGCCGGGATGGCAGCTGGCTGATGCAGCAGGTGCTGGAAATTGACCCGGAATTTCCGGTTATTCTGGTGACGGGTCATGGCGACGTCGATCTGGCGGTGCAGTCCATGCGCGAAGGGGCCTATGATTTCATCGAGAAACCCTTTGCCCCGACCCGCCTGATCAGCACCATCCACCACGCGCTGGAAAAACGGCGGCTGACCATCGAGAACAGGTCGCTCAAGCGTGAGGTCGGTTGCCGGGACAAGGTCGAATCCCGCCTGATCGGTCGGTCCGATGCCATGGTCGCCTTGCGCAAGAATATCCGCGCCATTGCGCGCACCGATGCCGATGTGCTGATCACCGGGCCGACCGGGGCGGGCAAGGATCTGACCGCACGCGCGCTGCACGACATGTCGGATCGCGCGGCGCATCCGTTCGTGCATATCAACTGCGCGGCGCTGCCCGTCGATCTGGTCGAGGCGGAACTGTTCGGTCACGAGGCGGGTGCCTTTGCCGGCGCGCTGCGCACCCGGTTCGGAAAATTTGAATATGCGCGACAGGGCAGCGTGTTTCTTGATGAAATCGACAGTCTGCCTGTCAGCGTGCAGGCCAAGTTGCTGCATGCCATTCAGGCGCGGGAAATCACGCGACTGGGGTCGAATGATCCTGTTGCACTGGATATCCGCATCATGGCTGCGGTCAAAACCGATCTGGCCGAGGCGGTCGCGGCGGGCACGTTCCGCGCCGATTTGCTGTACCGGCTGAATGTGGTGACGATCAATGTGCCCGCGCTGGAGGAACGTCGCGACGACATTCCTTCGCTCTTTCTTAACCTCGCAGCACAGGCGGCCGCGCGATATTCGCGGTCAATGCCAGATATCGGGGCTGATGTTCTGGCACGGATGGCGACACGGTCCTGGCCGGGCAACGTGCGCGAGTTGCGCAATGCCGCCGAACGTTTCGTGCTCGGACTTGATCCGGTGGATATACCAGCGGGGGCGATGGATCAGGCCACGACCCTGGCCGATGCGGTTGCAGCCCACGAAAAGTCGCTGATCGTCGCAGCCCTGACGGCGCAAGACGGGCGGCTGAAACCGACCTACGAGTCGTTGGGACTGTCCCGCAAGGCGCTGTACGAAAAGATGCAGAAATACGGAATCAACAAGCAGGACGTGGAACCCTAAGGGCCGCTGCCCGCTGGCATGTTTCGATTTCCACCCGCCGAATATCTGTTCTGCACCCTTTGCGACCCATCTGAACGTATGATCGCGTAATTTTATGTCGCCATCGCGCAAAGATGGTTGCGCCCTGCGCATATCTGCTTTGATATCTGCGACTGTCGGGGCCCTGGGCCTGTCTGATGAAACAGTCGGCACGGGAGTGGCCGGCGACATTTGTGGAGGAAACACACATGAAATTCGCAGCACTTATTGCGACCACGGCACTGACGGCATCGTCTGCCTATGCCGCAGCACACGAGGACCGCACGGGCTGGCCCGAGAGCTTTACCGTGGGCACGGCGTCGCAGGGCGGCACCTATTTTGCCTATGGTTCGGGCTGGGGCAACCTGGTGGCCGAAGAGCTGGGCCTGACCGGCGGCGGCGAAGTCACCGGCGGTCCGATGCAGAACATGGCGCTGGTCCACACCGGCGACGCGCAGTTCGGCATGACCACCATGGGTCCGGCAGCTGAATCCATCGCCGGGACAAACCCGATTGCGCCCGGTCTGGAAATGACCGGTGCCTGTGCGATGTTCCCGATGTACCAGACGCCGTTCTCGGTGACGACGCTGGCCTCTTCGGGGATCACGTCCGTGTCCGAAATTCCGGCTGGTGCACGCATCGGTTTCGGTCCGGCCGGTTCCACGTCCGACACCTATTTCCCGCGCATGATGGAAACGCTGGGCGTTGAATTCGAACGTCGTAACGGTGCCTGGGCCGACCTTGGTGGTCAGCTTCAGGATGGTCTGCTGGACGTGATCGCCTTTGCAGCAGGTGTGCCCGTTCCGGCCGTCAGCCAGCTGGAAGTGCAGACCGACGTGAACATCATCGAGTTCACCGAAGAAGAGCAGGCCCAGCTGATGGAAGCCTTCCCGGTTGCCAACTTTGAAATCGCGGCAGAAACCTATTCCACGCTCGAAGCACCGGCCCGTTCGGTGTCCATGTGGAACTTTGCGATCGCAAACTGCGATCTGCCCGCCAGCTTTGTCAAAGCGGCCGTGGATGTCGTCATGTCCGACAACGAGCGTATGGTGAACATCCACCGCGCCGCCCGTTCCACGCTGCCCGAGAACTGGGACAAGAACGCCGGCGTCATGAAGTGGCACCCCGGTGCGGCTGAATGGTTCATCGAAAACGCGGGCGCAGACATTCCCGCCGATCAGATCTACGGGAACTAAAACCCGATCAGTCCGGGGCCGCGCCACTGCGCGGCCCCGGCACATCTGACTGACACATCACACAATTCATGCGCAAGTCTGCCCCCTGGGGCCGGGCTGCGCCTATGGGGCTGCTGTATGACTACCAATACGCAACTGGACGACCAGACTGACGGGCCCGTCATCGCCGAAGGCGTTGACGACGAACCCGTTGAACATAATCGACGCATTTTCGACGGCAGGGCCTATCTTGCGATCGCGGCGGTCTCTGCGTTTTATGCGCTGTTTCACATGGCAGCCCTGAACGGCTGGTCGATCTCTGCGTGGACGGGCATCGATATTCCGTTCCTGCCGGTCTTTCCGATGGAGACGTGGAATTTCCGTATCGTCCACATCGCTGGTGCGCTGATCCTCGGGTTTTTGCTGTATTCAGCGCGCGCCTTTCCTGAAAATGACCATGGCGGTCACAAGCATCCTCTGGATTTGCTGGCCTATGTCGCAATCCTGCCCGCACTCTATGCGCTGTATACTGCGTTCTCGTTCGCGTCGCAGATCGCAGGTGGCGTGATGTGGAACGGGATGGACGCCGGTATCCGCAGCGCGGAGATCTATCACTTTGGCGTCCCGCTGATCGTCGCGACTGCAATGGGGATCATTCTGGGTTGGATGCGCCCGCGCGTGCGCGGCACCATCGCCGCGCCTGACGTGGTTCTGGCCATCTGTTCTGTCGCTGTCGCAGCCTATCTGATCACCATTTACGGCACGCTGATGCGCAATTCGACCGGCACGCCCTTTGCCCCGATCGGCATGAGCCTGGCCGCCGTGGCCGGCACCGCGCTGATCATGGAAATGACCCGCCGGGTCGCTGGTCTGGCACTGATCGTCATCGCTGGCGTCTTTCTGGTCTATGTCTTTGTTGGTGATCTGCTGCCGGGTTTCCTGAATGCGCCCAACATCGCCTGGGACCGCTTCTTTAGCCAGGTCTATACCGATGCCGGTATCCTGGGGCCAACCACCGCGGTGTCGTCGACCTATATCATTCTGTTCATCATCTTTGCCGCCTTTCTTCAGGCATCCAAGGTGGGCGACTATTTCGTGAACTTTGCCTTTGCTGCTGCGGGCCGCGCCCGTGGTGGACCGGCCAAGGTCGCGATCTTTGCGTCGGGCCTGATGGGCATGATCAACGGCACCTCTGCCGGTAACGTCGTGGCCACGGGTTCGCTGACCATCCCGCTGATGAAAAAGGTCGGCTACAAGCCGCAGACCGCAGGGGCCGTCGAGGCTGCCGCATCCACAGGCGGTCAGATCATGCCGCCGATCATGGGCGCGGGCGCGTTCATCATGGCGGAAATGACGGGCATTCCCTACACCGACATCGCGATCGCCGCGATCATCCCCGCCGTGCTTTATTTCGTGTCGATCTATTTCATGGTCGATTTCGAAGCCGCCAAGCTGGGCATGCGCGGCATGCGCGAGGATGAGCTGCCCAAGTTCCGCGACATGGTGCGCCGGGTGTTCCTGTTCCTGCCGATCATCATCCTGATCGTGGCCTTGTTCATGGGTTATTCCGTCATCAGGGCAGGCACGCTTGCCACGGCCTCGGCTGCGGTGGTCAGCTGGTTCACACCCTATCGGATGGGCATCAAATCGGTGTCCAAGGCGTTCGAGCTGGCAGGCATCATGTCGATCCAGATCATCGCGGTCTGTGCCTGTGCGGGTATCATCGTGGGTGTCATCTCCTTGACCGGTGTCGGGGCGCGGTTCTCGTCCGTGCTGCTGAACATCGCTGACGCGAACCAATTGCTGGCGCTGTTCTTTGCCATGTGCATCTCGATCCTGTTGGGGATGGGCATGCCGACAACGGCGGCCTACGCGGTTGCGGCCTCGGTCGTGGCACCGGGTCTGATCCAGCTGGGCATTCCGGCCCTGACGGCACATTTCTTTGTGTTCTACTTTGCCGTCGTGTCCGCGATCACACCACCTGTTGCCTTGGCCAGCTATGCTGCTGCGGGCATTTCGGGATCGAACCCCATGTCGACCTCTGTCGCATCTTTCAAGATCGGCATCTCCGCCTTCATCGTGCCGTTCATGTTCTTTTACAACAGCGCGATCCTGTTCGACGGAGCCTGGTACGAAATCGCCCGCGCTGCGGCGACCGCCATCTTTGGCGTGTTCCTGCTGTCGTCTGGCGTGCAGGGCTGGTGGGTTGGCGCGCGGGCATCTGCACCGATCCGTGTCGGCCTGGTCATCGTGGCGCTGTTCATGATCGAAGGTGGGTTGGTGTCCGACGCCATCGGGATCGGCGGTGCGGTAGCCTTGTATCTGCTGGCAAAGGCGACCCGCAAGGATGGCCAGACGGCCACCCAAACCTAGATCCGCCGTCACGCTATACCGGGGGCCGGCGCTGTTGTTGAACAGCGCCGGCCCTTTTTCGTGCTGACTGCCGTTGGTAAATCTGGTGCACTGCTGCGGTGGCGGGCTTGTCCCTCATCCGCGACAATCTGGTCATCCCCGATATCGCGCAGGTGGACTTGCGCCGGGACCATGCCGCCCGGCAGGTTCAATGACGGGCGTGTGAGAGGTGGATGTCGCTGTGATCCAACAGTAGAGATTAAATTGTCTGGGCTGGGCACCCAAGAGTAGGGGCGTCGACCAACGACGTCCACCTTGTTCGATCATCGCTGCAGAGTTTGCAATAGCTGCCCGCAAGGCTCGTGCAACGCCGATGAAACCTGTGCCCCGGCGGACGTCAACCTTCAAGGTCAGCTATTTCGGAAAGCGCTGGCTGGGGTGGTAGGATTCGAACCTACGATACACGGTACCAAAAACCGATGCCTTACCGCTTGGCTACACCCCATCAGCGAGGCGTGGGATACGATGAACCGACGGGGCGTTCAAGCCCCGGTTTGCGCATTTTTGCTATTCTTTTTGACCATCGGCCCGCAAAAGATCAGGTGTGTCCTCGCGGTTGCGCTCGGCCTTGATCATATCGCTGACCGCTTCTTCCTGACCGGGTGATACTTCTGCAATATCAGCGCTTTCCTTTGAATGGGCCGGAGATGGATCCGATGGGGCGCGTGTCAGTGCGATCGGTTGAACATTGTCGGGAATCTCGAACCCGTCCTCTTCCAACGCGCGCTTTACGTGTCGGATCGCCTCGCCCTGGGCCAACGGCAGCGAGCTTCGACGCTGATCAATCCAGCCGGCAACTTGCATCACCACGCCGCCAGCCTCGAGGGTTTCGATCCAGACGGCGGCGCGGGGTTGATCAAGAACGAATGGGAGATCCTGCACGGTCCGCTCGATCAGGCTTCGTGCGGCGGCAAGGTCGCAGTCGCGGCTGACGCTGATCGGAAACAGGAAA
Organism: Loktanella sp. 3ANDIMAR09; assembly: GCF_001420005.1. Classification (GTDB taxonomy): domain Bacteria; phylum Pseudomonadota; class Alphaproteobacteria; order Rhodobacterales; family Rhodobacteraceae; genus Loktanella. Next base: position 152,351 of record NZ_LJAK01000007.1, on the reverse strand, counting down.
CGGCGTTCCGCGTTTTGCGTATAATTGACCACCCGCGAGCTGAACACGGTCGCATTGGGGATTCGGATGTGGTTTCCGTCAGGGGACAGTAGGATCGTGGCGCGGCTCGTCAGGCGGATGACTGTTCCGATATCGCCGTTGATTTCGACCACGTCGTTGGGCGCGAATGGCTGGCGAATTGACAGCATGATGGACGCGATAAAATTTTCGACCGTGTCCTTGACCGCAAAGCCAAGGGCCAGACCGATGATTCCGGCAGCGCCCAGGATCGTGCCCAGCAGGGCAGTGGCACCGAGGATGTCCAGCGCAACCACCAGGCCAAGCACCACAAAGGCCAGGCGGATGATCTGTTGCATGATCTGCGCGATGAAGGCGTTTGGGGCCAACCTTTTCCATGGCCGTTGCCACCGCGCGAGTGCAAGCCCGACCCAGACGATCACGATGAACACAACCAATGCGATCCCCAGCAGGGGGAGGCTGGACACCAGTTGCAAGGCGCGTGTCCGGAACCGTTCGAGTGCGGGCGTCAGTCGCGCATCGAGGTCTGTCGTTTCAACCGTGTTGTTGCGCACGGCGATGACGCCTTCGATCCGTTGCGCCAGCTCCGTCAGCGCTGTCTGGTCCTGCGGGGTCAGAACCTCGCCCGTCAGGGTGACGACACCCTCTTGGACAGCGACGTCGACACTCTCGTAGCCGCCAAGCACCGCGATGATATCGCTGATCCGGCTGCGGATCGCGGTGTCGTCGCGCGCCGATGTTTCGGTTGCGATGGGGGCTGCGTTGTCTTGTGCCACGGCCGCGACCGGCCAGAGCAAAAGAATGATCAAAATGAATGCGCGCATCGGTCCCTCCGGTTCAGATGCAGAGGTAGCAGGGACCGGCGGATGTGCAAACGATCAGACGCGCAGCGGGTTCGCCTTGGCCAGGCGGTCGAAATCCATCAGGCTGCTGACCAGTGCCGGCATCTGGTCCAGGGGGATCATGTTTGGCCCGTCAGAGGGTGCGGTGTCGGGTGCCTCGTGGGTTTCGATGAATACGGCAGCGATCCCCAGACTGACGGCTGCGCGGGCCATGACCGGGGCGAATTCGCGCTGACCGCCAGAGCTGCCGCCCTGACCGCCGGGCTGCTGCACGGAATGGGTCGCGTCCATCACCACCGGGTAGCCGGTTTTAGCCATGGTCGGCAGCGACCGCATGTCGGCCACAAGCGTATTATAGCCGAATGACGCGCCGCGTTCGGTCAGCAGGATGCGTTTGTTGCCGGTGCTTTCGATCTTGGACACGACGTTCGGCATGTCCCAGGGGGCCAGAAACTGTCCCTTTTTCACGTTGATGACGGCACCGGTTTCGCCCGCTGCCAGCAGCAGGTCGGTCTGGCGGCACAGGAATGCCGGGATCTGCATGACATCGACGACCTGCGCGACGGTCGCGCATTGGTCTGCCCCGTGGATGTCCGTCAGGACCGGACAGCCGATGGTGTCCTTGACCTTTTGCAGGACGGACAGCCCTTCATCCAGGCCCAGGCCGCGCTTGCCCGACAGTGAGGTGCGGTTTGCCTTGTCGTAGCTCCCCTTGAAAATGAACTGCGCGCCGGCCTCGTGACAGGCCGCGGCCATCTGTTCAGCGATCATCAGCGCGTGATCCGCGCTTTCCAGCTGGCAGGGTCCTGCGATGACAAGCAGGGGGCGATCGTTGGAAACGGTGAGGTTTCCGATGGTGACATCATGCATCAGCTGGTTACCTGTTCGCGAAGGATGGAGGCGGTGATCGAGATCATCAGGTAGATACCCGAGAAGATCAAGAACGCGAGGATCGTATTCTCGAACGCCTTGGGATAGGTCGCCTCGTCCGGTGCGACGGGTTCGACGCCCATCGACAGATAGCGAACCTGACGGTTCGCCTCGATCCGGGCGGTTTCCATCTGCGTCAGCGCCTGCTGGGCCAGACCGGTCTGAAAGGTGTAGTTTTCCTCGGCCAGACGCAGTTCCGTATTGCGCGCTGCAAGGCTTGTCCCTTCGGCGTTGGCCGTTGTCATCTGTTGACGCAGATCGGAGATCAGCGTTTCGATATTGCTGATCTGGCTTTCGAGTGCGTTGACCTGTGCCTGATTTGGGGTGCGCACCGCGAGCCGTTCCTGCAGGGTGAGCGTCAGGCGTTGACGCTCGGTTTCGAGGGCGGAAATCTGTTGCGTCCGGGCCGAGGTTTCGCCGATCGGGTCGATCTGCTGCACGTCTTCCTGGATTTGCAGCCAGGCCTGCAAGGCGTCCGCACGCGCGGCCTCTGCGGCGACATAGCTTTCGCGGGCACCGGCCATCTGGTCCTCGCGCAGGCGCTGGGTCAGCTGGTCGACCTGTTCCTCGGCGTAGCGGATCAACGCATTGGAAAATTCCTGACTGACCTCGGGCGAGGCAGCGATGACCTTCATCCGCAGGATGCCTTCGGTCGGGTCATAGCTGATCTTGACCATGTCCTGATAGACGCCGTAGGCGGCCTCGTTCGTGGCACCCTCTGGCAGACGCTGGATCGGGTCGATCCAGTCCTGGCTGAAATGCGCCTTGAAGTCGTGGTCGGCATCCAGACGCACCATCGCCGCCCGCGACTGCAGGTAGGATTGCACCGTGATGCTGTCCTGTTGGGTCGCCATAGAGGTGCCCTGGAACATGCCCCCCAGACCGCCTGCGGCACTGGCTGGTTCGGCCTGCTGAATGACGAATTCAGAGTCGGTGGCATACATCGGCGTGGCGATCGTATAGTAATAGTAACCCACAATCATGGTCGGCAGCAGCACAAAGATGCTGAGCCTGACCATCATCAGGAACGCCTTGAGCCGGCGGCGACGGGCCATGTCGCGTTGTATCTGCGAGATTTCGTCGTTCCGACGCTTGATCGGATCGGCAAATTCGGTCGAGGGCAGTTGATTGCCCTGCGTTCTGGTTTGCGGCAATTGCACCCGGTCCTGCGGCACCGGTTTGATCGCGCCCAGGGTCTGTGGGCCGCCTGTTTGCGGATTCATGCCGCCTGGCTGCTGACCGCCTTGCTGATCTGGTGCTACCAGTTCCAGCACGGTGGAACGCTGGAACGGATCGATCCCGGCAAGCCGCAACTGGCGGACCGCATCAAAGTCCGAAGTGACGGCCAGACCCTGTTTTTGCGCGACCCGGCGCGCCATGCGCAGCTGTCGCCCGGTCAATCCTTCGCGGCGGATCGCGTCGATGTCGACATTGTTGTTTGCCGGTTCCGGCAAGGGCTGCGGCGCGGCCATGGGCTGCTGCTGGACCGGTTCCGGGCGCTGCGGCGGCGCGGATTGTTCCGGCGCAGCCGGTGCAGGCTCGCCCGTGCTGGCCATCGGTTTGCGCACCCGAAATTTCTTAGCTGTGGGCTTCGTAGTCATAAAGCTGCTTGGCCTCTTCAAGTGTGTCGAACATGTGGATCCTGCCGTCGCGCAACACAGCGGCCGAACGCGCGAACCGTTCCAGTGTCTCTGCCTGATGCGATACGATGATCACGGTCGTCTTTTCCAGCCGTTCACGCAGGATTTCACCCGCCTTGCGATTGAATTCCATATCGGTCGTGGACGGCATGCCTTCGTCGATGAGGTAGATATCGAAATCAAGCGCCAGCATCAGCGAAAATGTCAGACGCGCCCGCATCCCCGCGCTGTAGGTCCCGACCGGCATGTCGAAATATTCCTTGATGCCGCACAGCCAGCGGCAAAACGCCTCGATATAGTCGGGATCAAGCCCGTAGAGCCGCGCGATATAGCGGACGTTTTCGCGCGCGGTGTGCCGGTTGACGACCCCGCCCATGAAACCCAGCGGAAACGAGATGCGGCATCCGCGGGTAATCGTGCCTTCGTCGGGTTTTTCCAGACCCGCCATCATGTTGATCAGGGTCGTCTTGCCGGTGCCGTTGGGGGCCAGAATGCCCAGCGAATTACCCAGTTCAACGCGAAACGACGCCCGATCCAGGATGATCTTGCGCTGGGTGCCGGTCCAGAAGGACTTGCTGACCGCATTGAATTCCAACATCTTTTGCCGCTCTCGACGTGCTTGCTGCCCGCTGTGGATGCGCGACGAAGGTTAATTCGGCGTCACATTGTTCTCTCTTTTACACTTAATGATCGAAAATTGTGTTCAAAGACAGGCGAAAGGCGGTTTTTTGCAAAACCGTGATGGACCGTGGTCCCTGTGCAAAGGGCGGGTCTGTTCTAGATCCCGACCATGAGTATTCAGAAAGACATCGCGGACTGCCGCATCTGCGCAGATCGTTTTGCCCGGACCGCGACGCGACACAGCCCACGCCCGGTCGTATGGTTTCGTGGTCAACCGCGTATTCTGATCGCAAGTCAGGCCCCGGGCGCGCGGGTGCATGAGGCGCAGACCCCGTTTTGGGACCGTTCCGGTGACCGGTTGCGGGATTGGATGGGGATCGAAAACGACGCGTTCTATGACCGTGACCGGGTCGCAATCGTGCCGATGGCATTCTGTTTTCCGGGGTATGATGCCAAGGGCGCTGACCTGCCGCCACCGCGCATCTGTGCTGCGACGTGGCGTGCGGCGGCGCTTGCCCAGCTGGGGCAGGTGCCACTGACGCTGCTGATCGGCGCCTACGCCCAAGGCTGGCATCTTGGCGATAAAATGCCCGTCACGCAGCGGGTTGCAGGCTGGCGGGACCACGCGCCGCATGTCTTTCCCTTGCCTCATCCGTCGTGGCGCAATACCGGATGGCTGAACCGCAACCCGTGGTTTGCCGACGAATTGCTGCCCGTGTTGCGGGCGCGCGTGCAAGAGGTGCTGGAATGACCGAAACGACGCTGGATAAATCCCATGCCGCGATGCAGGCGGCCCCGGAAAACGACGCGCTGCGCCTGCGGTTCTACGAAGACCTGTGCGACGCGGATATCTATGTCTTGCTGGACGCAGAGCCCGAGGGCGACAGTGTCAAACCCACCGTGGTCGAGATGGAAGGCGCGCCATTCGCCCTGATTTTCGACACCGAAGACCGCTTGTCCGATTTTACCGGGCGCGTGGCACCCTATGCCGGCTTGCCGGGGCGGGCACTGGTGCAGATGATGGCGGGGCAGGGCTGTGGTCTGGCCCTGAACCTGCGTGTCGCGCCTTCGGCCATGTTGATCCCGGCGGATGGTGTCGACTGGCTGGCAACGACCCTTGATCACGCACCTGAACAGACGCAGGCGCGGCTGGTCGCGATCACGCCGCCAAAGTCCCTGCCAGAGGCCGTGCTGGACGCATTGGACCGCAAATTGTCGAAAACAGCGGGACTGGCCGAAACGGCCTACCTTGTTGCCGCCGAATACGAGGACGGTGGCAAAGGGCACGTTCTGGGGTTTGTCGGTGCCGATGACAGCGCCCATGGTGCGCTGGCCCATGCGGCGGGTGAGGCACTGACATTTTCCGGCATTGATGCAGGCACGATGGACGTCGTGTTCGTCGGCGCAGGCGAGGAAATGGCCCGCCGGCTGGAACGTGTGGGCCTGCGGTTCGACCTGCCGAAAATGCAGCGCGTCACACCAGATGTCCCGATGGCCCCCGGTGCCGATCCGAACAAGCCGCCGAAACTGCGCTAGACCGTCTCTCCTGCGTCCATCCGATCGAGGAAAGCCTGCGCCTCTGACAGGATCGTTTCCTTTTTGGCGTCGTCCATCCGGTCCCATGTGCCGTAGATCCGTCCGATACGGTTGTTGGACGCGAATTTTTCGCGGTGACGGTCCATGAAATGCCAATACAGCAGGTTGAAAGGGCAGGCGCCCTTGCCAGTTTTCTTGGTCACCGAATAGGCGCAGGACCCGCAGTAGTCCGACATCTTGTGGATGTAATTGCCGGAACTCACGTAGGGTTTGCTGGCGATGATCCCGCCGTCCGCGAACTGGCTCATGCCGATGACGTTTGGTGCCTCGACCCATTCATAGGCGTCGGCGTAAACGCGCAGGTACCATTCATGGACCTGAAACGGATCGATCCCGGCCAGCAGGGCAAAATTCCCGGTCACCATCAGGCGCTGGATATGGTGGGCGTATGCCTCTTCCTTGGTCTGTGCGATGGCGCGGGACATGCAGCGCATGTCGGTCGCATCGCCCCAGTACAGACCGGGTAGGTCACGGGTGTGGTCCAGCCCGTTGCGATGGATATAGTCAGGGCCTTCTCGGAAATAGATCCCGCGGATGTATTCGCGCCAGCCGATGATCTGGCGAATGAAACCTTCGGCCGCATTGATCGGCACATCGCCGTCCTGCCAGGCCTTTTCGACCGCTTTGCAAACCTCCATCGGGTTCAAGAGACCTGCGTTGATATAAAGGCCAACGATGGAATGATACATGAACCTTTCGTCGTCCATCATGGCGTCCTGATAGGTGCCGAAATCGGGCAGTCCTTTTTTCACCCAATGGGCCAGGTGTTGACGGGCCTGACCGCGATCTGTTGCAAACCAGAACGGTCGCAGGTCGCCGAATGAATTGCCGAAACGGCGTTCGACCAGTTGCAGCACCTCTTCGACGGTCTCGTCGGGGGTGAAACGCATTGGACCCGCGAAATCGATCCCCTCTGGCGGCGGCTTGCGATTGTCCTCGTCATAGTTCCATTGGCCACCGGCGGGGGTGTCGCCGTCCATCATCAGGCCAGTCTTGCGGCGCATGTCACGGTAGAAATACTCCATCCGCAGCGCCTTGCGCCCCTCGGCCCAGCCTTCGAATTCCTTGTGCGAGGCGATGAAACGGTCGTCGGGCAGTTGTTCGACGGTCACTGGGCAGTGACGCAACGCCTCGATCAGCCGCCATTCGCCGGGTTCCGTCGCCAGCACGCGGTTCGCGCCGTGTTCATCGGCTGCGCGCATCAGGACACCGCAGATGGAATCGGATCCCTCGCCCAGTTTGGTATAGTCGACGGTCCATCCCTCCGCGCGCAGCTGTGCTGCGAATTTCCGCATGGATGCAAAGAGGAACGCAATCTTCTTGGGGTGGTGCGCCACATAGCTCGCCTCGTCCGCGACCTCGGCCATGACGACGATGTCGGTCGATTTGCTGGCCTTTTGCAGCGCAGAGAGTTCGGGCGACAGCTGGTCACCCAAGACGAGAACGAGATCTACCATGGGATGGTCTTTCCGGCATAATCAAAGAATTGGCCCGATTTATCAGTGCCAAGGTCGTCGATCACGCCCAGCAGGTTTGCAGCTGCCTGGGATGCCGCTACGGTTTTGTGATGGCCCGCATAGTCGGCGGTAAAGGGTGTCTCGACCGTGCCGGGATGCAGGGCCACGACGCAGGATTGCTTGTGCGAACGACCAAGTTCGATCGCCGCGCCGTGCACGATCTGGTTCAGCGCGGCCTTGGATGCGCGGTAGGAATACCACCCGCCGATCCGGTTGTCGCCGATGGATCCGACGCGCGCCGACAGCACGGCACAGACCGAAGGGGTACTGCGGGGCAGCAACCGGCCGATGTGTCGCAAGATCAGCGCTGGACCGATGGCATTCACCGCCATGACCCGGGCCATGGCGTCCGCCTCGATTGCACCAAGGGACTTTTCCGGTGTGCCCAGAACACCGACGGCCACGAACACCAGGTCGAAAGGACCATCAAGCGCGTCCAGATGCCGGGCCACGGATGCGGGGTCGGTCACATCGAACCCGTCCGCGCTGCGCGACAGGGTCGTGACCGTAGCGCCGCGCGTGCGCAAGGCGTCAGTCACGGCCTGTCCGATGCCGCCAGAGGCACCAATGACGAGGGCATTATGCGGCATAGATCATCTTTCTTGTCACGCCACCGTCAACGGTGACGACCTGACCGGTCACAAATCCCGCCTCCTGCAACCAGCGGACGGTTTGCGTGACGTCCTCGACCCGGCCTGCACGGCCGACGGGATGCTGGTCGTGGTCCACATCGCGCAGATCGTCCCAGCCGTTGGTCACGATCCAGCCCGGGGCGACGGCGTTCACGCGAATGTCGGGGCCAAGCGAAATCGCCAGCGCATGGGTCAGCGCCGACATCCCCCCCTTGGATGCGGCGTAGGCCTCGGAATAAGGCTCCGACATTTGCGCGCGGGTCGATGTCATGTTCACGATCGCTCCCTGCCGCGCGCGCAGCAGTGGCACGGCTGCGCGTGTGACCAGAAAGGCACCGGTCAGATGGCTGTCGGTCACGCGCCGCCAATCGGCAAGCGAAAGATCCTCGATCGGACCACGGTGCGGATCGGCAACGCCTGCGTTGTTGACCAGCAAATCGCAGCGGTCAATCTGCGCAAAGGCCGCCGCGACCTGATCCTCATCCCCCACATCGCAGAGGATGCCGGTCACGCCGTCAATGGCTATGGGATCAACATCCAACCCAAAGACCCGCCAGCCGCGACCGGCATAGTCCTGCGCGATCCCCCGTCCGATTCCAGATGCTGCACCTGTGATAATCAATGTCTGTGTCATAAAGGCAGACCTAGATCACCGCGCGCGGCATTCCATTCTTCTTCTGGTCAAAAATATCCGCGGGGAGGCCCGCAGGGCCGGGGGCAAGGCCCCCAGCGGCAAAACGCCCTTTTCAAGCGGGACACAGCCGCTATAGTGCGACGCATGAGCGCACGAGATCATATGTTTTTGGCGACCCTGTCGGGTCTGACCCTGCGTGCCCTACGCCTGAACCACGTCTGAGCGTGCCTGTCGGCGCGACCGCTCGGACAGTGCCAGCGCCGACCACCCCCAACAGATAGCCGTTCAGGACCGAACCAATGACCGACCGCGTTTACATTTTCGACACCACCTTGCGCGACGGGGAACAATCCCCGGGTGCCACGATGACCCACAGCGAGAAACTTGAAATTGCCGCCATGCTTGATGACATGGGCGTCGATATCATCGAGGCTGGATTTCCCATCGCATCAGAGGGCGATTTCGCCGCCGTTTCCGATATCGCGCGCCTGTCCAAGAACAGCGTGATCTGCGGCCTCAGCCGCGCCAATTTCAAGGATATCGACCGCTGCTGGGAGGCCGTCAAACATGCGGCACGCCCGCGGATCCACACATTCATCGGCACTTCGCCACTGCACCGTGCGATCCCGAATCTGGACATGGACCAGATGGCCGAACGCATCCACGACTGCGTGACCCATGCCCGCAACCTGTGCGACAACGTGCAATGGTCGTCGATGGACGCCACCCGCACGGAATGGGAGTTTCTCAAACGCACGGTCGACATCGCGATTAAGGCAGGGGCAACGACGATCAACATCCCCGATACGGTCGGCTATACGGCCCCCGTTGAATCTGCCGATCTGATCCGGCGGCTGATTGCCGAGGTCGATGGTGCGGACGAGGTGATCTTTGCCACGCATTGCCACAATGACCTGGGGCTGGCGACGGCCAATTCGCTTGCTGCCGTGGCGGGCGGCGCGCGCCAGATCGAATGCACGATCAACGGTCTGGGCGAACGTGCAGGCAATACAGCCCTCGAAGAGGTGGTCATGGCGATGAAGGTCCGCCAGGACATCATCCCCTACGAGACCAAGATCGATACCCGCAAGATCATGGCCATCTCGCGTCGTGTGGCGACGGTCTCTGGTTTTCCTGTGCAGTTCAACAAGGCAATCGTCGGCAAGAACGCCTTTGCCCATGAATCCGGGATCCATCAGGACGGCATGCTGAAAAACCGCGAAACCTTTGAGGTGATGCGCCCTGAGGACGTGGGCCTGTCCGGCACGTCCTTGCCGCTGGGCAAACATTCCGGTCGTGCCGCCTTGCGCGCCAAGCTGGACGAGCTGGGCTACGTGGTGGGTGACAACCAGCTCAAGGACGTTTTTGTCAGGTTCAAGGAATTGGCCGACCGCAAAAAGGAAGTGTTCGACGACGACCTGATTGCGTTGATGCGGATCAACGAAGGGGCCGAAGACCATCTGAAGTTGACCGACCTGCGCGTTGTCTGCGGCACCGGCGGCCCGGCAGAAGCACAGATGAAAATGCTGATTGGCGGTGCCTCCAAAGAGGTGACGACGCGTGGCGATGGTCCTGTCGACGCGGCCTTCAACGCGGTGAAATCATTGTTCCCGCATGGTGGGCGGCTGCAATTGTACCAGGTGAATGCCGTCACCGAGGGCACTGATGCACAGGCGACCGTTTCGGTTCGCCTCGAAGAGGACGGACGTATCGCGACCGGTCAGTCAGCGGATACGGACACGGTCGTCGCAAGTGCAAAGGCCTATGTCAATGCGCTGAACAGGCTGATCGTCCGTCGTGAACAAACCGGCGTCGATTACGACACAAAAGGCGTCAGCTACAAAGACGCAGGCGCATGAGCTGTAGCCGGTCCACCACGATGTGGTGGGCCGGCCGCAAACGATTCGACGGCTTGCGCGCGCGCCTGCTCTGGACCGCTAGCGCGTCCTGTCAGGGCAAATGTTCCAAAAGTGCAAATATTGCCCGATTTCGGGTCATCCAGATGCAAGATTTATCGTATTTGTACAGGTGGCGAGATCGCGCCAAGTGGCTTGTAACGAGGGCTTTCAACCGCTGAACCGCACCCCTATAAGGCCTAGAGCTGGATTGCGGGCCTGAGCGGCGATCATCCCAGCGCGCATGATTTTTGGGGAAGGCCTTCGCATGGCAATTTGGCACAATCTGTTTTCGTCCGACATCGCCATCGACCTCGGGACGGCCAATACACTGATCTATGTCAAGGGTCGTGGGATCGTCTTGTCCGAACCGTCCGTGGTTGCCTATCACGTCAAGGACGGCGTGAAAAAGGTGCTGGCCGTCGGTGAAGATGCGAAGTTGATGCTGGGCCGGACGCCCGGCAGCATCGAAGCCATCCGCCCGATGCGGGATGGCGTGATCGCGGATTTCGACACCGCGGAAGAAATGATCAAGTATTTCATCCGCAAGGTGGCCAAGCGGTCTACGTTTTCCAAGCCCAAGATCATCGTCTGCGTGCCCCATGGTGCGACACCGGTTGAAAAACGCGCGATCCGTCAGTCGGTCCTGTCTGCTGGTGCGCGCCGTGCGGGCCTGATCGCGGAACCCATCGCGGCAGCCATCGGCGCGGGCATGCCGATCACTGATCCGACCGGCAACATGGTCGTGGATATTGGTGGCGGCACCACCGAAGTCGCCGTGCTGAGCCTGGGTGACATCGTTTATGCGCGGTCCGTGCGCGTGGGCGGCGACCGGATGGACGAGGCGATCATCAACTATTTGCGCCGCCAGCATAACCTGCTGATCGGTGAATCCACGGCCGAGCGCATCAAGACGTCGATCGGCACCGCAAGAATGCCCGATGACGGCCGTGGCAGTTCCATGCATATCCGTGGCCGTGACCTGCTGAACGGCGTGCCGAAAGAGACAGAAATTTCGCAGGCCCAGGTCGCCGAGGCACTGGCAGAACCGGTGCAGCAAATCTGTGAGGCGGTGATGACCGCACTCGAGGCAACGCCGCCTGATCTGGCCGCCGACATCGTTGATCGCGGCGTGATGCTGACGGGTGGCGGCGCGCTGTTGGGGCAATTGGACCTGGCGCTGCGTGAACAGACGGGCCTTGCGATTTCCGTCGCTGACGAGTCACTGAATTGTGTGGCTTTGGGGACCGGCAAGGCGCTTGAGTATGAAAAACAGCTTCGGCATGTGATAGACTACGATAGCTGATCTGACCTGACGGGAGTTGTGTTTGGCCCGCGACCGGAACTCTGAGGATTTCACGACCCCGCTTCGTCGCCTGTTGGTTGCGGTGGGTATCGTCGCGTTGCTTGCCGTGTTTCTGGTCTGGCGGATCGACAGTCCGCGGGTCGAACGGTTCAGGCTAGCCGTGATCGACCGGGTCGTGCCGAATTTCGACTGGGCCATGGCACCTGTGACCGGTGTGATCGGGCTGGTAAACGATTTCCGCAGCTATCAGGCCCTGTCAGAACAGAACAGCGACCTGCGTCGCGAGTTGCAGCAGATGAAGGCCTGGAAAGAGGCGGCACTTCAGCTGGAACAGGAAAACGCGCGTCTGCTGGAACTGAACAATGTCCAGCTTGACCCGCAGCTGACGTATATCACCGGCGTCGTCATGACCGACAGCGGATCGCCGTTTCGCCAATCCGTTCTGTTGAATGTCGGCAAGCGTGACGGGATCGAGGACGGCTGGCCCGCGATGGATGGTATCGGGCTGGTCGGGCGGATCAGCGGCATGGCGGATCAGACCAGTCGCGTCATTTTGCTGACCGACACCTCCAGCCGCATCCCGGTGACCATCCAGCCATCCGGGCAAAAGGCGATCCTTGCAGGTGACAACACGCTGAACCCGCCGATCGAATTTCTGGAAAACCCCGATGCCGTGCGCCCCGGTGACCGTGTGGTCAGTTCCGGTGATGGCGGCGTGTTCCCGGCCGATCTGCTGGTCGGGCAGGTCGCACTTGGCAGCGACCGGCGGCTGCGCGTGCGATTGTCTGCCGATTTCGAGAGGCTGGAATTCCTGCGGATCCTGCGCGCCCGACCCCACGAGGTCATCACCGATCCCGGCGGCCTTCTTGCGACAGAGCCTGCACGCTTTGGCCCGATCCTGCCGGCTAGCGCGCAGGCAACGGATGGCTGAAACACCGACATCGCGCATCTGGGCGGGCCGATTCAAATATGTCGGGCTCGTCGCCGTGATCTTTTTCGTGCAGCTGATGCCGCTGAACGCGATCCCGGTCAGATTTACCGGGCCCGATCTTTTGTTGCTGGTGACGTTGGCCTATGCCGCCCGGCGCCCTGACTACCTGCCGTTCGGGTTGATCATGGTGGTATTCCTGCTGGCGGACCTGTTGTTTCAGCGACCGCCCGGGCTGTGGGCGGCGCTGGTCTGCATCCTCAGCGAAATGTTGCGCGCACAATCGCGTGGGCTGCGCAACGTGCCTTTGTTGTTGGAATGGGGTACGGTATCATTGGGTATCGTGGCGATTACACTGGGCTATCGGTTGATCCTGGCGATCACTGTCGTGCCGCAGGCACCGCTTGCGCTGACGTTGATCCAGATGGTCATGACGATCGTGGCCTATCCGGTGGTGGTCCTGGTGGCGCAGCTCATTTTCGGCATCACCCGTCCGGCGCCGGGGCAGACAGACAGTTTTGGACATAAGTTATGAAAAAAGGTCCCAAGGATAACGAATTGAGCAGCCGCACCGTCAGCCGTCGCGCGCTGATCGTCGGGGCCGCGCAATTGGGCATTGCGGGCGGGCTGGGCTGGCGGTTGCAGTCGATGCAGGTGGAACAGGCGGATCAGTTTCGCCTGCTGGCCGAGGAAAACCGGATCAACATTCGTCTGCTGCCACCGGCGCGCGGGTTGATTTTCGACCGTAACGGAATCCCCTTGGCCGAAAACGAACAGAATTACCGTGTCGTCATGGTCCGCGAGGAGGCAGGCGACGTTGACGAAGTGTTGAACCGTCTGACCCAGATTGTCGATCTGGACCCCGATGTGATCGCCCGGGCCAAGGAAGAAATGTATCGCAGATCGCCTTTTGTTCCCGTGATCATTGCTGACCGTTTGGCCTGGGAGGATGTCGCGGCAATCAACGTGAATGCACCTGCATTGTCGGGCATCACGGCCGAGGTGGGGTTATCGCGGCATTATCCCTACGGCGGCGATGTCGGCCATGTGGTCGGGTATGTGGGGCCTGTGAGCGACTATGATCTGAGCCGGATCGACGACAAGGACCCCTTGTTGCAGATCCCGAAATTCCAGATCGGCAAGACCGGCGTCGAGAACAAGATGGAAGCCATGCTGCGCGGCAGCGCCGGGACCAAGCGGATCGAGGTCAACGCCCTGGGTCGGGTCATGCGCGAGCTGGATCGCAAGGAAGGCGAACCGGGCAAGGACATTCAGCTGGGTCTGGACGAGCGTCTGCAATCCTATGCGCAGGCCCGGATGGATGGCGAGAGCGCGGGTGCCGTCGTGATCGACCTCGAAACCGGCGATCTGCGCGCCATTGCCTCTGCCCCGTCATTCGACCCGAACATGTTCGTACGTGGCATTTCGGTCAAGGATTGGACCGATCTGAACGAAAACAAGTATCGACCGCTTGCGGCAAAGGCGATCCAGGGCACCTATCCGCCGGGATCGACGTTCAAGATGGTGACCGCGCTTGCGGCCCTCGAGGCTGGCGTGATCGGCCCCGAGGAAACCGTTTACTGCCCCGGGCATATGACCGTGTCGGGCACGCGTTTCCATTGCTGGAAACGGGCTGGACACGGCAACATGAATTACCACGAGAGCCTCAAGCAATCGTGTGACAGCTATTACTACGAGGTCAGTCAGAGGGTCGGCATCGACAAGATTGCGGAAATGGCGCGGCTGTTGGGGCTGGGGGTCCGGCATGACCTGCCGCTGTCCGCCGTGGCAGAGGGGCTGGCCCCGGACCGCGCTTGGAAACAGGACGTGCGCGGCGAAAGCTGGCGCATCGGTGACACTGTCAACGCGTCGATCGGGCAGGGCTATGTTCTGGCCTCGCCCATGCAGTTGGCCGTGATGACAGCGCGCCTTGCGACGGGGCGCATGGTCACGCCGCGACTGATCAAGTCGATCGACGGTGTGGAACAACCTTCTGGCATCGGTGATCCGCTGCCGATCAACGAAAACTGGCTACGCCGGACACGGCAGTCGATGGATGCGGTCGTCAACCATACACGTGGCACCGCGCACCGCTCTGCGATCGTGGCAGAGGGTATGGCCATGGCCGGCAAGACGGGAACGTCGCAGGTGCGCCGTATCACCGCAGAAGAGCGTGCGCGCGGCGTGACCCGCAACGAGGATCTGCCGTGGGAACGGCGCGACCATGCGCTGTTCGTCAGCTACGCGCCTGTCGAAAATCCGAAATTCGCGATTTCGGTCGTGGTCGAACACGGCGGCGGCGGATCAACCGCTGCTGCACCGATTGCCCGTGATATCCTGCTACAGGCCCTATATGACGGGCCGCCACCACTGGAGGCCTATCCAAGCGTCGATCGCGCGCGGATCGCCGACCAGCAAAAGCGGATCGAGGAACGGATCGCGACCGTCAACCGAGGCAGCGCACCCGCATGAGTTACCTGTCAAACAATGCGCAATACGTTCCCACCGGGTTCCGCAAACTGATCTATCTGAACTGGCCGATCATCGCCCTGATTTTCGCCGTCAGTGCAGCGGGTTTCGTGATGCTGTATTCCGTCGCAGGCGGATCTGCGACACCCTGGATGGAACCGCAGGTCAAACGCTTTGCGCTGGGCATGGTGTTGATGATCGGTGTCGGCATGGTGCCGATCTGGTTCTGGCGCAACATGGCGGGTCTGGCCTATGGTGTCTCGATCATGCTGCTCTTGGCGGTCGAGTTTTTCGGCTCCGTGGGGATGGGTGCGCAGCGCTGGATCGATCTGGGGTTCATGCGTCTGCAGCCATCGGAACTGACGAAGATCACGCTCGTGATGTTTCTGGCCGCCTATTATGACTGGCTGCCGACGCACAAGACATCGCATCCGCTGTGGGTGGCGCTGCCTGTCGGACTGATCCTGTTTCCCACGGCACTGGTCCTGGGCCAGCCTGATTTGGGGACCGCACTGTTGCTCTTGTTGGGTGGGGCGACAGTCATGTTCATTGCAGGGGTGCATTGGGCCTATTTCGCGACGGTCTTTAGTGCGGGTATCGCCACGATCTTTGCGGTTTTTCAGTCGCGCGGCACGGACTGGCAATTGTTGAAGGACTACCAGTTCCGCCGGATCGATACCTTTCTTGATCCGTCGAACGATCCGCTGGGGGCGGGGTATCACATCACGCAGGCCAAGATCGCACTGGGATCGGGTGGCATGACGGGACGCGGTTTCATGCAAGGCACGCAGAGCAGTCTGGATTTCCTGCCTGAAAAACACACCGATTTCATCTTTACCACCCTGGCCGAGGAATTCGGTTTCATCGGGGCCATTGGCCTGTTGGGGCTGTACATGCTGATCATCCTGTTCTGTCTGGCCTCTGCGATGACCAACAAGGACCGGTTTGCCGCCTTGCTGACGATGGGAATCGCCATGTCGTTCTTTTTGTTTTTCGCGGTCAATATGGCGATGGTGACAGGCATGGCGCCCGTGGTCGGCGTGCCGCTGCCCTTGGTCAGCTATGGTGGGTCCGCAATGCTGGTGCTGCTGGTGGCCTTCGGCCTCGTGCAATCCGCGCATGTGCACAAGCCACGATGATCAATGTGTTGTTTTCCGCGCGTCCCGCGCTGTGGGATGAATATGCGGCACCCTTGCAGGATGCCTTTGCGCAGGCCGGGTTGTCGGTCTCGCTGTCACGTGAACATGCGCCAGAGGATGTAAATTATATCGTCTTTGCGCCCAACGGCCCGGTCAAGGATTTCACGCCTTACGTGCGCACCCGGCTGGTCATGGGGTTGTGGGCTGGAGTGGAGACGATTGTCGGAAACAAGACGCTGACCCAGCTGCTGGCGCGGATGGTGGATCCTGCATTGACCCAAGGCATGGTGGAATGGGTGGTGGGACATACGCTGCGCCATCATTTAGGGATGGATGCGCATATTGCCGGCCAGGATGGTGTCTGGCGCAATACGGTCTATCCGCCACTTGCGCAGGACCGTCCCGTGACCGTGCTGGGGTTGGGCGCGCTGGGCGCTGCCTGCGGGTCCGCGCTGGCGCAATTGGGGTTTCCCGTCACCGGATGGTCGCGCAGTCCGAAACAGATCGCGGGGTTGCGCTGTCTGTCGGGTGATGATGGCTTGGGCCGCGCCTTGGCGGGTGCTGAAATCGTCATCCTGTTGCTGCCGTTGACGCCAAAAACCGAAAACACGCTGGATACGGCGCGGCTGGCGCTGCTGGCCCCGGGGGCGTATGTGCTGAACCCCGGCCGGGGCGGGTTGATCGACGATGATGCGCTGATCGCCGCACTGGCCAGCGGACATGTTGCCGGGGCGACGCTGGACACATTTCGCACCGAACCACTCCCGGCAGATCACCCCTATTGGGCGCACCCGGCTGTGGTCGTGACGCCGCATATCGCCTCGACCACGCGTGCGGCCTCGGCGTCACAGGTGATTGCCGAGAACGTCCGCCGGGTCGAGGCCGGAGATCCGCCCTTGAACCTCGTTGACAGGGCGGCAGGCTATTAGGCGGCGAGCGGAAGGTCCGAGAGAACCTCTGCCGCGAGGGTAAAGGATGTTTGCCGTTCGTCCTGATCGAACATCTGACCGGTCAACAGAACCTCGTCGGGGGCATAGCGGTCGATCATGTCGGACAACTGGCGGCGGACGGTCATCTGCGACCCCACCGCGCTGATGCGCAAGGCATGGTCTACGCCCTGACGCAGACCCGCGCCAATGGTGGCGTCGATGTCGCGCACGGGCGGCGGCAGTTTACCCGGATTGCCACTGCGCAGGCGTGCGAAGGCCTGCTGCTGCGAGGTGCGCAGGTAGGCCGCCTGTGCATCCGTATCGGCAGCAAAGACATTCACGGCCATCATGAAATAGGGCCGGTCAAGATATTGCGACGGACGGAAAGACGCACGGTAGGTTGCAATCGCATCCTCCAGCGCATCAGGCGCAAAGTGGCTTGCAAAGGCATAGGGCAAACCCAGATGTGCTGCGAGCTGCGCGCCGAACAGTGACGATCCCAGCATCCAGACGGGCACGTGACTGCCCTGTCCGGGATGGGCCTGCACGGGTGCCGCAGGATCGGCGTCACCCAGATATCCCAACAGTTCAACCACGTCCTGAGGGAAACTGTCGCCGCGTTGACCGGCCCGCATGGCCCGCATCACGGCATGGTCGCCGCCGGGGGCACGGCCCAATCCAAGGTCGATGCGACCGGGATACAGCGCGTCCAGCGTGCCGAATTGTTCCGCGATGGCCAGCGGTGCATGGTTTGGCAGCATGACACCGCCGGCGCCCACACGTATGCGGTCGGTCTGGCCTGCCACATGACCGATCAGAACCGACGTCGCGGCAGAGGCGATCCCGGCCATGTTGTGATGTTCTGCCAGCCAATAACGGTTGTAACCGCTGTGGTCTGCCAATCGCGCGAGGGCGACTGTGTTCGCGATCGCCTGTGTCGGGGTCTGGCCTTCGATCACGGTTGCAAGGTCGAGGATGGAATACTGCATTGGTTCTGCCGTCTAGTGCATGGATACTCAACATGGGAATGCAGGCGGGTCAGTGCAACCAGCGGTTCAGGGCAAGTCCAATCGCATCAGGGTGATCGGGGCCGGACCCGCTCTTGCAGGCGACGTGCCGACGTCTTGCCCCACGTGGACAAACCCCAGCTTTGTCAGAACGCGCCCCGATGCAGGGTTGTCGCTATAATAGTCAGCCGTGACCGAGCGCAGTTGAAAGGCGTCGCGGCAGAATTGCAGCAGCGCGCCTGCGGCCTCTGTCGCAAATCCCTGATCATTGCGGGCGAGGTCGACGAAATAACTGAGTGAAACAGGCGCGCCGCCTATACCGACCGTGCCGATCAGTTCGTCTGGTCTGTCACGCAGCGCAATGCCGAGGCGAAAGCCTAGCCGATCGGCAAATTGACTTGTTTCAATCCAGTGTTCCACCGCCTCCGCAGGCCAGGGCGATATGACGGAAAACAGATTGGGTGCAACGCGCGGATCGCCACCGATACGCTGTAGCGCCGGTATGTCTTGCGGTGTCATCCGCCGCAGGATCAGTCTTTTGGTTGTGATCGGCAGCATCAGGCAGGATTATTCGACGGGTTCGACCGGACTGATCGGGGCGGGTGAGGCGTCAGGTTCCGCAGGCGCGGGTTCGGTTTGCGCATTGTCGGGCATCAGGATCGCACCGTCCGCCCATTCGCCGGATGTTTCCTGGCCACTGGCGTAACGCATCACGCCCGGCCCCTCGCGCCGGCCCCGGACAAAGCTGCCTTCGTAGATATCGCCGTTGGCATAGGTCGCGACACCAGTGCCCGACATCTCGCCTTCGGACCAATCGCCCGTGTAGGTGAACCCATCGGGCAGGGTGATCGTACCCGTGCCGTGGCGCTGACCGGCCTTGAAACCGCCCTCGTAGACGGTGCCGTCCGCGTAGGTGGCGGTGCCGGTCCCGTCACGCTGACCGTCAGACCAGCCGCCCGTATAGACGTAGCCATCGGGGTAGGTCATCGTCCCCTGGCCATCGTTCTTGGCGTTGCTGAACGTGCCCTCGTAAATCATGCCGTTGGCGTAGGTCGCCGTGCCACGGCCATCGATCACTCCATTGGACCATTCGCCTTCGTAGGATGATCCATCGGCGTAGACGATACGGCCGGTGCCATCCGCCAGATCGGCGGCAAAGCCGCCTGTATAGATGGCCCCGTCAGGATAGACGACCTCGCCCTCGCCCTGAATCTGACCCGCAACCCAGTCGCCGGTATAGCGGTAACCGTCTGTTGCGACAAAGGTGCCGGTGCCGTGGCGTTTGTCGTCGACAAAGCCGCCCTCGTAGGTGTCGCCATTGGCATAGACGACTTGGCCCTGGCCGTTGCGGCGTCCTGCAACCAATGTGCCGGTGTAGGTGTCGCCATTGGCCTGTGTCAGCGTGCCCTCACCCTCGATCTGGCCATCCACCCAGGTCCCGGTGTAGGTCAGCCCATCGGGCAGGGTCAGCGTGCCGACCCCGTCACGGGTTCCGGCCTTGAGCGTGCCTGTGTAGGTCGCGCCGTCCGCATATGTGATGGTGCCTTCGCCCTCTTTGACGCCGTTAATCCAGTTGCCCGTGTAGACATAGCCGTCGGGGTTGCGCATCGTTCCGGTGCCGTGATGCATGGCGTTACGAAATTCGCCTTCGTAGACCACGCCATTGGCATAGGTCGCGATGCCGCGTCCGGTCATGTTACCGGCCAACCAGTCGCCTTCGTAGGTGCCACCATCGGCAAAGGCGATGCGGCCCGTGCCATCGGGTTTGCCTGCGGCAAATGTGCCCTCGTAGATCGAGCCATTAGGGAAAACGGCGCGGCCGCTGCCCGAAATTTCGCCCTGCACCCACTCGCCGGAATATTCATAGCCATTGGGCAATCTGTAGGTGCCCTGACCGTGCTGTTTGCCGTTCAGGAACGCGCCTTCGTAGACGCCGCCATCATCGTATTGCTTGGTTTCGACGGCCTGCGCGTATGCGGCACCCGTCAAGGCCAGAACCATCAAAGCTGCCGTGGCGATGCGCGTCATGAAAAACCTCAATTGCCCTTTTGTTGGCAACCTAAAGAATGCGCGTTGACCTGACAACGGGGCAGGGCGGGCATGGGCGGCTTTCCCTTTGCGGCATTTCTGCTATCTGGATCACAAACGAAAGAGGCCGCATGACCGATACCTTCCGCATCACGATCGCGCAGTTGAATCCCACCGTGGGCGACCTGTCCGGCAACGCCGAACTGGCCTTTGGCGCATGGGAACAGGGCAAGGCGGCAGGTGCCGATCTGGTGGCGCTGCCCGAGATGTTCATCACGGGCTACCAGACGCAGGACATGATCCGGCGGGCGGGTTTCATCCTCGATGCCGTGGCCGAAATCGAAGCCCTGGCGCGGCGTTGCGCGGATGGACCGACGCTTGCGATTGGCGGACCTGCGTTGGACGGTGTCCGGCTGCACAACAGTTATTACATGCTGAAGGGCGGGGCGGTCATTGGCCGGGCAGACAAACATTTTTTGCCGAATTTCAACGTGTTCGACGAGGTGCGCCTGTTCAATCGCGGTGAAATCCAGGGACCCTTTGCGACGACGGGGCCGCGGATCGGCACACCGATTTGCGAAGATGCCTGGTATCCCGATGTGGCCGAAGCGCAGGTCGAAAGCGGGGCCGAAGTGCTGCTTGTGCCCAACGGAAGCCCCTATTTCCGCGACAAATTCGACGTACGGCTGAACAACATGGTGGCCCGTGTTGTCGAAAACGATGTGCCGCTGATCTATCTGAACCTGCTTGGCGCACAGGATGACCAGGTGTTCGACGGCGGGTCGTTTGTGCTGAACCCGGGCGGTCAGCTTGCCATGCAATTGCCGGTGTTCGAGGACGCGATTGCGCATGTCGATCTGGAACGCACCGATGACGGCTGGCGGGTTCTGGACGGTGCAAAGGCCCATTTGCCCGAAAGTCTGGAGCAGGACTATCACGCCATGGTGCTGTCGCTGCGGGACTATTGCCGCAAGACAGGCTTCAAGAAAGTGCTGCTGGGTCTGTCGGGCGGGGTCGATTCCGCGATTGTCGCGACCATCGCCGCCGATGCGCTGGGCCCCGAAAACGTGCGCTGCGTGATGCTGCCGTCAGAATACACATCGCAGGCCTCCTTGGACGATGCGGCGGCTTGTGCCCACGCACTGGGCTGCAAGCTGGATACCGTCAGCATCAAGGAACCTGTGCGTGCCGTGGATCACGCGCTGGCGCATCTGTTTGACGGGTTGGATGCGGATCTGACCGAGGAAAACATCCAGTCTCGTTTGCGCGGGCTGCTGCTGATGGCGCAATCGAACAAGTTCGGAGAGATGCTGCTGACGACGGGCAACAAATCCGAGGTCGCGGTCGGATATGCGACGATCTACGGCGACATGTCGGGTGGCTACAACCCGATCAAGGACCTGTACAAGACACGGGTGTTCGACATCTGCCGCTGGCGCAATGCCAATCATCGTCCTTGGATGATGGCCCCGGCAGGCGAGGTGATCCCGGTTGCCATCATCGACAAGCCACCAAGCGCCGAATTGCGCCCCGATCAAAAGGACGAGGACAGCCTGCCGCCCTATCCGGTGCTGGACGACATCCTGTTCCGCCTGGTCGACGAGGAACAGTCGGTCGCGGATTGTGTCGCGGCAGGTCACGACCGCGCGGTGGTAAAGAAAATCGAGCATCTGATTTACATCAGCGAATACAAGCGGTTCCAATCTGCCCCCGGGACGCGATTGTCGAAACGCGCGTTCTGGCTGGACCGGCGTTATCCCATCGTGAACCGGTGGCGCGACAAGAGTTGAGCGATATTGCTCTGTAGGCCCGGGGCCCGACGGGCATTTGCCGCAAACCCGCCGTCATCGTGAAGATGCAGGCCGTCGCCCGTGACTGTTTCGTTCGCCGTTCTAGGTAACGTGCGCAACAACAAGGCTGAGCCCGATGAACCGCACGGATGATGACGAACCACTCAGAGGGCGCTGGATCGCGATGGCCGCGCTGCTGGTCGCCAGTTTCATGAACCTGATGGATGTGACGATCGTCAATGTGGCAATCCCCTCGCTGGCCGCCGCCTTTGACGCGACAGACAGCGAAATCGAATGGGTTGTCGCTGTCTACATCCTGACGTTTGCGCTGCTGCTGCTGCCGATGGGGCGGTTGGGAGACCGGTTCGGAAGGCGGCGGATGTTCGTGGGCGGTGTTTGCGTGTTCACGATCGGGTCAGCCCTGTGTGGCATGGCACCATCCATCGAAGGACTGATCGGTGCGCGCGTCTTGCAAGGGATCGGCGGGGCGATGATGATTCCGCAGACGCTTGCCATCGTTCCCGCGCTGTTCGCCCCCAAGGAACGTGGGCTGGCCTTTGCGTTGTTCGGCCTGTCTGCCGGACTGGCCAGCGTGTCGGGACCGGTTCTGGGCGGCGCGCTGATCGGCGCCGATATCTGGGGGCTGGAATGGCGGCCGATTTTTCTGGTGAATGTGCCCGTGGGCATCATCGCAGTGCTGGCGACACTGCGGTATGTGCCGAACCTTGCCGGTGAAAAGGGACTGCGCATTGACCTGGTGGGCGTCGCGATTGCGGCGCTTGCGCTGTTTTGCGTGTTGTTCCCGCTGATCGAAGGCCGCCAGCTGGGCTGGCCCTTGTGGATTTTCGGGATGCTGCTGGGGGCCTTGCCACTGACTGGGGTGTTCGTCTGGTGGCAGCGTTTCCGCGCATCGCGTGGCCAGGCGCAGCTGCTGCCGGTCGCCTTGTTTCGGAACCGCAGCTACGTTGTCGGTTCCTTTCTGGTGATGATGCTGTTTGCCGGTGTGCCGGGGTTCTTTTTCGTGCTCGCCATTCTGTTGCAGGTCGGTAATGGGCTGACGCCACTGCAATCGGGGTTGACGACGATGCCGTTCTCGATCGGTGTGCTGCTTGCGTCCGGGATGGCCGGACGGTTGGGAAACCGGGTACCCAAATTGCGGATTTCGCTGGGCGGGTTGCTGCTGGTCAGCTGCGTACTGATGCTGCCGTTCGTCATGCCACAGGCCGGGGAAACCCTGCGCCGGGGGGCGTTGATCCTGCCGCTGCTGATCGGTGGTATGGGACTGGGGACGGCGATTTCGCCAATGTTCAATATCGTGCTGGCGCAGGTCCGCGACGGCGATACCGGGTCTGCCTCTGGCGCGCTGCAATCGTTTCAGCAGATTGGCGGAGCCTTGGGGTTGGCGGTCATGGGGCAGCTGTTCTTTGGCTACCTGGGTCGAAACGGTGACGGCGTGGCCGATTATTCGACCGCGCTGACCTATGCGCTGTGGTTTTCCACCTTCACATTTGCCTGTGTTGCCATCTTTGTCTGGCAGTTGCCAAAGGGAGAACAAGCCAAACTGGACAATACGGTGGCTGCGTGAGAGACCGAGCGCAACGCAAGAGGACGTCTGACATGACCACGATTACCCGTTTCGCACCGTCGCCGACCGGTTGGCTGCACATCGGCAACCTGCGCGCCGCCTTGTTCAACTATGCCATCGCGCGGCAAAATGGCGGCACATTCATCCTGCGGATCGATGATACGGATCAGGAACGGTCCAAGCCGGAATACAAGGAAGGCGTGCGCGACGTTCTGACGTGGCTGGGCATCAACTGGGACGATACCGTCGCGCAATCCGACCGGCTGGACCGCTATAACGCGGCCCGCGACCAGTTGATCGCGGACGGGCGGTTGTACGAATGTTTCGAAACCCCTGTCGAACTGGATCTCAAGCGCAAGAAGCAGCTGAACATGGGCAAGCCGCCGGTCTATGACCGCGCGGCGCTGTCACTGACAGAGGCGCAGAAACAGGCATACCGTAATGAGGGACGCCGGCCGCACTGGCGGTTCAAGCTGGATCTTGAACGGGTCGAATGGGACGATGGCATCATGGGGCCGATCAGCATTGATTGTACGTCAGTCAGTGATCCGGTGCTGATCAAGGAAACGGGTCAGATCCTTTATACCTTTGCGTCGCCGGTCGATGACGTTGACATGAAAATCACCGACATCGTGCGCGGGTCCGACCATGTGACGAATACCGCGACGCAGATCCAGATCATGCGGGCGCTGGGTGGCAGCGTGCCGCGTTTCGCGCATCACAGCCTGTTGACCGGACCGCAGGGCGAGGCGCTGTCAAAACGACTGGGAACGCTGGCATTGCGCGATCTGCGCGCGCAGGGCATCGCGGCCGAGGCAGTGTTGTCGCTGATGGCACGCCTGGGATCGTCGCAGCCGGTGGTGCTGGTGGACGGCATTGACGACGTGGTGAAGGGGTTCGATATCGGAACCTTTGGTTCAGCCCCGACGAAATTCGATTTCGAAGATCTATGGCCGCTGACGGCCCGCCATCTGGCCCGGCTGGAGGCATCGGACGTGGCTGAGACGCTGGAGGCCGCAGGCGTGCCTGCCGACCTGCAACCTGCGTTCTGGAATGCCGTCAAAGGCAATGTGACCAAACTGGATGACGTGGCCCCCTGGTGGGTGCTGTTCCGCGATGGCGGCACAGCGGTGGTCGCCGACGAGGATCGTGATTTCGCAGCGCAGGCTTTTGATCTGCTGGACGATCCGCCCTACGCGGCGGACACGTGGTCTGATTGGACGGGGCGGGTCAAGGATGCGACGGGCCGCAAGGGCAAACAGCTGTTCATGCCGCTGCGGTTGGCCGTGACAGGCCAGGCGCGCGGGCCGGAAATGGCCGATGTGATGCCATTGCTGCAAAAGAAACCGACACTCTGAGATTACAAGCTGGGATGGAAAAAGCCGCCCTGTTGCCAGGGCGGCTTTTTCGTGGGTCATTCGCGGGCGCGCAGCACGCGTGCGGGGCGCGCCCAAAGCGGGCGTATGGCAAAGCCCAGACCTGCGACAAGCGACACTGCGATGCCGCCGCCCACGATCCACAGGGCGTTGGACCAGATCACGGTATAATCGTTTTCCATGATGAATGTTTGCACGGCCCAGCCGCCCAGGATTCCCGCAGCGAGTGCAACAATACCCGCAGACAGGCCCAGAAGGGCGGAGCGGAGCGCAAAGCTGAGCAGGATCGTCGCCCGCGAGGCCCCGATCGTTTTCAAAACCGCGGCCTCGAACGTGCGGGCTCGTTCGCCTGCGGCCGCCGCGCCGATCAGCACGAGAAATCCGGTGATCAGGGTTGCAAGTGCCCCATAGCGGGTCGCGGCAGTAATGCCTTCGACCAGGACGGCCACACGGTCGATGGCATCACGAATGCGGATCGCCGTGATGTTGGGGTAGGCGTTTGCCAGATCACGCAGGATCGGTGCCTCTGATTCCGGGGTTGCATAGACGGTGGAAATCCAGCTGTGGGGCGCACCGGCCAGCGCCGTTTCATTCATGGCAAGCACAAAGCCTATGCCGGCGTCCTCCCATGAGACCTCGCGGAAGCTGGTGACGGTGCCGGTGATGTCGCGGCCCAGGACGTTGACCGTCATGGTGTCGCCCAGTTGCAGGCCGATTTCGGCGGCCTCCTCGGCGGCAAAGCTGATTTGCGGCGTGCCAGCGTAGTCGTCCGGCCACCATGTGCCTGCGGTCACGGTCGTTCCGTCCGGCATGGCACCTGCGTAGGTGATGCCGCGGTCGCCGCGCACGACCCAATGGCCGTCGGCGAATTCTTCGGCAGGGATATCGTTGATGCGGGTGATGATGCCGCGCAGCATGGGCGCGGTATCGACCTGGCTGACCGCCGGATTGTCGGCCAGTTGCGCACGGAAACCGTCGATCTGGTCAGGCTGAATATCGACAAAGAAATAGCTGGGTGCGATTTCCGGAAGATCCGAATTGAAGGCCTGTCGGAGGTTGCCGTCGATCTGCCCGATCGCCGCCAGCACTGACAGCCCCAGCCCGAGCGACAGCACGACAGATGTGCTTTCGCCGCCGCGTGCACCGATGCTGGCAAGGGCCGCGCGCAGGGCGGGCCTGCCGCGGGCGACAATGCGCAAACGGCGCGCGATCCAGCGGATCAGGGCAGCGGCAAGGACCAGCAGCAAGAGCGCGCCAAATATGCCGCCCGCCGTCCAAAGCGTCAGCCAGGCTGTGCCGGAAAACAGGATCGCAAGGCCGAGCAAGAGTGCCACCAGCGCGACCGTTGCCACGAGATACGGCCAGCGCGGCAGGGTGTTTCCGCTGGCAAAGGCGTCCCGGAACAGGGTTGCTGCGCGGATCTGTTCGGTACGTGCCAGCGGCCAGAGGGTAAAGATCAGTGCGGCAAGGACGCCATAGATCGCGGCCTCTGCCAATGGGGCAGGGGCTACGGTGAAATCTGCGGGCACCGGCAGAGATGCCTCGATCAGGGGGGCAAGCATCAGGGGAATGCCGCCACCCAGCACCAGACCGATTGCGATACCCAGCAAGGTCAGAGCCCCGATTTGCAGAAAATAGGTCAGAAAGATCGTGCCACGTGTCGCGCCCAGCGTCTTGAGCGTTGCAATCGTTCCCGTTTTGCCGCCCAGATAGGCGCGCACGGCAGAGCTGACGCCGACACCGCCCACGGCGAGGCCCGACAGGCCGATCAGGATCAGAAACGCGCCGATACGGTCGACAAAACGCGCGGTGCCGCCGGCCCCGTTGCGGCTGTCACGCCAGCGCAGGCCTGTGTCGCGGAACCGGCTTTCGGCCTGCGTTTCAAGTGCGGCAAGGTCAGCCCCGGCGGGCAAGAGCATGCGGTAGTCGGTGTCGAACAACGTGCCCTGCGCCAGCAGGCCAGCGTCAGAGAGACTGTCTGTCAGAACGATGCTGCGTGGCCCGAGTGAAAATCCGCCGCTGCCGTTGTCGGGATAGCTGTCCAGCACGGCGGTGAACACGAATTCCTGTGTCCCGAGCCGAAAGGTGTCGCCGGGCGACAGGCCCAATCGGTCAGCCAGAACACGTTCCATGACACCACCGGGGCGCGTGTCGTCGCCGGCCAACGCCTCTGCCAGCGGAATGGGCGGGTCAAGTGTGACGCTGCCGATCAGCGGATAGGCCGCATCCACGGCGCGGATCTGCGTCAGCGCGCGGTCGTCACCCACAACAGCCATGGAACGGAAATCAGCCGTTTCCGATACCTGTGTCGCGATACTGTCAAAAAAGGCGCGTTCTTCATCCGTGGCAAAGCGATAGGTCAATGTGGCCTCGGCGTCGCCGCCCAGCAGGGCTGCACCCTGTTCGGCCAGACCTGCCTCGATCCCTGCGCGGACGGTGCCAACGGCGGCGATGGCCGCAACACCGAGGGCGAGACAGGCGAGAAAGACGCGGAACCCGCGCAGACCGCCGCGCAGTTCACGGCGGGCGAAACGTATCGCGAGCGTCAGACTCATGCTGACAGCCGCCCGTCGCGCAGCGGAATGACACGGTCGCAGCGGTCTGCCAGATCAGGCGCATGGGTGACCATGATCAGCGTGGCCCCGTGACGGTCACGCAGTCCGAACAAAAGGTCGATGATCGCGGCACCGGTTGTGGCATCAAGGTTGCCCGTCGGTTCATCCGCAAGAAGAATGCGGGGCCGCGGGGCGGATGCACGGGCGAGGGCCACGCGCTGCTGTTCGCCACCCGACAATTGTGATGGATAGTGGTTCATGCGTGTTTCCAGCCCGACGGCCACCAGTTCGGCCTGCGCCCTGTCGAATGCATCAGCCACCCCGGCCAGTTCGAGGGGGGTCGCTACGTTTTCCAATGCAGTCATTGTCGGGATCAGGTGGAAAGACTGGAACACCACACCCATATTATTGCGACGGAACCGGGCCAGTTGATCCTCTGACATGTCGGTCAGTTGCGCATCTAGGGCCGTGATACGACCGGCGGTGGCCTGTTCGAGGCCACCCATCACCATGAGGAGCGACGATTTGCCAGAACCACTTGGACCGATCAGGCCCAACGTCTCACCGCTTGTGACGTCGAGCGAAATGTCGTGGAGAATATCGACCTTGCCTGCATTTCCGTCGAGCGACAGCGAAACATTGGACAACGAAAGGACGGGTTCGGGCATGTGGGTCAGCTTTCTGCGTTGGTCTCCTTGTGGATATGGGGCGGCGCGCACTATCCGCAACGCTGCGATCATGTGCTTTTTGGCCACACCGGTTCTGGCAGAGCCGATCACCATCGCCGCATTGGGTGACAGCCTGACGGCAGGCTACGGATTGCCCACCGCAGAGGGATTCGTGCCGCAAATGCAGGCCTGGCTGGATGAGCAGGGGGCGGATGTGACGTTGATCAACGCTGGCGTGTCAGGCGATACCACGGCGGGCGGTTTGTCTCGGCTGGACTGGACGCTGACGCCGGATGTGGACGGGGTCATCGTGGCACTGGGCGGCAACGATTTTCTGCGCGGCCTTGATCCTGCGACTTCGGAGGCGAACCTGGATGCCATTCTGGACGGGGCGGCAGCGCGTGACGTGCCTGCGATGTTGGTTGGTCTACGGGCAGGTGCCAATTACGGACCTGAGTATCAATCCGCGTTCAACGGCATGTTTGAAGATCTGGCAGAGGCGCGGAACATCCCGCTGGTGTCTGATTGGTTCGCCGCGATACAGGGTGCGTCAGGGATCAATACCGACGCGCTGCAATCAGATGGAATTCACCCGAATGCCCAAGGCGTGAGCCTGATTGTCGAAGAGATGGGACCAGCCATCCTGGAATTCGCAGAAAGCCTGGCCCCGGATTGATAAGCTGCCCCACGGGGCAGCCTCGCATCAATCTGCGAGCGAAAGGTTCACGGCGCTTTCGCGGCCGTCGCGTCCCGCCTCGATGTCAAAGCTGACCTTTTGATTGTCCGCAAGACCCGTCAGGCCAGAGCGTTCAACCGCAGAGATGTGGACGAAAATATCCTTGGAGCCGCCATCGGGTGCAATAAATCCGTACCCTTTGGTCGTGTTAAACCATTTCACAGTGCCAGTGGCCATGGTGTCGTTCCTTATGTCAATCGCCGCTCGCGGACGTGCAGCAGCCCGGCCCGTCAGAGCTGGTTCGAACGAGGTCGACAGAAGTAACGTAGCACCACCGAGTATGTGGCGTGCCGGCGCTAAATCAACAATTTTTTGGAGGGGACCCGATTTCGGCAGGGTTTGGGCCGGTCGGGATGCGCGTCAGGCGCGCATCCCACTGTTCTGAACGCTTATGCCAGCGCCAGGTTCACAGCCGATTCGCGGCCGTCGCGGCCAGCTTCGATGTCGAACGTGACCTTCTGGTCGTCGTTCAGGCCGTTCAGGCCGGAACGCTCAACAGCGGAGATGTGGACGAAAACGTCCTTGGAGCCGCCATCGGGAGCGATGAAGCCGAAGCCTTTGGTTGCGTTGAACCATTTCACGGTGCCAGTAGCCATGTGAATATTCCTTCATAAGTGTCCGCCCACAGGATTGCGACGGGGTGGCGTAGTCAGTGCATCGAGAGCGCTGTCGCCGTATGAAGGAGAACAGTGGGGTCGAGATGGTAACGTCTGCACGGACGCGTATGGGGCAGTTGGCCCACAAAAGCAAGGGTTGTGTTGGGACCGGCATTTCTTTGCGCATCCGGTCTGACGGTGACCTGGGTATGGTCCGAACCCACTGTGCATTCGCGGTCTGCTTGTCGCGTCAAATGGCCGTGGCAGCCCAAGGCGTCATGCAGAGGTTGACCCTGTGACCTGCGGGGGCGCAGGTCACAGGTCACATCTGGTCATATCTTAGCGCGTGAACTTCTTGTGCTTCATCCGCTTGGGTTCCATCGCGTCGGCACCAAGACGGCGCTTCTTGTCTTCTTCGTAATCCTCGAAGTTGCCCTGGAACCATTCGACATGGGCGTCGCCCTCGAAGGCGAGGATATGGGTGCAGAGGCGGTCGAGGAAGAAGCGGTCGTGGCTGATGATCACGGCGCAACCGGCAAAGTTGGACAAAGCGTCCTCGAGCGCGCGGAGGGTTTCCACGTCGAGGTCGTTGGTCGGTTCGTCGAGGAGCAGGACATTGCCGCCGGATTTCAGCAGTTTGGCCATGTGGACGCGGTTGCGTTCACCACCCGACAGCAAGCCGACCTTTTTCTGCTGGTCGCCGCCCTTGAAGTTGAAGGCCGAGCAATAGGCGCGGGAGTTCATCTGCGCATCGCCCAGCGCGATGATCTCGGCGCCGCCGGTGATTTCCTCCCAGACGGTGGCATCTGGTGAAAGCGCATCACGCGACTGATCAACGTAGGACAGTTTGACCGTGTCGCCGTAGGTGACAGAGCCTTCGTCGGGTTCCAGCTGACCTGTCAGCATCGAGAAGAGGGTGGATTTACCGGCCCCGTTGGGACCGATCACGCCGACGATGCCACCGGGGGGCAGGTCAAAGGACAGGCCTTCGACCAGCAGCTTGTCACCCATGCCTTTTTTCAGGTTCTCGACCTCGATCACCTTGGACCCAAGGCGCGGGCCGTTGGGGATGATGATCTGGGCGCGACCGACCTGATCGCGTTCCGACTGGCTGGCAAGGTCGTTGTAGGCACTGATCCGGGCCTTGGACTTGGCCTGACGCGCCTTGGCGCCCTGGCGCATCCATTCGAGTTCGCGTTCCAGTGTCTTTTGCTTGGACTTGTCCTCTTTGGCCTCTTTTTCCAGCCGCTTGGCCTTGGCTTCCAGCCAGCTGGAATAATTGCCTTCGTGCGGGATACCCGAACCGCGGTCCAGTTCCAGAATCCAGCCCGTGATCGCATCAAGGAAATAGCGGTCGTGGGTGACAATCAGAATCGTGCCCTTGTAGTCGATCAGGTGCTGCTGGAGCCAAGCGATGGTTTCGGCGTCGAGGTGGTTAGTCGGTTCGTCCAGCAGCAGCATGTCGGGCGCTTCGAGCAGGAGTTTGCACAGCGCGACACGGCGTTTTTCACCGCCGGACAGGGTGGTGACGTCGGCATCATCCGGCGGGCAGCGCAGGGCCTCCATGCTGACGTCGATCTGCGCATCGAGGTCCCAGAGGTTCTGCGCGTCGATCTCGTCTTGCAGTTTTGCCATCTCGTCCGCGGTTTCGTCGGAGTAGTTCATGGCAAGCTCGTTATACTTGTCCAGAACCGCCTTTTTCGCGGCAACGCCCAGCATGACGTTTTCACGCACGGTCAGGTTCGCGTCCAGTTCGGGTTCCTGCGGCAGGTAGCCAACCTTTGCGCCTTCGGCGGCCCATGCCTCGCCTGCGAAATCCTTGTCCTGGCCTGCCATGATGCGCATCAGGGTCGATTTACCGGTGCCGTTGACACCGACGACACCGATTTTCACCCCTGGGAGAAAGTTCAGGCGGATGTTTTCAAATACCTTTTTCCCGCCGGGATAGGTCTTGGACACGCCGTCCATAAAGTAAACGAACTGATAGCTGGCCATGGGTGCACCGCGTTTTGGATGTGTAAATTCGGCATCGTCTTACCTGTCGGGGGGCGGCGGGGCAATCAAAGACGCGCGTGGTTGATCTTGTCACGGGGATTGCATTTCGATTTACCGGTTGCTGCAAGAGAGAGGGCGTTTGTGAGGCAGGGTTGGCCAGTCGCGCGCAGGGGGCAGCGCATCGGTTTGCTGGGCGGGTCGTTCGATCCTGCCCACGCCGGACACGCGCATCTGACGCGTCAGGCGCTGATGCGGTTCGGGCTGGATCAGGTCTGGTGGCTGGTCAGTCCGGGTAATCCCCTGAAACAGCATGGTCCTGCGCCATTGTCGCAGCGGGTCGAACAGGCTCGGGCCTTGATGCAGCATCCACGGGTCAGGATCACGGCACTGGAAGCGCAAATGCAGACGCGGTTCACCGCCCAGACG
Source organism: Loktanella sp. 3ANDIMAR09 (assembly GCF_001420005.1). GTDB lineage: Bacteria > Pseudomonadota > Alphaproteobacteria > Rhodobacterales > Rhodobacteraceae > Loktanella. The sequence continues at coordinate 120,493 of NZ_LJAK01000007.1, read as the reverse complement.
TTGCGCGGGTTGATCGCGCGCTATCCGGGCGTGCGTTTCGTATGGCTGATGGGGGCCGACAATCTGGTGCAGTTCGATCAGTGGCAGGACTGGCGCTGGATCATGAACACCGTGCCGGTCGGTGTGCTGGCGCGGCCGGGTGATCGCATATCGGCCCGTCTGAGCAAGGCTGCGCGAATCTATCAGTCGGCGCGGATCCCGGCGACTGCATCACAAATGTTGCCGCACAAGGACGCCCCGGCATGGTGTTTCGTCAATATGCCAATGATCCGTTTGTCGTCATCGGCAATCCGTGCACGGGCGTCTGGCGCGGAAGTGACCGGCAGCGTGTTGCCCGGTGTGGTCAAAGGTGGCTAGTTACCGCGCATGAGTAGTGGATCACATCTGACGCGGCGTGCCCTGATTGCATCAATGCTGGCCGGAGGGGCCGGTGCCGCCTTTGCTGCGCCAACGCAAACCTTGCGGCCAGTTCTGCGGCCAGATGCGCAAATTCAGGGCGAGGCGCTTTTGTCTGCGCGGCCGATGTTGCGCAGAACGGCGGCTGATCTGATCCGCGAGGCAGGTCTGGATGGGCAGACCGGATTTGTCATCGCGGATACCGTGACGGGTCAGGTCCTGGAGGCGGTCGATCCTGACACGGCACGGCCACCTGCCAGCGTGACCAAGGCGATTTCCGCGCTTTATGCCGTCGAGTCGCTTGGTGCCGACTACCGGTTTGGGACTCGCCTGGTCGGGACAGGGCCAGTCGTTGATGGCGTCTTGCAGGGCGACCTGATTCTGGCGGGCGGGGGCGATCCGACACTGGCGACCGATGACCTGGCGGGTCTGGTCGCACAGTTGGTGGCGGCGGGTATCACAGGGATCGACGGTCGGTTTCTGGTTTGGGACGGTGCGTTGCCGGGGGTCAAGGAAATCGAACCCGGTCAGTTGGACCAACTCAGCTACAATCCGTCCCTGGGTGGCCTGAATCTGAATTTTAACCGCGTCATGTTCGAGTGGGCACGCACCGCGAATGGTTATGACATAACGATGGATGCACGCAGCGACAGTCTGCGCCCGCCTGTGACCGCGGCGCGCATGCGGGTCGTGGATCGGTCTTCGCCAATCTATACCTACGCAGAGGGTGCCGATTTTGACGATTGGACCGTGGCGCGCCGGGCCTTGGGCGGGTCAGGGTCGCGGTGGCTGCCGGTCCGGTTTCCAGCGATCTATGCGGCTGAGGTGCTTCAGGTGCTGGCCGCCGGGTCCGGGATCGTGCTGCCAAGAGGCACGCTGACAGACACACAGCCCGAGGGTGCAAATTTGGCAGTGCATGAAAGCGCGCAGCTGGACGATGTTGCGCGTGGCATGATGCGGTTTTCCACGAATCTGACAGCCGAGGTGCTGGGCATGACGGCCACTGCCGCGCGTCAGGGCGCGCCGTTGCCGATGCGCCTGTCGGCCGCGCGGATGGCGGAATGGGTCGCCGAACGGACCGGGGCTGTTGCACGATTTGCGGATCATTCCGGTTTGACGGATCAGAATGAAATCAGCGCCTCTGAAATGGTTGCGTTTCTGGGGGCCACCGGTGTGAAATCCACACTGGAGCCGCTGATGCGTGACGTTGTGATGGTCGATGACAGTCGACGCGCGCTGGACGGCTTTCCGGGTGCTGTTCGCGCCAAGACAGGGACATTGAATTTCGTTTCGGCGCTGGCGGGATATGCGACCACTGCACAGGGCCGGTCACTGAGTTTCGCGATATTTTCCAATGACCCGGAGGCACGCGAACAATCCAAGTTGTCACTGGATGAAGCGCCGGCCGGGACCGCTGCATACAACGGTCGGGCAAAACGGTTGCAGCAGAAGCTGCTGCAACGGTGGCTGATCCTCGGAGACATGACCGGCTGATCAAATCCGGGTCATCGTTACGTCCGGTCCAACAACTTAATTGAAAAGACGCGGAACCAATCGCGTCCCTTTGCCGTTCGATTGGTGAAGAAAGCGACAATTTGTCGCCGCCGAAATCAAGGAAGAAAAAATGAAAGCCGTACTTGGTATTATCGCCGCAATCGTCTTGGTCGTGGTCATCTATCTGCTGTTTTTCATGGTTGATGTGGAACAGACCCAGGAAGGCCAGCTGCCTGACGTCGATGTCAGTGTCGAAGGCGGCCAGCTGCCTGAAGCAGATGTCGAAATGGGCGACGTCGAAGTGGACAGCACGACCGTTGAAGTGCCGACACTGGACGTTCAGTCCCCCGAAGAGGAAGAAGCCGAGACAACCGGCAACTAAACCTTGCAACCTGATGCAAAAGGCCCGGTCAGTGACCGGGCCTTTTCGTTTAGAGGGTCATGTGCCGTGCACGCGCGCCACGTTCGATTGCAGCCGCATGCAGACGGTCCAACGCCAGTTCATAGCGGATTTCCTCGAGCATGCGGGTTTCTGTTTCACCGATCGCGCCGTCGGCAGCCGCAACATCGCATGACAATGCGTAGGCCGTTTCATAAAGCCGTTCGGGCAGGGCGTCGCGGATCAGTCCAAACAGGGCCTCCAGCCCGTCTTCCTGATCCAGCAGATCGAAAACGGTCTGCGTCAGACGCGGCAGCCGTTCTGCATCGAAACCCGAGAAAACCGGAAGGTTGTTGATCGCGCTGTTGATCTTGATCAATTCGGACGTCTGGATGTTTGCGTCCGACGCCGAGACAGCGATCATGAGGGCGGCAAGCGCGTCCTGCGCGGTCATCGTATCGGCTGACATGGTATCCCCTTTCGCGTGCGTATGAATGGCATTTATTGACGCCAAGCCCCCCTCGCAATAGTGAGGCGCCTGCATCACCGCAACCCGCTGTGACTACAAGAGAGACCAACCATGAGCACATTCCGTGACGCTGCAATGACATCGAAGGCCTGGCCGTTCGAGGAGGCACGTCGGGTGCTCAAACGGTACGAGAAGAAGGACCCCGAAAAAGGCTATGTCCTGTTCGAGACAGGCTATGGGCCGTCCGGTCTGCCGCACATCGGAACATTCGGAGAAGTGGGCCGGACAACCATGGTGCGTCGCGCCTTTGAGGTCATCAGCGACATCCCGACAAAGTTGCTGTGTTTTTCCGATGACATGGATGGGATGCGCAAGATCCCAGGCAATGTCCCGGATCCTGCGGCGTTGGAACCCTACATGCAGCGTCCGCTGACTGCGGTGCCGGATCCGTTCGGGACGCATGGCAGCTTTGGCGCGCACATGAACGCGCGATTGAACAATTTTCTCGATACATTCGGGTTCGAATACGAATTCGCCAGTTCGACGGAATATTACCAATCCGGCAAGATGGACGAGATTCTGCTGCGTAGCGCTGCGCGCTATGACGACATCATGAAGATCATGCTGAAGTCCCTGCGAGAGGAGCGTCAGGAAACCTATTCGATCTTTCTGCCGATCAGCCCGGCGACCGGGCGTGTTCTGTATGTCCCAATGAAGGAGGTGACGCCGGATGGCATGATCACCTTTACCGATGAGGACGGCACCGATGTCACGTTGCTGGTCACGGGCGGCAATGTGAAATTGCAGTGGAAGCCCGATTTTGGCGCGCGCTGGGCTGCGCTGGATGTCGATTTCGAGATGTACGGCAAGGATCACGCCGCCAACACGCCGATCTATGACGGGATCTGCCGGGTCTTGGGCGGACGCGCGCCCGAGCATTTCACCTACGAGCTGTTTCTGGACGATCAGGGCCACAAGATTTCCAAGACCAGCGGCAACGGCCTGACGATCGACGAGTGGCTGACCTATGCGGCGACGGAAACGCTGAGCTATTTCATGTACCTCAAGCCCAAGACCGCAAAGCGCATGCATTTCGATGTGATCCCCAAGGCAGTGGATGAATATCACCAGCAGTTGCGGGCCTATGCCGATCAAGACGAGGCTGCGCGCCTGAACAATCCGGTGTTCCATATTCACGGCCACAACGTGCCCGCGTCCGATATGGTAGTGCCGTTTTCCATGTTGCTGAATCTGGCCAGCGTGTCGGGCGCAGAGGACAAGGAAACGTTGTGGGGGTTTATCCAGCGCTATGCACCAGAGGCAAGCGCCGCAACGCATCCGCAACTGGATCAGGCAGCCGGGTTCGCGGTGCAGTATTACAATGATTTCGTCAAACCCAAGAAAGTCTATCGCGCGGCTGATGCGCGTGAAGAAGCAGCTTTGGATGATCTGGTGCAACGGCTGCGTCAGTGGGACGGAGGTCTGGATGCCGAAGGGTTGCAGTCAGAGGTCTTTGCGGTTGGCAAGGCGCATGGGTTCGAGCCACTGCGAGACTGGTTCACAGCCCTGTACGAGATTTTGCTGGGTGCCAGTCAGGGGCCACGGTTCGGCGGGTTTATCGCGCTATATGGTGTGGATGAGACGATCGCCCTGATCGAGACGGCCTTGCGCGGCGATTTGCAGCAAGGCTGACGGACGAAACCCTTTGGCGATTTCCACCGTGTCTGATTTGATATTGGACACGGGGGATAGTGTCATGCGCATTAAATTGATGGCGGTTCTGATGGTTGGTGCTTTGGCCGGGCCAGTGCAGGCACAGGTCACGCCACCACCCGAGGCACCTGAAACCGCTGTGCAGGGCATTGAGGACGTCATTGCAAACCAGTTGGATGCCTTGCGCGATCGCAATGTTGATCTTGCATTCACCTATGCCAGTCCCATGATCCAGCGTCTGTTCGGCGGGCCAGAAAACTTTGGCCGGATGGTCAGTCAGGGTTATCCGATGGTCTGGAACAATGCGTCGTCGCGTTTTGTCGCCCAGCAAGATCTGGGTGCCCGCATCCTGCAACAGGTGATGATACAGGATGCAACGGGCGGGCTGCACATGCTGGAATATGCGATGATACAGGTGGATGGTGCCTGGAAGACCGACGGCGTGTCCGTGCTGCCGCTGCCCGATGTCGGGGTCTAGTGTTGCCGTTCATGCGTGCGGTCCACACGGGTCTGATTAACGTCCCATAACCTATTGCCTGCGTGACGACCGGGTCGATCCGGCTTGCGCAAAGGATAGGTTATGAACAAGGCAATTACCGACGGAATCGTGTTTCAGCCGCTGCCGTTTGCGGCGGGCCTCTCGGTCTGGTCAAGCGGCGACGGCACCCCCGGCAGCGATACATATGCCACCAGCGGGACAGGTGTATTCGTGCCATCGGATCAGGATTTCGGCGGCTGTCTGGAAATTCAGAAAACCAGCACCGTCCAGAACCTGCGCTACATGGCCGAGACACCGCTGTTGCGCGGGTGCTATCTGCGGATCACGGCGCGGGTCAAGGCGGTGGCGGGTCCCCTGCCTGCCGTGCGGGTTGCGGGTTATGCCGGTGTGGCAGGTGGCGGGGCGGCCAATGTTCCGGTCACGACAGGGCCGCAGACGCAGCTGACCCGCTATGGCGAGGTTGTTGAAATCAGCGCCATTGTCGGGACAGGCGCGCGCGCCGGCGTCGATCTGGTCTGGCTGGACGCCATCTATGGCCACTTTGGCATTGATCTGGTCGGTCCATCCGGCGGTCTGGTGCGGATTGATGATATCGTGATCGAGGATTTCACGGTCGCGTTCCTGCGGGACCTGATGTCGATGGTCGATGTGCGCGACTACGGTGGCAGGGGCGATGGAATAACCGACGATTCCGCTGCCTTCGAGGCGGCTGACAGTGCGGCGCAGGGGCGTGAAATCCTGGTCCCGGCAGGTGTCTATCATCTGGAAAACGACGTCAGCATTCAAAGCAAGATCCGGTTCGAGGGGACAGTGACCCAGCCTGACGACCGCCGTTTTATCCTTCAGAACGGCTATGATCTGCGCGCCTATGTCGAGGCATTTGGTGACGAGGAACAGGCGTTCAGAAAAGCCTATCAGGCCCTGCTGAATTTCTCGGACCATGAATCGCTGGATATGTGCGGGATCAGGGTGACGCTGAACGGGCCGCTTGACATGCAGGGCTGCGATCCGACGCGGCAGGTGTTCGCGACACGCCGCGTCGTGCGCAACGGTCAGTTTCAGCCTGCGAATACCACCGCCTGGGATACGGATGTGGTGACTTCGGCCGGGACCTATAGCCGAAGTGCCGACACACGGCTGACGAACGTGACAAATATCGCAAATATTCAGCTGGGGTCACTGGTGAGCGGGGCCGGCGTCGGCCGTGAAGTCTATGTGCGTGCGATCAACGTCGGTGCCCGTACCCTGGAGCTGAGCCAGCCGCTGCATGATGCTGTCGGATCGCAGACCTTTACCTTTACCCGGTTCAAGTATCTTCTGGATTTCTCGGGCTACGCCGATCTTGCGCAGTTCGTGTTGGACGACATCGAGTTTCAGTGCGCAGGACTGGCTAGCGGCATCCTGATGGCACCCGAGGGGCTGACGTTTCACGTCCGCGATTGTTTCATTACCCGGCCAAAGGATCGCGGGATCACCTCTCCGGGTCGGGGCTGTCAGGGCATGATGATCGACCGTTGCCAGTTCAATTCGAACGAGCAGGGGCTGCGGGTTCAGGATCGTACAACAATCGCGCTGAATACAAACGCCGAGGACGTCAAGATCCGCGACAATCGCTGCGCGCTGTTCAAGCATTTCGCCGTGATCGGTGGCGGTGGTACGACGATCACGGCAAACCATTGGTTCAATGGCGATAGCGTCATGGGCGGCGTGCGCGTTGCCGGGTTGATTTTCGCAACACCCAACTGTCGGTCTGTCGTGACAGGCAACTATATCGACAACGGCTGGATCGAGTGGACGAACGAATACGAATCCGAGCCTGAATTCGCGAACCAGTTTTCCTTTGGCGGACTGACGATTACCGGCAATCATTTCATCGCGCTGAACGCCACGACCGGGTTCAATTTTCTGCGGATCAAGCCCTATGGGCCCGGTCATTTCGTCCAGGGGTTTTCGATGACGGGGAATGTGTTCCGCGCCGTGAATGGCAAGATCGACCGGATGGAAGGGATCGACACCACATTCGCGGGATTGGATCTGACCCGGATGCGACAGATCACGATCGACGCGAATACCTACAATGGCATTGAGGAGCCGGTCTATAATCCGGCATCGCTGATCCATACGCAAAACACGGCGGCGTCAAACTGGATCGCACGCACAGACCCGCACCTGCCGTTCAAGGGGCATGCCCGCACGATTGACGGCCTTGCGATGGTGCAGGCCTTGCGGACCGGCGACGGGGCGAATGTCAATGACATGCCGTGGGTCGAAACCAGCTACAGCAACGACAACCGCGATTTGCGTTTTGCGTTCGAACGCAGCGTTCGCGGCGCTGTGCGCTATACCGTGCGGATGGACAATCCGGTGTGACACTAAAATTGAAGCCAGGTCTCGATCTTGAGCGCGCTGCCGCGATCCCCCGTCAGGGCATGAACCGAACCGAGATTGACCCTGTAGCGTTCGTTGATGGTGTAGATCAGGGTCGGGCTGACCTTGGCATAATGGTCGTCTGAAAACCCTTGTCCTGTCTGCACCTGAAGGGTCGTGGTCCATCGGTCGGACCACGACCGCCCCCATGTGAAATCGGCTTTGGGCCGAAAGGCCTGGTCGATTGCGTCGTAGGTGATGTTTCCGTCAAACGCGAGCCAGCCATTGGGTGTCGACTGCCCCAGTGACAACCCGATGCGGGTCAGCAATTCCTCGCTGTCGTCGGCATTGCGACGGTATCCGATGCCAAAGGACAACATGGATTTGAGGTCGGCATCGGGGCTGTTCGCAGGAATGGCGGCAAAACTGAAGGCGGAATAAATGCGCCCCTTGTCGGCTGAGTAAAAATCGAGACCGACGGTCAGGTCTGGACGCAGACCATATTCGACATAGAGCGTCGGGTCATAGTGGACCGGCAGTTCCGCGCCGTCGGACAGCAGGAAATTCCCGCCTGCCGCAATAAAGGTATGACCTTCTTCGCGTGGCCACGGGCCCGCGTGGGCCGCTGATTGCAGGCCCATAAGACAGGACACCCAGATCAGCAGGATTTTCATCACCATTCTCCGTCTGGCGACGATCACGGATCAGGGTTAACTTTGCGTTAACGCGGCATTAAATGTCCGCGTTCCTCCCGCGTATCCACAATCGCAGAGCATAGGCCGGATATGCAAAAAGCTCTCTGATCGTCTGGCGCAGTATGGTGCGCGGGTGCCCGCCGCGCAGACTGGGCGACATGGTCGTTGCATTGAAACCTAGGTGTCTGGCGGTCAGTCGCGCACGGGGTGCGTGGGTCCGGTCGGTCACGATGATGACTGTCCGGGTCTCCGGGCCCAACAGTTTTCGGGAAAAACCGAGATTTTCCAGTGTTGTTGTGGATTTGCCTTCTTGGATGATGGCCTTGGCGGGCACGTTTTGCGATATCAGGATTTCGGTGATTGCCATTGCCTCGGTTGGCGGGTGCAGGCCCAACCCGCCTGTGGCAACGATCAGTGGAGCATGCCCAGCATGAAACAGGGCCGCCGCATGGCGCGCCCGCCGTTGCAGGGTTGGTGACGGACCGCCTGCCCAGACGGCCGCGCCAAGGACGATGATGGCATCCGCCACGGGCCGCGCGTTGTAATTAACTTTACACACTTTGGTCAAATCGATCCCGGTTGTTTACAAGAGGTGCGATGCTCTGGCACCGCCCGCTTGGATTCCCTACGCTCTTGCCCATGATGACGCGAAGTCGAACGACCGCAACCGGGGAACAGCCGGGAGGAGTGCGGGCACTACAAAGGGGGGAAACCTGACATGGCCGACAACGACAAGACCTATGCACCCAGCGCGGAAATGGCTGCCGGTGCCCATGCAGACCGCGCCACATACGAGGCGATGTATGCGGCCTCGGTCGCGGATCCCGATGCGTTCTGGGGTGAGCATGGCAAGCGGCTGGACTGGATGACACCCTATACCAAGGTCAAGAACACCAGTTTTGCCCCCGGCAATATCGACATCAGGTGGTTCGAGGACGGCAGCCTGAATGTTGCGGCCAATTGCATTGATCGTCATCTGGCAACACGCGGCACACAGACGGCGATCATCTGGGAACCCGATGATGCCGAAGCTGGGGCGCAGCACATCACCTATCAGCAGTTGCACGCGCATGTGTCGAAATTCGCCAACGTCCTCAAGGAGATGGGCGTGGGCAAGGGGGATCGGGTCGTGATCTACCTGCCGATGATCCCGCAGGCGGCCTATGCGATGCTGGCCTGTGCGCGGATCGGTGCGATCCATTCGGTCGTCTTTGCGGGTTTTTCGGCGGATGCACTGGCAGCGCGCGTCAATGGATCAGAGGCCAAGGTCGTGATCACCGCTGACGAGGCCCCGCGCGGCGGCAGGAACACCCCGTTGAAGGTCAACGCCGACAAGGCATTCGAAAAGGTGACCGTCGATTCCAAGATGCTGGTGGTCAAGCGGACGGGAGGCGACATCGCCATGACCGCAGGGCGCGATGTCTGGCTGCACGAAATGGAAGAAACCGTCAGTGCCGATTGCCCGCCCGAAGAGATGAACGCAGAAGACCCGCTTTTCATTCTCTACACCTCTGGCTCGACCGGCCAGCCAAAGGGCGTCGTGCATTCCACCGGTGGCTATCTGGTCTATGCCAGCATGACGCACCAATACACCTTCGACTATCACGATGGCGACGTGTTCTGGTGCACGGCGGATGTGGGCTGGGTGACCGGCCACAGCTATATCGTTTATGGCCCGCTGGCGAACGGGGCGACCACCCTCATGTTCGAAGGCGTGCCGACCTATCCCGATGCGGGCCGGTTCTGGCAGGTCTGTCAAGAGCACAAGGTCAACCAGTTCTATACGGCGCCCACGGCCATCCGGGCGCTGATGGGCAAGGGGAACGCCTTTGTCGAAAAATACGACCTGAGCGCGCTCAAGGTGCTGGGAACCGTCGGCGAACCGATCAACCCTGAGGCGTGGAACTGGTACAACGACGTCGTCGGCGGCGGGAATGTGCCCATCGTCGATACCTGGTGGCAGACGGAAACCGGGGGGCATCTGCTGACGCCGCTGCCCGGTGCAACGCCGACCAAGCCGGGGTCTGCAACGCTGCCGTTCTTTGGTGTGAAACCCGTGGTGCTGGAACCAGAATCCGGCAAGGAAATCACCACCACCGAGGCCGAAGGCGTGCTGGCGATTGCCGACAGCTGGCCCAGCCAGATGCGCACGATCTGGGGCGATCACGACCGGTTCGAAATGACCTATTTCAGCCAGTACAAGGATATGTTCTTTTCCGGCGATGGCTGCCGTCGCGACGCCGACGGCTATTACTGGATCACGGGCCGCGTGGATGACGTGATCAACGTGTCAGGCCACCGCATGGGCACAGCAGAAGTCGAAAGCGCACTGGTCGCCCATACGGCCGTGAACGAGGCCGCAGTGGTCGGTTATCCCCACGACATCAAGGGGCAGGGCATCTACGCCTATGTGTCGCTGATGGCAGGTCAGGACCCGTCAGAAGAGCTGCGCAAGGAGCTGTCCGACTGGGTCCGCGCGGAGATCGGGCCGATTGCCAAACCGGACCTGATCCAGTTCGCGCCGGGCCTGCCGAAAACGCGATCCGGCAAGATCATGCGCCGTATCCTGCGCAAGATTGCGGAAAACGACTATGGTGCGCTGGGTGATACCTCGACCCTCGCAGAACCAGAGGTGGTGGATGATCTGATCGCCAACCGGATGAACAAGGGCTGACGGCTCTGGCCCCCGCCCGGCGGGTGGGGGCCTATGACGGCGATCTGTCCGCTGCGGCGGGCCAGCCGCTCAGCCCGATGACACCCAGTTCACGGACCAGTTTGCGGCGCATCGCTGTCTCGTAATCGGCAAAGCTGTTGGCGACCTCGACGAATGCGCCGGGACCACGGATGACCTCGTTGGTGTAGAACGGGATCAGATTGACCTCGCCCTCGAAATCGGCGGCATTCACGACCAGCCCATTGACCGTGACGTCGCCCAAGGGAAAGGCGTCATAGGCCTCGATCGGGCCGAACCCTTCGTTGTTGATACCGTCGCCTGCCATGTCGATCGTCTGGAACAGGCAGCGCGGGCCGTTTTGCAGCACCGTCGCCGCATGGCCCAGCGCGTGACCCATGGCCGTCGGAAAATCGTTGTGGCTGCGGATGCTGGACGACACGGCAGCCGCGACTGCGTCCAGATCACCCGGCGTTTCGATCATCCGCCAATCGCTAAGCGCCACCTGATTGTAGCGGCCCGACCATTCAAAAACATAGAGCGCGACCGGATCGGATGAGGCAAAGAATGCCGCCTGCACCTCGGGTGCGATCAGGGCCGCGGCAAGCCCCTGACGTTGCAACGCATCCTCGGTCGCATCGACCGAGGATGACACGTCGATGGCCAGAACCAGCGCCAGCCGGCAGGCCTCGGCGGGGGCCGCCGCAAGGGACAGCCCTGCGATCAGTCCCCGCATCATCACCAGTGCCCGGTGTTTTCCATGCTCTTCCACGGCTCGGCCGGCGGCAGGGCATCGCCGTCCTGCAACAGCTCGACCGAGATGTTATCGGGCGAGCGCACGAATGCCATGTTGCCGTCGCGGGGCGGACGGTTGATCGTTACGCCGTTGTCCATCAGGTGCTGGCACATCTCGTAGATGTTGGGCACGCTATAGGCCAGATGGCCGAAATGGCGGCTGTCGTCGGGCAGGGCGTCGTCGCCGTCCCAATTGTAGGTCAGCTCCACCGGACAATCCTCGTCGCCCTCGGCCGCCATGAAGATCAGGGAAAAGCGTCCGCCCTCGTCATCGCGGCGGCGAATTTCGCGCAATCCCAACAGGTTGAAAAACGCCATCGTTTTTTCCAGGTCCTTCACGCGGACCATGGTGTGCAGATATTTCACGGGCATCTCAGGCCTTCCTTTGTTCTGTGTCTGCCACGAAACCTAGTGCCATGTGGCCGGGTGTCACGCCTCAGAATGCAGAACGCAGATCAAACCCCAGGCTGATGTATTCGCGGTCGAACAGCGCATTGTCAGAGCTCGTCTTGCTGATTTCCAGCGTGCCGACAGGCTGGAACCCGTAGTATTCCACCTGACTGAATTGCGCCGTGGCACGCGCATCCACCGTCAGGTCATCGCGGGGCCCGGCATTCAGACGCGAGAAATCATAGGCGCGGTTTTCGACCGACAGGCCAAAACCCAGACGCACACCATAGACGGGTTCCGACAGGTCGTAATCAACGCCTGCCCGGATCGCGGTGTAGTCCCGTTCGACGTTGTCGGACACGCTGATCCGGTCGTCGATCGAAAACGTCACAAGATCACCGCGGTCCAGAACATAGCTGTAGCGCGCCCCGAACCGGTAGCTCATCACGTCGTCGAAACTGTCCTCGGCAATCTGTTTCTGGACACCCGCAATCAGGCGCAACCGTGAACGGTCACTGGTCGCCAGGGATTGCGCCACGCTTGCGTCCACGAAATCCTGATAAGGGTCGCCACCATACCAACTGGTGCCGATCCGCGCCGACAGCGTGGTCGGCAACAGGTCGGGTGCCAGTCTGACCCGGTGGGTCAGTCCGAACGACAACTGCACAAAGGCATAGTCGCTGCCCTTGATATCGCGCAAGGCGTCGGCGCTGGGGATGTCGCCTGTCGCGTCCTCCAGCCGGGCTTCTGCCTCCAGGTCGTCCTTGGCGTCCTGGCTCAGGGTGTAGGTGGTCCCGTCGACGCTCACGTCGAAAAATGTCGCTGACGTTTCGCTTTCACGCAGGCGATAGCGGGCGGTCGCACCCAGGTTGTAGGCCAGACCTGACAGGGCCTGCGCATCGCGTGACAATGTCAGCGCGAACGGCAGCCCCAGCAAAAACGCCTCTTGGGATTGAGAGCCGTTGTTGATGTTGGACGATGGCCGGATCCCGAACGACAGGTCCAGCGACAGTGGATTGCGGTTCCGCACAAAGGCATAGTCTTCGGCCACACCCTCGGCGGTTTCGGTGTCCGGTGCGTATTGGCGGGCACGCCGCAGCCAGAACTGGGCGCGGCTGTCGTTGTTCTGTTCGACATGGGCGCGGGCCACGATGCGGGCGGCGACATAGGCTTCGACGTCGGTTGTGGACGCGCTATAGGCGCGCGCACCCAGCGCGACCGCATCCGCTGGCCTGTTTTGCGCCGTGGCGATCCGCGCGGCCGTAATCAGCGCGGTCACGTCCCGGTCGTCACGCGCCAGCAAGGCATCCAATACGGATTGCGACGCGGCCAGGTCGCCTGCATTTGCCAGCTCAATCGCCAGTGCGCGCGTCTCGTCCGCGGTCAGTTCCACGTTCTGCGCATGGGCGGCAGTGGTCTGCAATGCCGCAACCACGGCGAGGGCGGACAGACAATGGGACAGTCGTGTCATCGGTACAGGATCACGCCGCCGGTTTCTTGCGCGGTGATCCCTTCGAACCGGGGATCCTCTGATTCCAGCACCACAACACCGACGATTTCGCCGCCCGATCCGCTGGTCGTATCGCCAGCGATGATCCCTGTGAATTTTCCGCCTTCGTACGGTTCCAGCACGCCGGACTCGTTCAGTATGAAATTCTGCAGTTCGACTTCGATTTCGCCTGCGGTGCTTAGCGATTTGCTGCCCTCGACGACAATGATCGGCACATTCGGGTCCTGCAGATCGTCAGGGCCCGTCCCGGTCACAATCCGCACACCATTTTCGTCAAAGAACCGGCGGTTCGTGATTGCACCTTTGACCGCGTCATTGGCGTTGAAGTCTTCGAAATCAATGTCGATGCTCATCTGACCTGTGACATATTCAAGCTCTGACCGTGCCGGGGCGAAAACCCTGACCCCGGCGTAGTCGCCTGAAAATGTCGCCTGTCCCTCGTTTGGCAGGACGGTGCCGCCGTTGCGTTCATAGACATAGCCACCAAACCCATAGCCTGCGTAGCCGCCGGTCCGCACGATGGCAAAACTGGTGCGCGGATCACCATCGACCCGGTTCTTGCTGACACCATAAAGTGCGACATAGGGCACGATCTGGCTGACGGGATCACCCGTCAGGAAATCGCGAACCGTCGCGTCGGCCTCGTAGACGCGCGTGGTGCCAAGCGTGGCAAGCGCACCGGTCTTGCGCGTATAGACGTTTTCACCATCAAACCCGAGGTTGTCGACACTGAACGTATCGTTTGCAGCATTGTAGGAGACATCGGTCACCAGACCGCCGCCCTGGCTGTTGCGCGCCTCGAACCGGAAAATGTCAGACGATGCGCTGACATCCTCGGTGCCGGGGGGCAGGTCAAGGTCGTCATCGTCCGCGACCTGCGCGTCCGATTGCACGTCTTCAAAGAGGGGCTGGCCGTCACCGCATGCGGCAAGCCACGCCAGTGCAGAGACTGTCGTCAAGAATCGGGTCATGGTCGCACACCTGCTCAGGTCGTTTTTGTTGACCCAATGTCCGCAGGGGCAGGGCCTGAGTCAATCGGTACGGTCACGACGCGCGAAAAACGGGGCCGTGCGTGCGCCATTTACAACGTGGCACTTGCCTGCGGCATCATTTAGCTTGCCTCGGAATCGTCACCGTCCAAGGAGTTTGCCCCTTGCGCCAGTATCATGACGCGCTGCGTCTCGTCCTTGAACAGGGTGTGCCATCCACCGACCGGACCGGCACCGGCACGATCAGTCATTTCGGCATGCAGTGCCGCTATCCGCTGGCCGACGGTTTCCCGCTGGTCACCACCAAGAAGCTGCACCTGAAATCCATCGTGCACGAACTGCTGTGGTTCCTGTCGGGGGATACCAACGTGCGGTATCTGCAGGAAAACGGTGTGTCGATCTGGAACGAATGGGCCGATGAAAACGGTGATTTGGGACCGGTTTACGGTCACCAGTGGCGTCATTTCCCCCGCGTGACACGGGACGATGACGGCACCGCGCTGCTGGGCGAGGTCGATCAGATTGCCAAACTGGTCGAGGCCATTCGCACAACACCCGACAGTCGTCGCCTGATTGTGTCCGCCTGGAACCCCGGCGAGGTTGATGCCATGGCGCTGCCGCCATGCCACACCCTGTGGCAGGTCCGGATCGCGGGAGGCAAACTGCATCTGCAACTCTACCAGCGGTCGGCCGACATGTTCCTGGGCGTGCCCTTCAACATCGCGTCCTATGCGCTGCTGGCCCATATGCTGGCCCATGTGACGGGCTATACCCCGGGGGATTTCATCCATACGATTGGCGACGCGCATATCTACAGCAACCATCGCGAACAGGTGGATCTGCAATTGTCCCGCACCCCCAAGACGCTGCCGAGGCTGCGCCTGACGCGCGATGTGACGTCGATTTTCGATTTCAGCTACGACGATTTTGCCTTTGATGGCTATGATCCGGACCCGGCGATCCGCGCGCCGGTGGCCGTCTGATGCTGACGCTGATCGTTGCCTGCGCCCGCAACGGGGCGATCGGACGCGACGGGGACATCCCGTGGCACGCACCAGAGGATCTGGCGATGTTCCAGCGCGAAACCACGGGTGGCGCACTGATCATGGGGCGGCACACATGGAACAGTCTTCCGGTGAAGCCTTTGAAAAACAGGATGAACTGCGTTGTCTCGCAGGATAGCAGCCTGACAGAACACGTGTTTGGCGATGTCGCGGCAGCGGTCGCCGCCTGTTATGCGGCGGGCTATCAGCGGATTTACGGGATCGGCGGGGCCGGTATTTATGGCGCCCTGTTGGGCATGGCGGATCGTCTGTTGATCACGCGGGTCGATCTTGATGTGCCCGACGCGGATACGTTCTTTCCCGACTTTGACGCAGGCGGGTGGACGCAGATCGCGACCCGCACGCTGCGTTCCGCTGACCCGGCCTGCGTCTTGCACGAATATCTGCGGGTCAGGGGCTAGCGCCCGTATCCCGCCCAGACAGGAGCCATTGCAACGACATGCGTATCTTTTCACTCAAGACCTGCGATACCTGCCGCAAGGCGATCAAGGCCCTGCGGGCTGCGGGCCATGACCCTGTGGTGATCGACGTGCGGGCAGACGGTATCGCCGAGGCGGATCTGACCGCGCTGATCGACCGCTTTGGCGATGACCTGATCAACCGGTCCTCGGCCACATGGCGACAGCTGTCGGACACCGAACGCGCCGGGGCACCCGATGTCCTGCTGGGCGCGCATCCGACCCTGATGAAACGCCCCGTCGTGCTCAATGGTGATGTCTGGACCCTGGGCTGGAAGGCTGACGCGCAAGCCGCCCACCTTGGTCAGACCTCGGGCGCGTGATCCAGCGGGCGTCTGCCGCCCAACCGTGAAATCAGGTGGCGTTCGTCGTCGTTGCGGAAAAACGGAACCGTCAGCGGGGCCGCGGGATTTGCCAGATGCGCTGCAAGTTCGGCCAGCGCCACCTCGGTGATGAATGGCAGGTCCAGCGCGCGTGCGGCCTTCAGATCGACCCACTGCAGGTGGGACAATTCGTCCTCGGCCCTGCCAAAGTCATCGGGGTCGGTGATCAATGCCGTGGCATCCACCAGAAAAAAACGGGCGTCGAACCGGCGGGGTGCCCCCTGCGGCGTCACGGCCCTGAAAAAGAAACGCATGCCCGCAGCCGTCGGGCGATGGCCACTGGCCGCGAAACCGCGCCAGCCCCGTGGCGGGTCCGCCCAATCGCCGGGCACGCCCAACATCTGACCCGTTTCTTCCCACAACTCTCGGATTGCGGCGGCAACCAGGGCCTGCGCATCTGCGTCACTGTCGTCTTGCAAGGCCTGCAGGGTTTCGTGGCACAAGCCGGTGGGTGCAACGAGGGCATCGTTGGGATCGACGGCACCGCCGGGAAACACGAATTTATTGGGCATGAAAACGGCAGAGGCGCCACGCTGTCCCATCAACACCCGCGGGGTACCGTCACGGCGCAATAAAATCACCGTGGCCGCATCACGGATGGGGATATCAGCTGGGCTGGCCAAACCCGTGCATCCCCTTTGACCACTGAATGCCCACGACCACCCCCTTGAGCCGTGGCAGGAGGTAGAGCGACAAGGCAACGGTCGAGACCGAAAACAGGATCGCCATCGTCATCGCGCCGGGCCGAAATTCGGTAAAGACCCAGATCATCAGCGGTGCCAGCAAATGACCGACAATCAGGATCGTCAGATAGGCGGGGCCGTCGTCAGCGCGGTGCTGGGACAGGTCTTCGGTGCAGGCCGGGCAGCGATCAGCCACGTGCAGATAGCTGTCGAACATGTCACCCTCGCCGCAATTAGGGCAGATCCGTTTGAAACCGCGCAGCATGGCGGTCTTCATTTCGCGGTCTTGCAGCGGCGTCTGTTTGTAGCTTTGGGTCATGGCGTCGGTCCTTTTAGAACCAACATGGCGTTCCGTGGGGAAATTGAAACCCTCTTTTGCAGGGTGAACGGTCGGGGTGCAGTCCAGATCGTGACGTTATCGCCGCGGGTCAGGCTGCTGACAGATCGACAGCGACCGCATTGCGACCCTCCGCCTTGGCCCGGTAGAGCGCGAGGTCAGCCCGGTCGAACAGCGCATCAAGCGCCCGAAGGGATTGCCCGTCGCCGGACCCAGCCGCAATGCCGACCGAAATGGTGACACGCAGCGGGCTGCGGTCGCCGCCTGCGTCAAAATATTTTGCGCCGATCCTTTCGCGCAGGCGCTGGGCTGCGGTCGTGGCGTCCGCCAGCGATGTGCGCGGCATCACGATCAGAAATTCCTCACCACCGATCCGCGCCACCAGATCGTCAGGTCGGAAACTGTTGCGCAAACAGGCCCCGACGCCCGTCAGCACACGGTCGCCTGTGCTATGGCCATAGGTATCATTCACCGCCTTGAAGTGGTCAATGTCAGCGACCATCAGGGCATAGTCGCACCCGGTTTCGCGGGCCTGTTCCGCAATCCGGCGAAGATGGGCCAAGGCATAGCGGCGATTGAACAATCCCGTGAGGGGGTCCGTCATCGCGGCGGCCAGCCCGGTTTCAACCTGATCAAGCAGGCGGTCACGCTGGCATTTATGTGCAACGAGGACACGCGTGCGGTGACACAGTTCGTCCTGCTCGAACGGTCCCAGGATCACGTCGTCGGCCCCCAGATCCAGCACCAGCGCAGCCGTCCGCAGGTCATCCTGGGCAAGCAGGATCAGTTGTGCTGCATGTCTTGTCTGATCGCGGGTGCGCAGATCAGCCAGCAGGCGGAACAGGTCGTCCCCGTCGGACCGGCAGCGCCTTGCGTCGATGATGAAAACATCCGTTGCCACACGGGATTCGTCGGAAAGGGCACCGTCGCGGTCCATGACCCGCACCCGCTGCCCCAGCCCGGCCTGCAGCTGCGCTGAAACGTCGCCGCCGCCAGTGCGTGATCCGACAGCAGCGTGACACAGGCTGGTGCGATCCGGGGGCTGCGCGTTTCATCCAGCCCCATCATGCGAAGCGTCTCGCTGCGCAGGTCCAGTTCACGCGCGCGGTTGCCGCGGCGCAGCAGATTGCGAACCCGCGCAAGAAGCAATGTATCGCAGACGGGGCGCGGCAACACATCGTCCGCCCCCGCATCCAGCGCCATGAAACGTGCCGCACTGGTGTCCTGACCGCCAACCGAAATAATCGGCACGTTGCGCGTTGCCTGCTGTGCGCGCAGATGCGTGCAAAAAGCGTGGCCATCGGAAAAATTGTCGGTCAGGTTGATCAGGATCATGTCAGGGCATCGTTTTTGAACGCTGGCATATGCGGCCGTACAGTCGCTGACAGCCTCGACATCATATTTGGCAGCGAGGAGTTTCACCCGCAGGACGATGCGATTTGTGGACACAGAGTCCACGATCAATAATCTACCGGACATTCTTCCAACCCTGTCTGATGGTTTCACCACCTTCTGACTGGACACTGCGCCCGATAGATTAAAAAAAGGTTCATCATTGCCGAGGGACATTCGATGACACCGGAATACGCCGAAATCATCGCGCTGCAGGCGCTGGCACATGTCGTGGCGGATCAGGACCTGAGTGCCGCCTTTATGGGGCCGAACGGTCTGTCGGCCGGTGACATGCGGGCGGGCGCGACCGACCCTGCCTTTCTCGCGGCGCTGCTCGAATTTCTGTGCCAGCGGGATGATTGGGTGATGGCATTTTGCGATGCGCATGGACACGCCTACGAGGTGCCGATGCAGGCCCGTTATAGTTTGCCCGGAAACGAGGAGGTCAGCTGGACCTGATGGCACACCCGACCGGACTGATCTTTGACAAGGATGGCACCCTGTTCGATTTCAACGCCACCTGGGGGGCGTGGACCCGCACCATGCTGGATGCAGAGGCCAGCGGGGACATGGCATTGGTTGAACCGCTGGCACAGGCCCTGGGCTATGACCTGACGGCAGGCCGGTTCCTGGCCGGCAGCATCGTCATTGCGGAACCCGTCCATGTCGTGGCCGACACCATTCTGCGGATCACGGGCCAGACGGACAAGTCCGCCCTGATCGCGCGCATGGACGCGGCCAGCGCCGAGGTCACGCAGCACCCGGCGGCAGATCTGCCGGATTTGATGTCGCGCTTGCGCGCGGCTGGTCATGTCCTGGGGCTGGCCACCAATGACAGCGAGGCGCCTGCGCGCAGGCATCTGGCAGATCATGCGATCGACGCTGCGTTTGATTTCGTGGCCGGGGCGGACAGCGGCTTTGGTCACAAACCGGGACCGGGGCAACTGGATGCATTCTGTGCGCAGACAGGGATCGCACCGCAGAATTGCGCGATGATCGGTGACAGCACGCACGACCTGACAGCGGGACGTGCCGCCGGCATGATCTGCATTGGCGTGTTGACCGGACCTGCGCCGCGCACAGAGCTGGCACCCCACGCCGATGTCGTGCTCGACAGTATCGCGGACCTTCCGGCCTGGCTGGATGGCCGGGGCTGACGGCCCGCAGGTTGATCGCCTGACGGTTTCGTGATCCCTGCGCGGGAAAATTTTCGGCGGCCTGCGAAACTCTGTGTCGTGCTTCATCGTGGTTCTGGCATCACACGGCGGAATGACCCGCCGAGACAACAGAGAGAAGATGCCATGACGATGAAAACATCCCTGATGACCGCCGCTGCCGTTCTGACCCTGTCCACTGGTTCCGCATTTGCCGCAGCCCACGCCGCAGAGAACCCGATGGTCGGCGGCGCGGAAATGCTGCCCAGCATGACCATCGTCGAAAACGCATCCAACGCCGACAACCTGACCACGCTGGTCGCCGCTGTCGCCGCTGCCGGTCTGGTCGACACGCTGTCCGGACCGGGTCCGTTCACCGTTTTCGCACCGACCAACGATGCATTCGCGAAACTGAACCAGGACCAGGTGGCCGAGCTGCTGAAGCCGGAAAACCAGGCCGCGCTGGCGCAGATCCTGACCTGTCACGTGGTTGCGGCCAACGCGGATTCTGCCACGATCCTCGGGATGATCGCCGATGACGGTGGCATGCACGCTGTCGAAACCGTCGGTGGCTGCACGTTGATGGCAAAACAGGACGGCGACACCATCACGCTGACCGACGAGCGTGGCCAGGTGGTCACCGTCACACAGGCTGACGTGTTCCAGTCCAACGGCGTCGTGCACGTCATCGACACGGTCATCCTGCCTGCCGAATAAATTGATCCTGGCCCTCGGGCCGGATTGGCAGAACGACATCGCCCCCGCACATCATTGTGCGGGGGCTTTGCGTTCGGACAGGTGCGGATCAGAACGTGCGCAGATAGGCCGTCAGGATCTGGCGCGCGGCCTCCAGATCGCCCCGGTCCACCATTTCGGTGACGGTATGGATATAGCGCGTGCCAACCACGATCCCGATGGCGCGCGCTCCCGATGCGGCCTGCTGGGCGGCGGCCCCGTCCTGACCACCGGCGGCCAGCATGGTGCGCTGGTAGGGGATGCCTTCCTTGTCGGCCAGTGCCGCAAAGTCGCGGACCAGTCCCGTGTCCGCGATGAAAGAGCTGTCGCGCACGTGCAGGCCGAACCCCTTGCCATGGCGCGTTGTCGCCAGATGGTCGGCGATACCGGGGGTGTCGCAGGCCAGAGTGGTGTCGATACCGATGCCGATATCGGGTTGGATACGGTGCGCGGCGGTCTTGGCACCGCGCAGACCGACTTCTTCCTGGCTGGTGAATGCCACGTGAATTTCTGCGCCGCGACCGTCCTCGGCCAGCGCGCGGATGACCTCGATCCCCAGCCAGCAGGCGATCCGGTTGTCCAGCGCCTTGGACACGATCTTGTCGCCCATTTCCAGCAGCGGTTCGTCCATCACCACGAAATCACCGATCTGGACATGGTCCCTGGTCGCGGCACCCAGCCCGGTGTCGATAAAGAATTCGCCGACCTCGGGCACCTTTTTGCGATCCTCGGGGCTGGAAATATGGATCGGCTTGCCGCCGGGGTTCATCACCCCCTTGAGGTCGCCATTGTCGGTGCAGACCAGAACGCGGCGCGAAAACAGGTTGCGCGGGTCGAAACCGCCGACGGGCTGGACATAGATGAACCCCTTGTCGTCGATATGGCTGACCAGAAATCCGATTTCGTCCATGTGGCACAGCAGCATGATGCGTGGCGCACCTTCGGTGCTCGCATCGCGGCGGCACAGCAGGCTGCCCATCGGGTCGGTTTCGACATGATCGAACAGACCGTCGATTTCCGACAGGATCAGGTCGCGGACCCGGTCCTCGCGTCCGGGGACGCCGGGCGTTTCGCACAGTCGCTTGAGCAGATCGATGTTCATGGGGGCACCTTTTGCAATTTGGATTTGCCGGCACCCTATGCCTGTGCCACGGGACCCGCAACGCGGCAGCGATCGCGATGGCGGGCAGTGGATGCGACTTATCCCCGCGAAATGTGCCGTTCACCGGCGATTCGCCGCCTTATCCACAGCAGATTCGCCAAAACGGACTTTACACAAAGTAAACCTGCCGTCACGATATCTTGTAGGGGCGGAACAAGAACCATACCCGTCATAGAGCAGCGAACAAGCGGGCAGGACCTCATCCGAAGTCCCGCAGAGAGGCAAACGATATGGCCCTGACAGACATGTTTCTGGACACCGACGATGTGCATCCGATCGATCTGGTCGAACATCTGGCGGAACATCACGCCTGGGAATTCGACCGTGTGCACGATGACCGGATCGCGATGGCTGTCGAAGGCCAGTGGCGCACCTACGCTTTGACTCTGGCCTGGTCGCAGGCGGACGAAACCCTGCGCCTGATCTGCACCTATGAGATGGAACCGCCCGCATCCCGCCTGCCTGCGCTGTTCGAGGCGCTGAACGCGATCAATGACGACAGCTGGGGCGGCACGTTCACATGGTGGGGCGATCAAAAGATGATGGTCTACCGCTACGGTCTCGTGCTTGCGGGCGATCAGGTGGCCAGCCCTGAACAGATCGACACGATGATCCACACCGCCGTGACCTGTTGCGAACGCTACTACCCCGCGCTGCAGCTGGTCACCTGGGCGAACCGGTCCCCCGAAGAAGCGCTGAAAATCGCCATCGCGGAAACCTACGGTCGCGCCTGACCCTGCGCATTGGTCAATTGCTTGCACCCCTGCATGGCGGGGCGTAGCGTCTGGACGAATTGACAGATGGGGTGCCTGATATGGATATGAATGACGTCGCTGATCGTGGTCTGGTGCTGCTGGGCTGTGGCAAGATGGGATCGGCCCTGCTGGACGGCTGGCTGAAATCCGGCCTGCCTGCAGGTTCGGTCTGGATACTGGACCCCAACCCCAGCGACTGGGTGCGCGCCACCGGTTGCCATATCAACGATGGCACGCCCGAGGCACCCGCCGTGGCGCTGGTGGCCGTGAAACCGCAGATGATGGGCGATGCGCTGCCTGCGATGGCAGCCTTGGGCGGCGGCAAGACGCTGTTCGTGTCGGTCGCGGCAGGCACGTCGCTGGCGCGGTTCGAGGCCGCCTTTGGCGCGGACAGTCCCATCGTGCGCACCATGCCCAACACACCCGCCGCCATAGGGCGCGGTATCAGTGCGCTGGTCGGTAATACCGCTGCGACCGATGATCACCTGTCACTGGCGGAAACGCTGATGAACGCGGTCGGTCAGACCGTTCGCCTGGACGACGAGGCGCAGATCGACGCGGTCACCGGCGTGTCCGGGTCTGGCCCGGCCTATGTGTTTCACCTGATCGAAACGCTTGCCGCTGCCGGGGTAGAACAGGGGCTGTCCGAGGATGTCGCCATGCGGCTGGCCAAGGCGACGGTCGGCGGGGCAGGGCAGCTGGCAGAGGACTCGGACGAGGATCCCGCCCAGCTGCGCCGCAACGTGACCTCGCCCAATGGCACGACCCAGGCCGCGTTGGAGGTGCTGATGGACGCGGAAACCGGCTTCCCCAAACTGTTGTCGCGCGCGGTCACTGCGGCGGCTGACCGCGGACGGGAGCTGTCGCGTGACTGATCAGATCGATTTCGACGATTTCATGAAGGTCGATGTGCGCGTTGGCACCGTGGTGCGGGCCGAACCCTACCCCGAGGCCCGCAAACCCGCGATCAAGCTGTGGATCGATTTCGGTGGCGACATCGGTGAACGCAAAACCTCGGCCCAGCTGACGGTCCACTACACACCGGAAGGGTTGATCGGACGTCAGGTCATGGCGGTCGTGAATTTTCCGCCGCGCCAGATCGGAAAATTCATGTCAGAGGTGCTGGTCATGGGATTTCCCGATGCCGATGGTGCCGTTGTGCTGGCCACACCGGATCAGACTGTGCCGAACGGGGGGCGGTTGCATTGAAACGCCTTCTGTTGACCCGCCCATTTCCGGACGCGACCATCGAGGCGGTGCGCCCGCATTTTGATGTCACGATCAGCGACGACGGCCCGCTAAGCGTCGAGGCCGCTGCATCGGCATTGCAGGAATACGACGCAATCATGTGCACCTTGGGTGACGGTTTCACCGACATGGCATTCGCGACGCCCGACCTGCGGTGCAAGATGCTGGCCAATTTCGGCGTTGGCTACAACCACATCGACGTGCGCGCGGCCAAGGCTGCTGGCGTCACCGTGTCCAACACGCCCGGTGCCGTCACAGATGCGACCGCTGACATCGCGCTGACGCTGATGCTGATGGCCGCCCGCCGCGCGGGCGAGGGAGAGCGTTTGGTGCGCGCGGGACAATGGACCGGATGGGAGCCGACGCAACTGCTGGGGATGCATCTGACCGGCAAACGTATCGGCATCGTCGGCATGGGCCGCATTGGTCAGGCCATCGCGCGTCGCGCGCATTTCGGTTTCGACATGAAGGTGATCTATTACAATCGCTCAGTCAAAGACGTCGATTTCCCCGCTCGTCAGGTCGAGGAACTCAGCGGCGTGATGAGCCAATCGGATGTGGTCGTTGTGGCCGTGCCGGGAGGCGGTGAGAACGTCCACCTGATCGACGCTGACGCACTGGCGGAACTGAGCGACGGTGCAATTTTCATCAATATCGCGCGTGGCGATGTCGTGGACGAAGCATCATTGGTGGCTGCGCTGAAATCCGGCCGCATCAGCGCAGGTTTGGACGTCTACGAGAACGAACCGACGGTGCCATCAGAATTGCTGGGCTTGGACAACGTGGTATTGCTGCCGCACCTTGGCACGGCAGCGTTGGAGGTACGCGAGGCGATGGGGCAGCTCGCCGTGGATAACCTGATCGCGTGGGATCAAGGGGATTCGCCGCCAAACGTGGTCTAGCGCGGGATCATGCGGTGGATGACGCTTTTGTCGCCACCTATGAAATGGTGATACGCTGCCCCGGCGATGTGTAGCACGATCAGGGCGATCAGCACCTTGCCGGTGACGTCGTGAACCTCTGCCATCCATTCCAGTTTGAAAAACCACGCGATTGCGCCTGCGACCGGCATGGCGATCAAGATTGCGTAGAACAGCCAATGGGTGGCCCGGCTGACCGTCTGGATCAATTCCGGGGCATGTGTCGGCGGCGGCGGGATGTCGGTCGTGCGACGGATCATCAGCCGCCACAGCATCAGCAGGCCAATCGTGGCGCCCGGTATCGCGTGGAATGCTGCTCCAGTCGTCCAGCCGCCGCTGGCCGTCTCAAGCTTGGCGTCGAAGGCAGCCCCCATGTTTTCGGCGAAGAAGAACTGGACGGCGACCAGCAGCGCAATGACCCAGTGCAGGAACATGTGTTTGCGGGAATACCGAAGGGTGTCGGACATGGCTTTGGACCTACCAAGTGAATAGGAAGCAAACTCAGATCAGGCGATCGGGTTCCGCGTCGTCCATCGCGTCACGCCAGTGTTTGCGACAAAGCGACACGTAGCGGTCGTTGCCGCCGACCTGCACCTGTTCGCCCGCCTGAACGACGCGGCCTTCGGCGTCCTTGCGGATCACCATGGTGGCCTTGCGCCCGCAATGGCAGATCGTGCGGACCTCTCGCATTTCATCGGCCAGCGCCAAGAGGGTGGCAGAGCCGGGGAACAGTTTGCCCTGAAAATCAACGCGCAGGCCGAAACACATGATCGGCACGCCCAGATCGTCGACCGCGCGGGCCAGTTGCCAGACCTGTTCGTCCTCGAGGAACTGTGCCTCGTCGATAAAGACGCAGGCGCAGGGGCCGTCATCCAGACGCTTGGCGATCTTGGTGAACAGGTTTTCGCCGGGGGCGAATGTATCGGCCACGTCGCCAATGCCGATCCGGCTTGCGATGCGGCCTTGCCCCGCGCGCGTATCCAGCCGCGCCGTCATCAGATAGGTCCGCATCCCGCGTTCGATGTAATTGTGGCTGGCCTGCAGCAACACGGTCGATTTGCCCGCGTTCATCGTGGAATAATTGAAATAGAGCTTCGCCATGCGCCTGCCTACCGCCACGATCCAACCCTTTGCAAGAGCGTGCGTGCCTGTCTGCCGATCACACCGCCGGATCGTCATGGAACAGTTCAGCCCTGCGATCCGTTGTCCGACTGAAAAGACAAAGGATAAAGCCATGACCGACATTCCGACCCAAGCCTTTCACGACGGAAACGCGATCCCGAAATTCGGATTGGGTCTCTGGCAGGTGCCAAAGGACACATGCGCCGATGTCGTGCGTGATGCCATCGGCATGGGCTATCGCCTGATCGACGGTGCGGCGATGTACAAAAACGAAGAGGAGCTGGGCGAGGGCATCCGCGCAAGCGAGGTGTCACGCGATGATTTGTTCATCACGTCCAAGGTCTGGAACGACGGCATGTCCTATGACGACGTGCGCAAATCGGTCGAGGACAGCCTGAAACGCACAGGTCTGGAAAAACTGGACCTGATGCTGCTGCACTGGCCCTTTCCGCAGCAGGACACCTATGTGACCGCGTGGAAGGCATTGATCGACGCGCAGGCCGACGGACAGATGACATCAATCGGTGTGTCGAATTTCCACAAGGATCATCTGGACCGGATCATTGGCGAAACCGGCGTTAAACCCGTCCTGAACCAGGTCGAGGTGAACCCGCGCCTGCAGCAGGCCAAACTGGCCCAGGTCAACGACGCGCGCGACATCGTCACACAAAGCTGGTCACCGCTGGGCAGTGCGCGGTCATTCGATGCCGCCCCGATCAAGGCGATTGCAGACCGCACGGGCAAGTCCCCGGCACAGGTGATCCTGCGCTGGCACATCGACATCGGGAACGTCGTGATCAGCCGGTCCGGCAACCCCGATCACCTGCGGGCCAACATGGACATTTTTGATTTCAACCTGACCGACGATGACCTGACGGCCATCGCTGCGCTGGACACCGGGGAACGCACCGGGCCTGACCCCGATACGTTCAACGGGGTCGACTAGGCCCGTTCGACGACAACCGACCCGACGGAATACCCGGCGCCAAAGGAACAGATGATTCCCTTGTCGCCGGGGGCCAGGTCGTCCGAATATTTCGAAAACGCGATGATCGATCCGGCCGACGATGTGTTGGCATAATCCTGCAGGATATTCGGCTGTTCATCGGGTTCGGGGTCGCGGCCCATGACCTTTTTGCCGATGTAGCTGTTCATCGTCTTGTTGGCCTGATGCAGCCACAGCCGTTTGAGGTCAGCCGCCGTCAGGCCCTCGTCTGCCATGTGATCCGCCATGTGCTGGCTGACCATCGGCAGCACCTCCTTGAACACGCGGCGCCCGTTCTGCATGAACTGCATGTCACGTCGGTCTTCCATCTGGTCGCGCGTCCGGCGCAGAAAACCGGCATTGTTGCGGATGTTGTTGGAAAACGCGGTCGCACAACGGGTCGACAGGACCTTGAAATGCGCACCATTGGCCGCGTCCTGGGATTGCAGGACGGTCGCGGTGCAGACGTCACCGAAAATGAAATGACAGTCGCGGTCGCGCCATTCGTGATGGCCGCTGGTGATTTCGGGGTTGACGACGACAGCCGCCCGGACCGACCCGGCCTTGATCATGTCGGCCGCCAGCTGGATGCCGAATGTCGCGGACGAACAGGCCACGTTCATGTCAAAGGCAAAGCCGCCGGCACCGATCAACTGCTGGATTTCGACCGCCACCGCCGGATAGGCACGTTCGATGTTGGATGCGGCACAGATCACCAGATCGACATCCGCGCCCGTGATCCCGGCCTGCGCCAACGCCTTGGCAATCGCGTCCTGGGCGATTTCCGCCATCAGGGATGGTTCATCATCGCTGCGGGCGCGAAAATGCGGATACATCCGCGTCGGGTCCAGCACACCGGATTTGTCGATCACATAACGCCGTTCGATCCCGGATGCGGCAACGATGAAATCCTCTGACGAATGGGGCTTTGCCGCCATTTTCTCTGCGGCGATGTCGTCGGCATGTTCCGCATTCCACAGATCCGCATAGGCATTATAAGCCGTCACCAGCTCGGCATTGGTGATGATTTCGGACGGGGTGAACACACCCGTTCCGGTGATGGCGGCATTTGGCATGATGGGACCTTTCGCTGGGTAACTGATTTTGCCGTTGCCGGGCGCGCTTGTCCAGCAAGTGGTCTCTTTACACGACGTCAGCTTCGTCGCAGGTTTCCAGCGACACCGCGAGGAGACAGACCATGGCACAATGGTACTATGCGAACGACGGCAAGGAACACGGCCCAATTGACGAATCCGAATTCGGGGCATTGACCCGGTCCGGCATCATAGGCCCCCGCACATTGGTCTGGACTGACACCATGAAGGAATGGGAACCCGCGCATATGCACGTCGAGGGCGTGTCGCGGACCCCGGCACAGCCAGCGGGTGCCGGGCGACCCGCAGTGCCAGAGTATGCAGACACGGGCCGCGATTATCGCCGTCAAAGCGGGATGAAAGACGCGTTTCAGCAATTCTTTGCCCGCTATTTCGATTTCAAGGGACGCAGCAACCGTGGTGAATTCTGGTGGTTCATGCTGGACAGCATCATCATCGGTATCGTTCTGGGCATCGTCGATGCCGCTCTGTTTGGCGAAGTTGGTCAGGAATTCGGCGTGCTGGGCAATATCTGGTCGCTTGCGGTCTTTATCCCGACCATCGCGCTGACCGCACGCCGCCTGCATGACATCGACAAATCGGGCTGGTGGCAGTTGCTGCTGCTCTTGCCGGTGATCGGCTGGATCATCCTGATCGTGTGGTGGTGCCGCGTGCCTGACGGACCAAACCGGTTCGGCTGACCCTAGCGGCGCGGCACGGAATACAGGATGTAGCCGGGCACCTGTGCCACCGCTGACGCGCCCGTATCCAGCGCAAAGACGCCGATGTTTTCCATGTCGACGGGGCAGGCCACAAGGTCGGCTGCGTCGTCTAGAAACTGGTTCGTGAAGTCGTCCTCGCCCACGCGGCGACATTGATCGCCGTCAGCGCGGTAGCCATCGCCGAACAGGGGTGGGGTATAGGTCGGTGCGACCGTGCAGGCCGCGAGGAAAACAACAGGCATCAGGCGCAGCATGACGGGACCTTTCGTGATCTGGTCCCGTCATAGCACGTTTGCGTTGCCGCGTTAACCGCAGGCGTCAGCCTTGCAGGCTGCGCACCTCGATTTCGCCATTCGCACGTTCCTGCATTGCCATCACCGCAGCCTGTGCGGCGGCGGCAGTGGTGAAATACGGGATCTTGTCGTTCAGGGCCACGGCGCGGATATCGCGCGAATCCTCGACGGCCTGCGCCCCTTCGGTGGTGTTCAGCACCAGCGCGATTTCGCTGTCCTTGAGCTGATCGACGATGGTCCGGCCCCCCTCGTAGACCTTGTTCACGGTTTCCACGGTGATGCCCAGATCGGCCAGCCATTTCGCGGTGCCGCGGGTGGCCACGATGGACAGCCCAAGGTCGGTCAGGCCGCGTGCGGCCTCTGCCATGGCGTCCGTCTTGTCATCGTCGCGGATCGACACGAACACGCGGCCAGTCGTCGGCAGGTCGGTGCCCGCCCCCATCTGCGCCTTGAGGAACGCGCGGGCAAAGTTGCGGTCCCAGCCCATCACCTCGCCCGTGGACCGCATTTCCGGCCCCAGGATCGTGTCGACGCCGGGGAACCGCGCGAATGGCAGAACTGCCTCCTTGACGCTGAACCAAGGTGTTTTCGGATCAGCCAGCGTAAAGGCGTCGCCCAGCGGCAGCACATCCATCGGGTTGTCTGTTTCGGGGTAGGGCGCGCGCAGCGGGAAATTCGACAGCGGCTCGCCTGCCATCAGACGGGCGGCGATGGATGCAATGGCGCTGTCGGTCGCCTTGGCCACGAATGGCACGGTGCGGGACGCGCGGGGGTTCACCTCGATCAGGTAGACTTCTTCGTTCTTGACGGCGAACTGGATGTTCATCAGGCCGACGACGCGCAATTCCTTGGCCAGCAGGTCGGTCTGGCGGCGAATCTCGGTGATCATCGCGTCAGACAGCGAATGCGGCGGCAGCGAACAGGCACTGTCGCCGGAATGCACGCCGGCCTCTTCGATGTGCTGCATGATACCGGCTACATGGGTGTTTTCCCCGTCGCACAGGCAATCCACGTCCACCTCGACAGCACCCGACAGATAGCTGTCCAGCAGCACGGGACTGTCACCCGACACCACCACCGCGTCAGAGATATAGCGTTCCAGCTGTGCCTGATCGCGCACGATTTCCATCGCACGGCCACCCAGCACGTAGGACGGGCGGATCACCAGCGGGAACCCGATATCCGCGGCAATCGCAAAGGCCTGCTGGTCGGTGGACGCGATACCGTTCACCGGCTGTTTCAGCCCCAGACGGTTGACCAGATCCTGGAACCGCTCGCGGTCCTCGGCCAGATCGATCGCGTCAGGCGAGGTGCCGAGGATCGGAATGCCTGCCTCTTGCAGGGCATTTGCCAGTTTCAGCGGCGTCTGACCGCCAAACTGCACGATCACACCGTGCAGAACGCCGTTCTCCTGCTCGACCCGCAGGATTTCCATGACGTGCTCAAAGGTCAGCGGCTCGAAATACAACCGGTCCGAGGTATCGTAGTCGGTCGAAACCGTCTCGGGGTTACAGTTGATCATGATCGTCTCGTAGCCCTGATCGGTCAGGGCGAAACAGGCGTGACAGCAGCAATAATCGAACTCGATCCCCTGTCCGATCCGGTTGGGACCACCGCCCAGAATGACAACCTTCTTGCGGTCGGATGGACGCGCCTCGTCCTCGACCTCGCCCATCATCGGGGCCTCGTAGGTCGAATACATATACGGGGTCTGCGCCTCGAATTCGGCCGCACAGGTATCAATGCGTTTGAATACGGCGACGACACCGGCGTTGGTCCGCGCGCGCCGCACGTCTGCCTCTGACTGACCCGTCAGGGTCGCGAGACGCGCATCGGTAAAGCCCATCATCTTGAGCTTGCGCAGGCCAGTCTCATCCGAGGGCAGGCCGTTCGACTTGACCACCTCTTCGGCATCCACGATTTCGCGAATCCGGGCCAGGAACCAGGGGTCGAATTTGGTGACGGCGTGGATGTCGTCATCGCTCAGACCGTGGCGCATTGCCTGCGCGATCACGCGGATGCGGTCGGGGGTCTGGCGTGCCAGCGCCTTGGTGATGGCGGCAACGTCAGGGGCGCCGGGGATCGCGATGTCATCGAACCCGGTCAGCCCGGTTTCCATGCTGGCCAACGCCTTTTGGAAGGATTCGTGGATGGTGCGGCCAATCGCCATCGCCTCGCCCACGGATTTCATCGCCGTGGTCAGCAGCGGTTCAGAGCCTGCGAATTTCTCGAAGGCAAAGCGGGGGATTTTCGTCACGACATAGTCAATTGTCGGCTCGAATGACGCAGGGGTCACTCCGGTGATGTCGTTGTCCAGCTCGTCCAGCGTGTAACCCACGGCCAGTTTCGCCGCGATCTTCGCAATCGGGAAGCCCGTCGCCTTGGACGCAAGGGCCGAGGACCGCGAGACGCGCGGGTTCATTTCGATGACGACCATGCGGCCATCGTCGGGGTTCACGGCCCACTGCACGTTGGACCCGCCGGTTTCCACGCCGATTTCGCGCAGCACGTTGATGCTGTGCGTGCGCATGATCTGGTATTCCTTGTCGGTCAGCGTCAGGGCAGGGGCCACGGTGATGCTGTCGCCGGTGTGCACGCCCATCGGGTCCACGTTTTCGATGGCACAGACGATGATCGCGTTGTCGGCGGTGTCGCGCACCACCTCCATCTCGAATTCTTTCCAGCCCAGCAGGGATTCGTCGATCAGGATCTGCGCCATGGGTGACGCTTCCATGCCGGTGCGGCAGTAATGTTCGTATTGGTCACGGTTGTAGGCCACGCCCCCACCGGTGCCGCCAAGGGTAAAGGCAGGACGGATGATCGCAGGTAGACCCACGTATTCAATCGCGTCGATGGCCAGCTGCAGGCCGGCCTTGATGTCGAATTTGCCGTCGTCCTTTTTCGGCGCGGTCACGATCGTGGCCTTGGGGTTCTCGATCCCCAGCCGGTCCATCGCCTCGCGGAACAGCTTGCGGTCCTCGGCCATCTCGATGGCCTCACGCTTGGCCCCGATCAGTTCGACGTTGTATTTTTCCAGCACGCCCATGTCGGCCAGCGCCAGCGAGGTGTTCAGGCCCGTCTGTCCGCCCATCGTGGGCAGCAGCGCGTCGGGACGTTCCTTGGCGATGATCTTGGCCACGACCTCGGGGGTGATCGGCTCGATATAGGTGGCATCCGCAAGGCCGGGATCGGTCATGATCGTCGCAGGGTTCGAGTTCACGAGGATGACGCGGTAGCCCTCTTCGCGCAGCGCCTTGCAGGCCTGTGCGCCGGAATAGTCGAATTCGCAGGCCTGTCCGATGACAATGGGACCGGCCCCGATAATCATGATGGACTTGATATCATCGCGTTTTGGCATGGCGGCCCCCAAATTGCAGCAAATTGTCCGCGTTATAGAAGGGCGCGGGCAAGGTGCAAGGCCCGATGACCGGGAACCGATTTTTCGCGAAAAATCGGCACCTCCGGGCTGGCGTGATCGCCCAGACACGGCGCACGGGTGCCATGCTTGACTTATCGGGGTCAAAGGGGTGTATCGGGACAACCGTTTTTTGACCCAAGGACCCTGCCATGCATGCCTATCGCTCTCATACCTGCGCCGATCTGACGGCCGCGAATGTCGGTGACAAGGTCCGGCTGTCCGGCTGGGTCCACCGGGTCCGTGACCACGGCGGCATCCTGTTCATCGACCTGCGCGATACCTACGGCGTGACGCAGGTGCTGTGCGACCCCGATTCCGCGGCCTTTGCCGACGTGGAAAAGGTCCGCGCCGAATACTGCATCCGCATCGACGGCGAGGTAAAGGCCCGCGACCCCGAGCTGGTCAACCCCAAGCTGCCTACCGGCGAGATCGAAGTGTTTGTCCGCGACATCGAGGTGCTGGGTGCGGCCAGGGAACTGCCGTTGCAGGTCTTTGGCGATCAGGAATACCCCGAGGAAACCCGGCTGAAGTATCGCTACCTCGACCTGCGCCGCGAAGCGATGCAGCACAACATGAAACTGCGCACCGATGTCGTGCGGTCCATGCGCCAGCGCATGTGGGATCTGGGGTTCCGCGAATTCCAGACGCCGATCATCACCGCGTCCAGCCCCGAGGGCGCGCGCGATTTCCTTGTGCCCTCGCGCCTGCACCCGGGCAAGTTCTATGCGCTGCCACAGGCCCCGCAGCAGTTCAAACAGCTGATCATGGTGTCCGGCTACGACAAGTATTTCCAGATCGCGCCCTGTTTCCGCGACGAGGACCCGCGCGCCGACCGGTCGCCCACCGATTTCTACCAGCTCGATCTGGAAATGAGCTTTGTCGAACAGCAGGACGTGTTCGACACGATTCAGCCTGTCATCGGGGGCATTTTCGAAGAATTCGGCGGCGGCCGCAAAGTCGACCAGACGTGGGAACAGATCAGCTACCGCGACGCGGCCCTGTGGTACGGCACCGACAAGCCCGACCTGCGCAACCCGATCAAGATGCAGGTCGTCAGCGACCACTTCCGCGGTTCGGGCTTTGCGATCTTTGCCAAGCTGCTGGAACAGGACGGCACCGAAATCCGCGCCATTCCGGCCCCCGGTGGCGGCAGCCGCAAATTCTGCGACCGCATGAACGCCTTTGCCCAAAAAGAAGGTCTGCCCGGCATGGGCTATATCTTCTGGCGCGATCAGGGCGAGGGGATGGAGGCCGCCGGTCCGCTGGCCAAGAACATCGGACCGGAACGCACCGAGGCGATCCGCCAGCAGCTGGGTCTGGGTGTGGGTGATGCGGCGTTTTTCCTTGGTGGAAAACCTGCCGCATTCGAGGGGGTCGCAGGCCGTGCGCGCACCGAGATCGGTCAGGAACTGAAACTGATCGACACCGACCGCTTTGCCTTTGCCTGGATCGTCGATTTCCCGATCTACGAAAAGGACGAGGAAACCGGCCGCATCGATTTCGAGCATAACCCGTTTTCCATGCCGCAAGGTGGGATGGAGGCGCTGATGGGCGACCCGTTGCAGGTGCTGGGTTACCAGTATGACCTGGCCTGCAACGGCTATGAGCTGGTGTCCGGCGCGATCCGGAACCACCGCCCGGAAATCATGTTCAAGGCGTTCGAGATCGCAGGCTATGGCAAGGACGAGGTCGAGAAACGCTTTGGCGGCATGGTCAACGCGTTCCAATATGGCGCGCCGCCCCACGGTGGTTGTGCAGCCGGCATCGACCGGATCGTCATGCTGCTGGCCGACGAGGCGAACATCCGCGAGGTCATCATGTTCCCGATGAACCAGCGCGCAGAGGATCTGATGATGAACGCGCCCAGCCTGCCGCAGAACGAACAGCTGCGCGAGCTGCACTTGCGGACAATCCCCGCCGACAAATAATCGCGCGACCTGACAACGCAAAAGGCGCGCCCCGCAAGGGACGCGCCTTTTTCATTGCCACTGGCGCATCAGGCGCGGGGCAGGAGGTTCTTTTCGTAGAGAAAAACGCGCGATCCAGTCGGGACGCGCGGATAAAGGTCAATGACCTGTTCATTGGTCAGGCGGGCGCAGCCATTCGACACATCGGTGCGAATCGTGCTTGGCTTGTTCGTGCCGTGAATCCGCAGGAACGTGTCACCGATCCCCTGCTGGAACAGATACAGCGCCCGAGCGCCCAGCGGGTTGTCCGGGCCACCGGGCATGCCGTCGGCGTATTTCGCATAGGATTCGGGATCACGCTCGATCATGTCGGGCGTCGGGGTCCAGCTGGGCCATTCCTTTTTTGCACCTACGGTGAATTCGCCCGCCTCGTACAGCTCATCTCGGCCGACACCCACGTAATAGCGGATCGCTTCGGCGTCAGGCAGGGTCCAGTACAGCGAATAGACATCTGGAACCACATGGATTTCACCGGGGGGCAGTGGGTTGTCCAGCTGCACAACCTTGGGCGACATGTCGAATGCCGGCTCTGCGATGGCTTGCGTGTCTTCTTGGGCCTGCAACAGGGTCGGCAAGGTCAGCCCACCGGCCCCGATGGCGGCAGATGTCAGAAAGCGGCGGCGGTCAATCATCACAACGGTCCTTTGGTCGCGTCTTTGTATCACTATCTGGTGAATTTCGCACGGTCGCGCAAGGTTCCGCCAGTCACAAGCGCATGTGCGAATATTTCGGCATCCATCAAAATCGGTCTTTTGTCGTGCCGGACCCGCGCGAGTTTGAGGTGCATCACAGTGCGAAAAATGATAATCCGATCCCAAAGGATTTGCCGCGATGACCATTCCATTCGATCCGACACTTGCTGCCTTTCGCTTTGGCGTGGGGTTGGGGCCGTCCGCGCCCGGTCCTGCATCGGTGCAGGCCATGATCGCATCGCTGTCGGGGCCGGATCATGCCGCCGACCGCTATCCGATCGCAGGCATGAACGAGACCGATCCCTCGATGGCAGAGTTTCGTTTTGCGGCCGCCGCGCGGCGTGCGGCACGCGGAACGCCCGAAGAAGAGGAACTGCGCCAGAAGGAAGGTGCATTTCGACAGGCCATGAACGTGACCCGTCGCAATGATCACCTGCGGACAATTGCGCGCGCCGTGACCACCGATGACGGGCTGCGCGAACGCCTGACATTGTTCTGGGCGGACCATTTTGCCGTCCGGGCAAAAACCTTTGCCTTTCGGTCGATGATCACACCCTACGTCACCGATGCAATCCGACCCCATGTGGTGGGCCGGTTCCCGGATATGGTGTTGGCGGCCACGCTGCATCCGGTGATGCTGCACTACCTCGATCAATGGGTGTCCACCGGGCCAAACAGCACGGTCGGGCAAAGACGCGGGTTCGGCCTGAACGAAAACCTCGCACGTGAGTTGCTGGAACTGCACCTGTTCGGCGCCGATGGACCGTTCACCCAGCGGGATGTCACCGAACTGGCCGAACTTTTGACCGGCGTGACCTATGATTTCCGTCAGGGTTTTGCCTATCGCACCGATCGTGCCGAACCGGGGGCCGAGGTGGTGATGGGCCGCCGCTACAGTGCCGAGGCGGATTTGCAGACCGTGAAATCGGCACTGATCGATCTGGCAACCCGGCCCGAGGTGGCGGAGCACATCGCGTCCAAGCTGGTGGTCCATTTCGTGTCGGACCTGCCCGAACCGGCCCTTGTCGCGACCCTGGCAGGCGTTTTTCGCGAAACGGGCGGGGATCTTTTGGCGGTGACAGAGGCGATGCTGTCACATCCGGCGGCCTGGACACCGCGCCGGTCCAAGGTGCGCCGCCCCGATCTGTTCGTGATGGCCAGTCTGCGTGCCTTGGGGGTCGACGGTGATGGCATCCTGAACATGCGACCGGCGGATTACCGGGATTGGATGCTGCGGCCCTTGCAGGTCATGGGCCAGCCCTATCAGGCACCGTCTGGCCCGGACGGTTGGCCAGAGGACGCGGAAAGCTGGATCACGCCGCAGGGTCTGGCGGGGCGCATCAACTGGGCCATGGGGGCCCCACGTGTCATGTTGGACCCGCTGCCTGATCCACGTGATTTCGTGCAGACCGCCTTGGGTCCGGATGCCCCGGCCGAGGTCACTTTCGCGGCCAGCAGCGCCGAAACCCGGTCCGAAGGCATCGGCCTCGTGCTGACGTCACCCGCATTTCAAAGGATTTGAAGATGGATCGCCGTGCATTTCTGACGCGCAGTCTCGCCCTTGGCTGTTCTCTTGCGGCCAGTCCACTGGTGACGCCCGTGGCGCTTGCACAGGGGCCATGGGATGCGCGTCTGGTGGTGATCGTGCTGCGGGGCGGGCTGGATGGCCTTGATGTCATACGTCCCATCGGTGACACTGACCTTGCGCGCCTGCGCCCGCGGTTGATGGAAACCGCCGGTCTGGGGTTGAACGATGCCTGGGCCCTTCACCCCGGTTTGTCGGGCTTGCGTGCCTTGTGGGATGCGGGGCAGTTCGGGGCGCTGCACGCCACGTCGTCACCATATCGCGGACCGCGCAGTCATTTTGACGCGCAGGACGTGCTGGAGGCAGGGACATTTCCCGCCGGTGAAACGCGCAGCGGCTGGCTGAACCGGATGTTGGGCATTGTCCCCGGCATGACGGCCGAAACCGCCTATTCGGTGGGTCACGAACAGATGAAGATCCTGTCCGGGACCAACCCCTATCTGCAATGGTCGCCTCGGTCGGAACTGGACCTGTCACCGCAATCGCGACGTCTGCTGGACCTGATCCTGCATGACGATCCTATCTTTCGCGACGCGGCACTGCGGGCCGTCGACATTGCCGATACCCTGTTTACCGAGGCAACCGCCGACGCAGAGGAGGCGGGCGCAGACGGCGAGATGGGCATGATGATGGCACCGGCCCCCACGCGGGGACATGCAGGGGTCGCCGCTTTTGCCGCGCAGCGCCTGCGCGCCGAGACGCGGATCGCCAGTTTTTCGTTGCACGGCTGGGATACGCACAGCCGTCAGGACATCCAGTTGAACAGCGCGTTGGAAAATCTGACCGAAACGATCCTGACACTGCGGGACGGGCTGGGCCCGGTCTGGGAACAGACTGCGGTGCTGTGCATGACCGAATTCGGACGCACGGCGCACGAAAACGGAACATTGGGCACCGATCATGGCACGGGCGGTGCGATGCTGTTTGCGGGCGGGGCGCTGCGTGGCGGGCAGGTCCTGGGACGCTGGCCTGGATTGGCCGAGGCCGATCTGTTCGATCGGCGCGACCTGATGCCGACATCGGATGTGCGGGCCGCCGCCGGTCGTGTCATGCAGGACCTGTTCGGCCTGTCGCGCAGCGATATCGAAGACACGATCTTTCCGGGGTTGGACATGGCCGATGCGCCACGGCTGGCTGTCTGATCCGGTGGTTGAGCGTCCTGTCGGGCCGATCGTCGTGCAATGGCGGCCGCCTGCTGATCCGCCCGCTGACCTGACCCTGACGGGGCATCATGCGCATCTGCGCCCGCTGGATCCCGCGCGCGATACCGCCCCGTTGTTCGACCGCATCGGACCGCATCCCTGGCTGTTCGACTATTTGTTCGATGCATCGCCTGCGACGGTCGATGATTTTGGTGCGATCATGGCGGCTGCTTGTGCCTTGGACGGGCTGGCCCTTGCGATTTGCAGGGCAGGGGCCACCGATCCGCTGGGTTATGCTTGCCTGATGAACGTCGATACAGCCGCAGGCGCGATCGAAATCGGCAACGTCAACCTGTCGCCGGATGTGCAACGCACGCCCATCTCCACCGAAGCGTTCTTTCTTTTGTGCGACTGGGCCTTTGCTGTTGGTTATCGACGCATGGTCTGGAAATGCAACGCGCTGAACATGCCCTCGCGCCGGGCGGCACAGCGGCTGGGGTTCAGCTATGAGGGGACATTCCGTCAACATCTGATCGTCAAGGGACGCAATCGGGACACCGCCTGGTTCGCGATGACGGATGGGGATTGGACAGGTCTGCGCCCCGCCTATCTGGGTTGGTTGGCACCGGCAAATTTTGACGGGGCTGGCCAGCAACGAAGCAGTCTGGGGGCGTTGACGACACCCTGTCGCGTCGCATCCGATCCTGCGCTGGTGTCAGCGACCGGCCCCTAGAACCCTGACGCCGTTTTCAGGCGGGCTGTCACCATATCCATGAGGCTGTTCAGCGGCCCGTCTGATGGGTCCCCCTGCCGCCGGTCATGGATCAGACGATTGGCCATGCAGGCCAGGTCCGTATCGCCTGCGCTATCCGCGATCCCGACGAGAAACCCCGCAACGTAATCGAGCGTGTCACCGCCCTGATCCTGTTTCAGCACCTTGGCCGCGTATTCCAGGTCTTCGCGATAGGCGATCCGGTCGGGTGCGACCTGTTCCGCCGACAGAATCCGGGGTCCCTGTGGTTGGCGGTTGGCGGGCAGATGCGACAGGATTGCCTGTTGAAAATCCGACAGGCTGGCGATCGGTTTGGGCAGAAAACCGTCACCCCCTGCCGCGATGACGTCACCGCCCGTGTCCGGATCACCGGATGTGCCAAGGATCACATCGATCCGCGGCGTTGCCTGCGCCAATTGCCGGATCAGTGTCAGACCGGACCCGTCAGGCAGACCGACATCGACGATAATCGCCGTCGGTCGGTAGATCGACAGATGTTTCATCGCGCTGGTCAGACTGTCGGCCCGGCGCACGCGTGCGCCCGACCGCATGCACAGCATGCGCACCGCCTCGCAGGCAAAGCGACTGTCCTCGACGACCAGCAGTGTCATGCCCAACAGCGGCCGCAATGCGGTCGGCGGTCGCCGCACCATGAATTCATCGACGTTGTCCATGTCCCCACTCCTATGATCTGAACGTCTGCGGCCAGACAATCATCCCAAGGTGAAGGAGAGCTTAATGTCGCAGCGGAAAATCCGCCCTGCTCTTGGCAACGGGCTGCCCGGCCTGCATAACACTGGCGAAATGCAAGGGGAATGTGATGATCGGACGCTTGAACCACGTGGCCATCGCCGTGCCGGACCTTGACGCTGCCGCCGAACAATATCGCGGCGCGCTGGGGGCTGCGGTCGGTCCTGCAATTGATCAACCCGATCACGGTGTGACCGTGATCTTTGTCGAACTGCCGAATACGAAAATCGAATTCCTGCACCCGCTGGGCGCGGAATCCCCGATCCAGAACTTTCTGGACAAGAACCCGGCCGGCGGCATCCACCACATCTGCTACGAGGTCGACGACATCATCGCCGCCCGTGACAAGCTGGTGGCGACGGGCGCGCGCGTCCTTGGCAACGGTGAACCCAAGATCGGTGCCCACAACAAACCCGTCCTGTTCCTGCACCCCAAGGATTTCCAGGGCTGTCTCATCGAACTTGAAGAGGTCTGAACCATGAGCATCATTTCCGCCATCGTGCTGTTCGCCGTGATCTGGTGGATGACGCTGTTCATCGTGCTGCCCCTGCGCAACGTGACGCAAGGCGACACCAACGAGATCGAGCCGGGCACCCATGCCTCGGCTCCGGCCGAATTCAGTTTCAAGAAAAAGGCAAGGACGACGACCTTTTGGGCGATCGGTATTTACATCGTCGTCGCGGGGATCATCCTGTCGGGTGCAATTGAAGTGCGCGATTTCGACTGGTTCAACCGGATGGGCCCGCCAAGCCTGCGGTCCGAGTGATCCTGTGATACAAATGTGTGAACGTGGCAGCCCCGATGATCGGGACGAACAGGTTCACCAGCGGGATGGACAGCGGTAGCGCCATCAGGATTCCCGCGGCCCAGATCGTGCCCATATGCTGTTTGCGCAGGGCCTGCGCACCGGTGCGGCCCAGCCTGCGCATGGCTGCGACCTGAAAATACTCGCGGCCCAGCAGGTAGCCGTTCAGCCCGTAGAATATGAACGGCGCGGCAAACGGCAGCAGCACATATCCGATCAGCGCCACAAGGTTCGCACCCACCAGCACCCCCAGAAACCCGATGC
The DNA here is from genome assembly GCF_001420005.1 of Loktanella sp. 3ANDIMAR09. Classification (GTDB taxonomy): domain Bacteria; phylum Pseudomonadota; class Alphaproteobacteria; order Rhodobacterales; family Rhodobacteraceae; genus Loktanella. Next base: position 80,224 of record NZ_LJAK01000007.1, on the reverse strand, counting down.
TGTCGCGCAGCCCGTCGATGATCGACGTGGGGGCAACATGGGGCAGGTCTAAATAGTGGGCATCCTCGACCGCCTCTGCGACGGTATCCAGAAACAGCGATGTGATTGCGGATGCAATCGGGATCATCAGGAAAACCGATGCGATCAGGATTCCGAACAATGATCCCCAACCCAGCAGGTTGTCGATCCAGGTCACTTCGCCGATCCAGGGCAGGGACACGGGGTCAGACACAAACCAGCCGATCACACCCAGGATCAGCAGATAGGCGCCGACCAGCAGTGCCAACGTCAGACCGACACCCAGCCACAGCACGCGCTGGAACCGGGGGTCGGGCAATTGCGACAGCGCCTTGAAAAACGCCGTCAGGATCATGTAGCGACCCAGGTCGTGATCTGATCCAGATCGGGGCGCGGGCGGTCCGGCGGTGCCGAGGTTTCGGTGCCCAGGTGGATGATGCCTGCAACCCGTTCATCATGGTTCAGCCCAAGGTGGGTCTGCACGAATTCGGCGTCATGGCTGGCCCAGCCCGACAGCCAGTTGGTCCCCCAGCCAGCCGCAAGGCCTGCGTTCACCAGCGCAAGGCAGACACCGCCCACAGCGTAGGTCTGTTCGATGGTCGGCACCTTGTCCGAGTGTTTGGGGCTTTCGACGACGACGACGGCCAGGTTCGCATGGGCGAACTGGTCGCGCTGTTTCATCATCTTGTCCTCTGGGATGCCGGCCTGTGCGGCGGCGGCGGGAACGGCATCGGCCAGCCGTTGCAGGGCGGCGCGCTCCAACACGATGAACCGCCAGGGTTCCAGCTTGCCGTGATCGGGGCTGCGGGCCGCGGCAGTCAGGATTTCGGTCAACTGGTCGCGTGTGGGGACCGGTGTCGTCAATGTCTTGCTGGGGCGCGAGCGCCGCGTCAGCAGAAAATCCAGTGCGTGTTGATTGCGGTCGGGCATGGGGTATCCTCGTAACTGTTACGGCACAGATAAGCGTGCAGCAACAACGCGGCAACCATGCGATCGGCGCAGGCCCTGGTTTGGGTGTTGCCGGACCGGAGGGAAACCGACGGACCGGCTTAGGATTTGTCCGGTGCGGGTTTCAGGGCATAGGCCCCCTCTGGCAGATCAAGGGCCGCGAACAGGTCGCGGACCTGCCCCAATGACAGGGTGATCGTACGGTTTTCCCCCAAGCGGGGGTCGAACTGGCTGACCGTGACGCAATCGTCAAAGGTGTTGACGATCACATCCTCCTGGAACGGGGGACCTGCGTCATCCACCAGGGTGACCGTCGTCGCGTCAAAGTCGTGCTCAATGGTAAACATGCCCTGAACCTAGCGCGGTCCCGCGCGTGCGCCAAGGGCGGTTTGACGCAAGTGTCATTGACCGGGGGGTGGCGGTGTCCGGGCCGCGTGATACCTAAGGGAGGGTGCTCTGCAAATAGGGATGGGACGACGATGATGCGATGGATCTGCGCTGTGGTTGCCCTGTTGGTGCTGACCGCCTGTGCGGCCAACCCGCGCCCGACCGCCCCGGTGGCCGTGCCTTCGCCCGTCGTCATGTCGCCCCAGGCCGCCGCCGGATCGCGGCTGGTTGACCGGATGGACGCCGAGGCTGCGGTGCAGATGCTGGTTCAGGTCGTGGACCGCATTGAACCCGTCGCCGAGGCGGAATGCCGTGCCGCCGGGATCGAGCCGAACTGCGATTTCGAATTCGCCATCGACGCCAATCCGCGGTCACCGCCCAATGCCTTTCAGACGCTGGTGAATGGCAATCAGCCGCTGATCGCCTTTACCGGCACCCTGGTGGCCGAGGCGCGCAATGCGGACGAACTGGCGTTCATCCTGAGCCACGAGGCGGCGCATCACATCTTGGGTCACATCGCGCAGCAGCGACAGGCCGCATCCATCGGGGCCGCCGTCATGGGGCAGCTGGTCGGCCTGTCCGACGATCCACGCACGCGGCGCGAGGCAGCGGCCTTTGGCGCGGCCGTGGGCGCACGCACTTATTCGCAGCAGTTCGAATTGCAGGCCGATGCGCTGGGCACGGTCATTGCGGCGCGTGCGGGCTATGACCCGCTGCGGGGGGCTGAATTCTTCTTTCGGATACCTGATCCCGGCAACACGTTCCTGGGGACGCATCCGGCCAATGCCGACCGGGTCCGCGTGGTGACCGAGGCCGCAGGCGCGCTGGGGTTCTAGGTCAGCGCCACCGTGCTGATCGTGATTGCCGCGAAAAAACAGGCCGAGGCGGCGACGACGAACCCGTGCCAGATCGCGGTCGCAAACCGCAGGCTTTCGCGGCTGTAGAACAGCACGCCCACGGAATAAAGCGCGCCACCCGCCAGCATCAGCATCAGCGCCACACCGGGCACCAGCCCCATCAGGTCGCGGACCAGCAGGATGCCCAGCCAGCCCATCGCCAGATAGATCAGCGGGCCGAACCGGCCCGGTGTCGCCCAGAAAAACAGCTTGCGCACCACGCCCACCAGCCCGATCGCCCAGATCGCGGCCAGCACTGCATAGGCAAAGGGTGAATGCACCATCACCGCCAGCGGTGTCACCGTGCCCGCAATCATCACATAGATCGCGGCATGGTCGATGCGCCGCAGGGTCGGACGGACCCGGTGCCAGGGCGTCATGTGATAGAGGCTGGACGCGAGGAACGTCGCCACCAGGCCGAACCCGTAGACCGACAGTGCCGCGATGGTGCCACCGCTGGTATTCAACGCAGCCCAGATGACCAGCAGCGCACCACCGATCACGGCAAAGGCCGTGCCGAGCGTGTGGACAGCCCAGTCGGCGCGCCGGGCAGAGGGGTCCTGGGTCGGGTAGGTCTGGATCATGTCCCGACCATAAACGCTTTGCCCTACGACCATAGTATGACGCTGGGTCACGAATGTCGTTCGGCCCCCCCTGTCAGCAGGGGACCGCACAGGTTAGACAGAGGCATGCGGATCATCGACAAAGCACTCAGCGACCGTGGGTCGACCTATGCTGTCTCTGGCGGGCCGGTGGATAGCGCGGACGCGGCCAAGGCGTTCGTCAAGACATTGTGCCGGAACAAGAAATTCGCCAAGGCCACGCATAACACCTGGGCCGTGCTGCTACCTGACGGTCCGCTGAAAAACGACGACGGCGAATCCGGTGCCGGGATGGTCATTCTGCGGATGCTGGAGCGCGAAGGCCTGACCGGCCACATCATTGTCGTCACCCGCTGGTTCGGCGGCACAAAACTCGGCGGAGACCGCTTTCGCCGCGTCCAGGACGCGGTGCGTGTGTATCTGGACGATCTGGGAGCAGGGTAGGGTAAAAGCTGCCAAGACTGCGCTGACCTCACCCTTGATGCGAACAAGAGGGCAACGCTCGGACCTCGGGGCGGGTGCGAAGCGCCCTCCCCTGGGGGGAGGTCCGGGCGCTGCCCGGCGATGCCGGGCGGGACGTCAAGGCATCGTCACGACCCTGGGTCATGCCGGTGCCACATGTTGAGATCCACTCACTTCAACCGAGGCAAGTTCTCTGTCGACCTTCATCAAAGTAGGCGGCAATAATGTAGCGAGCCACGGAGTCCGGTCCGCCTGGTTTGTGGCTCCTCGCTCTTGGGTGAACGGTCTACTCGGCCAGAATGGCCCCCCACAAATCATACTCTCCCGCCTCGTCTACGGTGACCTTGACCACGTCACCGACCGACAACCCTTCGGTGCCCTCGTCGATGAACAGGTTGCCGTCGATTTCGGGTGCATCGGCCCAGGTGCGGCAGGTGGCGATGCCGTCGCTGTCGATGTCATCGACGATGACCTCCAGCACTTTTCCAACCTTGGCCTGTAGTTTCGCCTCGGATATTGCTTGCGCTTTTGCCATAAACCGATCCCAGCGGTCCTGCTTGACCTCGGGCGCGACATGGTCGGGCAGGGCGTTGGACCGGGCGCCGGCGACGTTTTCGTATTGAAAACACCCCACGCGGTCCAGTTGCGCCTCGTCCATCCAATCCAGCAGATGCTGGAATTCAGCCTCGGTTTCGCCCGGATACCCCACGATAAAGGTCGAACGCAGCGTGATGTCAGGGCAGATCGCGCGCCAGGCGGTGATTTCCTCCAGCGTCTTGGACCCGGCGGCGGGGCGGGCCATGCGGCGCAGCACGTCGGGGTGGGAATGCTGGAACGGAATATCCAGATAGGGCAGCACGCCAGACGCAGGGTCAGCCATCAGCGGGATCATGTCGCGCACATGCGGATAGGGATAGACGTAATGCAGCCGCACCCACGCCCCCAGCGTGCCCAGTTCCCGCGCCAGATCGGTGATGTGGCTCCGCACCTCGCCACCCTTCCACGGGTTCAGGTCGTACTTGCGGTCCAACCCGTAGGCGCTGGTGTCCTGAGAGATCACCAGCAGTTCACGCACCCCGGCCTCGACCAGTTTTTCGGCCTCGCGCAGCACGGCGTGGGCCGGACGTGACGCCAGTTTGCCGCGCATGTCGGGGATGATGCAGAACTTGCACTTGTGATTGCAGCCCTCGGAAATCTTGAGATAGCTGTAATGCCGTGGCGTCAGCGACACGCCGCGTGCGGGCAACAGGTCCACGAATGGATCGGGCGATGGCGGCACGGCGGTATGGACCGCATCCAGCACCTGTTCGTATTGGTGCGGCCCCGTCACGGCGAGGATGCTGGGGTGATGTTCGCGGATGTAATCCGGCTCTGCTCCCAGGCAGCCCGTCACGATGACCCGGCCGTTTTCGACCAATGCCTCGCCGATGGCCTCCAGGCTTTCGGCCTTGGCGCTGTCCAGAAAACCGCAGGTGTTCACGATCACCGCCTCGGCCCCTGCATAATCCGACGAAATGGCGTAGCCTTCGGCGCGCAGACGCGTCAGGATGCGTTCACTGTCGACCAGCGCCTTGGGACAGCCCAGCGACACCATCCCGATCACGGGTTGGCCGGGGCGGCGGGTTTCTGTCACGCGGGCACGTGCGAGGTCGGGGCGGAGTTCTGGCGGGTTTTGTGTCATGGCGCGGCTATACGCCTGTCGGGCCAATGCGAAAAGGGGGCGCGGTGCCGGCAATGGTTTTTCCCACTGGACGGAGCCAAACCGCCGCGAGATGCGTTGGTGCGTCAGATTGGCGCAATGAAAAGGCTGAAACATGATTTCGATACTGCTGTGGGGCCTGACCGGGTTCGTCATCGTGATGACCATCGTGCCATTGCTGCGGATTTCGCACGGGTTCGTCCGGTCGGCCGATTTCCCGCGCCAGCAAGTGCTGATGCTGCTCTTGGTTCTGATCCCCCTCGCGATCTGGTTGCAACCAGAGGGGGCGATGTGGATGATTGCGGCGCTTGTGCTGTGCGGCCTGAACCAGGGGTTCTACATCGGGCGCTATCTGCCGATCTGGCACACCCAATCGACGCGACCGGCCGTTCATGAGGCGATCGAACCGGGGCACACCATCAGCCTGATCGCCGCGAACGTCAAAAAATCGAACCGTGACTACGACCGGCTGATACAGCTGGTCCGCACGCACGAGCCGGATATCGTGACAGCACTGGAAACCGATGCAGACTGGATCGAAGGCCTGTCCCCATTGGCCGACAGATACCCGCACGTCATGTCGCAACCCTATGACAACGGGTACGGCATGGCCATTTTCAGCAAATACGCCCTGGAGGAAGCTGCATTCCGCAACCTGGTCGTGGACGAGGTGCCGTCACTGCGCGCGCGCGTCACGCTGCCATCCGGGCAGGCTTTCCGCCTCTATGTCACGCATCCCGAACCGCCCGTGCCATATCAATCGACCGAAGGACGTGACGCGGAACTGGGTGCCATCGGGATCGAGGTCAGCGACGATCCGCTGCCTGCCATCGTGACAGGTGACATGAATGACGTGGCCTGGTCGATCACGACCAAACGGTTTCAGAACGTGTCCGGCCTGCTGGACCCGCGCGTGGGGCGCGGTTTCTACAACACGTTCTCGGCGCGCATGCCACTGATGCGCTGGCCGCTGGACCACCTGTTCCACGACGCACGATTTCGCCTGATCGACATGAAACGGTTGCCTGATATCAACTCCGACCACTTTCCGATGTATTTCAAGCTGCTGTTGACTCCGCAGGAAGCCGCCGAAAGCCGCCCCGAAGATGCGACATCCGAAGAGTTGAACGAGGTCGAGGAGATGGTCGACAGGGAACGCAGGTCCGACCGCGAAGCGATCGGCAGCAATTGGGAAGACGAGGACTAGGTGCGCTTTTCCTGCATCTTGCGGACGTTCGACATGACCGCACGCAGTGGCAGCTGGGGCAGGACCCAATTCAGCGCAAACGACAGCTTGGGTTCGTTGATGACGTGCAACTTGCCGGCCAACATTGCGTCGTAGCCAAATTTTGCGACCTCTGCGGCGCTGGCCCCTCCGCCGCTGACCAGACCGGTGCCGCCCAGATCGGCGGCATCGGCAAACCCGGTTTCCACATAGCCCGGTGCCAGAACGGTTACCGTGACGCCCTTGCGGCGCAGTTCCTCGGCCAGCGCCAGCGAATAGCTGCGCACGAAAGCTTTTGTTGCGAAATAGACCGCCTGTAGCGGGCCGGGGATCATGCCTGCGGTGGACCCCACGTTCAGAATGCGCCCTTTGCCGCGCGCGGCCATACCGGAGCCGATGGCATGGCTCAGGGTCATCAGCGCCTTGACGTTGAGGTCGATCATCGCGTGCTCTGCTGCCAGATCACGTTCGATATGCATGCCGTGTCCGCCAAAGCCTGCGTTGTTGATCAGCACATCCACTGTGGCGTCACCAATCTGTGACAGCAGCGCCTGTGCGCCACCATCGGCCCCCAGATCAACCGGGATCACCTGCACGCTGACCGCATGGGCCTGTTCCAGCTCGGCCTTCAGGGCCGCCAGCTTGTCCGCACTGCGGGCCGTGATGATCAGATCGCCGCCTTTGCTGGCGTGATACCGGGCAAATTCCATTCCAATACCAGAAGAGGCACCGGTGATCAGTGCAAGGTTCGGCATGTGCTGTCCTTTCGCGTCTGCGGGCTGTCGCTAGCCTGTCAGATATATGCTGCGCTGCGGAAAAACCTAGGTTTCGCCGACCTCAAGTGTGCGCAAAATGAAAAAGGGCCGCGCAGGATCTCTCCGGCACGGCCCTCGGTTACTTTGCCGATTGGCTTAGCGACGGCGATCGCGGCGCGACGACATGGGCTGGAACGCAACGCCGACATGGGCCTCGCAATAGGGTTTGCCCGCTTGCGATGGCAGGCCGCAGAACCAGAAATCCTGCGTTGCAGGGTCACCCACGGGCCATTTGCAGGTCTTTTCGGTCAGATCCATCAGTCCGATCTTGCGCGCGGTCTTTTCGACCTCGTTGACCTTTGCCAGTGCTTCCGGCGAAATTTCATTGGCGCTGGGCTGCGGCGGCAGCGGCTGGCCTGCGGGAATGATCGCACGGCGCGCGGCGGAAATCGGGATACCGTTTTCGTCCAGCTCCTCGACCTCTTCTTCACCGGCGACCTTTTTGGCCTTGGGGGGCGGTGCAGCCGATCTGGTCATCATCTCGGGTTTTTCGTCCGCCGCAGATGTTTCTGCAACGGGTGCCGGTGCGGCTTCGGTTTCGGCGGGTGCGGCAGCGGCAGACCCCGCGCGGTTCGACAGGCCCAGACGGTGGACCTTGCCGATCACGGCGTTGCGGGTCACGCCACCCAATTCCTTGGCGATCACGCTGGCTGACTGGCCTTCGCCCCACATCCGTTTCAGCGTCTCGACACGTTCGTCTGTCCAGGACATCGGCTTTCCTTGCTTCACTGCATGCGGCAGGCGCGGTCGCATGACCGGCCTGCGCTCTTTTTCAGGTTATCCCTATTCTAAGCATGCCAGCGGCGGATACAACCACGCCGACCCGTCAAATGCGGATACTGGCCAATTCAGCCCAGATCGCTATGTCTGTCCCCGACGCAAAGGAGACCGCCATGACCCCATCGACCCCGCCGACCCAGATGGGTGTGCGCCGTTTCGGCCGCTGGAATACCCAAGGCACGCTGACCCTCGCGGGACGCGAGGTGCGCCGGTTCATGAATGTATGGTCACAGACGGTCATGGCACCGCTGATCAACGCGGGCCTGTTGCTGATGATCTTTACCATCGCCATCGGGCCACAGCGCGGCGACGTGATGGGTGTGCCGTTCATGACGTTTCTGGCACCCGGCATCCTGATCATGACGGTGATCCAGAACGCATTCGCCAATACCTCGTCCAGCCTCGCCAGCGCCAAGGTGGGTGGCAATATCGTCGATACGCTCATGCCGCCGCTGTCCGCGCTGGAACTGTTGATCGGCTATCTGGCGGGCGCTTTGGCGCGCGGCTTGATCGTGGCCTTTGTCATTGCGCTGGGGTCGTGGATCTTTCTTGGCGTGGCGGTGCAAAACGTGTTCTGGGTGCTGACCTTCGTGACCCTCGGGTCATTGTTCATGGGCGGTCTGGGCATGATCGCCGGCATTTTCGCCAACAAATTCGACCAGCTGTCCGCCATTTCCAACTTTCTCGTCACCCCGCTGTCGTTCCTGTCGGGCACGTTCTACAGCATCGAGGCATTGCCCGGCCCGCTTCAGGCCGCATCCCATGCCAACCCGTTTTTCTACATCATCGACGGCGTGCGTTACGGCATGATCGGCGTCTCTGACAGCTCGCCCTGGTTGGGTCTGGTGATCGTGCTGGTGGCTAACGTGGCGGTCCTGGGGCTGGTCTGGCGCTGGCTCGACCGTGGCTACCGGCTCAAGGCTTGATAGGGCTTGCCCCTGCGTCACGCGCCGGTTACACGCGCGGCATGACAACGTGCACATCATCCTTGATCCGACGCCGACGCTGACCTGCGTCCGCTGCTGCTCGTCTGTCCTAACCCCCTGAAAAATCGTTGACCTGCCTGCGCTGCTTCGGCATCAAACGGGCTTTGACGCGTCCCATAGGAATGATCCCATGATCCCATCCGTCCTGCCGACCTATAACCGCGCACCCTTTGCCTTTCAAAAGGGCGAGGGCACCTGGCTGATCGCGGACGACGGGCGCCGATTTCTGGACCTGGGGGCCGGCATCGCGGTCAACGCCCTGGGACATGCACATCCCGCATTGGTCGCCGCACTGACGGATCAGGCACAGGCGCTGTGGCATACCTCGAACCTGTACCAGATCCCGGCGCAACAGGCGCTGGCCGACAAGCTGGTCACACATACCTTTGCCGATACGGTGTTCTTCACCAACTCCGGCACGGAATCCTGCGAACTAGCCGTGAAAATGGCGCGCAAGCACTTTTACGATGCTGGTCAGCCCGACCGCACGGATATCATCACCTTTTCGGGCAGCTTTCACGGCCGGTCCTCTGCCGGTATCGCCGCGGCCGGCTCCGAGAAGATGACCAAGGGCTTCGGCCCGCTGCTGCCCGGCTTCATCCATCTGGACTTTGGCGATCACGACGCCCTGACGCAGGCCGCCGCGCAACCCACCGCCTGCGCCATCCTGATCGAACCGGTCCAGGGCGAAGGCGGGATCCGTCCCGTGCCTGACCAATGCCTCAAGGGGTTGCGCGACCTCGCCGATGCACACGGCCTGCTGTTGATCTTTGACGAGGTGCAATGCGGCGTGGGCCGCACGGGCAAGCTGTTTGCCCATGAATGGTCCGGCATTACCCCGGACATCATGATGGTGGCCAAGGGCATCGGCGGCGGTTTCCCCCTCGGGGCCGTTCTGGCAACCGAACGGGCCGCCTCCGGCATGACCGCGGGTACCCATGGATCGACCTACGGCGGCAACCCGCTGGGCTGCGCCGTCGGCAACGCCGTCATGGATATCATCGCGGACCCTGCCTTTCTGGCCGAGGTCAACCGCAAGGCGGGCCTTCTGCGACAAAAGCTTGAGGGCCTTGTTGCCAGCCATCCGGACGTGTTCGAGGGCGTGCGCGGTGCGGGCCTCATGCTGGGCCTCAAATGCAAGGCGACCAACACCGACATCGTGCAGGCCGGCTACGCGCAGGACATCCTGACCGTGCCTGCCGCCGACAATGTCATCCGTCTGCTGCCGCCGCTGACAATCACCGACGACGAAATCGCACAGGCCATCGACCGGTTGGACGCCGCCGCCGCGACTGTCGCGCATCATCTTGCCTGAAATACTCCACGGGGGTCCGGGGGTGTGAAACCCCCGGCCTTCGCCCGCCAAGGAAACGACCATGACCCATTTTCTCGACCTTCACGTGACACCCGCCGCCGATCTGCGGGCGATCATCGACGACGCCATGCGGATGAAACAGGCCCGCAACGGCCATCCCAAGGGCCGCCCCGACGCGGAACAGCCGTTGCAGGACCACATTGTCGCGCTGATCTTTGAAAAACCCTCGACCCGGACCCGCGTCAGTTTCGACGTGGGCGTGCGGCAGATGGGGGGGCAGACGATGGTTCTGTCGGGGGCCGACATGCAGCTGGGCCACGGCGAGACGATCGCCGATACGGCGCGCGTGCTGTCGCGCTATGTCGATCTCATCATGATCCGCACATTCGAAGAGGCGACACTGCTGGAAATGGCGGAATATGCCACCGTTCCGGTGATCAACGGCCTGACCAACCGCACGCATCCCTGCCAGATCATGGCCGACATCATGACGTTCGAGGAACACCGCGGCCCCATCAAGGGCCGCAAGGTCGTCTGGTCCGGCGACGGCAACAACGTCTTTGCCAGCTTTGCCCATGCGGCCAAGCAATTCGATTTCGAGCTGGTGTTCACCGGTCCCGCTCCGCTTGATCCCGAACCGGCACTCAGCGGGTTGTACAGCATCGAACGCGATCCGGCGCGCGCGGTGCAGGGGGCGGATCTGGTGGTGACCGATACCTGGGTCAGCATGCATGATCCGGCCTCGGCGCGTGAACGCCGCCACAACCAGCTGCGCGGCTATCAGGTCAATGATGCGCTCATGGCGCAGGCCAATCCTGATGCGTTGTTCATGCACTGCCTGCCGGCACACCGCGACGACGAGGTGACCAGCAGCGTGATGGATGGCCCGCATTCCGTGATCTTCGACGAGGCTGAAAACCGCCTGCACGCCCAAAAGGCAATCATGCGCTACTGCCTGCAGGGCTGACGCGTCAAAGCGCCTTGAGCGCCTTGCGAAATCCCTTGTCCGACAGCAGCTTGGCTGCCTTGGGCAGGCTGACCCAGCGCCGGTCGCGGCGCTTGTGTTCGGGGTATTTGCGGGCGGTCTCGCGCACACGGATCGCATAGACCTTGATCTTGGCGGGGACCTGGCGGCCATCGCTGAACCGTTTTGCGCCGAGGAACTTGGCTACGGGCTTGCGGCTGACGGAACCCTTGCGCACGCCAGCCTCTTCCCAGGCTTCCTGCATGGCGGCCTCGGCGTCGGTCAATCCATCGATCGGCCAACCCTTGGGCAAGATCCAGCGCCCGCGTGAGGACGTGACCAAGAGGACTTCGCGTCCTTTTTCACCCTTGCGATGACACAAAGCCGCGACCTGCGTCACGGTGTCGGGCGCAACCTCAGTCGGATCAGCAAATTTCGTTTCAGCGGTCACTGCGCGCAATCTCGGTCATTTTTCTGCGTTATTGTCACCCAAGGTAGGGGTTTGGCGTAAAATAGCAACTAACGCTTGCGCGGCTTTGCACGCAAAGTTGGATCCGCGTCTCTGGGATCTTCTGGCCAGGGGTGGCGCGGATAGCGCCCGCGCATGTCACGCCGCACGTCCGCATAGGACGTTTCCCAGAATCCGGGCAGGTCCTGCGTGGTCTGAACGGGTTTGTGTCCGGGCGACAGCAGCGTGACGCGCAGCGGGGTCTTGCCGATGGTCGGATGTGTTGTCTGACCGAACATTTCCTGAATGCGCAGGGTGATTTCCGGAACCGTGCTGTCGTAGTCGATCGGAATATGCCGCCCCAGCGGCGTGGTGAATGCAGGGGGGGCGGCCCTGTCGAGGGCTTGCATCTGGGTCCAGTCCAGCATGGCGCGCAGCGGGTCCAGCAGGTCGAAATTGGCCCAGTCCTGTGTTGATCGCGCTGTCCCCAGATGCGGCAACAGCCAGTCATCCAGCGTCGCCATCAGTGCGTCGTCGGACAGATCCGGCAGATCGGTCCCGTCGTCACGGACCAGCGCCACGCGGGCGCGAAACCGTTGGGCTGCCCGGCTGGGGCGCAGGCCCAACTGGCGCACCCCGTCCAGCATCGCGCCCGCGATGGTTTCGGGCGGGGCATCGTCCCAGCGCCTGTCGTCCAGCACAATGGCCCCCAGGCATTCCTGACGGCGTGCCAATACGCGCCCGTCGCGACGCGACCACACACAGGTGTTGCGCCAGGCGATACGGTTGCCCAGCACCGCCCGAAGTGCGGCCTCGTCGATGCTGGCGGTCTGCCAGATCCGCGCCTCGCGCGGGTTGCCGTCGGTATCGGTGACGACCAGCATGCGTTGACCGGCCAGCGGGTCGCCCGGCTCCATCATGGTCCCCTTGCCACCCGAAAGCAGATAGCGCGGGTCATCGCCGGGGCGGCGCAGCGCGATCCGGTCCGGATATGCCAGTGCCGCCATCTGACCCGCCGTCAGGGCCGGCCTCTGCGGCATGCCCTGCGCCAGCCGTTTTGCCTCGGCCCTGATCTGCGCGAGGGCGCTGCGGTCGGCGGCCGCCGGGACAGCACCGCCATCCAGCGCCGTCAGGCGCAGCGCGAGGTCGCAGCCAGCCCCGCGCAGCGGGTCGCGCGCCTCCAGCAGTGCTGCCAAGGGCGCGGCCTGCGCCCCCGCGCGGGTCAGCATATGCCCCAGTCGCGGGTGCACGGGCAGGGCGGCCAGCACCCGTCCATGCGCCGTGATCCTGTCTTTTTCGTCCAATGCGCCCAGATCCCGCAAGAGCGCGCGCGCCTCGGCCAGCGCGGCCTCTGGTGGCGGTGTGAGAAAGGCGAGGTCATCGCTGCCCCAAAGTGCGAGGTCCAGCGCCAGCCCGGTCAAGTCGGCGGCCGCGATTTCGGGTGGGGCAAAGGCGGGCAGGGCGCCATGTTCGCCTTGCGTCCACAAACGATAAGCCGTGCCTGCCGCGACCCGACCGGCGCGGCCGGCACGCTGATCCGTCTCGGCCCGCGAGGCCCGTTCCGTGATCAGACGCGACATGCCCGATCCGGGATCAAATCGTGCGCGGCGCGCCCGACCTGCGTCCACCACGACGCGGATATCCTCGATTGTCAGCGACGTCTCGGCGATGGATGTCGACAGCACGATCTTGCGCCCCGACGACACAGGTGCGATGGCCGCGCGCTGTTGCGCGAACGGCAATGCCCCATAGAGCGGCCTGACATCGCAATCCGCAGGCAGGCGTCCCGCCAATGCGCTGGCGACCTGTCGTATCTCGCCGGCTCCGGGCAGGAACACCAGCACCCCGCCCGTGGTTTGCGGTACGACCTGAGCGATCAGCTCTGCAACCGCCTGCGGCAGTCGCACGCGGGGCCCCAGTGACCGGTCCAGGTATCTGACGTCCACCGGAAAAGCGCGGCCCTGTGCCGTGACGATGGGCGCATCGTCCAGCATTGCCGCAACGGGTGCCGCGTCCAGCGTGGCGGACATCACGATCAGCCCGAGGTCCGGTCGCAATGCGCCCTTGACCTCCCAGACGAGGGCCAGCCCCAGATCCGCCTGCAAGGAGCGTTCGTGAAATTCGTCAAAGATCACGCAGCCCACGCCGGGCAATTCGGGGTTATCCTGCACCATGCGGGTCAGGATTCCTTCGGTCACGACAAGGATGCGGCAGCCGGTGCCCACCCTGGATTCGCCGCGCATGCGGTAGCCGACACGCTGGCCGACCTGTTCTCCCAGCTGCGCGGCCAAGCGTTCGGCCGCCGCCCGCACCGCCAGCCTGCGGGGCTCCAGCATGACGATCATGCCGTTGGTCGATCCCGTTTCAAGCACCGCCAGCGGCACGCGGGTCGTCTTGCCGGCACCGGGTGGTGCCTGAAGCACGACGCGGCCGGTGGCACAAAGTGCCGCGGTCACGTCATCCAGTACGTCATCAATAGGGAGCATCGTCATCGCCCCGCATTTTCGCGAAAATGCGGAGGGCCCATGATTTTTCGCGAAAAATCTGGCATCGCAGACGGAAAAACCCGACTGCAGGGCAGCCGGGTTTCAGTCATTATCGGTCGCAGCAAGGCTTAGGCCGTTGCTTTTGCGATCTCTTTTTTGACTTTCAGCGCCTCGGGGGACAGCTCGGCTTCCTTGGCTTTGGCCATGAAAGCGTCCAGACCACCGCGGTGGTCGACCGTGCGCAGTGCAGCGCTGGACACGCGGAACTTGAACGAACGGCCCAGCGTGTCGGACATCAGCGTGACGTCCTGCAGGTTCGGCAGGAACCGGCGACGGGTGCGGTTGTTCGCATGAGAGACGTTGTTGCCCGACATCGGGCCTTTTCCGGTCAGATCGCAACGGCGCGACATGGGCGTGTTCCTTCTTCTTCTTCGGTCCTGTCGGCGGCGGGGCGCGACTGGCCTGACATGGGGGCCACGCTGGGTGGCCGGATGGACAACAACCCCCAACGGCATGAGGGCATAAATTCAGTTCGCAGCGCCTACGGTGAATCGGTTATGCCGTCAACCCCTCAGCGCATCTGTGACGCCAGATCAGCGGCTCTTGCGCGTGCTTTTGCAGCAAGCGCGGGTCGACGCGCATCCAATGCTGCGGCCAGCCGGGTCCAGTAGTCTGGCTGGCCACGACGGGCGCTGCGGTGATCCTGCAACAAGGGGCGCAGACCACCCTCGGGGTCCAGCAGCAACCCCGGAATACGTCCGGCGCGTTTGACCGCGCGCAGCAGGCCCGAGGCCGGATGCCCAGCCCCCGTCAGACGCACAAGACGCAGGCCCGGGCAATGCACCTGCAATGCACGTCCATGGGCCAGATCGGCGCTGTTCAATGGATCAAGCAGCAGATGGCCGGTCAGATCAGGATCGGCGCGCTGCGTCAGGTCACCCAGTGCCGGATCGAAACCGGCCGCCTCTTCGCGGTAGCGCCATTCGAATGGTGCATGGGCATGGCTGATGGAAACCTGAGGCGACACGGCCACGATCCTTTGGATACCCAAGGTGCGGCTGAACCTGACCGCACCATAACCGCCCATCGAAAACCCGATGCCCAGAACCCCATCGTATTGCGCGGACACACCGTCCAGCGCGTGCTCCAATGCTGTCGTGTCAGGATTGACGAACCAGTCGTTGGCCGCCGTGGCGATCATCAGCTGATCGTATCCTGCATCCAGAAACCGCTGGTTTGGCGTCATCTTCGTGAACCCGCGACGTCCGATCACGCGCCAATCGAATGTGACGACCAGATCCGGGGCACCGGTCCGCATCAGGTCGGCGCGCAGGTGCGTCCCGTTGAACAGGCGGGTGACGGTCACCGGCGATCCAGCGGGGCGAGGGCGGCACGGGCCGCGGCCGCGGGGGTCAGCCTGCCGGCGGCCACTTCGTTTTCCAGTCCCGTCAGTCGGTCGCGCAGCTCTGCGTCATGGGTCAGCAGCGCCATCATCTCGGACCGCAATTCCTGCTGGAACCAGTGCCGGGCCTGTGCGGCGCGCGTCGTGTCCCAATGCCCGGTGGCGCGGCGCCAATCCGACAGCACCTGCATCTCGTCCCAGGCTTGTGTCAGACCCGACTGATCCAGGGCCGAGACGGTCAACGCCTTTGGAAAGCCGTCGGCGTCGCCCGCCCGTTTGCGCATCAGCCGCAGCGCGCCTGCGTAATCGGCACAGGTGCGGCTTGCTTGAGCCCTCAGATCGCCGTCGGCCTTGTTGACCAGCACGAGGTCGGCGATTTCCATGATGCCGCGTTTCACGCCCTGCAATTCGTCACCCCCTGCCGGGGCCAGCAGCAGCACGAACAGGTCCGTCATCTGCGCGACCACCGTTTCGGATTGGCCGACCCCCACGGTTTCAACCAGCACGATGTCGAAACCAGCTGCCTCGCAGAGCCGGATCGCCTCGCGGGTGCGGCGCGCCACACCACCCAGATGGGTCTGGCTGGGCGAGGGGCGGATGAATGCGCGCGGGTCACGGCTGAGGTGATCCATCCGCGTCTTGTCCCCCAGAATCGACCCGCCCGACCTGGCCGAGGATGGATCGACCGCCAACACCGCGACCCGCAGGTCCTGCGCCGTCAGCATCAGGCCGAAACTTTCGATGAATGTGGATTTGCCCACGCCCGGTGTGCCCGATAACCCGATGCGCAGGGCCTGACGGTCGGACCCGACCGCATCGAGCAGTGCCAGCGCCCGATCGCGGTGATCTGGCCTGCCGCTTTCGATCAGGGTGATCGCGCGGGCCAGCGCGCGCCTGTCGCCTGCACGCAACGCCTGAGCCATGGCGGGAATGTCGGTCATTGCTTCTCCTGTCGGGGTCGGCTGCGCCGATCGGAGGCGCTGCCTCCGAACCTCCGGGATATTTCTAGCCAGAAGAAGTCTGAACCGCCAGCGCCTTGCCTAGCGGCACTGACGTTGGGCGGTATCGGTAAAGGCCCGGTAGCGGAGCCAGAACGCCTCGTCGCCGGCATTGTCGGACTGGCGGGTGTCCTGCGCGCGCTGCGGATCCTCAAAGAAGGTGGCAGCCAGTTTCTGGTCGCGTCCCGACAAATTCAGGTTCGCTGTACGTTGCACGCAGGAACACAAAGCCGGATTGGCGGCAGATCGGCCTGATGCCATGCAGGCCTTGCCCAACTCGCCGCGCACACCTGCGCCACATGAATTCAAAACAACAAGGGCCATGCCCAGAAAGAGAAACCGCATGAGACTGCCTGTTCTTGTGTGGCGAGCCCGGTTTTCCGGTGTCGTCGCCTTACTGCCGTGTTACAACTATGCCAGCGGCCTTGTCGTCTTGCAATGCTGGATGCGGGCACCGGTCACGCTGCCGGATCGCAATCGCGTGAGGCGGCTGGCCTATTTGCGGGCGACCAGGATCGTCGCCCCCTCTGGTCCGGCCTCTTCGGCATGGGGAATATTGGCGGGCAGAATGACGATGTCGCCGGGACCGTAGGCGGGCGACCCTTCGGCGGTATTCAGGATGAAACGACCGCTGACCACGTAGACAAAGGAGGTTTGATCGTGGGTATGCGTCTCGCGGCGGGTATCGGCTGCGATGCTGACCTCTTGGGGTGTGCCATAGTCCTGGGATCGGGCGATGTCGCGGTAGTCGTCTTCGGTCATGGGATGCATCCTGCACGGGGTTCCGGGGTGCCAAGCCTAGCGCTGCTGCCGGTCCCCGACCACCCCCGATCCCACGCATCAGGCCAGCGGACTGCGGCCCTTTGGCCCCTTGCAAAATCGCGGCGTCCGCGCCATTGACAGACGCTAATTCAGACCTCCGGGGCCCGACATGACCGAACTCTCGCATATCCGCAATTTCTCGATCGTGGCACATATCGACCACGGGAAATCGACCCTGGCCGACCGGTTGATCCAGTCCACCGGCACCGTCGCCGACCGCGACATGAAGGCGCAGATGCTGGACAGCATGGATATCGAGCGTGAGCGCGGCATCACCATCAAGGCCCAGACCGTGCGGATCGACTATACCGCCGACAACGGCGAAACCTACGTCCTGAACCTGATCGACACCCCCGGTCACGTCGATTTCGCCTACGAGGTGTCTCGGTCCATGCGCGCGGTCGAAGGATCGTTGCTGGTCGTCGACAGCACCCAAGGCGTCGAGGCGCAGACCCTCGCCAATGTCTATCACGCCATCGAGGCCGACCACGAGATCGTGCCCGTCCTGAACAAGATCGACCTGCCCGCATCCGAATGCGACCGCGTGGCCGAACAGATCGAGGACGTGATCGGTATCGACGCAAGCGAGGCGATCCGCGTCAGCGCCAAGACCGGCGTCGGGATCAAGGAAACGCTCGAGGCGATCGTGCACAAGCTGCCCGCCCCCAAGGGCGACCGCGCGGCCCCGCTCAAGGCGATGCTGGTGGACAGCTGGTATGACGCCTACCTTGGCGTGGTCGTGCTGATCCGCGTCATCGACGGCACGATCAAGGTCAAGGACCGCGTGCGGTTCATGCAGAACGACACCGTCCACCTGATCGACCGTCTGGGCGTGTTCAAACCCGGCATGCTGCCCGTCGACGAGCTGGGACCCGGCGAAATCGGCTTTTTCACCGCCCAGATCAAAGAGGTGCGCGACACCCGCGTCGGTGACACGATCACCAACGAACGCAAGGGCACCGACGCACCGCTGCCCGGCTTCAAACCCGCGCAACCTGTCGTGTTCTGCGGTCTGTTCCCGGTGGATTCGTCCGAATTCGAGGACCTGCGCAACGCCATCGACAAACTGGCCCTGAACGACGCGAGCTTCAGCTTCGAGATGGAAACCTCTGCCGCGCTGGGCTTTGGTTTCCGCTGCGGCTTTCTCGGACTGTTGCACCTCGAGGTCATCCGCGACCGGATCGAGCGGGAATACAACATCGACCTGATCACCACCGCCCCTTCGGTCGTCTATCACGTCTACATGAAGGACGGGACGATGCATGATCTGCATAACCCTGCCGACATGCCCGACCTGACCCACGTCGACCATGTGGAGGAACCGCGGATCAAGGCGACGATCCTCGTGCCCGACGAATACCTGGGCGACGTGCTGAAACTGTGCCAGGACCGCCGCGGCGTGCAGCTGGACCTGACCTATGCGGGCACCCGCGCGATGGTCGTCTATGACCTGCCGCTGAACGAGGTGGTGTTCGATTTCTACGACCGCCTGAAATCCGTGACCAAGGGCTACGCGTCATTCGACTATGCCATGACCGGCTATCAGCAGGACAACCTGGTCAAGATGTCGGTGCTGGTGAACGACGAACCCGTGGACGCGCTGTCCATGATGGTCCACCGCGACCGGGCCGAAATGCGCGGCCGCGCGATGGTGGAAAAGCTCAAGGACCTGATCCCCCGCCACATGTTCAAGATCCCGATCCAGGCGGCCATCGGCGGCAAGGTCATCGCACGGGAAACCCTGTCCGCCCTGCGCAAGGACGTGACGGCCAAATGCTACGGCGGCGACGCCTCGCGCAAGCGCAAGCTGCTGGACAAGCAGAAGGCGGGTAAGAAGAAGATGCGCCAGTTCGGGAAGGTGGATATTCCGCAGGAAGCGTTTATTTCGGCGCTGAAGATGGACAGCTGAAAGCTGACCATTTTAAGAGCGAGTGCGGGAAAGCGAATGGCGCAGCCAATCGCGGCCGGCACCTGATAGCGGTTCTAGGCGTTGATGTTATGTCAACGAAGTGTTTCACTCTCTTCAAGCATAAGGGAGTTGTCTATGTCTGCCAAAAATAAAGATGGGATCGGTTCCGAAAAGAAGGGTGAGAGGAAGCGCCGCGTCGTCTCATTCCCTACGATACCATTCGATCAGCCAAGGGCATTCGCAGAGGCGCTCTTTCGAACTGGCGCAGGGCAGCCAGTTAGGCGGCTCACCCTATTCGATGCAATTGGCAAGGCTCCGGAAAGCGGTCCGAGCAGGTCTCTTGTCTCAGCTTCCTCCAAATATGGCTTGACGAAAGGCAGCGCCTCAGCGGAGTTCATTGAACTTACCGAAGATGGACGCAAGGTGGTAGATGATGGATTCGATCCAAAAGTAAGAGCAATTGCTAAAGTTGATTGTGCAATTTCGACAATACCAGCGTTTTTGGGACTTTACGAAAAATTTAAGGGTAATAAATTACCTGCTAAGTCAGTTTTGGTAGATGCCGTTCAAGAATTTGATATAGATAGAGAAATTGCGGAGCAAGCTGTTGATATATTTTTGGAAAATATGCAAGAGGTAAATTTGCTTCAGACGCTTAGCGGTGCTGAGAGAATAGTTTCAAAAGAGCATTTGGCTGATGGAGTTGTTTCCGACCCTAGTTTTCAGTCCGATACTAGCCGACCCACTAGTCCCGCGACATTCGCTCCGCCGATTACTAGTGGACAGGCTGCGTTAGAAACTACGGCTTTTTACGTCACTCCAATCGGCTCTGATGGTTCGGTTCAAAGGAAGCACTCTGACCTATTTCTGAACACTCTGATAGAGCCAGCTGTTGAGAGGTTTGGACTTAAGGTTGTTAGGGCAGATCAGATTGATAAACCGGGCGTAATCACAAAACAAGTAATACAGTATCTTGTTGAGGCACGTCTTGTTATTGCGGATTTATCTTTTCATAATCCTAATGTCTTCTACGAACTTGCGATAAGGCATATGGTGCGAAAGCCGGTGGTTCAAATAATTCAGAAATCTGATAATATACCATTTGACGTCAATCAATTGCGGACTATTCCAATAGATAATACGGACATATACACATGGACTCCTAAACTAGAACTTTGGAGGTCTGAAATTTCAAACCAAATCAGGCAGGCATTGGATGATCCAAGTAGCTCGGATAGCCCTGTGAACTGGTATTTTGATCGGCAAAGTTTAAATAGTTAAATTACTTTAGTGGCTTTCATTACTAAAGTTCTTTCTTTTGTAACCGCAGGATAAGCACATGAACATCACCTTCCTCGGCCTCGGCGTCATGGGCTACCCTATGGCCGGCCACCTCGCCAAGCACCACGACGTCACCGTCTACAACCGCACCGCCTCCAAGGCCGAGGCCTGGGTCGCGGAACATGGCGGCACCATGGCCTCCACGCCCGAACAGGCGGCACAGGGGGCGGATATCGTCTTTGCCTGTGTGGGTAACGACGACGACCTGCGCGGCGTCACCACGGGCGCGGGCGGCGCGTTCCACGGGATGAAGGACGGCGCACTCTTTGTCGACCACACCACGGTCAGCGCCGCCGTCACCCGCGAACTCTATGACGCGGCACAGACAAGCGGCCTCCACTTTGTCGACGCGCCCATCAGTGGCGGGCAGGCCGGGGCCGAAAACGGCCAGCTGTCCATCATGTGCGGCGGCGACCAGGACGCCTATGACCGCGCCGAACCCGTCATGAACATTTACGCCAAGCTCTGCCGTCGCATCGGCCCATCCGGCGCAGGCCAGACCACCAAGATGTGCAACCAGATCGCCATCGCGGGCCTCGTCCAGGGCCTGTCAGAGGCGCTGCATTTCGCGCAAAAGGCTGGCCTCGACGGCGAAGCCGTGGTCGAGGTCATCAGCCAGGGTGCCGCCGGGTCCTGGCAGATGCAAAACCGCTACAAAACCATGCTTGCCGACCATTACGACCACGGGTTCGCCGTGGACTGGATGCGCAAGGATCTGGGCATCGTGCTGGAAAACGCCAATGCCATCGGTGCCAGCCTGCCTGTCACCGCGCTCGTCGATCAGTTCTACAAGGACGTTCAGAAAATGGGCGGCGGCCGATGGGACACATCAAGCCTGCTCAAACGCCTGCGCGACTGACCGCATCATCTTGCCGAAAATACTCCGGGGGAGGCGCAGCCGGGGGCAGCGCCCCCTACCTGCGCCGCAACCCGCGCAATCCCCCGGAAATCAGCAGCGACACCTCGTACAGCACCCGCGCCGCCTGCAACTGCCCCGGCGAGGCGAGGTAATTCGGCTCCCATACGGGATCGAATTTCTGTTTGAACGACCGCAGCCCTTCGAAATGATAAAACCGCGCGCCGTGGGTATAGATGAACCCGCCGACACGGTTCCAGACAGGCGCATGGGGCCGGTTTTCCAACCCGGCCAGCGGGGCTGCCCCCAATGAGAACCAGTCGAATTCCCGGTCGCGCCCCCACAGCATCATGTCGGCGAACAGCCCGTCCATCGCGGCAGGCGTCGTCGCCGGATCATAGCGCATCAGGTCGATCCCCAGCTCGCTGCCGTCGGCGGCCTGCAACAGGTTGGCGAATGATGCGATCCGCCCCGTTTCGGCATGTCGCAGCACCGCAATATCGAAATGGCACAGGAAATCCGGATCAAAGGCCCCAAGGGCAAAGTTCTTTTCCGCGCCTCCCTTCAGCGCCAGCCAGGCATCGGACACCATCCGCAACGCCGCGATATGCCCGCTGACCTGCGCTGCCGGAATGACCTCGAACACATAGCCGTCGCGCGCGGCACGGCTCTTGGCATGGCGCCAGTCCTTGCGTTTGGGGCCATCAAGCGTGAACCCGGCCAGGGGGACCCGTGCGATTTCCCCGATCTTGACCACCTGTAACCCCATATCGAGGTAGGCCGTCAGATAGTCGGTCTGTACGGCATAGAACGCGCAGGTCCGGCCCATCCGGTCCGCCATGTCGCGCAGGTCCCAGATCAGCGCCTCGCCGGCCGTGCGGTCGCCGATGGGGTCGCCCTTGGCGATCAGGCTGCGCCCGGTGTCGGCATAGGCGATGGCGGCCGCGCCCTGCGGTGCGATCAGGAACCGCTTATCGCCGGTCAACGCCATGGCGCTGTCGGTCTGGCTGCTTTGCGCCACGAGGCGCCTGACCGTGTCGGGGATGGGTTGCGGGGGCAGGCGGGTGCCCGCGCGGCTGATCAATGTGTTCAGTGACACCGCCGCCAGCACCACCGCGACCAATACGGTTGCCCGCAGGAATCGCGGCGCATCACCGCCCCAGGCGAACTGCCACCACAGATCCTGCGAATAGGCGACGTTGCGGTAGGCAAAGAATCCGATCCAGGTGATCCCCGCAAACAGCAGGACAACGGTGATCACCCAGCGCGCATTCAGGTGCAGCGCACTGCCAAGGCCGACCCGGTAGAACGCATCGCGGAATGACCACAGCACGACGATGGCCAGCGTCAGGGCGATCATCGCCTCGTATTCGATCCCGCGCAGCAGTGACGCGATCAGACCGGCCGACAGCAGTGCCATCGCGATCAGCCATGCCCGCCGCATCCGGCGGTACAGGCCCCGTGCGACGATCAGCAGCATGACACCCGCGACGGATGACAGCAGGTGCGATGTCTCGATCAGCGCAAGCGGCAGGATGTCTTGCAAAACCTCCATCCGTTTGGCCGTGGTGGGCAAGTCACCCGACAGCAGCAGCGCAGCACCTGACAGCAGGGCGACGGCGGCCATCAGCACCGGCACGATGGGGCGCATGGCCCGGCGCAGCGTTTGTGCTGCAACACCTGCCTTGGTCCGATTGGCCAACGTCCAGGCCAACGCAAGACCCAATGCAGCAATCGTAAATGGCAGCAGCGTGTAGATCAGCCGGTACACCAACAGGGCCGCCAGCAGGTCGGGCCTGCCCGTGCCACCAAGTGCGGCGATGATCGTCGCCTCGAACACGCCCAGACCGCCCGGCGCGTTGCTGACGAAACCCAACCCCAGCGCCCCGATAAAGATGATGAAGAAATAGACAAAATTGCCCGCCAGATCAGCGGGCATCAGGAAATACAATGTCAGCGCCGTGGCGACCAGATCGACCAGCGCAATGACCATCAGGGTCAGCCCGCGCGTGGCCTTTGGCAGCGGTGTCGACAGTCGCCCGATCCGCAATTCGCGCCCACCCGGCCAGGTCCAGATGTACAACCCGACCACCCCGGCCAGGATCAGGATACCCAGAATGGTTTCGGGCAGACGCGGCAGGACGATCACCTGGCTCATGCCCGTGGGATGGAATGTGAACATCAGGCCCAGCAGTGTCAAAAGGCCCAGTGCAAAGGCGATCCAGCTGGTCGCGATCAATCGTGCGACCGCCGCGATATCCACCCCGAACGCCGCATAGATCCGGTATCGGATGGCACCACCCGTCAGCCAGGAAAACCCCAGCAGGTTGGAAATTGCCATGGAACTGACCCCTGTCAGAACCGGCACCCAGCCCGGCATGTCAGGCGTTTTCATGCCGCGCAGGATTACCGGATCATAAAGCGCGAGCGCGACATAGCTGGTCACCATCGCGCAGGTCGACAGCGCGATGGCAGTCCAGGGATAGCTGCGGACAGCGGCGATCAGTTCGGCTGGTGCGATTTCGCGGCTCAGGTCACGCAGGACGGCCAGTGCGATCAGCATGATCGTCAGGGGAATGGCCATCCGCAACAGCGGATGCGACAGGATGGCGGACAATCGACCTTGGTCTGATGGGGCGTCTGACATCACATGCTCGGCCATTGGGTCAGGAAAACGGGCCCGCACCGCATGGGTGCAGGCCCGTCAGAGGTCATTGCGACCGATCAGCGTTTACTGCGGTAGCAGGCGGCAAAGATGATCGTGGCCGTCAGCGCATAGACCAGGTTGACGCCCAGGATGATCGACCAGGGGGCCTGTGCCGCAAAGACATAGACCGCAAGCACCGACGGCAGCACCGTCAGCAGGACCAATCCTGCCACGAACGCCACCGTGCCGCCGATCTGGTGAAACAGCGGGATCAGCAGCAGCGCCACCAAGACGGCAACGGCGTTGCGTCCGAACGAGACGATCAGCGGCATCACGTCAGCACCGGAAATGATGTTGACGGCGATGGCATTGATGATGGTGCCGATGATGCCGGCGATAACGGCGACGACAAGGCTACGGGTCAGGGACATGCGGATTCTTTCGTAAGGTCAGACAAGGGCGAAGGCCGTATGCGGCCGTTACAGGTTGGACTGCACCTGCCGGGTTTCTTGCGTGATGGTGGCGCCCGTCACGCTGAGATCCTGACCAACACCTGCGATGGTATTGCAGGCGGACAAGGCCGCAAAGGTGGCGAGAGCAAGGATAAAGGTCAGTGGACGTGTCATGGTTTTCTCCGGTCAGACATGATTCGATTGCATTGTTAAACTAAAACGAACGGATTGCCCGGCAACGCGGGGTCAAAACGTGACCCCCGAATACAGGGCGATGTTGGCATAGGGTGTGGTTTCGCCGGTGCGCACAAGAACGCGGGCCGACTGCGTGGCACGTTTGAAATCCGTATGTGGCACACAGGCAGGCGGGCAGGGGGCCAGTTCCTGCAATGCAGGGCTGGCCTCGGTTGCCATCAGGCAGCGCTCGACTTCCAGTTCGGTCAGGATCGCGGCCAGCACATCAGCGAAACGGGGCAGGCCCGCCACGACGGCCAGATCAATCACCGGCAGATGTGCGGGCAGCGGCAGGCCCGCGTCGGCCACGACCAGACAATCGCCGTGCCCCATCTGTGCGATGGCGCGGGACAGTTCCGCGTTGAGGATACCCGTTTTCTTCATGGCTGGTCCAAAAAGTCGCGCACGGCTGTTTCCACCGCGCGGGGTTGTTCGGCGTGCAGCCAATGGCCTGCATCGGCGATGGTCTGAGTCTGTGCCTGCGGAAACAAGGCCGCGATAGTCGCGGTGTGGTCCGGGGTCACGTAATCCGAATTGGCCCCGCGCAGCATCAGCACGGGTCCGTTGAATTGGGCGTCTACCTCGGGCCAGCCGGTGATGTGCCCCATGTCGGCGGCCAGCGTCTCCAGGTTCAGATCCCAGCGTTTGTCGCGCAGGTTCAGGCTTTGCAACAGAAACGGGATCACGGCGGGGTCGATGTCCATCTGGTCGGCTGCATCCTTGCGCGTGGTCACGGCGGACAGATCAACGCCGCGCATCGCATTCAGGGGGCCGAATTGGTCATGGGCATAGGCGGTAGGCGCGATATCGGCGACGATCAGGCGGCGCACCAATGCGGGCTGTGTCAGTGCCAGCATCATCGCAGCCTTGCCGCCCATCGAATGTCCCATGACGTCAACGGGACCGCCTTGCGCGGCAATGACCTCTGCCAGATCCTCGGCCATCTCGGGATAGCGGTGCGTGTCGCTGTGAAAGCTCTCGCCGTGGTTGCGCATGTCCACCGCGATGACCCGCCGCGTATCGGCCAGCCGTTTGGCGATCACACCCCAATTGCGGGCTGATCCAAACAACCCGTGCGCGATCAGCAGCGCGGGTTTGTCCGTGGCGGTGCCGGTGACAACGGTATTGAGCATGTGGCCTCCTCGTGACAGGCGCGCAGGGCCGCCATCTGACCGCTTGAGACAGACGCGCCGCAGGTTTACACGCCCCTTTATGCCTGATGCCCAGACCCTTCGCCACATCCAAGATGTCAGCCGCCTGATCGAGGCGCGTCTGGGCCTGAAAGGGCCCACGATTCAGGCGCAGATGTCCAAACTGGGACGCCGCCGCCTGCCGACGACCCTGCGGCGCGATATCGCGGGTGTCGCACAAGCGCAGCTGATGCTGACCCACCCCAAACTGTCCCGTCAGATCGACACCGCCCGTGTGGCCCAATCTGCGCGACTTGCCACAGCGGCCCTCAAACAGATCGACCCCTGGGAACAGCGCAAGACGATCATCCTGCGCAAGCTCGCGAAATGGAGCGCGCTGGCCATCGCCCTGTTCATCGGGTTTGTCTGGTGGCTGTGGGCCACGGGGCGGGTTTAGGCGGGCACCCCCGCAGCGAGCTGATTGAGTATGCTGGTATAGTTGTCGGTGCCCTGCGCGCCGGTGACCAGATGTTGACGGTCAAAGATTACGGCAGGCACGCCGCTGATGCCCTGCTGCACCCAGAAACGTTCCTCGGACCGCACGGCCTGCGCATAGCGCTGATCGTCCAGTACCGCTGCTGCCTCGGTTTCATCCAGACCGATTTCACCAGCAATGGCCGCCAGCACGGCGGTGTCGGACAGGTCACGCCCGTGGGTGAAATGCGCGACGAACAATGCCTGTTTCATGTCGTGCCCACGATCCAGCGTCTGCGCCCAATGGATCAATTGGTGTGTGTTGAACGTGTTGTGCATCCGCGTGTCGTCATCGAATGAGAAAGCAAATCCCAGATCATGTCCCAACTGGGTCAGTCGCGCACGGTTTTCAGCACTCTGTGCGGCGGTGGACCCGTATTTTTCCATGATGTGTTCGGTCATGTTCTGACCTTCGGCGGGCATATCGGGGTTCAGCTCGAACGGATGCCATTGCAGATCATAGGCCGTGCCGGTCCCATCCAGCGCCTGTTTCAACTGGCGATAGCCGACGATGCACCACGGGCACATCACGTCGGATACGATATCAATCCGCAGCGGGGCAGTCTGGTCGGTCATGGCAGCACCTCTTGATCGTCTGGTTGCCCCTCACGTGGGGCGCTGCACGCCGAAGGTCAAGCCAGAGCAAGGCACGCCTTGCAACCTGCCCAAAACAAAAGGCCGCCGCAGATGCGACGGCCTTTTGCCATGTCTGTTGAAATCACAGGTTCGGGTAGATCGGAAACTTGTCGCACAGGGCCTCGACCTCGGCTGCAACCTGCGCCTCGACCTCGCTGTTGCCGTCCTCGCCATTGGCGGCCAGACCGTCAACGACCCGGCCAATCCAGCGACCGACTTGACGGAATTCCTCTTCGGTGAAACCGCGGGTGGTGCCGGCGGGTGTGCCCAGACGGATGCCCGACGTGATCGTGGGCTTTTCCGTGTCAAACGGGATACCGTTCTTGTTGCAGGTGATGTGGGCGCGGCCCAATGCCTCTTCGGTGGCGTTGCCCTTGACGCCCTTGGGGCGCAGGTCAACCAGCATCAGGTGCGTGTCGGTGCCGCCGGTGACGATGTCCAGACCGCATTTGATCAGCTCGTCAGACAGGGCCTGCGCGTTCTTGACGACCTGCGCCTGATAGTCCTTGAACCCCGGGCGCAGCGCCTCGCCAAAGGCGACAGCCTTGCCTGCGATCACATGCATCAACGGGCCACCCTGAATACCGGGAAAGATGGCCGAGTTGAATTTCTTGGCCAGCGACTCGTCGTCGGTCAGGATCATGCCGCCGCGCGGGCCGCGCAGGGTCTTGTGCGTGGTGGTCGTTGCCGCATGGGCATGGGGGAACGGCGACGGATACAGACCGGCTGCGACCAGACCGGCGAAATGCGCCATATCGACCAGCAGATAGGCCCCGACGCTGTCGGCAATCGCGCGCATCTTTTCAAAGTCGATGATCCGCGGAATGGCAGACCCACCGGCGATGATCATCTTGGGCTGATGTTCCGCCGCCAGATCGGCCACGGCGTCATAGTCCAGCAACAAATCTTCCTCGCGGACGCCGTATTGGACCGCGTTGAACCATTTGCCGGACTGGTTCGGGCGCGCGCCGTGGGTCAGGTGACCACCGGCGTCCAGCGACATCCCGAGGATGGTATCGCCCGGCTGCAACAGCGCCTGAAACACGCCCTGGTTGGCCTGAGACCCAGAGTTCGGCTGCACATTGGCGAAACCACAGCCAAACAGCTGCTTTGCCCGTTCGATCGCCAGGTTTTCGGCCACGTCCACATGGGCGCAACCGCCGTAATAGCGGCGACCGGGATAGCCTTCGGCGTATTTGTTGGTCATCACGCCGCCCTGCGCTTCCATGACGGCGGCGCTGACGATGTTCTCGGACGCGATCAGCTCGATCTCCTTGCGCTGACGCTTGAGCTCTGCCTGCATCGCGGCGTGCAGATCAGGGTCGCGCGTTGCCAGGGTTTCGGTGAAAAATCCGTCATCACGGTGGGAAGCGTTCATGGGACAATCCTTTCGCTCGCGGCCGGCCGGCCGGTTGCCGTCCTCTTAATCCATCTGTGGCCCGTGCTAAAGCCCCCATTCGTCGCACCCTGCCTTGCCTTTGTGCGCCAGACACGTGAACCTGTGCACAGATCGCCTGACACCCGGACCCGACATGCCGCATCGCCCCATCGCCTTTGTTGCCAGCCATGCGCCCAGCGCCCAAGAGGCGTTGTCCAGTCTGGCCAAACGCTACACCAATGTCCCCCTTGACCGGGCAGAGGTCATCGTGGCCCTCGGCGGGGACGGTTTCATGCTGCAAACCTTGCACGAAACCCAGAATTTCGGCGTGCCGGTCTACGGCATGAACCGCGGCACGGTCGGTTTCCTGATGAACGAGTTTACACAGGACGATCTGCCCGCCCGCCTCGACAATGCCGAAGAAGAGGTGATCAACCCCCTGGTCATGAATGCGCTGGCCGCTGACGGGTCGATGCACGAGGCGCTCGCGATCAACGAGGTCAGTCTGCTGCGCGCAGGCGCACAGGCGGCAAAGTTGCGGATCACCGTCGATGGCAAGGTCAGGATGTCCGAACTGGTCTGCGACGGGGCGCTGGTGTCGACGCCCGCAGGCTCGACCGCCTACAATTATTCGGCGCATGGGCCGATCCTGCCCATCGGGTCAGGCGTTCTGGCACTGACCGCCATGGCGGCCTTTCGCCCGCGCCGGTGGCGCGGGGCGCTTTTGCCGCAAAAGGCGGTGGTCAGGTTCGACGTGCTGAATGCGGCCAAACGCCCTGTCATGGCTGACGCGGACGGCAAATCTGTCCGTAACGTGGTCAGCGTCGAAATCCGGTCCGAACCCGACATCCGCCACCGCATCCTGTTCGACCCCGGCCATGGGCTCGAGGAACGGCTGCTGCGCGAACAATTCGTCTAGCGCAGGACGATCCCGGCGATATCCAGATTTGCATGGTAATCGGCGCCGTAGGCCACGATGCCAATGGACCTGACTTCAGTGGGACGAACAGGCGCCTGCAGGTGGTCCTTGTTCGGCGCGAAATCCGCCAGCGGCAGCGTGATGTCAGTCCATTCGGCCGGGGCATCGAAACTTGCGGCAAAGTAATGCCAGGGCCGTTCCGACTGCCTGGTGCGCAGGTGGACCTTGTAGGCCGCGCCATTGCCGCGCACCGTCAGAACCATCGCGGTCGCACCCGCAGGCAGCCCGTCAACATCGCGTCTGATCTGAATGAATCCCCCGTTATTCTCGGTGCTGACATCCCCGACGAGGGTGGCGAAATGCCGTCCCCCGGTCCCGTGGAAATCCACGCCACCCGTCGAAACGCCCCCCATCACCTGATCACTGATGAAACGCCAATCATCGGGGGTCTGAAAATCAATCTGCATCGCGGTCCTCGCTTTCACCGCAAAGCTAGCCCGCCTTGCGGCGAGGCCCATGCATCATCTTGCCCGAAATACTCCGGGGGGCGACGCAGCCGCGGGGGCAGCGCCCCCTCCGACATCAGCCGCCATAGCCCAGGGGCCGCAGAGTGTCGCGAATTTCGTCCAGGATGGCGGGGTCGTCGATGGTCGCGGGCATCTTGAAATCCGTATTGTCCGCGATGGATACCATCGTCCGCCGCAGAATCTTGCCGGACCGGGTCTTGGGCAGGCGGTTGACGACGGCGACCAGTTTGAACGCGGCCACCGGCCCGATGCTCTCGCGCACCATCCTGATGCAATCGGCGACGATCTCGTCATTCGATCGGCTGGTGCCGCTGTTGGTGCAGACGAATCCCATCGGCAGCTGACCCTTCAGCGCATCCGATACCCCGATCACGGCGCATTCGGCCACATCCGGGTGATTGGCCAGAATCTCCTCCATCGCGCCGGTGGACAGCCGGTGGCCCGCCACGTTGATCACGTCATCGGTGCGCGCCATCACATAGAGATAACCATCCGCGTCCAGCAGCCCCGCGTCGCCTGTCTCGTAGTACCCCGGAAAGGTCGTGAGGTAGGATTTCACGAACCGGTCTTCGGCCTGCCAGAGCGTCGGCAAGGTCCCCGGCGGCAGCGGCAGCTTGATCGCGATGGACCCCAGCTCGCCCGCCGGCATCTCTGTCCCGTCGTCGGCAAGGATGCGGATGTCGTAGCCCGGCATCGCGACCGTCGGGCTGCCGATCTTGACGGGCAGGGCCTCGATCCCGGCGGGATTGCCCACCATGGGGAACCCGCTCTCGGTTTGCCACCAGTGGTCATAGACCGGGACCTGCATGACATTCTGCGCCCAGATGATCGTATCGGGGTCCGCCCGTTCGCCCGCCAGATACAGCGCGCGCAGACAGGAAATGTCGTAGTCCTTGATCAGTGCGCCCGTCGGGTCCTCGCGTTTGATCGCGCGAAAGGCCGTCGGCGCGGTAAAGAAGCTGCGCACCTTGTGATCCTGGATCACCCGCCAGAACGTGCCCGCATCGGGCGTGCCGACCGGTTTGCCTTCGAACACAACGGTGGTGTTGCCGTGGATGAGAGGCGCATAGCAGATGTAGCTGTGGCCGACGACCCAGCCCACGTCCGAGGCGGCCCAGAACACGTCGCCGGGATCGACGTTGTAAAAATTTTTCATCGTCCAGTGCAGCGCGACCAGATGGCCTGCGGTGGGACGCACCACGCCCTTTGGCGCACCGGTGGTGCCCGAGGTATAAAGGATATAGGCCGGGTGGTCGCCGGATACGGGCACGCAATCCGCCGGGGTCACGCCGTCCTGAACCGCGTGCCAGTCGAAATCATAGCCCGGCGTCAGGTCGCAGGGCTGTTGATCGCGTTGCAGGATGATCGTGAAATCGGGCTTGTGTTTTGCCTGAGCGATGGCACCATCCAGCAGCGGTTTATAGGCGACCACGCGATTGGGTTCCAACCCGCAGGAGGCGGCAATGATGGCCTTGGGTGTGGCATCGTCGATTCGCACCGCCAGTTCATGGGCGGCAAATCCGCCAAAAACCACCGAATGAATCGCGCCGATGCGCGTGCAGGCCAGCATCGCGGTCAGGGCATCGGGCACCATCGGCATATAGATGATGACCCGGTCGCCGACGCCGACGCCCTTGTCGCGCAGCGCGCCTGCAAGGGACGCCACCCGGTTCAGCAATTCGGCGTAGGTGATATGCGCGACCGTCCCCGTGATCGGACTGTCGTAGATGATGGCCGTCTGATCAGCACGTCCGTTTTCGACATGGCGGTCAACGGCATTGTAGCAGGTATTGACCTGCGCGTCGGTGAACCATTCGTACAGCGGCGCGCGGCTGTCGTTCAGCGCCTTGGACGGTGGGGTGACCCAGTCGATGGCTTTTGCCTGTTCCATCCAAAAGCCTTCGGGGTTGTCCTGCCAGCTTTGATAAATATCGGCGTAGCGCATCGTGTCCTCCCAAACATTGCAGGACTTGGATAGGCACAGACGCGTGATCGGGCAAGGTGTGTCACGTGACCCGGGCGAGGGCTGTGAATTATTTGACAGGTGCCGTCCTGCGGACGGCTTGGAGGCGCTGCCTCCAAACCTCCGGGATACTTGTGACCAGAAGAAGGCACTAGCCGTAGTGCGATACAGGCGTACCCGCGATCGCGGACATGTTCAAAAGGCCTCGGGCCGTGATCGACGGGGTGACAATATGGGCGCGATTGCCCATGCCCATCAGGATCGGGCCGACTTCCAGTCCGCCGGCGCGGATTTTGAGGATGTTGCGCACGGCACTGGCGGCATCCGCATTGGCAAAGACGAGGCAGTTGGCTGCGCCATCCAGGCGCGAGCCGGGAAAGATATGATCGCGCAGGGTCGTGTCCAGCGCGCTGTCGATGTGCATTTCGCCCTCGTAGGCAAAGTCGCGCGGTGCTGCGTCGAGGATCGTCATTGCCGCACGCATCCGGCGACCGGAATTGCTGTCGAGGTTGCCGAACTGGCTATGCGAACACAGGGCGATCTTGGGTTCCATCCCGAAACGACGGATATGCCGGGCTGCGGATACGACCGTTTCCGCGATCTGTTCGGGTGTCGGTTCCTCGTGGACCTGTGTGTCGGCGATGAACAGACTGTCGTTTTCAAGGATCATCAGTGACAGGGCGGCAACCGGATGGAGCCCGCCGTGGCCCAGGATTTCCTCGATGTATTTCTTGTGCCACAGGAATTGACCGAAGGTGCCGCAGATCATGCTGTCTGCCTCGTTGCGCTGCACCATGACGGCGGCAATGGCGGTGGTATTGGTACGCATCACCGCCTTGGCCAGATCGGGGGTCACGCCGCGCCGCGCCATGATGTCGTGGTAGGTCCCCCAGTAGTCGCGGTAGCGCGGGTCGCTTTGCGGGTTCACGATCTTGAAATCGACGTCCGGGCGGATATCGAGGCCCGCACGTTCGCAGCGAGCGGCGATCACGTCGGGCCGCCCGATCAGGATCGGCACGTCGGTGGTTTCTTCCATCACGGCCTGGGCCGCGCGCAACACGCGTTCGTCCTCGCCTTCGGCGAAAACGATGCGGCGGGCGGCGTCACGGGCGGCATCGAACACGGGCCGCATGATGAAAGCGGATTTGAACACGCTGGCATCGAGGCCCGCCTTGTAGGCATCCAGATCGGCAATCGGGCGCTGGGCCACGCCGGTTTCGCAGGCTGCGCGGGCCACGGCGGTGGCGACCACACCCATCAGGCGCGGATCAAAGGGTTTCGGGATCAGGTAATCAGGCCCGAATGTCAGCTGTTCGCCCTGATAGGCGGCGGCGGCCTCTGCGCTGGTGGTGGCGCGGGCCATCGCGGCGATCCCTTCGATGCAGGCGATTTTCATCTCGTCGTTGATGGTCGTTGCACCTGCGTCCAGCGCGCCCCGGAAGATGAACGGGAAACACAGCACGTTATTGACCTGATTGGGGAAATCGGACCGGCCCGTGGCGGTGATCGCCTTTGGGTTTGCGGCACGGGCGGCGTCGGGGTCAATTTCGGGGTTCGGGTTGGCAAGGGCAAAGATGATCGGCGTATCCGCCATGGTCTGGACCATTTCGGGCGTCAGAACACCCGGACCGGAGAGGCCCAGGAACAGGTCGGCCCCTGCAATGACATCTGCCAGCGTGCGCGGCTCCGACCCTTGGGCGTAGTCGGCCTTTTGCGGGGTCATGTCGGCCTCGCGGCCCTCATAGACCAAACCTTGCAGGTCGCACAGGTAGACGTTTTCGCGTTTGACGCCCAGTTTCAGCAGCATGTTCAGGCAGGCGATGCCAGCGGCCCCGCCGCCGGTGGACACGACCTTGATATCCGCAAAATCCTTGCCCGCGATCCGCAGCGCGTTGGTCACACCGGCACCGACGACAATGGCGGTGCCATGCTGGTCGTCGTGGAAAACCGGGATATTCATCCGCTCCGTGCAGATTTGTTCAACGATAAAGCAATCGGGTGCCTTGATGTCCTCGAGGTTGATCGCGCCAAAGGTGGGTTCCAGCGCGCAGACCAGTTCCGCCAACTTTTCCGGGTCGTTTTCATTTAGTTCAATGTCAAAGCAATCGATTCCCGCGAATTTCTTGAACAGCACCGCCTTGCCTTCCATCACCGGTTTGGAGGCCAGTGCGCCGATATTGCCAAGCCCAAGCACGGCGGTGCCGTTGGTGACGACTCCGACCAGATTGCCGCGGGTGGTGTAATCCCGCGCCGTCGCCGCATCCGCCTTGATTTCAAGGCAGGCCTCGGCAACGCCGGGTGAATAGGCGCGCGCCAGGTCACGGCCATTGGCCAGTGGTTTCGTGGCCCGGATTTCCAGTTTTCCGGGGCGCGGAAACTGATGGTAATCAAGGGCCGCACGGCGTGTCGCTTCTTTGGGATCGTTGCTCATGGCCGGGCCTTCCTGTCTGGTTCCGGCGCCC
The DNA here is from genome assembly GCF_001420005.1 of Loktanella sp. 3ANDIMAR09. Lineage (GTDB taxonomy): Bacteria > Pseudomonadota > Alphaproteobacteria > Rhodobacterales > Rhodobacteraceae > Loktanella. The sequence goes on along the minus strand of NZ_LJAK01000007.1, from coordinate 45,983 downwards.
GATTACGCTGTTTTCCGACGTAGGGGAAGCGATTGCGGCCACCTCTGCCCGCATCTTGCCGCGTGCCGCACTGTTCCGCATCTTGCCGCTTGCCGCACGGTCCCGTGCGAGGCAGTCTGAGGGCATGACACTGGACACCATGGCAGAGGTCTGCCTGAACACGACCGACCTGGCCGGCGACATCGCGTTTTTCAGCCGCGTGCTGGGGATGCGGATGATGTCGATCTATCCCGCCGACGATCCGGCCGTTGCGGTATTCGCAGGCCATGGCTGTCGGGTGCGGCTGGAGCGCGGGCAGGGTCCCGCGGGGCGGCTGCGAATCATGACAGACGATGCAACCTTTGCCCAAGGGGCTGGCGCATTGACCGCGCCGGGCGGAACGCAGGTATCAATCCTGCCGCGCATGTCGCCGGTGGAACAGCCGCAGACCATCCATGCGTTTGTCGTGCGGCGGCTTGCGGATCAGGCCCCTTGGGTAATTGGCCGCGCGGGTATGCATTATCGCGACCTGATCCCGGACCGGCTGGGCGGGTCGATCATCGCAAGCCACATTCGCATTCCCGACGGTGGGCCGGTGCCGGACACTGTCCATTTCCACCGCGTCGGATTTCAGCTGATCTTTTGCTACCGGGGCTGGGTCGATGTGATCTACGAGGATCAAGGCGGGCCGATCCGCCTGCATGCTGGCGATTGCGTGATCCAGCCCCCCGAAATCCGGCACCGCGTGCTCGAGGCTTCTGATGGGATCGAGGTGATCGAGATCGGCGTGCCGGCCGAACACGTGACCGAAATTGACCACGACATGACGCTGCCGACACCGCACCTGAGGCCGGACCGGGTCTGGCAGGGCCAGCGGTTCGTATTCAATCAACAGAGGCATGCGGTCTGGCAGGACGCCGATCTGCCGGGGTTTGTGGCGCGCGATACCACGATTGCCGCCAATACCGGCGATGTGGCGGGGGTTCTGGTCCTGCGCAGATCTGCCGGAAATCCTGCGTGGACGCAGCACGACGCGGACATCCATTTCACATTCGTGATGGAAGGCGAGATGCAGCTTCAGGCGCAGGGTCACGCGCCGGTCGCATTGTCCGCAGGGGATGCGTTCGTGATCCCGCCGGGTCTGCGCACGCTCTATGCGGACCCGTCAGAGGACCTGACGTTGCTGCAGGTGGCGCTGCCGGGACGGTTTGTGACCCATCCCGGCTGAGGCCTAGCGTTCGCTCTTCAGATCGGTGTCATCCACCTGCAAAGACAGCTCGTCGATCAGTGCGGCAGCCTTGGACGCCGACATCTGGTCGCTAAAAGGGTGGCCTGTTTTTTCACACAGGTCGCGCAGGATGGCGGCCTGTTCGCCGTCCATTTTCGTGTTGTCTGCCATCATGTTGGCCATTGGTCAGATCCTTTACAACGTCTTGTTCGTGCTGTCGCGCAGCGCCTCGATCCGTTCCAGCGCCTGACGCTGTGTCAGGCTGGCATCAAAGGGTTCGCTGGCCTCTTCGCACAGGACGCGCAGCAGGTCGGCCTGATCGCCCGTCATCGGGGAATCGGGATCACCGGACGTCTGTGCGATCGTTTCGTCAGTCACGGTCTTGGTGGTTGGGGAAATCATGTGGTCCTCCTGTCATGGCTCGCAGGGTAAACGCGGCTGACGCCTGCGGGGTTCCGCCGGGGCTGCCCTTGCATCCCGCAGCACCGGGCGGCAAGGTCGTCCGATCAAAACGGAGCCACCCATGTCAGACCCCCATGCCCTGATCGCCGCCGCCACCGATGTGCGCCTGAATGCCCATGCCCCCTATTCGCGGTTTCAGGTCGGGGCCGCCATCCGCGGGGCGGGCGGTGCGCTGCATGTCGGCTGCAATGTCGAAAACGTGGCCTACCCCGAAGGCACCTGCGCCGAGGCCGGTGCCATCGCCGCCATGGTCGCCAGTGGCGAGACGCGGATCGCTGCCATCGCCGTCATTGCCGACAGCCCGCAACCGGTCAGCCCTTGTGGCGGATGCCGGCAGAAAATCGCCGAATTCGCATCGGGTGACACCCCGGTGACGCTGGCGACAACGGACGGTCTGGTGCAGCACACCACCGTCGCCGCGCTGCTGCCGGGTGCGTTTGACCAAGACTATATGTCCAAGGCCTGATCCATGGATGTGCGTGCCCTGATTGCCGGTATCCGCGACGGTGCCACCCCGACGGCGGATGATCTGATGCAATTCGCAGCCGGGCTTGCGGATGGACGGGTCAGCGACGCGCAGGCCGGGGCATTCGCCATGGCCGTCTGTCTGCGGGGCCTGTCGGATGCGGGCCGCGTCGCGCTGACCCGCGGCATGCGCGACAGCGGGCGCACGCTGGACTGGGACCTGCCCGGTGCGGTCGTGGACAAACATTCCACGGGCGGCGTCGGTGATTGCGTGTCGCTGATCCTTGCGCCCATGCTGGCGGCCTGCGGTGTCTATGTGCCCATGATATCGGGTCGGGGATTGGGCCACACCGGCGGGACGCTGGACAAGCTCGAGGCGATCCCCGGCGTTACCACCGATGTGGACGAGGCGCGCCTGCGCCAGATCGTCGGTGATGTCGGCTGCGCTATCGTGGGGGCAGGTGGCGGGATCGCCCCGGCGGACCGCAGGCTTTATGCCATTCGCGATGTGACGGCGACGGTTGCCTCGGTTGACCTCATCACGGCCTCGATCCTGTCGAAAAAGCTGGCGGCGGGGCTTGATGCCATGGTGCTGGACGTCAAGGTGGGGTCGGGCGCGTTCATGAAATCGCGTGCAGATGCTGCGGCACTGGCCACGGCCCTTGTCGACACCGCGACAGGGGCAGGCTGTCCGACCGCTGCACTGCTGACGGATATGGACCAACCGCTGGCCCCTGCGCTGGGCAATGCGACCGAACTGGCCATCTGCATGGCCGTGCTGGAGGGCGACAGGGTCGCCGCCCCGCGCCTGACTGAATTGTGCCTGTCGCTGGGCGAGACACTGCTGACCCTTGCAGGGCAGGGGGATGGTGCAGGCGACCGTCTGGCCGCAACACTGACGAACGGTCAGGCCATGGACCGCTTTGCCCGCATGGTGCACGCGCTGGGCGGTCCGCCGGACATGGGCGACGATTGGCGCACGCATCTGCCGGATGCGCCGGTGCAACGGGTCGTTGCGGCGACGGCCGATGGTCATGTCACCGCAATCAACGGAGAGGCGCTGGGCCTCGCGGTGGTGGGCCTTGGCGGGGGCCGCGCGGTGGAAACCGACCGGATCAATCCGGCTGTCGGCTTGACTTCGGTTGCATCGCTGGGGCAACGCGTGGCCAAGGGCGACCCGCTGGCCATCGTGCAGGCCGCCGATGACAACAGCGCAGAGGCTGCCGTCGCCGCTGTACGCGCCGCCATAACGCTGGGCGACGCACCGCAGGCAGGACCGCTGGTATTGGACAGGATATTGAAATGAAACGTGCTTTTCTGGTGGTGATCGATTCAGTCGGGATCGGCGGTGCCCCCGACGCGGATCAGTTTTTCAATGGATCTGTGCCGGATACGGGGGCGAACACCGTAGCCCATATCGCCGATGGATGTGCTGCCCTGTCGCGTGGTCCGTTGCGTCTGCCTGTCATGGACGCCCTGGGCTTGGGGTGTGCTGTCACGCTGGCCAGCGGTGCAACGGCACCCGGGCTGGACGCGGAACCCACGGGCGCATGGGGGGCCGCGACCGAGGTGAGCCGGGGCAAGGATACACCGTCCGGCCACTGGGAACTGTCAGGCGTGCCCGTGCCATGGGACTGGCATTATTTCCCCGACACCCAACCTGCCTTTCCTGATGATCTGACGGTCAAGATCTGTCAGGCCGCAGGCACCGGCGGCATCCTTGGCAACCGGCACGCCTCGGGAACGCAGGTGATCGAGGAGGAGGCCGCACGCCATATCCAGACGGGCTGGCCCATCGTCTATACCAGCGCGGATTCCGTGTTGCAGATCGCAGCTCACGAGGAACATTTCGGCCTTGACCGTCTGTTGAAGCTTTGCGCGGATCTTGCCCCGACGCTGCACGCCATGCGTATTGGCCGCGTGATCGCGCGGCCCTTTGTCGGGTCGGTGGAGGATGGCTTCAAACGCACGCCCCGGCGTCGCGATTTCGCCATTGCCCCGCCCAGCCCCACGATCTGCGACGATGTGCAGGCCGCGGGCAGGCCCGTGCATGCGATAGGCAAGATCGGTGACATTTTTTCCATGCGCGGCATCGACGAGGTCCGCAAGGGTGCGGACCGCGACCTGATGGGCCATCTGGGCGATCTGGTCGATACCGCCGCCGACGGCGCATTCGTCTTTGCCAATTTTGTCGAATTCGACAGCGAATACGGCCACCGCCGCGATATTCCGGGGTATGCCGGGCACCTTGAATGGTTCGACGCCGCCCTTGGCGATCTGTTGCCACGGTTGCGCGAGGGTGATCTGCTGATCGTCACGGCCGACCACGGCAACGACCCCAGCTGGATGGGCACCGACCACACCCGCGAACGGGTGCCGGTGCTGGTGCACGGCATGGGGCCCCGCGCATTGGGCCTGATCAATTTCGTCGATGTTGCCGCCACGGTCGCGGATCATCTGGGCGTCACACACAGCGGCAAAGGCAAATCCTTCCTATGACATACAGCACCCTCCCAAAGGTCGAACTCCATACCCACCTCGAAGGTATGGCTCCGCCTGAATTCATCCGTCAGCTGGCCGCCGAGAAAAAGGTCGACCTGTCGGGCATTTTTGCCGATGACGGCAGCTATCTGTTCCGCGATTTCGCGCATTTCCTGTCGATCTACGACGAGGCCTGCACCGTCCTGACCGGCCCCGAGGAATTCTACCGCCTGACACGCGCGGTCTTGACCCAATCCGCGGCCCACGGCGTGATTTACACCGAAACATTCCTGTCGCCCGATTTCTGCGGCGGCGGCGATGTTGCGGCGTGGCGCGACTACCTTGCGGCCATCGCGCAGGCCGCGACGGATGCCGAACGCGACGAGGGGATCGTGCTGCGCGGCATCGCCACCGCCGTGCGCCACCACGGGCAGGACAGCTGCCGCCAGACCGCCCGCTGTGCGGCTGAAACCGCCGGTGGATTCCTGACCGGATTTGGTCTTGCGGGGGCCGAACTCGAAGGACGACCGGCCGATTTCAAATACAGTTTCGACATGGCGCGCGAGGCGCAGCTGCAACTGACCGCCCACGCCGGTGAATGGGGCGATCCCGGTCGCATCACCGAAACGCTGGACGCGCTGGGCGTTGAACGTCTGGGCCACGGCATCCGTGCGGTCGAGGACGCAGCGCTGCTGCAACGTATCGCAGACGAAAACATCACGCTCGAGGTCTGTCCGGGATCCAATGTCGTGCTCAAGGCGGTCAGCGGCTGGGACGCCCACCCGATCGTCAAGCTGCGCGACGCAGGTGCGCCGATCACCGTATCGACCGACGATCCGCCGTTTTTCCACACCACCATGACCGCCGAATACGAGGGTCTGAACAAGACCTTTGGCTGGGAAGAGGCCGATTTCCACGCGCTGAACGTCACCGGCGCAGAGGCCGCCTTCTGCGACGATGCCACCCGCACAGCGATCCTCAAGCGACTGGAGCCTGCCACATGATCACGGACCACAGCACCGCCGACGGCCACCTGACCCACGTCATTCACCCCTTGGTGCAGCACAAGCTGACGCTGATGCGGCAGACCGCGACCTCGACGGCCGTGTTCCGCCAGTTGTTGCGCGAAATCAGTCAGTTGCTGGCCTACGAGGTGACGCGCAACCTGCCGCTGACCACCGAACGGATCGATACGCCGATCCAGCCGATGGACGCCCCCGTGCTGGATGGCAAAAAGCTGGCGCTGGTGTCGATCCTGCGCGCCGGCAACGGTCTGCTGGACGGTATCCTTGAGCTGATCCCCTCGGCGCGAGTGGGTTTCGTGGGCCTTTACCGCGACGAGGAAACACTGAAACCCGTTCAGTATTACTTCAAGGTGCCGCAATCGCTGGAGGACCGCATGGTCATTGCGGTCGACCCGATGCTGGCGACCGGCAATTCATCTGTCGCCGCGATTGATCTGCTGAAACAGGCGGGGGCCACCAACATCCGGTTCCTGTGTCTGCTGGCCGCACCAGAGGGTATCGCCCGCATGAAGGATGCCCACCCGGATGTCCCCATCGTCACCGCCGCTGTGGACGAGAAATTGAACGACCATGGATATATTGTTCCAGGGCTAGGGGATGCGGGCGACCGCATGTTCGGCACAAAATAAGGGGCCGTCACGGGAATAAATCCTTTACTTGATTCGGTTTGTTTGCGATTCTCGCGACAATTCGGGTGGTAAGTTGGGATTGTTCTCGTGACACGCATGACAAAAGGCATCGTATTGATGGCTGCGCTGACGACGGGCCTTGCCGGTCAGGTCAACGCGCAAACCACGGCAGTTCCCGCAGAATTCCCACCCGCGAGCTATACTGCTTCGCAATATGTCGACAGCCGGGGCTGTGCCTTTGTCAGGGCTGGCATGGATGGTCGCGTCACATGGGTGCCGCGCGTTGACCGTCGCCGCGAGCAGCTTTGCAATTTCCAGCCCAGCCTTGCGCGGTCGGAAACCAGCCCGACGCCGCCGCAGCCTGCCATGCAGGATCTGCCGATCATCAACATCACGGCAGAGCCCGTCACCCCGACAACACCGGCCCCGCGTGCAGCCGCACCTGCGGCGCGCACTGCCGCAGCCCCGACACCGCGCATGGCACCTGTTGTGGCCCCGGTCGTGCGGCAGGTGGTTGCGACACCGCGCGTCGTGACTGCCCCTGCACCGGAACCGCGTCGTATCTCGCTCGCGCAGGCCTGTGACGGTCGGTTTGGTGTGCAGCCCGGCTTTGTCAGCGCGACGACGCGCCAGCCGATCGATTGCGGGCCAGCCCCGCAGGTGGCCGCTGCCGCACCGCAACCACGGGCCATGCCTGCACCCCAGCGCATCACGTTGGCGCAGGCCTGTGCGCGGATCGCGAACGGCGAACGTCTGGTCAATGCAGGCGGATCACCGATTGTCTGCCCCCAGACGTCTGCACCCGTGCGGGTCGCCACAGCACAGCCCGCACCCGTCCGCACGGCCAGCACGGCCTGCGGCATTGCAAACATGAACAGCGACGGGCGTTTCCCGGTACGCTGCGGACCACAGGCGGAATCGCCGTCCGGCGGCACGGTCACGCGCAGCGTCATGAACCCGTCCACGGCCACGATTTCCACCCGCACCGAAGGCGGTTTTGGCACCATTCTCAGCGAACCTGTCGTGCCCCGGTCCAACCCGGTGGGTGCGGTCACGCCAGCATCGCCGCCCCGTGGCTATGCCAAGGTCTGGGACGACGGGCGCATCAATCCCCAGCGTGGCCTGCCGCAGGCCCGTGTGGCGGTTCAGGCTGCACCGCAGGCCCGTGTATCCAGCCGTTCGGTTGCGCCTGTGACCGCTCCTGCTCCGGCGGCTGCCGCGACGGGGCATCGCTATGTGCAGGTCGGCAGCTTTGGCGACCCGGACAATGCGACGCGGCTGATCGGCAGGCTTCAGGCCGCCGGTCTGCCCGTGGCCTCTGGCCGGTCGGGCAACCTCAAGGTTGTTGCCGCAGGTCCGTTTGCCAATGCGTCCGACCTTCAGCGCGCCTTGGGCATCGTGCGCGGCATGGGCTTTGGCGACGCCTATACCCGAGGCTGACACCGCCTAGGCATCGCAGATCCCCTGTAGCTGGATCCATTCGGAATCCGTCAGGATCGGGCTGGGCGGGGTGCCTGCGTCAGGCGATTGCGTCAACAGCAATGCCGCGTCCTGACCGCGCGCGGTGCGCAGATCGGCATAGGGTGCGCTGGGCACGCCGACGCGGCCAAAGGCCTGCAACAGCGCCTGTTCAGATGCCACGGCCTGCGGTGCGTCGATCAGGGATGCCGCATAGTCGGCGAGGGTGCCAGGCGGCAAATCGCCCGTCGTCATCAGATGCACGGTCGCCCGTAGCCCTGCAAAATTCAGCACGGCGCGCAGCGGGTCGGTTGTGTTCGCCTTGGCCGCCAGGATTTCACCTGCGACGACGGCAGGGTCGTCATAGCGTACCAGAACCGCACGGTTGATGACCGTGATCTGTCCGGGCAGCAGCACCGGCCCGGGCAGTGGAGCAGGAAGCACGACCGTCTGGCCGGGTGCATCCGTTCCCAGCAGACGGGCCCGCATCCGGTCCAGCGCCACAAGGCCGCCGCGACTGCGGCAGATTGCGCCGGTCTGCGCCTGCATGTGGCCGAGGATGCGCGCCCCCAGTTCGGCGCGGCGCGCGTCCGGTGTCGCCAGCAGGGCCTGATCGCGGAGCAACCCCGGCCCCCAGATTGCACCAGCGCCGATGACAGCCGCGAGGATCGTGGCGCTGATCCAGTAGCGCAGACGCCCCGGCCTGGCCTCTGCCCGCGCGATGGAACCACGCACCGCCTCGATGGCGTCGACCATGGTTTCGTCCTCGATTTCAAGGCTTTCACCGGCATCGGGGCCAGGACGGAATACAGCGGGCATGGCGTCGGGGTTGACCCGTTCCACCGCAGGCAATGACCAATGCGTCAATGGCCGGTCAGCCATGTCGCTGACGATCAAGGTCGCCTTGCCGAACGATACCAGGACCTCGCGACGCTGCTCGCTGCGCGTTGCCCGCCAGAGACCCAGACTCTCCAGTCGTTCGTATTGTTCCAATGCCGTCATGTGGTCCGCCGGATGATTTGATCCTGTCTAGAGTGCTGCCGCCTGTTGCCGCAACGCGAATTTCTGGATCTTGCCGGTGGATGTTTTCGGCAGTTCGCCAAAGATCACCTGCTTGGGGCATTTGAAGCCCGCCAGACGGCCGCGGGCAAAGGTGATGATCTCCTGGGCCGTGGCCTCGGTCCCGTCGCGCAATTCGACAAAGGCGGCCGGCACCTCGCCCCATGTGTCGTCGGGTTTTGCCACGACGGCGCACAGGCTGACGGCAGGATGGTGCATCAACGCGCTCTCGACCTCGACCGAAGAGATGTTTTCCCCGCCGGAAATGATGATGTCCTTGGCCCGGTCAACGATCTGGATGTAGCCGTCGGGATGCTGCACGGCCAGATCGCCGGAATGGAACCACCCGCCGTCAAAAGCCGCCGCCGTCGCCTCGGGATTTTTCAGATAACCCTTCATCACCGCATTGCCGCGCATGACGATTTCGCCCTGGGTCTGACCGTCACGCGGCACCGGCTTCATGTCGGGGCCGACTACGGCGACACCGTCCATGATCGCAAATCCGACGCCCTGCCGGGCCTTGATCGTGGCCCGCGCATCCTCGGGCAGGTCGTTCCAGGCATCAGACCAGATGCATTCGGTGACGTGGCCGTAGGTTTCGGTCAGCCCGTAGACCTGCGTGACGTTAAACCCCAGTTTCTCGATCGCGGCCAGCGTGGCCGCCGCAGGGGGCGCCCCTGCCGTAAACACCTCGACGCTGTGGCCAAACGGGCGCCGGTCCGCATCCTTGGCGGTCACGATGAGGTTCAGAACGATGGGCGCACCGCCGAAATGCGTCACACCATGGTCCGCGATGGCATCATAGATGGCCGCCGCCGTGATGTCGCGGCAGCAGACCACGGTGCCTCCCAGCAGCGGTGTCATCCAAGTGTGGCACCAGCCGTTGCAGTGAAACAGCGGCACGATCTGCAACACGACCGGGAACAGCGTCATGCGCCAGCTGATCGGCGTGCCCATCGTCATCAGATAGGCACCGCGGTGGTGATACACCACGCCCTTGGGCCGGCCCGTCGTGCCGGAGGTATAGTTCAGCGCCAGATCGTCCCATTCATCCGCGGGCCAGACCCAGTCAAACCCGATCTGACCCCCGGCCATGAAATCGTCGTAGGTCTCAAACATGCCGCTGGCGGGAACACCGGCGGTCGGGTCCGGCACCTCGATGATCCTTGGGGCAGGCGTCGTCATCATGGCGACCGCCTGCCGGATCAATGGCACAAGCTGGCTGTCGATGATCGCGACGCGCGCCCCACCGTGGTCCAGAATATAGGCGATCGTATCGGGATCCAGCCGTGTGTTGATCGTGTTCAGGACGGCACCACAGGCCGGAACGGCAAAGGCGGCTTCTGATTGTGCGGGAACGTTCGGCAGGATGGTTGCCACGACATCACCACGCCCGACCCCCGCCAGTGTCAGCGCATGTGCGAGCCGATCAATCCTTGCGCCATATTCCGCATAGGTCAGCCGTATTTCGCCATAGATCAGCGCGACCCTGTCGGCAAAAACGTCCCGCGCACGCGCCAGATGGCTCAGCGGCGTCAGGGCCACGTGGTTGGCCGGCCCCTTGCCCATGCCGTCCGCCTTTGTCACGTTCTCCATGATGGCTCCCTCCTGTCCCCGTGTCAGAGTATGAGAGACCAGATGCGCAAGACAATGGCGGAAGCATATGAGAGCTGCGATCAGACCATCCGGCGATAGGGTGACCGCATGATCATCTCGCGCGCACGAAAATTCGTCTTTGTTCACATTCCCAAAACCGGCGGAACGTCCTTTGCCCATGCCTATGACGCGCGTGCGGCAAAGGACGACATCCTGATCGGTGACACGCCCAAGGCGCGCAATCGCAGGCACCGGCTTGCGGAACTGGATGTGCCGGGCCGTTTGTGGAAACACAGCCGCATCGCGGATGTCGGCCCCCTGATTGCGCCAGAGGGCATGTGCATCATGGTTCTGGTGCGCAACCCATGGGCGCGTATGGTCAGCTATTACCATTGGCTGCGGCGTCAATCATTTGACCATCCGGCCGTCAGGCTGGCCGCCACACTTGATTTCAGCGCGTTCCTGCATCATCCGCACACGGTCGCCAGCCTGCGTGCCAACCCCTATGCGTCCTATGTGACCAATCCGCAGGGACAGCTGCTGGCGGCCCATTTTGTCAGGCTTGAACACTATGACCGCGACATGGCCCCGGTTGCGGCGCATCTGGGGTTTGCGCTGCCATTACCGCGCCTGAATACAGCGACACACCCTGTCGATTGGCGCACAAGCTACACCCCTGCTGACGCTGACCTGATCGCGGATTTGTGCGCCGCCGACATCACAAGATCACGTTACCGGTTCGACGACGCCGCCTGATTGTCGCGGATTGACTGACAGTCTGCCAAGCTGGGTAGCATTACCACCAGATCTCTGAACAGCGCCCAGAACTTGCCTTTATTCAGACGCATCTCAGCCCCGCGAATCGCGCCCCCTTAACCTGTGATAACGCAGCCCTGCCCACAGTCAGAACAGGGCGCACATCAGGGGAATGGAAGTCATGTTCGATTTTGCACAGACACGTGTATTACGTACCGAACCGTTTCTTTTCGACTTTGGCGTTGGCCTCGTTGCGGGGACGATGGTTGCAACCCACATGGGGTGGCGTCCGGTCGAGGCGGTCGTCGCAGGCGACCAATGCCTGACGTTTGACGGCGGGCTTCAGGTTGTCACGGCGGTCAGCCGCAGAACGGTCAAGACCAAGGGTGCAGCCGCAGATCCGCTAACCTGGCCTTTGGTCGTGCCTGTCGGTGCATTGGGCAACCGCGATGAACTGATGTTGCTGCCTGAACAGGCCGTTCTGATCGAAAGCGATACCGCAGAACAGGTGTTCGGCGATCCCTTTGCGCTGATCCCGGCGGCGGCGCTGGACGGTTTGCGGGGCGTCTATCGCAAACCACCCGCCGCTGAAATCGAGGTCGTGACCTTGCATTTCAGCCAGGACGAGATCGTCTATGCCAACGTCGGTGCCCTGTTTTACTGCCCCGTGCAGACCGATCTGTTGGCGGAACCGACGGTGCCTGCCTATGAGGCGCTGTCCATGGACGACGCCGAACTGCTGGTGCATTTCCTGAAACAAGAGGATGCGGGCCACGTCACCGACGGACAGGCGACCCAAGCCTTTCGTCTGGCCGCCTGACCCTGCCATCATCGCCAGACGCAAACAGCGCGCGCCCCGGTCACGGTGGCGCGCGCTGTCGATAGCATCATCTGACACAGGGCGGGGGGCAAAGCCCCCCGGGGACCGCTCAGGCGGCCGTATCGACTCCCTCGCCAAAGCGGGCGTAGAACGTCCCGTTACGGTCGGCCAATTCGCGCAGCAGATCCGGTGTCTTGAACCGGTCGCCGTAGGTTTCGGTCAGCATGTCGCAGGTTTCGGCCGCAAAAGGTGCGCCCAGGATGTCCAGCCAGCTGAACGGACCGCCCGACCACGGCGCAAAGCCCCAGCCCAGGATCGCGCCGACGTCACCTTCGCGGATGTCGGTGAGAACGCCGTCCTCCAGTGCGCGCACGGCCTCCAGCACCTGTGCGAACAGCAGGCGATGCTGCACGGTGATCAGGTCGGGTTGGTCTGCCGCCACCGGGTATTTATCGCCCAGTTCGGCCCACAGGCCCTCGCGCTTGCCCTTGTCGTCGTAGGTATAGAAACCTGCGTTTGACTTGCGCCCCATGCGGCCCGCGTCGGCCATCCAGAACAGCACCTCGTCAACTTCGCCGTCAGGGTAGGCATCGCCCATTGCGGCCTTGGTGGCCTTGGCGATTTTCACACCCAGATCAATGCTGGTCTCGTCCACCAGTTGCAGCGGGCCCAGCGGCATGCCGACCAGCTTGGCCGCATTTTCGATCAGGGCAGGGCTGACGCCCTCTTTTACCATGCGGATGCCTTCGTTGATGTAGGGAATGATGCAGCGGTTGGCGTAAAAGAACCGCGCGTCGTTCACGACGATGGGCGTCTTGCGGATCTGGCGCACGAAATCCAGCGCCTTGGCCACGGCCACGTCGCCGGTTTTCTGACCCTTGATGATCTCCACCAGGTTCATCTTGTCCACGGGGCTAAAGAAATGGATGCCGATGAAGGTTTCGGCATTTTCGGCAGCCTGCGCCAGTTCCGTGATGGGCAGCGTGGATGTGTTGGTCGCGAACACGCAGTCAGCTCCGACGACGGCCTGCACCTTCTTGGTGACCTCGGCCTTGACGCCCATATCCTCGAACACCGCCTCGACGATCAGATCGCAGCCTGCGAGTGCCGCATAATCGGTCGTCGCGTTGATCAGGCCCAGCAGCGCCTCTTTCTTCTCGGGCGTGGACTTCTTGCGGGCGATGCCCTTGTCCATGTAGGCGGCCGAGTAGGCCTTGCCCTTGTCGGCAGCCTCTTGGCTGTTGTCGATCAGCACGACCTCGATGCCTGCCTTGGCCGAAACCAGTGCGATGCCCGCACCCATCATGCCTGCACCGATCACGCCGACCTTTTGGACGCGCTGATCCGCCACATCAGGACGGTTGGCACCCTTTTCCAGCTTTTCCTTGTTGATGAACAGCGACCGGATCATCGCGGACGACGATGGGTTCAGCAGGACATGGGTGAACCAGCGCGCCTCGATCTTCAGCGCTGTATCGAATGGCACCAGCGCGCCCTCGTAGACGGCGGACAACAGCGCCTTGGCCGCAGGATAGACGCCTTGGGTATTGCCGTTCACCATCGCGGATGCACCGACAAAGGTCATGAAGCCAGCGGGGTGATAGGGTGCGCCGCCGGGCATTTTCCAGCCCTTGTCGTCCCAGGGTTTGACGATGTTCGGCTCTGACAGGACCCATGCCTTGGCCTTGGCCAGCAGGTCCTCTGCCGGAACCACCTCGTCGATCACACCCGCCTTCATCGCGGCGGTGGGATCGTTCAGCTTGCCCTGCAACAGCAGCGGGGACGCGCCCATGGCACCCAGCTTGCGCGACAGACGTGTGGTGCCGCCTGCACCGGGGAAAATTCCGACCATGATTTCCGGCAGGCCGATTTTCGCCTTGGGGTTATCGGCGGCAAAGATGCGGTGACAGGCCAGCGGAATTTCCAGACCGATGCCCAGTGCGGTGCCGGGCAGGGCGGCTGCGATCGGCTTGCCACCCTTGTTGGTCTTGGGGTCCATGCCAGCGCGTTCGATCCGGCGCAGCACGCCGTGCATGTCCATCACGCCGTCAAAGATCGCCTTGGCGGGGTCGTCGCTGCTGTCGCGCATCGCGGCGATGATGTTCAGGTCCATGCCCCCGGCAAAGGAGCCTTCCTTGCCGGATGTGATCACGATCCCCTTGACCGCGTCATCGGTCAGGGCCTGTGCCACCAGCGCATCAAGGTCCGCAAACCCCTGCTGGTTCATCACGTTCATCGATTTGCCGACGGTGTCCCATGTAATGACGGCGACGCCCTGGTCGTCGGTGGCGAGGGTGAAATCTGTCATGTGCTCGTATCCTTCAGGTCGGTGGCAGTCTGGCGGGCTATCGTACCGCGTGATCCTGCGCAGAGGGTGTGTGAAACAGGTGCCTGTCCGAGGCCTGCATCCCGGTACGAACCGCGACGCAGCGCCAGGTGTTGCCCTGCAATTTCAATGTGATTTGGGACGAAAAGCGAGGTTTCACCCGCTTGCCGTTGTGCAGGATATCCGTGTCGTAATGCCCGACGATGCAATCATCCGCCGCCCGCGTGACATCGCGGACCGTCCGGATCATGTCATTGACCGCATGGGCCTTGAACATCTGGCGCCAGCGCATGAATTTTTCATGCAAGGCGTCATTGGTCGCGATCACAGAAGGCCCGATGTCGGATTCCACGGACAGCGGCAGGCCGAAATGGCCTGCCCAGTTTTCGAAATCGTCTGCAATCACGCAATCGGATACGTGGTCCAGCCAATCTTGAAACAATCGCGTGTCCATGATCGCAATCCCGCTGTGCTAGACGCGTTCGATGATCGTGGCGGCCCCCATGCCCGACGCAATGCAAAGCGTCGCAAGACCGGTGCCCTTGCCGGTGCGTTCCAGCTCGTCCAGCAGGGTGCCGATGATGATGGCACCGGTCGCACCCAGCGGGTGACCCATCGCGATGGACCCGCCGTTCACGTTGACCTTGTCCGCGTCCACATCAAAGCGTTGCATGAACCGCAGAACCACAGAGGCAAAGGCCTCATTGACCTCGAACAGGTCAAGGTCGCCGATGGCCATGCCGCTGTCGGCCAGGATCTTTTCGGTGACGGGCACGGGGCCTGTCAGCATGATGGTCGGATCGGTGCCGATCTTGGCGGTTGCCCGGATGCGCGCGCGCGGCTTCAGCCCCATCGCGTCGCCCCATGCCTTGGACCCGATCAACACGCCCGCGGCACCGTCCACGATGCCGGACGAATTGCCGGCGTGGTGGATATGGTTGATGCGCTCCAGATGCGGGTATTTCATCAGCGCCACCTTGTCGAAACCGGGCATGGTTTCACCCATGTCCTTGAACGACGCCTTCAGCGCGCCCAGCGACTGCATGTCGGTGCCCGGACGCATGTATTCGTCGTGTTCCAGGATCGGCACACCGTTGATGTCACGCACGGCGACGACGGATTTGTCGAACCGGCCATCGTCCCAGGCCGCCTTGGCCCGGCGCTGGGATTCGACCGCCAGCGCATCGGCATCGTCACGGCTGAACCCGTATTCCGTCGCGATGATATCCGCCGAAATGCCCTGCGGCACAAAGTAGGTATTCATCGCCACCGAAGGGTCAACCGCGATCGCGGCCCCGTCGCTGCCCATGGCCACGCGGCCCATCATTTCCACGCCGCCCGCGATATAGGCCTGACCAGCACCGCCACGCACCTGGTTGGCGGCAAGGTTCACCGCCTCCATGCCGGACGCACAGAACCGGTTGATGGCAAGACCCGGGATCGATTGGTCGAGGTCAGAGGCCAGCACGGCGGTCCGCGCCAGACAGCCGCCCTGTTCGCCCACCTGCGTGACATTGCCCCAGATCACGTCCTCGACGGCGTGGCCTTCCAGCCCGTTGCGGTCCTTCAGCGCGTTCAGAACGCCGGCGGACAGCCGGACAGAGGTCACCTCGTGCAGGCTGCCATCCTTGCGGCCCTTGCCCCGCGGCGTGCGCACGGTGTCATAGATATAAGCGTCGGTCATCGTCTTCTCCTTCAGGCCGCAGGCAGTGCGCGCGGCATCAGATCATAGGGGTGTTTCCATCCGTCCGTGGCCGCCAGCCGGTCCAGCCAGGCATCCACGTTCGGAAATGCGGTACGGTCAAAGCCAAAGGGCTCTTCGTAATAGAGGTATCCGGCACAGGCGATGTCAGCGATCGTCAGGACATCGCTCGCCAGCCAGTCGCGGCCATTCAGATGGGTGTCCATCACCTTGAGTGCAGAGTTCAGGCGCATCAGCAGGTAGTCGTTGACATCCCGGCTCCGCTTGTCGGCTGGCAAAAAGTTCATGTTGAACCGCAACGGCCCGGCAATGCCGCTGACCTTGTGGTTATCGAAAAACATCCAGCGCAGGATTTCGCGCCGCTGATCGGCAGATTTCGCGCCCAGCTTGCTGGTTTTCGAGGTGATGTAATCCTGAATCACGGCCGATTGCGTCAGCACCATGTCGCCGTCGACCATCACGGGCACTTCGCCCATGACATTCAACGCGCGAAATTCAGGTGTCCGACTGCCGCCCTTGAAGAAATCGACAAAGACAGGCTCCCATTCCACCTCGGCCAGTGTCAGCGTCAGCGCCGCCTTGTAGGCGTTTCCGCTTTCGCCAAAGCAATGCAGCTTGATCGTCATGTGTCGCCCTCCCGTTTTGTGTCACGCGCCTTGCCGGCGTCGTGTTTGAGTATTTTTGGCAAGATGATGCCAAAGGCCGTCAATCATTACTTAACCTTGCCCGTGTCATCTGGTGACGCGGAACAGGCTGGAGAGCCGATGACCGTGCAAGGTGATGCGTCCCCAATGGGTCACATCGTCGGGGCAGGGTGATATGTGTATCATCTTGCCCCAAATACTCCCGCCGGAGGCGCCTCCAACCGCCACCTGCGCTGCCGTCACCTTTTGCGGGCTTCCAGTTCCGCATTGAACAGGCGCAACCGATGCCCAAAGGTGTCGTCGTCAAGGATGCTGTCAAAGTTCTCGAACAGGAATGACAGCGCCTCGCCTTCGTCCAGACCTGCCTCCTTGGCGAACCGTTTCAGGCGGCGATAGCCGTCTTCGGTCATGGCCACGGGGAAACGACGGGTCAGGCGCAGGCGTTTGGGCATCGGGATCTCCTTTGTGGTCAGCGTAGGGCGGGACGTGTCCCGCCGCCACCCCGATCAGAAGTTTGCGGCCTCCAGCGCCATGACGGTGTCCGCCCCGGTGTTGATCCGGGCCAGGTGCATCGCCGTGGCGGGCAGCTGGCGTGCCATGTAGTAGCGCCCGGTCGCGATCTTGGTCTGGTAGAAGGCGGTATCGCTTTCGCCTGCCTCCAGGGCCTCCATCGCGGCCTTGCCCATCTGCGCCCACATGTAGCCCAGGCAGACGTGACCCATCAGGTGCATGAAGTCATAGGACCCCGCCAAAGCGTTGTTGGGGTTTTTCATCGCGCCCATGAAATACATCGCGGCCGCCTGCATGTCCTTGCTTGCTGCCTTCAGCGGGTCGAGGAAATCCGCCTTCAGTGCCGCGTTGCCCTCGTTTTCCTTGATGAACGACTTGATCATCTCGAAAAAGCCCATCAGGTGTTTGCCGCCGTCGATAGCCAGCTTGCGACCCACGAGGTCCAGCGCCTGCACGCCGTTGGCCCCTTCGTAGATCATGGCGATCCGGGCATCGCGGGCGAATTGGGACATGCCCCATTCCTCGATATAGCCGTGGCCGCCGTAGACCTGCTGTGCGGCGGTCGCGTATTCGAACCCCTTGTCGGTCAGGAACCCCTTGAGCACCGGCGTCATCAGCGAGATCAGGCCATCCGCCTGCGCGTCATCCATCTTGTGCGCGCGGTCGATCAGATAGGCCCCCCACATGGTGAAGGCGCGTGCACCTTCGGTAAAGCTTTTCTGGTCCATCAGGTTGCGACGGATATCGGGGTGCACGATCAGCGGATCAGCGGGACCGTCGGGGTTTTTCGCACCGGTCACGTCGCGTCCCTGCAGGCGGTCGTTGGCGTAGGCCACGGCGTTCTGATACGCGACTTCGGCCTGTGCGTAGCCTTGCAGACCCACGCCCAAACGCGCCTCGTTCATCATGACGAACATGGCGCGCATGCCTTTGTGTTCCTCGCCGATCAGATAACCCGTCGCCTCGTCGTAGTTCATCACGCAGGTGGAATTCCCGTGGATGCCCATCTTCTCTTCGATCTTGCCGACCGACACGCCGTTGCGTTCCCCCAGCGAGCCGTCGTCCTTGACGATGAACTTGGGCACGATGAACAGGCTGACGCCCTTGATGCCCTCGGGGCCACCGGGGATCTTGGCCAGCACCAGGTGAATGATGTTGTCCGACATGTCGTGATCGCCGGCCGAGATGAAGATCTTCTGGCCCGTCACCTTGTAACTGCCGTCCTCTTGCGGGACGGCCTTGGTCCGCATCAGACCCAGATCGGTGCCGCAGTGCGGTTCGGTCAGGTTCATCGTGCCGGTCCATTCGCAGGATGCGAGCTTTGGCAGATAGGTGTCTTTTTGCTGCTCGGACCCGTGGACGCGGATGGCGGAATAGGCACCATGGGTCAGGCCCTGGTACATGTTGAACGCCATGTTGGCGCTGACCATCGGTTCGTTCACGGCCGAATGCATGACATAGGGCAGGCCCTGACCGCCGTATTGTTCCTCGGCATCCAGTGCTGTCCAGCCACCCTCGCGCACCTGATCAAAGGCTTCCTTGAAGCCCTTGGGCGTGCGCACGATACCGTTTTCCAGGGTGCAGCCTTCGGTGTCGCCCACGGCGTTCAGCGGGTGCAGCACGTCAGAGGACAGCTTGCCCACCTCTTCGAGGACGGCCCCGGTGAAATCACGGTCGAGGTCGGCAAAGCCGGGGATGTCCTGCTCGGACACCTTGAGCAGGTTGTGCAGGACGAATTGCAGGTCCTTGTGCGGGGTGGTGTAGGTTGTCATCGGGTCTCTCCTCCGTCTGGTGTCGCGCGGTTCAGGCCGCGTCGGACTTGTTTTTTGAAATCTCGGCCAGCTTGTCGGTGGCCCAATCCATCTGAACGCGCAGTTCCGAAATCGCCTCGTCCAGTTCGGCGCGCTGGCGCTGCATGTCCGCCAGGTGCTGCTGTGCAAGGTCCAGCGTGCGGCTGAGCTGTGTCAGCTGGCCGTCGCCCATGTGATACAGGTCCAGCAGCTGGCGGACTTCCTCGAGGCTGAATCCGAACCGCTTGCCGCGCAGGATCAGCTTCAGCCGGGCCTGATCGGACCGGGTGAACAGACGTTTCTGTCCGATCCGCTGCGGGAACAGCAATTCCTTGGATTCGTAGAAACGCAATGTGCGTGGGGTCACGTCGAACGCGTCGCACATCTCGCGGATGCTGAGTGTTTCGGTGGTCATCTTCATGGTCCTTCGGTCTGTCGTCTGCACGTCAGATCATCGTTCTGGACCAAGCTTACAATGACGGTTGACGTAAACGTAAACGTAACGTGACGTCAAAATCGGGGGTGACGAAAGGTCAGGCCGGATCAGCCCAGCGTGGCGCGTGTTTCATCCCGCAGGCGGCGCAATTCGGCGACCGTATCGTCCAGCTGTTTGCGCTGGACTTCCAGTTCCTGCAGCTGCCGGTCGGCCAGTGTGACCCAGGCCTGCATCTGCGCCGCGGTCCCTTCGTGCTCGTAGATCAACAGCCACTGGCGGATGTCCTCCAGCGCGAATCCGAACCGCCGGCCACGCATGATCAGCGTCATGCGTGCCTGTTCGCGCGGCCCGTAAAACCGGGACCGCCCCTCGCGGTCGGGATTGAGCAGTTCGATATATTCGTAATACCGCAATGTGCGCGGCGTCACATCGAACGCAGCGCACATTTCCTTGAACGTCAGGCGTTTGTCAGACATGCGATCTCTCCTTGGACGCATATCTAACACGCCTGCGGGCGGTGGCAAACGGCCCTAGTTCATGAACCCCGGTGCCAGCCAGTAGAACGCGTAGGCCAGGATCAGCGCAGGCACCGTGGAATAGACCGTGGCCCAGACTGCGGCGCGCGGGTCAATGGCAATCGCGGGAAACAACGCATCGCCGTCATTGCTGATCGCATTTCCCAGGAGGGCTGCAAACGGAACCAGCCCGTTGATATAGAGTGTCGTCACCAGCACCTGCGGTCCACAGCCCGGCACAAGGCCCACAATGACACCCAGCAGCGGCAGCAGGGGGGCTACAGCCTGAAACCAGGCTGCCAGATCAAAGCCGCCGTAGGCCACCAGATAATCGTAGGCAAGGTAGGCACCGATGACCCAGACCGAAATGAACGCCGTCTCCTCGGCCATGCGCGACACGGGCGTGTCATTGATGTTGGTCATCGCCTTCAACGACGAGGTCGACCAGATCAGCAGACCCAGGATGCTGCCGCCGACACCCACGATGGGCATCACAGGTCCAAAGACGGCGGCCACATCGACACCGGCCAACTGACTGACGCCGATGACCAACCCGGGCAAGGCGAATGCCGCGAACAACCAGTCGCGCGCACGCGTGGCACCGATCCGGGGCACCATGTCGGCAGGGTCGGTCCTGCGCGGCGTCATGGAAATCGCGGGCAGGCGGTCGACCACCCAGCCCGAAATGATACCGACCGCGAATGACAGCGGCAGCACGACCATGGCCGCATCGGGCCGCGTCGCGATCAGCAGAAACGCGGCGTCGCCCATCGTGGCCGTCAGTGTGGCGACGACCGCGCCAAACCCGACATTGCCGGACGAATAGGCCGCGACGACCACGACCGCACCACCGCAACCCGGCGTGGCCCCCAGGAGCGCCGCCATTGGCACCTGCCAGCCCTTCGCGTTCTTCAGCGCTGCGCCAATGTTGAAATTGAACAGCTTTTCGGCACCGTAGAAAATGATCAGCGTCGCCGCCACAAAGGCCGACACCTGCACAAAGGCGTCGGTCATCAGTTCGCGCGTCAATGCGCCCAGATCACCCGGTGCTGCTGCCAGCGCAAGAAAGATGAGAGCGACGATCAGGCGTCGTGGTCGAAATGGCCCGATACGCGGGGGAACGACGGCGATGGGCCGGTCAATGTCGGAAACACTCATGGATCACCCAGTTGCGAATTATTCTCAATAAAAGATATAGGGGTTGCGTTGGCAGCGACAAGTGCCAAATTGCAGGTCCAATCACGCAGGCAGATTCATGGCGCAGACGCCCCCGACCGAGACTGATGCACAGGCTGAACGCCGTGCGAAAATCGCGCGGCAGTTCATCGGGATGATCCCGCATGCCCGCGAACTGGCGATGCAGGTCACGGACGTCGGCCCCGGCATGGCCGAAATCACCATGCCTTTTGATCCGCGCCTTTTGGGTGATCCGGACACAGGGGTGATCCACGGTGGTGCGGTCTCTGCCTTGATGGATACCTGCTGCGGTGCCGCCGTGATCGCGCATCCCGACAGCGCGCTGGGCACCGCCACGATCGACCTGCGGATCGACTACATGCGCGCGGCCACACCGGGGCAGGCCATCCGTGCGGTGGCGACCTGCTATCACATGACACGCTCGGTCGCATTCGTGCGCGCCACGGCCTATGACGCCGACCCTGACCGGCCCGTCGCCTGCGCCACGGGCGCATTCACCGTCGAACGCCCAAAGGACCCCGCATGAGCCGTCGCCCCGAACCCGTCCAGGTCGTCAAGCAACGTCGCGATGCCGCGCTCGAGGCGCTGATCGACGGCGTCCCCTACATCAAGTTCCTGGGCATCCGTTTCGACCGGCGCGGGGACGAGCTGACGGGCGTATTGCCCTATGCCGACATGCTGATCGGCAACCCCGCGCTGCCCGCGATCCACGGTGGTGTGACGGCGGCGTTCCTCGAGGTGACGTCGATCATCTCGCTCAGCTGGTTTACGCAGTGGGATGCGCTCGAGGCGGGCGAGGGCGTCGAGGATGCGCCGCGCCGCCTGCCCAAGACCATTGATTTCACCGTGGATTACCTGCGCTCGGGTCTGCCGCGCGACGCCTATGCCCGTGCGCGGATCACCCGGTCGGGGCGGCGCTATGCTTCTGTCCACGCCGAGGGCTGGCAGGACAACAGCGCGCGCCCCTTTGCGCAGGCGACCGGGCATTTCCTGATGCCGCAGCGTGATTGACACGCTGACCCATCGGCGCGTGCTGCACATCGCGCTGCCGGTCGTCGTGTCCAATGCAACGGTGCCGATCCTGGGCATCGTCGATACGGGCGTTGTGGGGCAGATGGGGCAGGCGGCACCCATCGGTGCCGTGGCGATCGGCGCCATCATCCTCACCGCCATCTACTGGATCTTCGGCTTCTTGCGCATGGGGACTTCGGGCCTTGCGGCCCAGGCCATCGGCGCGGGCGACACGGCCGAGGTGGCAGCCCTGCTCAGCCGGGTGCTTCTGATCGGCCTTGGGGCCGGGGCCGCGATCATCCTGTTGCAATGGCCGTTGTTTGCCGGGGCCTTTGTCGTCTCCCCCGCCAGCGCCGAGGTCGAAACCCTGGCCCGGCAATACATGTCCGTGCGGGTCTGGTCCGCACCCGCCGCGATTGCGCTCTACGGGATCACCGGCTGGCTCATCGCCCAGGAACGCACGATGGCGGTGCTGGCGGTCCAGGTGCTGACCAATGGTGTCAACATCGGCCTCGATCTGTTGTTCGTGCTTGGGTTTGACTGGGGCGTGCCGGGGGTGGCCTGGGCCACGTTCATCGCGGAATGGTCGGGCATGATGTTCGGGCTGTGGCTGTGCCGTGCGGCCTTTGCAGTGCCCGCATGGCGCGACACCGCGCGGATTTTCGACCCTGTCAGGCTGACCCGCATGGCGATCGTGAATTCCGACATCATGATCCGGTCGGTGCTGTTGCAGGCGATTTTTGTCAGCTTTCTGTTCTGGGGGGCGGATTTCGGCGACGTCCAGCTGGCCGCCAACCAGATCCTTCTGCAATTCCTCCAGGTGACGGCCTATGCGCTTGACGGCTTTGCCCTCGCGGCCGAGGCGCTGGTGGGGCAGGCCCTGGGCCGCCGCGCGCCACAGGCCCTGCGCCGGGCGGCGCTGCTGACCAGCGCCTGGGGCGCTGGCATCTGTGCCGGTCTTGCACTGGGCTTTCTCATGCTGGGCGGGGCTGTCATCGACCTGATGACGACGGCCCCGCTGGTCCGGGACGTGGCGCGCGATTACCTGCCCTACATGATCGCGGCCCCGCTGCTGGGGGTCGCGGCCTGGATGCTTGACGGTATCTTCATCGGCGCGACCCGCACCACGGATATGCGCAACATGATGATCGTCTCGGCTGCCGTCTATTTCGCCGCCGTCATGCCGTTGATGGCGGCCTTCGGCAACCACGGCCTGTGGCTGGCCTTGCTGCTCAGCTTCATCGTTCGCGGCTTGACGCTGGGCCTGCGCTACCCCGCACTCGAACGCGCCGCGCGCGCCTGACGCGGGCGTTTCGCATCATCTTGCCAGAAATACTCCGGGGGAGGCGCAGCCGGGGGCAGCGCCCCCCGCCACGTTATCCACAACAACCGGGCTCCAGCCACTCGACTCCGCGCGTTGCAACCCCGATATTGGCGTCATGTCACTCCCGCCCGGTTTCCTCGACGAATTGCGCACCCGCCTCTCGATCTCCGACGTTGTCGGCCGCAAGGTCATGTGGGACAGCCGCAAATCCAATGCAGGCAAGGGCGACATGTGGGCACCTTGCCCCTTCCATCAGGAAAAATCCGCCAGCTTTCACGTCGATGATCGCAAGGGTTTTTATCATTGCTTTGGTTGTCATGCTGGGGGCGATGTCTTCAAATTCGTCTGCGAAACCGAAAACGTGGGTTTCATGGAGGCGGTTCAGATCCTCGCGGGCGAGGCGGGCATGACCATGCCCGAACGCGACCCGCGTGCGCAGGAAAAGGCCGATGCCCGCACCGAACTGGCCGACGTCATGGAACTGGCGGTCCAGCATTTCCGTCTGAACCTGAAAACGGCCGCCGCGGCAGAGGCCCGCGATTACCTGACCCGGCGCGGGCTGGACGCCGACGCCTGCGCGCGCTGGGACATCGGTTTCGCCCCGGACAAGGGCAGCGTGCTTGCCGCCCTGACAGCCAAGGGCGTGTCACAGCAGATGGTGATTGATGCGGGCCTTGCTGCGAAATCCGATTACGGCGGTGCGCCCTACGACCGGTTTCGCGACCGCATCATCTTTCCGATCCGCAACGCGCGGGGGCGGCCCATCGGTCTGGGTGGTCGCGCGATGGCGGCAGATGCCAAGGCGAAATACTACAACTCGCCCGAAACGCTGCTGTTCGACAAATCCCGCACGCTCTACAACATCCAGAACGCACGCACCGCTGCGGGCAAGGGCCAGCCGCTGATCGTGGCCGAAGGCTACATGGACGTGATCGCCCTGTCCGAGGCCGGGTTCGAGGCCGCTGTCGCCCCTCTTGGCACCGCTGTCACCGAACATCACCTTGCGATGCTGTGGCGGGTGGCGGACGAACCGATCATCGCCCTCGATGGCGACACCGCCGGTCTGCGCGCGGCCATGCGCACAATCGACATCGCATTGCCATTGCTGTTGGCGGGCAAATCCCTGCGCTTTGCCGTGATGCCCAAGGGGCTGGACCCCGACGACGTGCTGAAACAACAGGGCAAGGACGCGATGCAGGGCATTCTGGATGCCGCCATCCCCATGGTTCAACTGTTGTGGCAGCGCGAAACCGAGGGCCGCGTCTTCGACAGCCCCGAACGCAGGGCCGCATTGGACAAGGCGCTGCGCCAGAAAACGGCCCTGATCCAGGACCCCGATCTGCGCAATCACTACGATCAGGCGCTCAAGGAACTGAAATGGCAGCTGTTCCGGACACGCAAGCCGCAGTCCCGCGCCACGGCGCGCCGCGCCGCATTCAATCCGCGCGGGCAGGACGCCTGGCACCGGGATCAATCACCGGTGGCCACCAACCGCACGTCTGCGCTGGCGACGGGGGCCACGCGCGACGATCATCTGCGCGAGGCGGTGATCCTGGCTACGCTGATCGCCACGCCGGCCGCCATCGACCCTTTCATGGCGCAGATCGAGGCGATGGAATGCACCGATGACGATCATGCGGCCCTGCGCGGGATCATTCTGCGCATGGCACCCGGCACCGATCTGCGCGCCGCATTGCATGATGCCGGGCTGGCAGCAGCGGTTGATGCGCTGACCGGTCAGCGCATCGTGCAGCTGTCATCGGGGCTGCGCAAACCCGGTGATCTGGAGTTCGCCAGCGCCTGCCTGTCCGAGGCCTTTGCCAAGCTGTCGACCGCCCGTGCCCTGCCGCAAGAGGTCCGCGAAGCCCAGGAGGATATCGACGCCGGTGACGAAGGTCTGACATGGCGTCTGCGGCAGGCCACGACTGCGCGCGACCGGGCCGCGATCATCGCGGCGGGGTCCAGTGGCGAAATGATCGTCGCAGAGAACGGCGCCGAGCTGGATAGTGACGAACTTTCTGCGGCGCGGGCGCTTTGGGAGGCGTTGACGATTGCAAAGCCGTCAGAGGACCCTAAATAGCGCTGACACGCGGTCAGACTCGCCATTGGCCGCAGGGATAGTTGCAACATCAGCCGAAATTGACCGGCAACAGGTTGCGAATCGCGCGAATGACGCGTTGATTCGTGAGAAGCCGAATCACCCGAATCACTGGGACTGATCGTTGCTGGAACGAGGGAGACCGTACCATGGCCGCCAAAGACAATGACGACCGCAAGGACAATTCCGACAGCGACATTTCCCTCGACCTCAGCCAGGCTGCCGTCAAGAAGATGATCCAGGACGCGCGCGAGCGCGGTTACATCACCTATGATCAGCTGAACGCGGTTCTGCCACCCGATCAGGTGTCCTCGGACCAGATCGAGGACGTGATGTCGATGCTGTCCGAAATGGGCATCCAGGTCACCGAGGAAGAAGAATCCGAGGAAACCGAAGAAAACAAGACCAGCACTGACGTGGCGACCATCGCCGGGTCGCGTGATGTGGCCTTGGGCGGCGCAGAGGCTGAAAAGCTTGATCGCACCGATGATCCCGTGCGGATGTATCTGCGCGAAATGGGCAGCGTAGAACTGCTGTCCCGCGAGGGCGAAATCGCCATCGCCAAGCGGATCGAAGCCGGTCGCAACACGATGATCCTCGGCCTGTGCGAAAGCCCGCTGACTTTCCAGGCCATCACCATCTGGCGCGACGAACTTCTGAGCGAAGACATCCTTCTGCGCGACGTGATCGATCTGGAAACCACCTTTGGCAACCAGCTGGGTGACGACGATGCCGCCGAACCGGTCGTGACGGCTGGCGCGGGTGGCACATCCGAAGGTGACGACAAGCCCGATCTGGATGCCGACGGCAACCCGATCGCCAAGGACGACGATGACGATGATGACGAGCAGGCAAACATGTCGCTTGCCGCGATGGAGGCCGCGCTGAAACCGCGCGTGCTGGAAACGCTCGACATCATCGCCGCCGATTTTGCCAAACTGTCCGACATGCAGGATGCGCGCATGGACGCCACCTTGAACGAGGACAGCAGCTTTTCCTCGGGCGAGGAAGAGACCTACCAGAAACTGCGGTCCGAAATCGTCGAAATGGTGAATTCGCTTCACCTTCACAACAACCGGATCGAGGCGCTGATCGACCAGCTGTACGGCATCAACCGCCGCATCATGCAGATCGACTCGGCCATGGTGAAACTGGCCGATCAGGCCCGCATCAACCGCCGTGAATTCATCGACGCCTACCGTGGCCGCGAACTTGACCCCAACTGGCTGGACGAAATCGCGTCCAAATCCGGGCGCGGCTGGTCGATGCTGCTGGAACGGTCCACCGACAAGATCGAGGAATTGCGCGGCGACATGGCCCAGGTCGGTCAATACGTCGGCGTCGACATCACCGAGTTCCGCCGCATCGTGGCCCAGGTCCAGAAGGGCGAAAAAGAGGCGCGCGCCGCCAAGAAGGAAATGGTCGAGGCCAACCTGCGTCTCGTGATCTCCATCGCCAAGAAATACACAAACCGTGGTCTGCAATTCCTGGACCTGATCCAGGAAGGCAACATCGGCCTGATGAAGGCCGTCGATAAATTCGAATACCGCCGCGGCTACAAATTCTCGACCTATGCGACATGGTGGATCCGTCAGGCGATCACCCGGTCCATTGCCGACCAGGCCCGCACGATCCGCATCCCGGTCCATATGATAGAGACGATCAACAAGCTGGTGCGCACCGGTCGCCAGATGCTGCACGAAATCGGCCGCGAACCCACGCCCGAGGAATTGGCAGAAAAACTGCAGATGCCGCTGGAAAAGGTCCGCAAGGTGATGAAGATCGCCAAGGAACCGATCAGCCTCGAAACTCCGATCGGCGACGAAGAAGACAGCCAGCTGGGCGATTTCATCGAGGACAAGAATGCGATCCTGCCGCTGGATTCCGCCATTCAGGAAAACCTCAAGGAAACCACGACCCGTGTGCTGGCAAGCCTCACCCCGCGTGAGGAACGCGTGCTGCGCATGCGTTTCGGTATTGGCATGAACACCGACCACACGCTGGAAGAGGTCGGCCAGCAGTTCAGCGTGACGCGCGAACGTATTCGTCAGATCGAGGCCAAGGCGCTGCGCAAGCTCAAGCATCCCAGCCGGTCGCGCAAGCTGCGGTCGTTCCTGGATCAATAGGCATGTCCTGGCTGTCGAAACTCTTTGGCGGCGGGCAATCCGCAGACCCCGTCGCAGAGGCACCGCAAGGCGAGGTCTACAAGGGCTTCACGATCATCCCGACACCGATCAAGGCTGACAAGGCCTATCGCATCGGGGCACGGATCATCGGTGAGGTCGATGGCGAGAGCCGCGAACACCAGTTGATCAGGGCCGATACGCTCCAGTCGTTCGACGATGCCGCGGCTGCGTCCATCGCCAAGGCCAAGCTGATGATCGACCAGCAAGGGGCCGGTCTGTTCAACGCCTGATCGCGACGCATCGACAAAACGGGGCCGCAGTCTGCACTGCGGCCCCGTTTGTGTTCAGGCGGCCAACGCGGACTTGACCGCATCTGACAACGGTGTGGTCGGCCTGCCGATCAGACGGCGCAAATCGCCCGATTGGTCATTCAGCGCACCATCCGCGGCCATTGCATCCGTCTGGGCCAGCAATTCCGCAAATGCAGGCGGCAGGCCCGCGCTGATCAGGGCGGCTGCGAAATCGGCCTCTGGCATATCGACATAGGCGACCGGTTTGCCGGATTGTGCGCTGATATCCTGCGCCAGTTCTGTGAGGGTAAAGCTGGTATCGCCCGCCAGTTCGAACGTCGCGCCGTCGTGACTGGGATCGGCAAGCGCTGCCGCCGCTGCCTCGGCAAAGTCCTGGCGTGTGGCTGCTGCAAATCTGCCGTCACGGGCCGCACCGAAATGCTGGCCCATCGCCAAATCCTGCGGCAGATTCATCAACAGGTTTTCGATGTACCAGCCGTTGCGCAACAGCGTATGGGGCACGCCACTGTCGGCCAGCAGCGCCTCTGTCGCCTTGTGATCTTTGGCCAGCCAAAGCGGGCTGTCAGCGGCATGCAGGACCGACGTATAGGCGATCAGACCGACGCCACGCGCCTTGGCGGCATTGATGACATTGGCATGCTGCCCCTGTCGGTCGTTGAAGTCCGACGATGAAATCAGCAACAGCCGCGTGACCCCGTCCAGTGCCGCGTCCAGACTGTCTGGGTCGTGATAATCGGCGATCCGGGCGGCAATGCCTTCTGCCGCGAATGCGTCCTTGGCCGTGGTGCTGCGCACCATCGCGGTGATCTGCGACGCGGGAACGCGCTCTCGCAGGCTTGCGATCACCTTGCGGCCCAATTGGCCGGTCGCCCCCGTGACCATGTAGTGTTCTGACATGACTCTGTCCTCTGCAATGAAAATCGAATACAGGTCTCAGTTAGAGACTGCATCGCATCCTGAAAAGGAGGCAGGATTTCCTGCCCAGGGCACACAGAGGGAACCACCCGTGGACGGACAAAAACAGATTTCGCGCATGGAACGCTGGCAGTCAGAGGAAATGGATCTGAACAATTGTCCTGTGCGCCATGTCCTTGATCATGTGGCGGCCAAATGGACGACGCTGATCCTGCTGACGCTGCATGACGGGCCAGCGCGGTTCAATGCCCTTGGCCGCGCCCTGCCTGATATATCGAAACGGATGCTGACCCAATCGCTGCGCGATCTTGAACGGGACGGCCTGATCCTGCGGCGTGTCTATCCGACGAAACCGCCCAGCGTGTCCTATGAATTGACGGATCTTGGTCAGTCCTTGCTGATCCCTGTGTTCGGTCTGCTGGACTGGGCCGAGGCGCACGCCGATACGTTGGCGCAGGCCCGGGCAAAATACGACGCGGCCGCAGGCTAAGTCCTGCGGCCGCGTCTGAAACTCTGTAGCTGCGACAATCGAAATCAGCCGCGCGGCATCAGGAACACTTCGCGCACGTCGTTCACCTCGGACGCGTTCAGTGCGAGCATGACCGCATCGGCCACGTCCTCGGGTTGCAGCTTGTCGGGTTTCGGTTCGTCGAAAAATGCGGTGTTCACCATGCCGGGTGCCACGACGGTACAGCGACCGCCCCAGTCCTTCATCTCTTCGGCCAGGTTGCCGCCGTAACCATGCACGAACCATTTGGTTGCGCCGTAGACTGATCCGGACAAATGGCGGCGTCCGGCGGCAGAGCCGGTCAGCACCATATGTCCCTTGGTCTTTTTCAGGTGCGGCAGCGCGGCCTTGGTGGTTTTCAGCAGGCCCATGACGTTCAGATCGATCATGCCCTGCCAATCATCCAAATCGCCGCCTTCGGTGCCGCCCTGCGACGTGCCACGGCCCGCGTTGGCAAAGGCCGCGTGCACACCGCCGAACTTGTCGGCCAGCGTGTCCAGTGCCGCGGTCAGTTCGCCATAGTCGGTCGCGTCACCCGGTAGGGCCAGTGCGGCGTCACCCAGTTCGTCGACCAGATCCGCCAGCTTGTCCTTGGACCGGGCTAACAGACCCACGTTCCATCCGCTTGCCACCGCCTTGCGTGCGGTTGCTGCACCGATCCCGCTGGATGCGCCTGTGATGAACAATGTCTTGTCGGCCATTCTGTCACTCCTTATGCGTGTTGCCGACCCAACGCCGCCCCCCACCTGAAAGGTTCCCGATGCAGACCCGTTTCACCGTTCCGACGCGCGGCCCCGGCCTGACGGACATCACCGATCAGGTCGCGGACTGGGTCCGCCAGACTGGCCGCGACGGCCTGCTGACGCTGTTCATCCAGCACACTTCTGCCAGCCTGCTGGTGCAGGAAAACGCCGACCCCGAGGTGCAGACCGACCTGAACGCCTATTTTGCGCGGCTCGTGCCGCCGACAACGGACCCGGCCATGTCCTATCTGACCCATACCTACGAAGGCCCCGACGACATGCCCGCCCATATCAAGGCGGCGCTTTTGCCAGTCAGCCTGTCGATCCCGGTGACAGCGGGGCGCATGGCCCTCGGCACCTGGCAGGGGATTTACGTGTTCGAACACCGCACGGCCCCGCACAGGCGGAACGTGATGGCGCATTTCAGCGGGTGAGGGGGCAGCCTCGGCCTCAGACCGGGACCACCACGGGATGGCCGTTTACCGCGTCCACCGCCATGCGCGTGTCGAACAGGTCTGACAGCATGGCCGAGGTCAGGGCGATCACCTTGGGTCCGGTCCGGGCGATCCGGCCATCCTTCAGCGCGACGATCCGGTCGGCATAGCGGGCCGCGATATTGAGGTCGTGCACCACGATGACGACGCTGCGCTGCCGTGGTCCTGGCCGCGACAACGCGTGCAGCCGTTCCATCAGATCACGCGCATGGCGCGGGTCCAGTGCCGCCAGTGGTTCATCCAGCAGCATCCACGGCGTGCCCTGCGCATAGGCCATCGCGACAAAGGCCCGTTGCCGCTGGCCACCGGACAGCCGGTCAATCTGCCGCTGCGCGAGGTCGGTCAGCGCAAACAGGTCCAACGCCTGTGCGACGGCCGCATGGTCGGCCGGACCGGGCCTGCCGCGATGGTGCGGCCAACGTCCGAAGGTCACCAGATCGGCGACGGTCAGCCGGGCGGTCACATGTTCCGACTGGGTCAGCAGGGCGACGGTGCGGGCCCGCACCTGCGCCGTCGCACGGGCGATATCCTGACCCGCGATCGTGACGCGACCGCTGGCCAGCGGCAGCAGCCCCGACATCGCATGCAACAGGGTGGATTTCCCCGCGCCGTTCGGACCAATCAGCGCGGTGACGCCACCTTCGCCAAAGCCGAGGTTGATGTCTGACAGGGTCGTGATGCCCTGACGTGCGACGGACATGTTTTCGATCCGGATCATGGGCGAGACTTTCGTAGGACAAGGAACAGGAACAGCAGGCCGCCAACGCATCCCACGATCACGGCCAATGTCGATTGCTGGCCTAGCAGGCGTTCGAACACGAACTGCCCGGCTACCAGGATGCTTGCGCCGATGATCGCGGCACCGGGGATCAGCAGCGCATGCCGCCAGGTCCGCAGGACAGCATGGGCGAGACTCGCGGCCAGCAGGCCCAGAAAGGTGATCGGCCCGACCAGTGCGGTCGATGCGGCGACACAAGCCGACACGATGACCAGTGCCAACAGTGCGATACGGTCGAACGGCAGCCCGATGGCGCGCGCGGTCGTGCGCCCCAGTGCCGCGGCATCCAGCGCCGGTGCCAACAGGCGTGCGCCGGTCAGGGCCGCAGCGAGGACCGCCGCGGCGATGGCCAGTTGCGTGCCGTCAACGGTGCCGAATGTCGCGAAACTGGCCTGCTGCACGATACTGTATTCCGACGGGTCCAGCAGGCGGCCCGCAAAACCGGACAGCCCCCGCAGGAAAACGCCCAGAATGACGCCTGTCAGCACCAGCCGCAGGACGTCCTCGGCCCCTCGGCGCAACATCACCCCGAACAGGGCGACACCGGCCAGCAACATGCACAACAGTTCCGCACCGAACTTTGCCAGGTCCGGCAATGTGGCGAACCCCGCTCCCCCCAGCAGCAGGACCAACCCCGTCTGGAGAAAGACGAACAGCGCGTCAAAACCCACGATACCGGGGGTCAGCAGCCGATTGGCGGCAACCGTCTGAAACATGACCGTCGCAGCACCGATCGCGGCACCGACGACCAGCAGTGCGGCCAGCTTGACCGCGCGCAGCGACAGGATGAACCCTGCTGGTTCGCGCAATCCCCAGCCCAGGAACAGCGCCGACAGCAGTGCGAGCAGACCCAACAGGGCGAACAGGCGACGCTCAGCCATGGGACCGCCCCGGTCTGCTGTGCAGCAACCACAAAAACAGGCCCGCACCGAACACCGCAAAGATCGTGCCCGCAGGAATTTCATAAGGCCAGCGCAGCACGCGGCCCAGGATGTCGCAGGCCAGCACAAGCACAGCACCCGTCCACGCCACGACAGGCAGATTGTCGCGCAGATTGTCCCCGCGCAGGCGGGAGACGATGTTGGGCACAACGAGGCCCACAAACGGGATGCTGCCAACGGTGACGACGATGACTGCAACCGTGATCGCCACAAGGACCAGTCCGCCGATCAACGTCTGCCGGTAATCCAGTCCCAGACTGCGGGCGGCATCCTCGCCCAGACCCAGCAGCGTCAGACGGTCAGCCGCAAGGTAAAGTGCGGCCGCCACCAGTGCCACGATCCAGAGCAATTCATAGCGGCCCTGCAGGACGCCGGAAAATTCGCCTGACTGCCAGACGCCTATGAATTGCACCAGATCGGTGACCCAGGCGATGCCCAGAACGACTGACCCCAGAATGCCGCCGTAGATCAACCCGACCAATGGCAACAGCACGGGGTCCTGCCGGGGAACCTGCCGGGCCAGGGCCATAAATCCCAGCGTGCCGACCAAGGCCGTGACGGCCGCCACCGACATCTTGGTCATCAGTGCGGCCCCGGGGGCGATCAGGGTGATGGCCAGCAAGCCCAGCATCGCGGATTCAGGTGTGCCGACCAGACCCGGTTCGACCATCCGATTTTGCACGCACAGTTGCACGACGACACCCGCCATTGCCAGACCCGCGCCCGTCAGGATCGCGGCAGCGGTCCGGGGCAGGCGGCTGACGGCCATCAGGAACCCCGCATCCAGATCCCCCGACAGCATATCCGTTGCCCCGACGAAAACGCTCGTGCCGATCAACAGCACGAGCGTCAATGCACCAAGAAGGCCGTTGCGGGTCACCTTAGCTGTCCGTGTCGCCCTGAAGGGCGGCTGTGATGTCAGCGATGCTGCCCATCAGCGACTGGATACCGCCGCCGGCCAGATACAGGGGGGCGCTGTCCAGATAGACGATCTGACCTTGCTGTGCCGCCTTGGTTTCAGCCACCAGCGGGTTGTCGAGTGTGACGGCTGCGGCCTCGCCTTCCTGACCGATTGCAGCGCCGCGATCGACGACAAAGATCCAGTCGGGATCGACTTCGGCCACGAATTCAAACGACACGGCCTCGCCATGTGACCCGGCTGTCAGGTCGGGATAGGCCTGCGGGATGTGCAATGCGCTGTGAATCCACCCGAACCGGGACCCTTCGCCATAGGCCGAAATCTTGCCGCCGTTGGTCAGCAGGATCAGCGCACGGCCTTTGCCGGCTGCGACCGATTGCGCCTGTGTCACGGCAGCGTCCAGATCGGCGGTCAGGGTTGCTGCGGCCTCGGGTTTGTCGAAAATCTGGCCGTAGGCGGTGACGCGTGCGATGGCATCGTCAATCAGCGTCTCGCTGACGGTCATGTCCAGGGTCGGGGCCACGCGGGACAATGCGTCCACCTGTGTTTGCGACCGGCCGCCCGCGATGATCAGATCCGGTGCCATGACCGCCAAGGCTTCGAAATCGGGCTCGAACAGGGTGCCGACGGTCGTGATCCCGTCCATCGCATCCGCAAGATAAGCCGGCGGTGTGAAATCGGGCACCCCGTCCACGGTGACCCCCAGGGCGTCCAGACTGTCGATTGCCGCAAGGTCGAGTGCCACGACACGTTGCGGGCTGGTTGCCACATCGACCGGCCCGGCAAAGGTGAGAACCTCGACCTGCTGGGCTGCTGCCGTGGTTGCGAACCCCGCCAGGGCGAGCATGGGAAGGGTGACTTTCATGTGAGACTCCAGTTGGTCCAAAGTGGCTAGACAAACCTGATTAAACTTGTCAGGTTATATCAGACAGAAATACTCAGGATAAAATCAGATGCAACCCGCTTTTCGCGATGAAGGTCACTTCGACACGACACAGGCCAGCCGCTACCTTCAGCAACTCAGCAAACATTTCGCGCACAAGGCAGAGGTGCGTTTCGATCCGGCAGCGGCCGAAATCGCGCTGCCGCCCGGCAAGATTGCACTGACAGCGACCGACGATGTGCTGCGCGTCGTTGTCACCACGGATGATCCGGAAAAACTGGACAGGATGCGCGGTATCGTCGACAGCCACCTCGCGCGTTTCGCGTTCCGGGACTCGTTTTCGACGATGGTCTGGGCCACGCAAACCGGGGGTGCCGCGTCATGATGATGGATACGGAGATCGACACTCGCCAATCCGTGACGGGTAGCGTCGTCGTTGGCGACATCCGCGCGCTGAACCCGATGCAGTTCGTGAGCGTTTCACTGTTTCGCGACTGGTTCGACGGTCCGGCGGGTCGTGACCGGGTCAGCGACTTCTTTGAATCCGCCCTCGGGCCTGCGCGTGGGCAAGCCGCAACTGAAAACTGGGCGGGCTTTGTGACGGCGCTGGTCGATCATGCACGCCGTCCGGTCATGCGTCACGGTGCCGACTGCCGTTGTGTGGGCGCGGACGAGGCGGTCGTCGCCCATATCCTGACCGCCGCTGTGACCGCAGACCGCGAGGATGCGATGTTGCTGCTGTCGCTGCTGGTCCCCGGCGAGGTGCTGCTTGTCCTGATCCAATATGCAGAACGGGCAGGGCGGGATATCTGGCAGATCTCAAGACAGATCAACGCCGCCCGCAAATTGCACTGACAAACGGTTCAGACGTCTGGAGTTGTGTTGCAGGGCCGCGGGCGGCGCAGTGTGGTCCTGTTCCCGGCACTGCGATAGGGGGCATGCGCCTCGGTCTGTTGCGGTGGGGCGTTGTCATTGGCACAGGTCACCAGCCCCAAAAAATGCGCGACAAGTTCGAGGTCCATGTCACTGGGCCGCGCGGCATTGTATTCCATGATGCCTCCTTTTGCATCGGCGTGACGCACGATGTCCTGATCGCCCAAAATTGAGGCCGCGGTTTGGCGGCATCGTGAATTTCATGGCGCAGGGCCGGGGGGTCAGATCACTGGCCTGCCAGTGGTGGTGACCATTCGGGACGCTGGGTGCCGTCAGGACATCCCGGTCGGTCCGAAAAACGCCGCTGGACCGGGGCAGGCATAGCCGTTTCAGTTTCGCCTGATTTCCGTGCAAATCATGAATTGGCAGATTGATACGCCCCAATAACTAAATACAGATTAATAATATTGACCTGAGCGATCGGGTAAATTGTTCTCGGACCGGGGCTAATATATGCGTGACGTCGAAACTGTTCTCAGTTCGGGTTGTGCTGGATTAAATTTGCAACCTATAGTGATCTTATGCCCGACACAGATCGGGACATTTCAAGCTCCTGTTGCCAGAGGTGTTGCAGTCATGTCCGTATATTCCGTTGAAAATGATGGTGTTTTTTCAAAAGACAAGGGCAGTCGCGCAGCGCAGACCGATTGGCAAGCCTACGCGGCCGCCTATGACCTGCTGTCGGCGCACAACCCCGAGTATCAGTCTCTTCTCTCGGGGTTTGAGGACTTCTTGTCGCAATTGGATGGTCCATCGGTGATTTACGATATCGGCGGCGGGACGGGAAACTATTCGCAGATCATCGCGCGATGCTGCCCTACCAGTCAGATACGCTTTATCGAGCCTGATCCCGGAATGCTGGGCGTCGCGCAGCGAAAACTCTCGGACCACGACAACATCATCTTTGAAAATGCTGGTCTGGAATCTGCAGGTGCGCCGGGCGACGCCGATCTGATCGTTTCGATCCATTCCCTCTATGCCATGCCGGACCAGCAGGACCGACTGGCCGACATGCGCCGCATGTTGCGACCGGGCGGATTGCTGTATCTGGTGGACCTGGGACGTGCGATGAACGTCTCTGACTGGCGGCGCTACCTCTTTGGTCATCTGCGGCGGGAACATGGCCTGTTTGGCGCATGCCGGATTTTTTGGCAGGGGCGTGAGATCGCGAAACAGAACGCGAATATCCGCGCATCCCAAGACGACGGCACCTACTGGACACACAGCGGAGATGAACTTGCGACTGCGGTCCGCAATGCCGGGTTCGAGGTCCTGCGCCAAGAGGTCGTTTATCGCGGGTATAGCGACCTGCTGATCTGCCGCGCGACCGACCTGTGACCTATCAAAGAGACCTGAACATGAACGAGCGGGTTCTGGATGCGCTGCGTCAGTCGCGGTACCGTGTGATGACAGACGATCGCGACCTCGAAGACATCTACCGTCTGCGATACGATTGCTATCGTGCCGAAGGGTCGATCGCAGCAAACGCACAAGGCATCATGCATGACGCCTACGATGACACGGCAAATTGCCTGCACATCGCGGTCGAAACCAACGGCAAGCTGCTTGCAGCGGTGCGGTTGCATCTGATGTCGGAACTGTCGGCGGTTTCCCCCACCGCCGAAGTTTTCCCCGAAATCACGTCCGGTTTCGGCCAAGGCAAGACCGTCCTTGACCCGACGCGTTTCGTGATTGATCCATCCGCACGCAAGCAGCGGGTTTCATTGCACTTTCTCGTGCTGCGCATTCCGTTCATGGCAGCGCTTTTCTACGATGTGGATCTGGCGCTTGCGCCCGTGCGGTCAGAACACATGGCATTTTATCGCCGCTATCTGGGCTATGCGCCGACGCTCGATCCGCGCAGTTACCCTGGGTTGGCCAAACCCATACACTTGCTGACGACAAACGTGCGTGAACAGCGCGCCGCCGTGTTGTCACGGACCCCGGTTTTCGGCCCCATTGCGGATATGCCCCAATCCGACATCGCGTTTCCCGACCTTGCCGGTGTTTATATTCCGTCGCAGGACAGGCGCACTGCAGCTGCCTGACCGATCCTGCCTGCGGATTACCCAACGGCAATCCAACCATATTCATTAAAATGTTACTAATTTCTTAGCAGGGTTTTGCTTTTTGTGCGTCCGCGCCCCTCAGGCGTCACAACTAAAACACAACTTCTGGTTAGACCTGACCTCGGAATTGCAGCAGAGGTTACGATGACCTTCTTTAACGTTCTTGTGGGGTCTCCGCGCAGGTGGTTCAGCGTTCACGGTCGTGAGCAAAAGATCAAGGACTACATCGCCCTTTCCAACCAGCTGATCTGGAAACGGCAGGCCAGCTTTCTTGCTGCTGCGATACTTGCGGCATTCTATTTTGACCCATCGTCAGTCGTGCTGTGCTACGGCTTTGTCGTCTTTGCAGAAATCCTCGATCTGCGGCTGGGTTCCGTTGCGGCAAATTGGGACGGTCGGAACCGTGCCGTCGGGCGGGAAATTCTGTGGCGGATCACCATCAATACGCTGGTCAGCGCGACCGCTATCAGCATTTTCAGCGTGAACATGGCGATCCAGCAAACATCGGGCGGTCACTTCACGCCGCTGTTCCTGCTGTTTTCGGCCTCTGTCTTTGCGGCGATGCACAACAGCCAGATGATCGGCATTCTGCTGCTGCGGCTTGGCATCTACGGCATTGCGTTTCTGACGATCGCGCTGCTTGACGTGATGCGAGAGCTGCCCGCGTTTTCCTCGCCGATCTGGCTGGAATTCTTTACGGTCATCTTTGTGCTCTATTTCCTCTGCGACATCTCGATCAAGTTCAATCAGGGCTATCGCGAGCGCTACGAGCAACTCCGACGTATCAAGCAAGAGCACGCCCGCGCCAAGGCCGCGCTTGAGGTCAAGTCAAGGTTTCTGGCCACTGTCAGCCACGAGCTGCGCACGCCTTTGACGTCCATCATCGGCTCATTGGAGCTGATAAACGGTGACCGTCTGGGTCCTGTGCCAGACAACCTCAAACCTGCAATAAAAATTGCGGCGCGCAATGCGCGACGTCTGGCCGACCTCGTCGAGGATCTGCTCGACATGCAAAAGATCGAAGCAGGCGAAATGGTATTTGATCTGCGTCCGATCTCGGTGAATACGCTGGCGATCGAGGCGGTCGAGAGCATCGCAGGCTACGCCAGCAATTTCGGGATTGATGTGGAAACCGATCTTTGTGCCCAAGGGGCGCTGATCGCGGGTGACCGCAAGCGACTGATCCAGGTGATGAACAACATGTTGTCAAACGCCATCAAGTTCTCTGACAAGGGCGGCACGGTCACGGTGCAGGTCGAAACCTTGGGTCAGCGGACGCGCGTGTCCGTGCATGACCATGGTCAGGGCATCCCCGATGGTGCCCGCGAGAACGTGTTCGGCCGTTTCACGCAGGTCGATTCCTCTGACATCCGCAAGGTAGGCGGCACCGGTCTGGGGTTGAACATTTCGAAACTGATCGTCGAACAACACGGTGGTCTCATCGACTACACCAGCGAACTTGGTGTCGGCTCGACCTTCTTTGTGGAATTCGATCGGTTGATCGGGGATGCGGACGCGGACGACGGCGGCCCGCAGCTGTCGCAGGTCGCCTGACGTCCGATGTCGCCGGTCAGCCCCGACCGCGATAGGGCGGCACGCCCTGATCCGGGATCCAGACATTTTGCGGGACGGCGCCGGTCTGCCAGAACACGTCGATGGGAATGCCCCCGCGCGGGTACCAGTAGCCACCGATGCGCAGCCATTGCGGGTTCAGAAAATCGACCAGACGCCGCGCAATCGAGATCGTGCAATCCTCGTGGAACGCCCCGTGGTTGCGAAATGACCCCAGAAACAGTTTCAGCGATTTGGATTCGACCAGATAATCCCCCGGCACATAGTCGATCACCAGATGGGCAAAGTCGGGCTGACCCGTCATCGGGCACAGCGATGTGAACTCTGGCGCGGTAAATCGCACGCAATAGGCGATATCGGCCTGGGGGTTGGCCACACGTTCCAGCACCGCCTCTTCGGGAGAGTTCGGCAGTTTGGTCTGGTCGCCCAGTTGTTTCAGATCGCTGTAAATCGTTTCCATTGTTGTCTCCTCTAACGGGTCACACCCCGCGTTTGTTGCCCCACAGCAGCACATGCAATTGCGGCAGGATGCGGGGGGCAAACCAGTTGTCGTTCATCGTTTTGTCGACCAGCCACAGCAACCTGTCGGACAGGCGCTGGGGATCGACCGGGCAGTCGGGATCGACCTCTGGATTGCCGGGTTGCAGATATAGCGGCAGATGCGGATACCGATCCGCCGCCGCCCGCGCCCAGGCGTAATCCGCGTCGTCGAAAATCACGATCTTCAGCACGACCGCGCCCGCGCCGCGGGCAGCCTGACAGCAGGCCTCAAAGGCGTCCCAATCGACGCATTCCCCGCTTGATGGTGGTTTCGGGCTCAGCACCAAGGTGTCCAGATCGGCGAACCAGGGTTTGGCGATGGACCCCTGTGTTTCGCAGGCGAAACGGTATCCCTGCGCCTGACCCCGCGCGATCAGCGGCGCGAAATCCTGAATGGCCGGATTGCCGCCTGACAGCGAAACGGTCAAAGGCTGATGCCCCGACAGGCGCTGCACCTCGGCCCAGACCTCGGCGGTGTCCATTGCAGTCCAGGAGGCGCGAAACGCCGGGTCAACCGCATGCATGCTATCGCACCAGCTGCAGCGATAGTCACAGCCGCCGCTACGCACGAACACGGTTGGTTCCCCGATCAGCGCGCCTTCGCCCTGAACCGTGGGACCGAAAATTTCGACGATCCGCAGCCGGGTCACGGCCGGTATTCCGCCCAGGTCTTGGGGGTTTCGCTGACCTTGACCGCGCAGGTCTCCGGCCAACGCGCCCTGCACCAGTCGTAGAAATGCCGCGCCATGTTTTCGCCCGTGGAATGAACGTCCAGAACATCGTTCAGGTGGCGATGATCAAAGGTGTCGTCGATATAGGTCTTGAGCGCCTTCAGCTCGCCGTAGTCGCGCACGAAACCATCGCCGTCCAGGGTAGGTGACGCCAGTTCCACCACCACGATGTAGTTGTGACCGTGCAGGCGCGCGCATTGATGGTCCGCGGGCAGATGGGCCAATTGGTGCGAGGCGGAGAAATGAAATTCCTTGGTGATCCGGTACATCAGACACCTTCCTTTGCGGCGATGGCATGGGCCCAGAAATTGGGGTCGGCATAGGCCGTGGGGTCTGTGATCCCCGCCAGATCAAAGGCCTCGCGCCGTTCGACGCAGGTGCCGCAACGCCCGCAGTGAACCGCGCCACCCTTGTAGCAGGACCATGTGTCTGCGAACGGCGTGTCGTGGCGCGCACCTGCGGTGACGATATCCGCCTTGGTCCGGGTCACAAAGGGTGTGTACAGCGACACGTCGGCATAGCCGTCCAGCGCCGCCTTCTGCATCGCCTCGAAGGCCTGGGTAAAGGCGGGCCGACAGTCGGGATAGATGAAATGATCGCCGCCGTGCACGGCAGTCGCCACCGCATCGTCACCATTGGCCGCCGCCACACCGAATGCCACGGCCAGCATGATGGCGTTGCGGTTCGGCACGACCGTGATCCGCATGCTTTCCTCGGCGTAGTGTCCGTCGGGCACATCCAGGTCATCGGTCAGCGCCGATCCCGTCAGCGCGGCACCGATCCCGCGCAAATCAATGATGTCATGGGGCACGCCCAGCCGCCCGGCACAGCGGGCCGCGAAATCCAGTTCCTTGCGGTGGCGCTGCCCGTAGTCGAACGACACAAGGCGGGTCAGCTGATGCTCTGCCGCGACCATATGGGCAAGCGACACTGAATCGAGTCCGCCGGAGCAGATGACAATCGTCTTCATTATGTTAACCCTTGTTTTGATATCCGGGTAGGCTGCGACCGGAGTGCGCCGCTTAGACCAATTCACGGCGGATGCCAAGTTGTGACCGCCGGGTCAGCATGCCGCAGGCGGTCACGTCAGGGCCGGGCCCTGTCAGTCGTCGGCGCGACTGCGGCGCGGTCGCCAGCGATGCAGCACATCACCGCCCAACGCGCGGGTCTCGATCAGATCGAACCGGGGCGCATCACCCAACGCGCGTGTGCCAAGGCCAGCCATCGACGGCAGACCATCCGCCCCGATCATGCAACCGGCCTGCATCATCACTACCTCGTCCACCAGGCCCGCATGCAGCAGCGACGCGGCCAGATGACTGCCGCCTTCGCACAGGATGCGGGTCAATCCGCGGCGCGCCAGCTCTTGCAGGGCGGCCAGCATGTCGATCTGATGGTGGAGCAGGGGGCAGGGGATCAATGTCGCCCCGGTCGATGACCAGTCGCGTGTTTCGGCGTCGTTCGCATGAACGATCCAGACCGGTTGCAGGTGGGCGGTCTGTCCCAAACGCCCATTGACCCGCAAATTCAGATCGCGCGAAACCACGATACGGACCGGCTGGCGCACATCACCCAGATCGCGCACGTCCAGCGCCGGGTCATCGGCGCGGGCCGTTCCGGCCCCCACCAGCACCGCGTCATGATTTGCCCGCAGACCGTGCACCGTGCGGCGGGCCTGCGGACCGGTGATCCAGCGGCTTTCTCCGGTTGCGGTCGCAATCCGTCCGTCCAGCGTGGTAGCCAGTTTCAGCGTGACCCAGGGCAGACCCTGCGTCACCGATTTCAGGAACCCTGCGTTGGCGTCCTGCGCCTGTGCGGCGCAGACCCCTGTGGTGACAGCGATGCCTGCTGCACGCAGCATGTCCAGACCCCGGCCCGCCACTCGCGGATCAGGGTCCCCGGTGCCGACCACGACGCGGGCAATGCCTGCCGCAATCAATGCCTCGGCGCAGGGCGGCGTCTGGCCGTGGTGCGCACAGGGTTCCAGCGTGACATATGCCACGGCACCGCGCGCGGCCTCACCCGCCTGATCCAGCGCCACGCGTTCGGCATGCGGTCTGCCGCCGCGCCGCGTGTGCCCGCGTCCGACGATGACCCCGTCCCGCACGATGACGCATCCCACCGCCGGGTTCGGCCAGACCTGACCCAACCCGCGCCGGCCCAGCGACAGCGCCAGTTCCATGAACCTGATGTCGGGCGTCATACGTCCGGCTTGGTGTTCGGGCGCAGGTCTTCCATGAATTTCTCGAAGTCGTCCGCCGCCTGAAAGTTCTTGTAAACGCTGGCAAAACGAACGTAGGCCACCGTGTCGATCCGCGCGAGGCTTTCCATTACGATCTCGCCGATGGTCCCCGAGGGGATGTCGGTTTCGCCCATGCTCTCCAACCGGCGCACGATCCCCGAGATCATCTGGTCCATGCGTTCGGGTTCGACCGGGCGCTTTTGAAGTGCGATCCGGATCGACCGTTCCAGTTTGTCACGGTCGAAATCCTCGCGTCGGCCGTTGGATTTGATGACGACGAGGTCACGCAACTGAACCCGTTCATAGGTCGTGAAACGTCCGCCACAGGCCGGACAGAACCGTCGCCTGCGAATGGCGACATGATCTTCGGCGGGGCGGCTGTCCTTGACCTGTGTATCGACATTTCCGCAAAAGGGGCAACGCATGGGCCGTTCCTTGTCCTGTCTTGGGGGCTGAACCCCACTTATCCACATCGACTATAGGATTGGCCCCAGACTTTGGGTAGCCCTGTGGATAACCCGCATGATGTTGCTGCGAGGGTGAGTCCCGGATGCATCAGGCGGGTAGCGTGACTGTAGGTTTTGTAAGTGTAGCTGTTTGTAGCGTGACAGCAGGTTTTGCAGTGCGTAACAGTTGAAGTTGCAGCAAGCGGTTTTTTTTGAAGACTGTATAAATTGCGTCGCCAGCGGCTTCCGGCCTCAACCGATCATTGAGAACTTAAGTCGAAGCCGCATACAGTTTCCCCATAGCAGTCTTCGGTGGATCTCGTTGCCGCGCATGGCTGGAAGCCACCTGAGATTGCAATAGAGCTTCCCCTTGGACGTTCGATTGTTTAGCGTGCTCCAAAAAACTGAGCTAGTTACCAAAGCTCAATAGTGATGGCACAGGGATGTTCAAATATGGTCGAAAAAGAAGGCCCTGAACCGTTTGCTGAAGTAGTGGATTTGTTCTGCGGCGTAGGAGCGTTAAGCCATGGCTTATTCAGAGCGGGTTTTGATATACGGGCGGGATACGACACTGATAGCCGGTGCAAGCATGCCTTCGAGGTAAATAACGAAGCAAAATTTCATTCCAGAGACGTCGCAAAGTTGCAACCAGAGGAGATACAGTCTCACTTTTCAGGTAATCTTCCGACTGTCTTGGCAGGTTGTGCACCTTGTCAGCCCTTCTCAACATACAAACAGCGTTATGACGAAGATCCACGGTGGGATTTGGTTGAAAGCTTCGCCCAGCTTGCTGTGAGAGTTCAGCCAGATTTTGTGACTATGGAAAACGTTCCGTCCCTTCTGAAATACAAGGAGGGGCGTGTATTCGCTCGCTTCAAAGAAGTTATCGAAGACGCTGGATACAATGTTCAATGGGAAGTGGCCCGATGTGAGCAATATGGTGTCCCACAGCGACGGAGGCGGTTGGTTGTGATCGCATCTAGGATTGCACTTCCACCCAAACTCAGAGCGACCCATTCAACCTCCTTGACCGTAAGAGATGCAATCGCCTCGTTGCCGCCAATTGGGGCGGGAGAGAATAAGAAAAAGGATGCGCTCCATGTGGCCGCCTCTCTTTCAGAAACCAATCTTGCTCGCATCAGAGCATCAAAGCCTGGAGGAACTTGGCGCGATTGGCCGTTTGACCTCAGGGCGAAGTGCCATCAGCGAGCAACAGGTAAAACGTATTCAGGCGTGTATGCACGGATGGAGTGGGACAAGCCGTCTCCGACCATGACCACCCAATGTTACGGATTTGGCAATGGTCGTTTTGGGCATCCTGAACAGGATCGAGCGATAACACTCCGTGAAGCAGCTATCTTGCAATCATTTCCAAAAGACTATTCATTTCTACCCAAGGGTGAAAAGCCCGCCCTTTCAGAAGTTGGCCGTTGGATTGGTAATGCGGTTCCTGTGGGGCTGGCAGAAGCTATCGGCAGAAGTATAAGTTCAATAATAACGGAGAAATCACTTGGTAGAAGATCCACAACGTGACTCATACAGGTTTGAAATATCGCTTAGTGTTTTAAACCATTTGGGCAGGAACCTATACCGAAACTTCGTTACAGTTCTTGGCGAAGCGATTTCAAATTCATGGGACGCTGATGCTAACAACGTTTGGATCGAGATTGATCGTGAGAAATT
The DNA here is from genome assembly GCF_001420005.1 of Loktanella sp. 3ANDIMAR09. Taxonomy (GTDB): domain Bacteria; phylum Pseudomonadota; class Alphaproteobacteria; order Rhodobacterales; family Rhodobacteraceae; genus Loktanella. The sequence continues at coordinate 1,638 of NZ_LJAK01000007.1, read as the reverse complement.
AAATTTTTCGATAAAGGATGATGGCGTCGGTATGGATGCAACGTCGTTTCAATCCAAATTCTTGAAGATTGGCTACTCAAAGAGAGCTGAAGGTGGGGGGCGTTCGCCCAAGGATCGCCCCTACATTGGGGCCAAAGGTATTGGGAAGCTAGCCCTTCTTTCTTGTGCAAACCGCATATCTGTTTTCTCTAAGACCAAAAATTCCGATTATACAGGCGGCGTAATTGACAATGCTGGATTAGACGACGCGATTAAGGGCGATCAAAGCACCGAAGAATACCCGCTTGAGGGACTTAACTTTGACCTCATAGCTAGGCTGCGCGGTGGTCATGAAAAAGGAACAATAATCTGTTTTGAAGAAACCAACGATCAACTCAGAAACTCCGATTCCTATCTGAGAAAATTGCTTGCTCTTAGCTTTAAGTTCTCTCTGCTGGATGCAGATTTCACAATTCACGTAAACGGAACTCCGGTTACAATTGACGACCTGAAGAACTTGTCCGATGCGACCCAATTCTTGTGGCTTATAAATGAGTATACTGACGATTACGTCAAAGGGCTTCAAAATCTGGAAAAACCGAAGGTTGAAATTACTAGCCCATTAGCCATCAAAGGTTTTATCGGATCAGTAAAGAAGCCCGCAATGCTCAAGATCACTGGAACCGAGGAGCGGGCGACCATTGATCTCTTTGTAAATGGCAGGCTCCGCGAGAAGAACATAATAAGACACATTCCCACTCAGCGGATCGTCGAAAGCTACATTTACGGCCAAATTCACTTTGATACTCTCGACAGAGAGGGCGTCGATCCGTTCACAAGCAGCCGTGAAGGTGTCGTTGAGGACGACGAAAGGTTCCGCAGTCTAATGGATTACCTGAAGCGCGAACTGCTGTCCCAAATTATCGACGATTGGGACAGGCTTAGGCTCGAAGTTAGAGATGAGGGTGATGAGGAGAATACGAGAAAGTCCAAACGAGAGCGGAAGGCTCAAGCTTTGGTTGCAGAGGCTATCAACGACTATATACCAGATGATGATGCACCCGCCAAAGATGAAGTTGATGCTTGGCTGACAGAGATTATGCCCGACGCAGAGTTCAACACCTCAGCGTATGTGGACTGCTTTCTTTCGGAAAACCTCGTTCGCAAATACATTGCGCACAAAAGCCTCCCTTTGAAATCAAACATCCAGACGAAGATTGATCAGTTCAAGGAGCAGGAGACGACCTTCAAAGGTGCTGCGAATATTAGTTTTCCGATCCGCCAAGCGTCCTTCGACCTTAGCTATGTAGATATGAACGATCTTGCATTCACGGCTGAGGGGAACAAGAAAGCACCTAGCCCATCTCTTTGGGCAGATGCTGGAGCCTTCAGGCCTGTCAGAAACGCTGTAGGCCATACTGGACGACTTACAAAGACCGCCAAGGATCACCTGAACTTAACGTTTGAGAATATCAAGGCACGTATTCGAACCCTGATATCAAGTTAGGCAGTCGAAAACGCAAGGCGTTTAGAGGGGTGTTTTGACTTCACTTGCATCGCCGAATGGCTGCTTTTCGAAAAAGCGTTAATGTTCCGCTGGCGCAGAGAATGTCCGGTTTCCGCCCTCAAAAACACCCCCTCAACCACCGCCACGCCCTT
>NZ_LJAK01000006.1 GCF_001420005.1 Loktanella sp. 3ANDIMAR09 | reverse complement strand
CTAATGCAACAGTCCCGTTTGGATTGGCATCGGCTAGGCCGCGATCTTGGGAACCTGTCCCCCAAGCAACCCTAAGCGTCGGTTGGGGACTCCCGCAAACAACGCTTAGGGTTAATTATCTGCTACACATTTCGCTACACAGACAGTGGGCTGATGTAGATTCAAGTCGTTGAGAAAAATGATATAAAAAATCATAGATTCGAATCTTGGCGGATCCCCAGTCCGCCATTTTTACCCTGCATCCAGAGATATTGGTCGTTTGACGACATTGTCTTAAGCGTTGGTTTGGCGTGTCTGTCTTGCCGCGGTATTTTCCAGTCGCTTGGCATGAAAGTCCGATCCAAAAAGGGGCGGGCCATAAAGCGAAGGCGATGCTGCGGGCAACACACCATCGCAAATTTGACCGCCCATGAGGCCTGCGCGAAATGTGCGGGCCCGTGCCGCTGGGGCAGGGTGCTGTCATGCGTTAAAGGCGACATGTGGCGGGACGAACTGCAGCGCATAAACCTATTCCACCACACCGACAGCGGCGATTTGAAAAATCAGGCTTTTCCTGGAGGTTTGCGAAATTGGTGATTTGCGTTTCTGCCCGGGTCAATTCGCCTTAGTGCGTAAAGAGTGCCAAGCCAGATGAGTTGGATATTCGCGGATGCGCTTGCCATCAAATGGAAAAATCTGTCGTTGTTTCAAGCCGGCAGAGAATCACCTGCCGAAAATAGGTTCCTCTACGAACCTGATAAACCCTAAGGGTGTACCTTGCGGCTATAAATACACGTAAAAAGTGTGTAACAGTATAAAGTATTGTTTATTTTCAGATGCTTAAGTGATTGATGAAAATTGTGTCAACAACATGGCTGTCGTGTTAACATGTGATCGCAAGTCGGGAAAAAGAACTGCTTCTTTACCCAGTTGGACCTTCATTTTTTTTCGGAGGCCATATCTTGCGGAAACTTTTTGATAGGACTTTGACATGAAAACTCTATTCTTGGCTACTGCAGCCACGATCATTGCATCCGGCGCTTTTGCACAGGATGCTTTCATCACACAGCTTGGCGATGACAACGCTGCCGCGAACATCCAGACATCCCTGGGCGGCGGCAACCTGGCTGTCGTGCAACAGGTCAACAATGTGCCTGGTGGGTTCTTTGGGTTCCTGGGTCCGCAGGGTGACAACACGGCCGTCCAGTTGCAGCGTGGCGCTGACAACGATGCCTTTACCTATCAGGAAACGACCCGTTCGTCGAACGCATCGTTGATCCTGCAGACCGAGGAAACAGGCAACAACGTCGCCAGCAACAACATGGCGATCAACGTGATGGCGAACGGCAGCGACGACGACTTTACCGCGCAGACGCTCCAGTATGGTGACGACAACGTCGCGATCAACTGGATCGAAGAGGGCGGCAACGCCGTCGCAACGGGGTCGCCGGCCCTCGCGATGCCGGTGCTGGCCCTGACGTCCATTCCGAACCCGGTTCCGGGCGGTCTGGCCACTGTCAGCGGTTTCGGTTCGGTCTCCGTGAACTCGAACTGATACGTTTTCGATAGCCTCGGTCGCTTTTCGACCCTGCGCCGAAAACATCAACAGATCGGTGGGCCAAACGGGCCACCGATACCGTTTCTATTATTTATTCATTTTATAACGCGTTGGGATTGGACATGTTTTCCATCACCAAAACCTTTAACCACCCCGCCGCGATCTGTGTTCTTTTGGTGCTGAGTGCTGCGCCTTGTCTCGCTCAGGATGCCTTTGTCGCACAGGTCGGTGATGCGAACCGAGGTGCCAACCTTGATCTGACGGGTCAGTCATCATCGGTCATCGCGCAGATCGGAAACCGGAATACGTCGGTCCAGATGACATTGGGCGGTCGCGACAACCAACTGGCGTCGGTCCAGGTCGGGCAATCCAACCAGAACCTGTCAATGACCCAGGGACGCAAGAATATCACCGGCACGTACCAGTCAGGGCGCAACCATGTGGCAGAGGCGCTCGTGCTGGGGAATTTCAACAGGGTTGCGACCTTGCAGTTCGGTTTCGCGAACGCCTCGCGTGTCCAGGTCGACGGCAATCACACCGAAACCTACGTCACCCAGAACGGTGCCGGGCTGAACAGTAACGTCGCGCTGATCGACGGCATGGCTGCACGTTCTGCCGCGGCTGACCCCCTGGCTGTGCGTGTCAATCAGTCCATGGGGCAAGATCCGGTCAACGTTCGCATCATGCGTGATGCAGCCGGCACGCTGATGATCCAGCCGGGCACGGCAACAACTGTTTTGCGGCTGTCAGGCTAACCCAAATTGCGCGCCAACAGCGCCGCGGAAAAAGAAATACTTTGGTCATTAATGCGGAATTTCGACGAAAGCCGATTTTTCTGAGGGTTCTTTTATGGCTGAACGAAAAATTTCGTTGCGATTACGACACTTATGAATTTTTTATGAAATAAGGCCCTATCGCAATTAGTTTTTCTGGTTTCAACTGGGTTATATTTTCGATTTTCAAGCAGAGATTTATTATGAACATGGCATTAAAAACGGTGTTTGCCGTCGCGATTGCGGTCGCCGTACCAAGCGTTTCTTTTTCCGAGGATCGGAATTTCAATTTCCTCAGCCCAAGCTTTGGTGGAAATCCGAACAACGGTGTTTTCCTGTTCGGCGTCGCGCAGGCGCAGCAATCAGCGACCAACCGCGATTCGGATGAAGACGCGCAAATCGGTGGGATCGGTGGGGCGCCAGCCGTCACGGGTGGCAACATCGGTGGCCCGACGATCATCATTCCGATCAGCAACAGCGTGCCTTCGCCCGGTGATGTGACCAACACGATCCCCGGCCAGTAAGAACCGAGCAGAAAAAGAGTATCAAGATGCGCATCGCACCAATGATTGCAGTCTGCCTCGCGCTGGCTGGATGTAACACGCTTCCGCCCGTTGCAGACGTGATGACCCAACCGGCCGAACTGGCCCCCATGACCAGAACCGGCTTTACCGTCGAAAATTTGCCGCCTCCTCGTCGCCCGATCGACGTGGCGGTTTACGCATTCCCGGATCTGTCGGGCGCGAATGAACCCGTCGAGGATTTTGCCAGCCTGTCGCGTGCGGTCACACAGGGCGGCGCACATCTGCTGGTCGATGTTCTGTCGGATGTCGGGAATGGACGCTGGTTTGCGATTTCGGAACGCACCGGTGTCGACAACCTGCTGCGTGAACGCCAGATCATCGAACAGACCCAGAATGCCTACCAGGGTGTTTCGACATTGCCGCCGCTGCGGTTCGCCGGCACCCTGATCGAGGGGGCCATCGTCGGCTACGACAGCAACGACATCACCGGAGGCGTCGGGGCCAGTTTTCTCGGGATCGGGTCGTCGATGGAATACCGGCGCGATGTCGTCACGGTGTCGATGCGCGCTGTCAGCGTATCGAATGGACGGGTTCTGGCATCGACCACAACGACAAAAACGGTCTATTCTGCACTGGTGCGAAACGGATTGTTCCAGTTCACCTCTGTCGACAAATTCCTGGAAGTCGAGAGCGGTTATTCCCGCAACGAACCCGAAATCTTTGCCGTGAAGGAGGCGCTGGAGCTGGGTGTCCTGTCCCTGATCCTCGACGGTGTCGAGTCGGGCGAATGGGCGTTTGCCAATCAGCAGCAAGGTCAGGAAATCCTGAATGCCTTCAAGCGGCTCGAGGAACAGCGTTTCGCGCTACGCTAGATAAGGTGGCGCGCGCCCTGCAATGACCCAATGCGCGCCACAAAATAACTGTCTTTCATGACTAGCCCTGACCTGTGCAGCCCGTGCTGCGCAGGTTTTTCACCTTTGGGCCATGTCGCGCAACCGCACCGCGCGGCCTCTGTCCCAGTTTCAGGACGAGGCTATATTCATGAAAAAAGCAGTTATTTTCGCTGTCGGCATGTCGTTGTTTCCGCAATTTCTGGCCGCACAGGACGCATTCGTGGCACAGGTCGGTGACCTGCGTGTCAGCACCACGGCACCCGTTTCCCAGCAGATCACCGTCGCCAGCATTCAGGCGTCCGTTCCGACAGTGATGCCCGACCGCGCCGGCATCGCGGCAGGCTTTGACGACAGCCTGCTGCCTGCCGTTGCCGATGCCCGGCCCTATGCCAACGTGGCACAGACCGGCACCAACCACAGCGCATCCATCACACAAGGCGGGCTGCATGCGGCGCTGATCCAGCAGACCGGAATGGGGCACATGGCCACGATCACGCAGACCGGCGGGACCATGAACCGCGCAGCCATCATCCAGGCCAGTTCGAACGCGACCGCGGGGATCAGTCAATTCGGTTCGCGCAACCGCGCACTCATCATCCAGAACTAGGCCGGGCCGCGCGCCCGCCTGTCATGCGCGCATCACTCTCGGTGTGCCTGGTCCTTGGGCCAACTCACCGAGAGTTTGCGCGCGATGTCCGCGTTGAACAACGCGCCGATCGCATTCGACAGCCGCACCGATTTGTGCATCAAGGACATCAGTTTCCTGCGGTCCCACCGGACCAGCTCTGTGCCCTGCAATGCGATCACGTCGGCGGTCGCCGGGCAATCCAGCAGAAACGAAATTTCTCCGATGAAATTGCCGCTGCCGACCGCCACGTTCCGCCCGTCGTCGCGCAGGATAACCTGCCCCTTTGACACCAGATACAGATAGTCTGACCGGACACCTCTGGTGCAGATCGACAAATCCTCGGGGGTCGTGATCCAATCCGCGTGCCGCATGATCTTGCGAAACTGGCCCGGGTTGAGGGTCGTGAACGTGCCATACAGGACCAGCATGTCGTCCGACATGCCCAGCGTGGATTTTTCGCGCAGGATGACCAGTATCATGATGACATTCGCCAGGCCGATCATCGCGCTGGCAAATATGGCATCCCACAGCGGAACATCCGAAACAAAGAAGTAATATAGAATGTAGAACATCGTGCCGATCAGCAGCAGACCGCGCAGCAGCAGTTCGTTCCGCACCAGCAGGCCCAACACGTAGAACAGCAGCGCAATCTGCACGAAAATGCCGGCCGTAAAGAGGTAAGAGATATCCACCGCGCCACCCGTTCTGGACGTAACCCTGTCGGTATAGAACCGCATCGCGCCACACATCAAAATAAAACTGCTTTGACTTGATCTGATCAGGGACGATCCTGCGGCCCAGACTGGCAACAAAAATGACTTCCTGTGTCTTGGGACACAGAACCGCTGCGGCGGGCCATGTACCAAGATCGCATTCAATGACCAAATTATTTCAGTACTTTGATTGTCGCCGCCGGGATCGCTCGCGCGGCGGCAATTATTCTTGCGGGGCAAAAAAATGCGGTGAAGGCCGTCAGGCCCCCACCGCCAGAGGTATCAGGAGATGTCGAGACCCTGACAGGTCAAGGGGGCGCGTGATGTGCGCTGCGGCACAGGACCTAGGGATCGGCGGCATCCATCAGCCGGTCGAGGTCGCGTATATCGATCCGCCCGCGGTCCGTGGCGATGATCCCCGATTTTGCCAACCGCGCAACGGACCGGCTGACGGCCTCACGGTTGGAACCGACAAAGCTGGCCAGCGCCTCGTGGGTCGGCACATCGGTGATGGTGCCGTCTTGGACCAATTGCTCCTGATCCTGCGCCAATTGCATGATGCGGATGGCTACCCGCGTTTCCACGTCATGCATCACCAACCCGAACAGACGGTCATTCATGCTGCGCAGGCGCTTGCCCAGTTCCCGCGCCAGATTGATCGCGATCCGGGGAAAGGTCATCATCAGCTCGGTGAAATCGGCCTCTGTCAGACGCGCAATCCGGCAATCGGAACTGGCCGAAATCGTGATCGACCGCGCGGCACCGTCCAGCGCGGCCATTTCGCCGAAATGCGCCCCTGCGTCGAATTCCGTGAACAAGATCTGCCGGCCGCTTTGCGCGACAAGTTGCCCGATCACCGTGCCCGACAGGACAAAGAAAACGTCGGTTGCCAGATCCCCGTGCTGCATGATCAGGCGACCCTTTGGCACGGTCATCACCGTCATCCTGTCCGCGATACCCTGCAGATCATCCTCGGCGATGCCGCAAAACAGGTCGCTGGCCGCCAGATCAAGGGCACCTTGCGTTTCAATCCTTGAACTTGCGGTCATGGTCTCAACGCTTTCAGGCAGGGGACGCACATCATCGGTGCCGAATTTTTTCAAAATGATGATCAATAGGTTAACATGTCATCACGCTTGCGCGAGTCGCAATTTGAAGGACATCGCATTTCACCAAAGGATTTTTCATGCCCGCAAATTTTTCATCCAAACGTATCGCAGATGCACAGACTTTTGCCGCATGGCATGCTGTCCCTGATGCAGATTTCAAGGGCCTTGGACTGACGCGCGACCAACTGAAACAGGCGCAGGCCAGCCTGTCGGGCAATATTATCTTCAAGGGCGATCCGACCTACGATCAGGCGCGGCAGATCTTCAATCCGATGTTCAATGCCTATCCCGGTGTCATCGTCAAATGCCAGACAGAGGCAGATGTCGGCATCGCACTGGCGCTGGCACGGCAAATGCCGCTGGGATTCTGCCTGCGGTCCGGCGGGCATTCGACCGCAGGATATTCCACGACCAATGGCATGTTGATCGATGTCTCGGCGCTGAACCAGATCGTCTACGATCCATCGGGCACGCAGATCACGGTCGGGACAGGGGTGAATTTCGGCCAGCTGTTCCAGGACCTTGATGCAAAGGGGTTGAATGTGCCGGGCGGCGAATGTCCCGATGTCTGCGTGGGCGGTTTCGTGCAGGGCGGCGGCTACGGGTTCACCTCTGGCATGTATGGTTTGAACTGCGACAATGCCGTCGGCTTTCGGGTGATGCTGGCCGACGGCACGATTATCCGCGCCGACGCGCAGACCAATCCGGACCTGTTCTGGGCGCTGCGTGGCGGCACAGGCGGCAATTTCGGCATCCTGTTGTCGGTCGACCTGAAGGTGCGCCCTGTGGGGCAGATGACCGGGTTTGCCTATGCCTGGCCCCTGACCAGTGCAGCGGGCATCAGCAACGCTGCGGCCGCGATGGCGGTGCTGCAAGCGGGGTTTTCCGGGCAGGGTGCCACCGACACGCATATGACGGTGCAGACCTCCTTGTGTTTTCAGAACCATATCGACCCCATGCAGCCCCCGCCACCAGCCGGCACGCCGTTGAGCCCCTATTTCATGATCCGGGGCATGTCGGATCAGGACCCCGGCACCGTGGCACAGACATTCGCCGCCATTGCCGCCATGCCGGGGTGCATCACGCAGTGGATCGCGCAGGGGTCGTTTCGCAGCCTTAACGACAAGCTGCTGAACTATCCCCAAGGGATGCCGGTGCTGGATCAGATGCCCTTTGAGGACAAGTCGAGCAGCTACATCGCCCGCAATCTGTCCGCGCAGGAATGGGAAAACCTCTTTGCGCTCTTTGCCAGCGCGCCCAACAACATGGCCTACGGATATGGCGAACTGTATAGTGGTGCGATCACCAGCGTCGGCACCTACGACACTGCGTTCATCCACCGCGAGGTGTCGCTGAACATGGTCATGGATGTCTATTGGCTGCTGAACGCGGACCGAGAGACATGCGAAACCTTTCTGGCGGACTGGAATGCGGCGGTCGCGCCGCTGTCGAACGGGGAATCCTACCAGAATTATCCCAGTGCCGCTGACCCTGCGTTCATCGAACGGTTCTGGGGGGCGGCCTATCCCGTGCTGCAGGCGGTCAAGGCGAAATACGACCCTGACAACGCCTTTGCCTTTCCGCAGCAGATCTGGGCCGACCCGACCAAGGCCCCGGTCAAGGATCCCGGCGTGCCCCCCGGTGTGATCGCCGCCCTGCAACGCCCCGTGACCGTAACCTTGCACTAGGATTCCATGACCATCGAAACCGCAGATCCACTGGTTCACTGGCTCCATCAATTGGGTCTGGGCCAATATGCGCAGGCTTTTGCGGATCATGATGTCACGCTGGACATCATGCCTGAACTGACGGGCGAGGACCTGACTGAAATCGGCGTCAAGTCGGTCGGCCACCGTCGCAGGTTGCTGACCGCGGCCAAGGCATTGTGCGATGCCCCTGCGCGGGCGACCGGGACCAGTATCAACCCGCTGCCCGATACGGCCAATGCTGCCGAACTGGGCGAGGGGGCCGAACAACGCATCATCACTGCGATGTTCTGCGATCTGGTCGGGTCCACGCGGCTGTCGACGCTGGTCGACCCCGAGGAATATCGCGATCTGATCGCAGGGTTCAGGCAGATCATTTCGGATGCGCTGGTGCCCTATGACGGCCATGTCGCCCGGTTTCTGGGTGATGGTATCGTGGTGTTCTTTGGGCTGGCTCGGGCGCAGGACCATTCCGCCGAAAACGCGGTCGCTGCGGCACTGGACATCATCCAGCGGATTGCGCGCGACGACCGGTCAGATGATCGCAGGGCGCAGGTGCGCATCGGTATCGCGACCGGGCTGACCATCGTGAACGGTCAGAACCCCGACGGCGACCAGATCCAGATCGATGATACGATCGTTGGCGAAATTCCGAACCTCGCGGCCCGGCTTCAGGCGGCGGCGGCACCGGATACGGTGTTGGTGTCGCAGGCAACCCGCGACCGGTTGGGTGACCTCTTTCGTTTTGAGGATTTCGGCTTGCTGACGCTCAAGGGCATCGCGGGCGGCGTTCAGGCGTGGCGTGCGATCGATCACGCCAAGGCGGACAGCCGGTTCGAAGCCCTGCGATCAAAGGCCCCGGCGACCGGTTTCGTCGGTCGCGCGTCGGAAATGGCGCAACTGATGGAAGCAGCCGGGCGCGCCGCCGCAGGTCAGGGGCAGGTGTCACTGATCATGGGGGATGCGGGCATGGGAAAATCCCGGCTGGCCCGCGAATTGCTGGACAAGACGCGCAGACCATCGGCGCCGCGCCTTTTCATGCAATGCACCCCCTACCACCGCGGCACGCCGTTTCATCCGATCCGGCGATCCATCATTCGCCTGACCGAACCGACTTTGGACAGGCCGCACCTGCCGGTGGCGGATTTTCTGGCCCAATTCGGAATGACGGATCCCGAACAGGTCGCCATGCTGTCTGATGTGCTGGACTCTCCTGCGCATGATCAGGTCAATGCGCGCCGTGCGCTGGAACAGCGCACGGCGCAGATCACGATGCTGACCGATCTGTTTTGCGCAATGGCCCAACAGGCAGGCACGATCATTCTCGAAGACATGCAGTGGATCGACGCCTCTACCATCGAAGTGCTGTCGCGGGTTGCAACCAGGCTTGATGGCCTGTCGGCCCATCTGCTGGCAACCATGCGCATGGGCGAGGTGCCGCAATGGTGCGAACTGGCCCGGGCGCAGGTGCTGGTGCTGGACCGGTTGCCGCCGACGGATTTCAATGAACTGGTGCGCGCCATCGCGCGCGCCAATGCACCGCATGTGTCACTCAGCGACGATCAGATCGCGGAAATCGCGATCCGCTGTGACGGAAGCCCGGTTTTTGCCGAAGAACTGACGCGCTTTGCCCTGGATCGCGCGGCAGAGCATCCGGGTGCCGGAGACCATCCGCTACCGGCGACCTTGGCGGATTCACTTCTGTCACGCCTTGACCGGCTGGAGACCGGGCGCGAACTGGCACAGCTATCGGCGGTGATCGGCAGCGAATTTCCCGTCGATCTGCTGATCGACGTGTCCGACCTGCCAAAATCCGAGGTGTTGCGCGGCGTGTCCAGCCTGATCGAGGCCGGTGTCCTGCGGCGCGGTCACAGTCCGTTCGGTCCGGCAGTCGGATTTCGCCACATGCTGCTCAAGGATGCGGCCTATCTCACATTGTTGCGCCGCGACCGGATCAACCTGCATGCCCGGATCGCCCGCACCATGACGCAGCGGTTCCCCGAACTTGCCGCGACGGTGCCGCAGATCGTGGCACACCACCTGTCCTGCGGTGGCGATCTGGAAGGCGCCGTCACATTCTGGGACCGCGCAGGTTCGCTTGCCGCCGGACGATCCGCCTATTCCGAAGCGATCGTCCATTTCCGCCGCGCCATCGAAGACTGCGCCAAGGCCCCCGCCGGTGCGGACCTCGAAGAGGCGGAACTGGCGGTGCGCATCCATCTGGTTGCCGCGCTGGTGTCGGCTTACGGGTTCAACTCGGCTGCGGTCCACACGGAAATGCCACGGGTCGAGGCGCTGGGTGCCGCACTCAAGAGCACAGGGCAGATGCTGCCGCTGCTGATTTCCAAATGGGTCTTTGCCGGTGCCAGCAGTCAGTTTTCCGCCTCGCTCGAGGTAGCCCGCCAGATCGAACAGCTGACCCGGGACAACGGCGAGGCAGGCGACCTGCTGGCCAACCGCTGCCTTGGCACCTCGCATCTGTTTTGCGGCAATCTCAAGGAGGCTGACAGACACCTGCGCGCGTTTTTTGAAACCTATGAGGCCGGCACCCATGACGTTTGGCTGGACAGGTTCGGCAGTTCGCATCACGGGGCGATGTCGGCGGTCGGTCTGGCCGAACTGGCTGTTTTGGCATGCGACGGAGCAGAATCGCAGTACTGGTCGGACATGGCAAGAAACCTGTCAGATTTGAGCGGGCAGGCCCATGATCTTTGCCACTGCACGTTCTTTCTGGGCTGCGTGCTGCCGCTTTTGCTGGATGAATACGAGGTGGTGCAGGTCCACGCCGACCAGTTGCGTCGCATCGCGCGGGCGCATCAGTTGGAAACCTGGGAAATCTACGCGGATCTGTTTGATGGCACCGCCCTGATGTCGCAGGGCCAACTGGACAAAGGATGTGCCCTGGCCGATGCCAGCATCTCGCGCATCGGCCATATCGGTGTATTCCTCGATTTCTGCATGGCCCTGCATGCAGAGGCCTGCGTCAGGGCCGGGCTGATCCCGCAGGCCAGAAAAAGGTTTCAGGCGACCGGCCCCACGCTGCTGCAACAGAAAACCTGGCTATCGGCGGAATTCGGTCGCATCGACGGTCTGATTGCCCACCACGAAAACCGCGATCCCGAACAGGTGCGGGCCATTCTGGACCGCGCGCAGGCCGTCGCGGACCAGCAGGGCGTCGTGCTGTTTCAGCGCAAGATCGCTGCGACCCGCGCAGCGATCACCGCTGAAGTGACTGACTCGCTATGAATCCTGACCCTGGATATCGGCGGGCAGCAGCGCGTCTGGCATGTTCTGATAGCTGACCGGACGTGTGAAACGTCTGATTGCCAGCGTGCCGACAGATGTTGCGCCAAAGTTTGTGGACGCAGGGTAGGGTCCGCCGTGCACCATGGCGTCAGCGACCTCGACCCCCGTGGGGAACCCGTTGACCAGCAAACGCCCCGCCTTGCGTTCCAGAACGGGGACAAAGGGCCGTGCCGCCTCGGTGTCGCCGTCGTCCATCTGTAGCGTCACCGTCAACTGACCGTGCAGGCTGCGCGCGACCTCCAGCATTTGTGCGGGTCCGTTCGTCGTGACGACGATGCCCAGCGGGCCAAACACCTCTTCGGCCAGATCTTCGTTGCCCAGCCAGTCCTCTGCGCTGACGCGGTAGACGGCAGGGGTCGCGGTGCGGCCTTCGCCGGTGCCGGACACCAGTTCAGTGACGCCGCTGGCCGCAGCGACCTTGGACACGCCGCTACGGTAGGCGCTGGCGATGCCTGTCGTCAGCATGACTGCGGCGTCGGCCCCGGTCAGTGCGTCAGTCGCAGCGGCGCAAAAGGCGTCGAGGTCGGCACCAGCTGGGGCCACGACGATACCGGGATTGGTGCAGAACTGACCCACGCCCATGGTCAGCGATCCGGCCCAGGCCGCACCCAGATCAGACGCACGCGCGGACATTGCCGCAGGCATGATGAACACCGGGTTGATCGAGCCGAGTTCACCGAAAAACGGAATCGGCGTGGGGCGGGCAGCACACAGGTCATAAAGCGCGCGACCCGCACCCAGCGACCCGGTGAAACCGACGGCTTGGATCAGCGGATGCTGCACCAACGCGCCGCCCAATTCGTGGCTGGTGCCCTGGATCAGTGAAAACGTGCCTGCAGGCATGCCGCATTTTTCAATCGCCGCCTTGATCGCGTCGGCCACGATTTCACCGGTAGCGGGGTGCGCGGGGTGGCCCTTGACCACGACCGGGCAACCAGCGGCCAGCGCCGACGCGGTATCACCGCCAGCGGTCGAAAACGCGAGCGGAAAGTTCGACGCACCAAAGACGGCGACAGGCCCGATGGGGCGCTGCACCATTTTCAGGTCAGGCCGGGGCAGGGGGGCGCGGTCAGGCAATGCTGCATCATGGCGACGGTCAAGGTAGGCACCCTTGCGGATGTGTTCTGCAAACAGGCGCAGCTGGCCCGTGGTGCGGCCCCTCTCGCCTTGTAACCGGCCCTCTGGCAGGCCGGTCTCGGACACGCCCAGCCGCGTGATGTCCTCGCCGCGTGCCTCGATCTCGTCGGCAATGGTTTCCAGAAACGTGGCGCGGTCCTCGCGCGTGGTCCAGCCGTAGGTGACAAAGGCCTCTTCTGCCGCCTGCACGGCGCGATCAACCTCGGCCTCGCCGCCAGACGAATAGGTTTGCCCGTCGCCGGTGACAGGTTGCGAGGTAAAGGTCGCGTCGCTGGCCACCCATTCGCCTGCGATCAGGTGTTTGCCATGTGGTTCATAGGTCATCGGATTTCCTTTATTTGCCCCAGCGCAGCGCGATCACATCACGCTCGGCTGCCAGTTGCAGCAACCGGTCGCGGGTGCGTTGTGTCATGGGTTTCAGCGGATGGCGCACATGTTCGGACCCGATCACGCCGCCTTCCTTCATCACCACCTTGGCGGCCCGCAGGCCGCACTGGCGGTTTTCGTGGTTGATCAACGGCAACGCGTTGCGCCAGCCTGCCTGTGCCGCGTCGATGTTACCTGCAAGGTAGTCAACGACGATGGGCCGGATCAGTTCCGGTTGCAACGCCGAGGTCATGGTCCCGGTGCAGCCTGCATCCAGATCGGCCAGCAGTGTCGCGGCCTCTTCGCCATCGAACGGGCCTGCGATATGGTCGCCTGCGGCTTCGATCAGCAGTGCCAGCTTGTCCGCGGCAAAGGGGGATTCCATCTTGAAATAGCTGACGTTCTCGATCTCTTTAGCCATGCGGGCCAACAATGGGACGGAGAGTGTGACACCTGACAGCGGAGCGTCCTGCACCATGATCGGAATGTCGATGGCGTCCGAGACCGCTTCGAAATGTTCAAAGATGCCCGGTTCCGACGGGGCGAGGCCCACGCCATGATAGGGCGGCATCATCATCAGCATGGATGCGCCCATGTCCTGTGCCATCCGGCAACGGTCCACTGCGATCTGCGTGCTGAAGTGGCTGGTGGTCACGATGACGGGCACGCGGCCTGCGACGTGTTCCAGAGACAGCCGCGTCAACGTCGCGCGTTCAGCGTCCGACAGCACGAATTGTTCGGAATAATTGGCGAGGATGCAGATTGCGTCCACGCCTTGGTCGATCATGCAGTCCAGCACGCGGCGCATGCCGTCCTCGTCGACTGCGCCGTTGTCATGAAACGGTGTTGGCGCGACGGGCAGGATTCCGGTCAAAGGGGTTTTCATCGTCTCTCCTTGCAGCGCGATGGCGCTGGTCTGTCAGTCATGGAATGGTGCGACGGTTTCGCGGTGTCCCAGCGTGTAGGCGTCGGCCACCAGCGTCATGGGCCGCAGGTCCATGTCGATGCCGCCGCCTGCGATCAGTTGCGCCATCTGCGCATAGAGGCGGGGGTATTCGCCGCCCAGCGGTGCCGCCGTGCCAGAACGTTCGCCGTCGATCTTGAGGGTCGCGCCACCGTCGGTCAGCGTCAGTTTGCCCGCCTCGGTTTCGGCCTCGATCATCCAGATCTGGTCGCCCTCCTGTCGCCAGTCGAAGTCGGCCGTGACCACTGCGCCCTGCGGGTGATGAAAGGCGAGATCCACAGCAATCGGGGTCTGGCGGTTTTCGGGCACCTTCAGCGTGGCACCGGTCACGTGGATCGGATGCGGCAGGATGTCCGTCACGATGGACAAGGCATTGATGCCGGGATCAAAGACGCCCAGTCCGCCCGGTTCCCAGATCCAGTCCTGACCGGGATGCCAACGGCGCACGTCCTCTTTCCATGTCACATGCAACCGCGTCAGCCGCTTGTCCGCCAGCCAATCCTTGGCCGCTGCGACCATATCGGCCTGCCGCGAATGCCACGTCGCATACAGCGACAGTCCGTCTGCCTGCGCCTTGGCCGTCAGCGCGTGGCATTCGGCCAATGTCGCACCCGGCGGCTTTTCCAGCATCACGTGACGGCCCGCTGCCAGCGCCTGCATGGCGTAGGCAAATCGCGGGACAGGGGGCAGGCACAGCGACACCACGCGGATGTCGGGACGCGCGTCCAGCATGTCACCCAGATCGGTAAAGGCCTCGACCCCGTCCACGGACCCGTGCCGGCTGACGGTCGCGGCCAATTCCCAGTCGGGGCTGTTGTTGATCGCGGGGATATGCTGATCCACCGCGATCTTGCCGATGCCGACCAATGCAATTTTCATCAATGACTGTCCTTTCCGACCGGCGCGCCCCGGCATCCCTTGAGGAAATCCAGATCGGCACCGGTGTCGGCACCTTCGACGTGTGTCTGATGCAGCATCAGGTAGCCCGAGGTCGCGACCTCGTGGGCGGGGGTCCATGCGGCCAGCCGGTCGGCCAGTTCCGCGTCGGAGATGTCCAGATGCAGACGCCGGTTTTTCACGTCCAGTTCGATCATGTCACCGGACCGGACGACGGCCAGCGGGCCACCGGCTGCTGCCTCGGGCGAGGTGTGCAGGACCACGGTGCCATAGGCTGTGCCGGACATGCGGGCGTCCGAAATGCGGATCATGTCGGTGATGCCTTTTTTCAGCACCTTGGGCGGCAGGCCCATGTTTCCGACCTCTGCCATGCCGGGGTATCCCCGTGGTCCGCAGTTTTTCAGGACCATGATACAGGTTTCGTCAATATCCAGCGCGTCGTCGTTGATGCGCGCCTTGTAGTCGTCGATATCCTCGAACACGACGGCACGGCCCCTGTGCTGCATCAGCGCAGGCGTCGCGGCCGAGGGTTTCAGCACTGCACCGTTCGGGGCCAGATTGCCACGCACGACGACGATGCCCCCCGATTGGGTCAACGCCTTGTCTGCAGGCAGGATCACGTCCTCGTTGTGGTTCTGGACGTGTTTGACCTCGTCCCAGATCGGGCCGCCCGACACCGTCAGCGCATCCTTGTGCAGCAGGTCCGCATCGCCCAGCCGTTTCAGGACGACAGGCAGGCCGCCTGCGTAAAAGAATTCCTCCATCAGGTATTTGCCCGATGGCATCAGGTTCACGATGGTCGGCACGTCGCGCCCACAGCGGTCCCAGTCGTCCAGCGTGATATCGACACCGACACGTCCTGCCATGGCAAGCATGTGGATCACCGCGTTCGTGGACCCGCCAATCGCGGCATTGGTCCGGATCGCGTTTTCAAAGGCCTGTCTGGTCATCACGTCAGAGGGTTTCAGGTCGTCCTTGACCATCTGCACGATACGGCGGCCCGACATCTGCGCCATGACACGACGGCGGCTGTCGACGGCGGGGATCGCGGCATTGCCTGACAGGGACATGCCCAGCGCCTCGGCCATGCTGGCCATCGTGCTGGCGGTGCCCATGGTGTTGCAGGTGCCGGTGGACCGGGACATGGACGCCTCGGCCTCCAGGAAATCCTCCTGGCTCATCTCTCCGGCCTTTACGGCTTCGGAGAATTTCCACAGGTGCGTGCCGGACCCGACGCGTTCGCCCCGGAAATAGCCGTTCAGCATCGGACCACCGGTCACGACGATGGAGGGTAGGTCGCAAGATGCGGCGGCCATCATCAGCGACGGCGTGGTCTTGTCGCAGCCGACCAGCAGCACGCAGCCGTCCATCGGCTGGCCGCGGATCGCCTCTTCGGTGGCCATGGCAGCGAGGTTGCGGAACATCATCGCGGTGGGACGGAACGTGTTTTCGGAAGCCGAAAACACCGGCACCTCGACCGGAAAGCCACCGGCCTCGAGGATGCCTGTCTTTACCTTTTCGGCCAGCTCGCGCAGGTGCCCGTTGCAGGGGGTGAAATCCGACCAGGTGTTCAGGATGCCGATGATGGGACGTCCGTCGAACATGTCGTGCGGATAGCCTTGGTTTTTCATCCAGCCACGATGGTAGATCACGTCGCGGCTGGATCCCGAATACCAGTCCTGAGACCGCAGGCGGCGTGGCCATGCGGCGGGTTCAAAGGTCATGCGATCAGCCCTTTTGCTTGTTGTAGACGTCAAAGATCACGGCAGCGAGAAGCACGAGGCCCTTGATCATTTGCTGATAGTCGATGCCGATCCCCATGATCGACATGCCGTTGTTCAACACACCCATCAAAAAGGCACCGACGACGGCCCCGACGATTTTGCCGACCCCGCCGGACATGGATGCCCCGCCGATGAACACGGCCGCGATCACGTCCAGTTCCAGTGCGAAACCGGCCTTGGGTGTGGCGGTGTTCAGACGTGCGGCAAAGACCAGACCGGCGATGGCCGCAAGGATGCCCATGTTGACAAAGGCGAGGAAGGTCAGACGTTCGGTTTTGATGCCCGACAGTTTCGCGGCCTTTTCATTGCCACCCAGCGCATAGATGCGGCGGCCCAGCACGGTGCGTTCCGTCAAAAAGGCGTAGATGAATGTTAGCACCCCCATCGTGATCAGCACGTTGGGCAGGCCGCGAAAGGTCGACAGTTTGTACAGGATGAACACCAGCGTCAGCGAAATGATCGCGATGCGTGCGACGAAAAATGCGCGCGGTTCGTCCTCGATTCCGTAGGATTTGTTGGTCGCGCGCTGTTTCATGCCGGACCAGACGACCCAGGCGGCAGCGATCACCCCCGTGCACAGGGCCAGGACGTTGACGTTGCGCACGTCCAGCAGTCCGGCCAACGCCTCTCCGCCGGGCAGCACATCGGGGACAAAACCGGTGGCGATGACCTGAAATTCACGCGGAAACGGGCCGACGGACTGACCTTCGAGAAGCCACAGCGACAGGCCACGAAACACCAGCATCCCCGCCAGCGTCACGATAAAGGACGGGATTTTCCAATAGGCGATCCAGTACCCCTGGGCACCGCCGATGATGGCACCAACGATGATGCAGGTGATCATCGTGACCCCGATGGAGACATCCATGTTCACGATCATCACGGCGGCCAACGCACCGACAAACCCCATGACCGATCCAACGGACAGGTCGATGTGACCCGCCACGATGACGATCAGCATCCCCAGCGCCATGATGACGATATAGCTGTTCTGCAACAGCAGGTTGGTCACGTTGATCGGACGCAGCAGCGTGCCGCCCGTCACGATCTGAAAGAACGCCATGATGGCGATCAGGGCGAACAGCAGGCCGTATTCCCGCAGGTTTGCGGCCAGATAGGCCCCGACGCCGCCACGACCCTGCGGTTTTTCCAGTTTTTCTTCGGCGATGGTCATGCCTGTGGCCTCTCCCTAGTGATTGACGATGAGCGACATGATCCGCTCTTGGCTGGCCTCTGCCGCCGGCATTTCACCGACAAAGGCCCCTTCGTTCATGACGTAAATCCTGTCGCACATGCCCAGCAGTTCCGGCATCTCGGACGAGATCATGACCACGCCCTTGCCGGCAGCGGCCAGATCGTTGATCAGACCGTAGATTTCGTATTTCGCGCCAACGTCGATGCCGCGTGTGGGTTCATCCAGGATCAGCACCTCTGGCGCGGTGAACAGCCATTTGGACAGGACGACCTTTTGCTGGTTGCCCCCCGACAGGTTGCCGACCTTCTGGAACACGCCGGGCGTGCGGATCGCCAGGTCGTCGCGATATTTTTCGGCAACTTCGGTTTCACGATGCTTGTTCAACACGACGCCGTTGGACACCTGCCGCAGGTTCGCGAGGGTGATGTTGCGCTGGATCGTGTCGTCCAGGATCAAACCAAGGCTCTTGCGGTCCTCGGTCACATAGGCAAGGCCATTGGCGATGGCGCGGCTGACCGTCGAGACATCGACAGGCTGGCCGCGCATTTCCACCTGGCCACTGATGCCCTGACCCCATGATTTGCCGAAAATGGACATGGCCAGTTCGGTCCGGCCCGCACCCATCAGGCCGGCTATGCCGACCACCTCGCCTGCGCGCACGTCGAAATCCACATCGTGGATCACCTTGCGATTGGCATGTTCGGGATGATGGACGGACCAGTTCGATACCTTCATGATCCGGTCGCCAATTTTCGGCGTACGGGCGGGATAGCGGTTTTCCATCGACCGCCCGACCATGTCGCGCACGATCCGGTCCTCGGTGATGCCGTCGCCCTTGGTGTCAAAGCTGGACACCGACTGGCCGTCGCGGATGACAGTCACGGTATCCGCGATCTTGCGAATTTCGTTCAGCTTGTGGCTGATGATGATCTGGGTCATGCCCTGCGACTTGAGCTCCAGCATCAGGTCCAGCAGGGTCTGGCTGTCGCTTTCCGACAGGGCGGCGGTGGGTTCGTCCAGGATCAGCAGGCGCACATCCTTGGCCAATGCCTTGGCGATTTCGACCAGTTGCTGTTTGCCGACACCCAGTTTGTCGACCAGCGTGCTGGGCGCATCGCTCAGCCCGACCTTGCGCAGCAGGGCTTCTGTCCGCTGGTTTGTGCCGTGCCAGTCGATCACGCCGCGGTTGGCGTTTTCGTTGCCCAAAAACAGGTTCTCGGCGATCGACAGCAGCGGGATCAGCGCAAGTTCCTGGTGAATGATGATGATTCCGCGCTTTTCGCTGTCCGAGATGTCGCGAAAGGTCGCAAGCGCGCCGTCGTAGTGGATTTCGCCGTCATAAGTGCCCGCAGGATAGACGCCGGACAGCACCTTCATCAGCGTTGATTTGCCAGCGCCGTTTTCGCCGCAAATGGCGTGAATTTCGCCGCGCTTCACCTTGAGCGATACCTCGTCCAGCGCCTTGACGCCCGGAAAGGTTTTGGTGATCGAACGCATTTCCAGCAGAGTGTCCTGCACGGCAACATCCTGTCAGTTGAATGATTGGGCGGCGCTGCCGCCGTGGTGTGGCGGGCCGGTGTCCGTCATCCGGACCGGCCCGCCTGTGTGGCTGGCGTCAGCTGACGCCGCGGCCGTGGCTTACTGGATCTGGTCCATGGTGTAGTAGCCGGAGTCGATCACACGCTCTTCCCAGTTGTCGGCAGTCACCTTCAGCGGTTCCAGCAGGTAGGATGGCACGACCTTGACGCCGTTGTCATAGGTTTCGGTGTCATTGATTTCCGGCTCGCCGCCTTCCAGCACGGCCTCGACCATGCCCACGGTGACACGGGCCAGTTCGCGGGTGTCCTTGAAGATCGTCGAATATTGCTCGCCTGCAATGATCGACTTGACCGAAGGAACTTCTGCGTCCTGACCGGTGACGATCGGCATGGGCGTGTCGCCGGACCCGTAGCCCACGCCCTTGAGCGACGACAGGATGCCGATGGACAGGCCGTCATAGGGCGACAGAACGCCGTGGACCTGTGCGTCGGTGTAATGCGCGGACAGCAGGTTATCCATGCGGGCCTGTGCAACAGCACCGTCCCAGCGCAGGGTGCCGACAGTGTCCATGCCCATCTGGCCGGATACGATCGTGACGCGGCCATCGTCGATCAGCGGTTGCAGGACCGACATCGCGCCATCGTAGAAGAAATAGGCGTTGTTGTCGTCGGGCGAGCCGCCGAACAATTCCACGTTCCATGTTTCCGCGTCGGCGAAACGCTCTTCCAGGCCCGCGACCAGTGTTTCGGCCTGCTGCACGCCGACCTGAAAGTTGTCAAAGGTCGCGTAGTAGCTGACATGCTCGCTGTCGCGGATCAGGCGGTCGTATGCGATGACCTCGATCCCGGCAAAGCTGGCGTTTTCCAGCGCGTTCGACAGGGTCGTGCCGTCGATCGCCGCGATGACCAGAACGTCGACGCCATTGGTGATCATGTTTTCGATCTGCGCCAGCTGGTTGGGGATATCATCCTCGGCATATTGCAGGATGGTGTCGTAGCCGGCTTCCTCGAATTGCTGGACCATGGATTCGCCATCAGAAATCCAGCGTGCGGATGATTTGGTCGGCATGGCGATACCGACAAGGCCTTCGGCGAATGCGCCGGTGGCGAGGGTCGTGACGAGTGCAGTGCTGACAAGTATGGACTTAAGGGTCATGATTTTCTCCTCCCGAGGTCTGCGCGTCCTCCGCTGCAGCCTTCCTCGTGTTGCCTAGCTGATCCCGTCATACCAATCTAATGCAAATTATATGGACCGGCATATCTAAAATGGTATGCTTTGGCATGTCATTTCCCTTTGCAAACCGCTTGAAACCCGCCCACCTGCGCCTCCTGCGCGCAATAGGAGAAAGCGGAAAACTGCAATTGGCGGCCGATTCCGTGGCCATGTCGCAACCTGCCGCGTCCCGGCTGCTGGCCGAAATCGAAACCGAGATCGGCGGCGCATTGTTCGACCGCCTGCCGCGTGGCATGGCAGCGACCGAACTGGGTGAGGCGTTCCTGCGTCATGCCCGCGTCATCCTGTCAGAGGTCGATGCCCTGTCGGACAACATCGCAAGGTTGCAGAACGGTCAGGCCGGGACAGTGCGGGTCGGGTCGGTCACCGGGCCTGCCGTCAGCGCGTTGGTGCCGGCACTCCTTGCGGTCCGCGATACGGCACCCGACATGCAGCCCACGATCGAGGTCGCCCCCTCGGTCGATCTGTTGAAGGGGCTCGAAGAGGGGCATTTTGATTTCGTCCTTGCGCGGGTCGGGGTCAAAAGCGACGTTGCAACCCTGCGCGCGCACCCCGGGCGCAGTGAGCGGGTCAGGCTGCTGGTGGGTGCCGATCACCCGCTTGCCGGGCGGCGGCAGGTCGGGCTTGCGGATACGCTGGATTATGCATTCGTCATCCAAGAGGCCGGTTCCCCGATCAGGACGGCGGTCGAACGGCAATTCCTGCAAAGCGGTCTGGCCACGCCCAAGCATGTGATCAACAGCTCGTCCCTGCTGATTGCCCTCAGCCTCATCACCAGTTCGGACGCGATTTCCCCGCAAACCCAAGAAGTCGCAGAGGTCCTGTCCCGCGGCAATTCGGAACTGAGCGTCATCGACATCGCAGAAGACATTGCCGTGTCGCCGTTCTTGGTTCTCTACCGCGCGGATCGCCATTTGTCCCCCATCGCGCAGCGCCTCTTGGACGAGGTGTTGTCGCGGCTTTAGCGGCTTGCGGATGGGGCTGCGGCAACGGGGTCGGGGTGTTTCATCCCTGGGTTTCGCGGTGTGATCCGGTTGCAGATGTCAACGGACGCGTGACGGGACAAATGCGTCAGGTCAGGTCCACCAGGGCACCGCGCGATTGGATGACCCGTGCGGCGACCTGTGCGCCGTTTTGCACGGCTTCGGACAATGGGGCACCGCGCATGATGGACGCCAGAAAGCCTGCGTTGAAACTGTCACCTGCGGCTGTCGTGTCGATCACCTGTTGCACCGTGACGGGGGCGTGCGATGTCATGACCCCGTCCGCGCAGGTCAACATCGGCCCAGAGCCATTCTTGACGACAATTGTTTGCGCGCCGCAAGCGGCATAGCGCGACGCGGTCGCTGCGGGATCTCGATCGTTGAACCATGTCGCTTCGTCCTCGTGTGATGGCAGAATGATCGTGCTGATCGCCGCGCCTGCCATGATCTCGTCCCGCATCTGTTGTGGATCAGACCACAAGGCAGGGCGCAAATTGGGATCGAACACGACTTGGCCCCCGTTTGCACGAAACACCGCGAGGGCATCGCGCAGCCGCGCCCGGTCTGATGGGGGCAGGATCGCAAGCGTAATGCCCGAGAAATAGGCATAATCCGCGCCATGCAGCGCGGCGGTCAGCGCTGCCTTGTTCTGCGCCAGCGTCCGCGCCGCGCTTTGCCCGCGCCAATAGCTGAAACTGCGTTCACCGTTGTCCAGCCGGATCACATAGAGGCCGACCGTCCGGTCACTGCGGCGGATGATGCTGTCCACGCCAAGTCCGGCCTGTTGCAGGAAGGCAGACATCTGCTGCGAGGCGGAATCAGTCCCGATGGCTGTAAAGTAATCGACCTGATGACCAGTCCCGAGCAATCTGCGCAGATACCAGGCGGTGTTCATGGTGTCGCCGGCAAAGCCCATCCGGAACGCGCCTTCGGTGTCGGTCGGTGCCATTTCGATCATGCACTCACCGATGCAGACAGTCCGTGTCAAGAGTCCGTTTCCTGAAAGAAACTGCGCTGCTCTTTCTTGAGCTCTTCGATCACAACGACAATGCGCGACAGATGTCCGGTCATTGCGGCCTCGGCCGTATCAGCGTCCCGCGCCGAAATGGCGTCCAGGATTGCGACATGTTCCTGCAGCGCCAGTTTCTGTGACGTCGTATTCAGTGACAGCATGCGGATGCGGTCCATATGCGCCTTGCTGTCCTGAATGATGTCCCAGACAAAAGGGACGTCGGCCAAGCCGCAGATTGCGATATGAAACTCTTCGTCCAGTGCATGAAACAGGTCCCTGTCCTGTGCGGCGATTGCCTCTTTCTGACGCGCGATCAATGCATGCAGGGGAGCCAGCTTCTGGGGGGTGGATGTTTCGCAGGCCGTCCGGCAGGTTTTGACCTCGAGTGCGGTTCGGATGAACCGGGCACGCAACACCGCTTCTTCTGAAATCAGGCTGACGGTCGTGCTGCTTTGTGGGCGGATGTGCAGAAATCCCAGCTTGGCCAGCCGCTTGAACGCCTCTCGGACGGGTTGCCGGGAAACGCCCATCAGCTTTGACACTTCGGCTTCGGAAATTTTGGTGTTCGGCGGAAGCTCCAGCGTGAGAATGCGCTGCCGAAGGGCGTCAAACACCTGATCGGCGACCGTTGGCTGGGGAATCTGTCGCAGCAGCGGCAGACTGATGTCTGATGCCCCCGACGACATTGTGCCGTTCATTTTCATGGCCGTTTCCCCAGTTATCGCACGTTCGATGGATTATCCCGCAGAACGTGCCGCCTTGCAACTAGGATATTAGTTGACATGATATTCTGGATTACTAGGATATCAGTTGGGAGAGTCGGACAGGGTGCCGACAATAATGGGGGCCGCATGTCGTTACTTGATAGAGATCGTCTGTTCGCGACCGATCCGGCCGTTCGGACATTGGCGCGTGATCTTTATGATGGTGTCAGGGACCTGCCGATCATCAGCCCCCATGGTCATACCGACCCGCGCTGGTTTGCCGAAAATGCGGCTTTTGCGGACCCTGCGACGCTTTTCGTGACGCCGGATCACTACGTGTTCCGGATGCTGCACAGTCAGGGGATCGCGCTCGAGGATCTGGGCGTGCCGCGCGTCGATGGGGGCCCAACGGAAACCGACAGCCGGACAATCTGGAACCTGTTTGCGTCCAACTACCATCTGTTTCGCGGCACGCCGTCGCGCATCTGGGTGGATCATGCCCTGCAAGAGGTGTTCGGCGTGGAGGAGCGTCTGTCCGCGGCCTCGGCGGATGCGATTTACGATCATATCGACGCCTGCCTGAAAACCGACGCGTTTCGTCCCCGCGCCCTGTTCAAGCGTTTCAACATTGAGGCGATTTCCACGACGGAAAGCGCGATTGATGACCTCAGGTGGCACAAGATGATCCGCGACAGCGGATGGGATGGCCGCGTCATCACGGCCTATCGTCCTGATACGGTCATTGATCCGGAATGCGACGGGTTTGCGGACAACGTGGCAAGGATGGGCGAAATGGCCGGCGAGGATGCCACCACATGGGGTGGGTATCTGGCCGCCCACCGCAACCGCCGTGCGTTTTTCAAATCTTTCGGTGCCACATCCACGGACCACGGCCACCTGACCGCCCGGACCGAGGACCTGCCCCAGGGCGAGGCTGCGGCGCTGTTTGACCGCGCACTTCAGGGCAAGTGCAGTGGCGAGGAGGCGGACCGTTTTCGTGGGCACATGCTGACCGAAATGGCGCGGATGTCACGCGACGACGGGTTGGTGATGCAGATTCATCCGGGCGCTGCGCGCAATCATTCGGCGGACATCATGGCCCGTTTTGGTCGTGACAAAGGATACGATATCCCGATGCGCACCGACTATGTGACCGCATTGCGCCCCTTGCTGAACGCGGTCGGCGGTGATGCCGGACTGACGATCATCCTGTTCACGCTGGACGAGTCGTCCTACGCGCGCGAACTTGCCCCCCTGGCGGGTGTCTATCCTGCGCTGCGTCTTGGCCCGCCGTGGTGGTTCCATGACAGCTACGAAGGCATGATGCGTTTCCGCGAAATGGCGACGGAAACCGCCGGTTTCTACAACACGGTCGGTTTCAACGACGACACCCGCGCATTCTGTTCCATTCCCGCCCGCCACGACGTGGCGCGCCGGGTCGATTGCACGTTTCTTGCCATGCTGGTCGCGACTGGCCGGCTGGACAGGGACGAGGCACCCGAGGTCGCGCATGACCTCAGCTACCGGCTTGCAAAACAGGCCTACAAGCTCTGACGAGCATTTTCTGGGAGGGAAAGATGAACTACACGAAAACACTAGGTGCGGCCCTGTTGGCCAGCGTCGCAACCGTCACTGCCGCATCCGCCTGCGAAACGACGTTCCGGTCGTCCGACACGCATCCCGACGGGTATCCGACGGTTGCAGCGGTCGAGGAAATGGGCCGCCTGCTTGAGGAACGCACGGACGGTCGTTTGTGCGTCGAGGTCTTTCATTCCGCGCAATTGGGCGAGGAAAAGGACACGATCGAACAAACGCAGTTCGGCGTGATCGACATGAACCGTGTCTCGCTCGGGCCGTTCAACAACATCATCGAGGAAACGCAGGTTCCGTCGCTGCCCTATATCTTCCGCTCGACCGACCACATGCACAAAGTCATGGACGGTCCCGTCGGGCAACAGATCCTGGATGCGTTCAGCGACCACGATCTGGTGGGCCTTGCGTTCTATGACGGCGGATCGCGCAGTTTCTACAATTCCCAAAAGCCGATTACATCAATCGACGATCTGGCCGGCATGAAGTTCCGCGTCATGCAGTCGGACATGTTCGTCGACATGGTTGATGCGCTGGGCGCGAACGCAACCCCGATGCCCTATGGCGAGGTCTATTCCTCGATCCAGACCGGCGTCATCGACGGGGCAGAAAACAACTGGCCGTCCTACGACAGTTCGGGCCATTTCGAGGTGGCGCAATACTACACCCTCGATCAGCATCTGATCGTGCCCGAGGTACTGGTGATGGCGAAATCGACCTTTGATGGCCTCAGCGCCGAGGATCAGGAGATCGTGCGTCAGGCTGCCAGAGATTCGGTGCCTGTCATGCGTGAACTTTGGGCCGCCCGCGAAGCCGAATCCGAGGCACGCGTGCGTGAGGCTGGCGTCGAGGTCATCAGCGACATCGACAAGACCCCGTTTATCGAGGCGATGGGGCCCGTCTACGACAAATACGTCACCTCTGCGGTGTTGCAGCAGATGGTCGCGGACATTCAGGCCACTGAATAAACACGCCTTCGGCCCGCCGCCCTTATGCGGCGGGCCGATTTTTGCGGGGGGAAATATGCGGCAGACGATGGAAAAAGCGGCGATCTGGACGGGGCATCTGTCCCGGCTGGCTCTGTGGGCGGCCGGAGCAGGGTTGGTCCTGATGACCGCGCTGATCGCGGCTCAGGTAGTCTGGCGCTACATCCTCAATGACAGCATCATCTGGACCGAACCCGCGTCGGTCATGATCATGGGCTGGTTCATTTTTCTGGGGGCCGCCGTGGGTATCCGCGAAGGCTACCACCTGTCCTTTGACGTGCTGCTCTACGTGCTGCCGTTGCGGGCGAAACTGGTGCTTTATTCAATTTCAGACATCGCCGTGACGGCCTTTGGGATCGGCATGATCTGGTTCGGCTGGCAGCTGGCTGCGCGCACTGCGGGCAATGTCCTGCCTAGCCTCGGTATCTCTGGCGCGTTCGATTTCGCGCCGCTTGTCGCGGGCGGCATCCTGATCGTCCTGTTTTCCATCGAACGCGTGTTGCGCCGTGCTGCGGGCCTGCCCACGGCGCGGTTCGGCGAAGACCCGGAGGCCGCGTAGCATGGAGCTCTACGTTCTGTTCGGGACATTCGTTTTTTTGCTGCTGATCGGGACGCCGGTGGCGTTCTGCCTGGGTCTGTCCAGTTTTGCGACCATCGCCTATCTGGGCCTGCCCCCGGTCGTGGTGTTCCAACGCCTGAATTCCGGCGTGTCCGTCTTTGCGCTGATGGCGATCCCCTTCTTTATCTATGCGGGCGATCTGATGGTGCGCGGCGATATCGCGCGGCGTCTGGTGGCGCTTGCCAGCGGCTTTGTCGGGCATTTTCGCGGGGGACTGGGACAGGTCAACGTGCTGTCATCGGTCATGTTCGGCGGTGTCTCCGGCTCTGCCGCAGCGGACGCCAGCGCCGTGGGCGGCCTGATGGTCCCCCAGATGAAGGAACGCGGTTATGATGTCGATTACGCGGTGAACATCACGGTGGTCAGTTCGATCATCGCCCTGATGCTGCCCCCGTCGCACAACATGATCATCTATTCCATCGCGGCGGGCGGGCGCATTTCCATCGCCGATCTGTTCACCGCAGGGATCATCCCCGGTTTCACGCTGGCGCTGCTGCTGATGCTGGCCGCCTGGTGGGTCGCCAAGCGCAAGGGCTACCCTGTCCAGCCATTCCAGGGATTTCGCATGATCGGGACGCTCTTTGCCTCTGCAGCGCCGGGCCTGATCCTTGTGGCGATCATTTTCGGTGGCGTGCGATCCGGCATCTTTACCGCCTCGGAATCGTCGAACATTGCCGTGGTCTATGCGCTGGTCGTGACGTTGTTCGTTTATCGCAGCCTCAGCTGGCACGATTTCAAGGAAGCGACATTCGCCGCCGTGCGCACAACGGCCATGGTGCTGCTGGTGATCGGATGCGCCGCGTCCTTTGGCTGGCTGCTGGCCTATACCAAGGTGCCCGCGTCCATGGTCGCCCTGTTGCAGAACGTGTCGGACAACCCGATCGTCATTCTGCTGCTGCTCAATGTGATCCTGCTGATCCTGGGCACGTTCATGGACATGTCGCCGCTGATCGTCATCACGACACCGATCTTTCTGCCGGTGGCCGTGGCCTTTGGGGTCGATCCTGTCCACTTTGGCGTGATCCTGATCCTGAACCTTGGCATCGGGCTGTGTACCCCGCCGGTAGGGGCCGTTTTGTTCGTGGGCTGCGCTGTTGGCCGGATTCCCGTCTGGGATGCGGTGCGCACGATCTGGCCATTCTACGGGGCCGCGTTCCTGACCCTGATGCTTGTCACCTATATTCCCGCGCTGTCGCTGTGGCTGCCGGCGCTGTTCAGATGAGGTCCGCCATGTCCCATCCCATCGTTCCGACAGACCCCGGCGTGACCCGTCAGGTTCTGGCCGAAAACCCCAATCTGATGGTTGTCGCCTTCAGGTTCGACACGGACGCCCGGGGCGCGTTGCACGATCATCCGCACGTGCAGGCCACCTATGTCGAAAGCGGGCGATTTACCTTTACCGTCGATGGCACAACCCATGATCTGGGGCCGGGCGACAGCCTGCTGATCCCCTCTGGTGCCCGGCACGGCTGCACCTGCCACGCGGCGGGGACGCTGATCGATACCTTTACACCCCGTCGCGACGATTTTCTTTGAACCAGAAAGACCATGACCATGCTGAAAACCCAAACACGCCACGCGATCGATCCCGCCACGTCCCGGACGCTGGACACAGATCAGTTGCGCGACCATTTTCACGTCGGTGGGTTGTTCGCGGACGGCGAGATCAATCTGGTTTACAGCCACTATGACCGCCTGATCCTCGGCTCTGCCGTGCCCGCGGGCGGCACCTTGACGCTGGACAAGGTCGAAGCCACCGGCACCGCCACGATCCTGGAACGCCGCGAGATGGGCGTGCTCAACATTGGTGAGACCGGCACGGTCAGTGTCGGCGGCGAAAGCCATGAGCTGGAGACAGGCGAGGTTCTGTATATCGGCTTGGGGGCAGGGCCGGTCGCATTTTCCGGCGCTGGGCGGTTCTATGTGCTGTCGGCACCGGCGCACCAGACCTACCCCACGACCCTGATCAAGCTGCAAGATGCCCGCCGCGTCGAAATGGGCGCGCGTGAAACCGCGAACGAGCGCGTGATCATCCAGTTCCTGCACCCAGAGGTCTGCAAATCCTGCCAGCTCTTGATGGGATACACACAGTTTGCCGAAGGATCGGTCTGGAACACGATGCCCGCGCATCTGCACGACCGCCGGATGGAGGCCTATCTGTATTTTCAGCTATCCGCCGACCAGCGTGTGTTTCACCTGATGGGCGAGCCGGACCAGACCCGCCACATCGTCATGGCCAACGAAGAGGCCGTGATCTCTCCGCCCTGGTCGATCCACGCGGGCGCGGGCACGTCGTCCTATACGTTCTGCTGGGCGATGGCGGGCGACAACGTCGACTTTACCGATATGGACATGGTCGCCATGGGGGATTTGCGGTGAGCACGCCGTTCGATCTGACAGGCCGCCGTGCGCTGGTCACCGGGGCCAACACCGGCATCGGACAAGCCATCGCGGTCGGTCTGGCGCAGGCCGGCGCAGAGGTGATCTGCGCGGGCCGTCGTGACTGCGACGAGACAGTCGCGATGATTACGGATGCGGGCGGTGCCGCAACGTCCGTGCTGGTGGATTTCGCGGGTCCGATGGCGGGGCAGGGGCTGTTCGACGACCAGCCCATCGACATTCTGATCAACAACGCCGGTATCATCCGGCGCAACGACGCGGTCGATTTCACCGAAGCGGACTGGGACGCGGTGATGGATGTGAACCTCAAGGCGCTGTTCTTTACGACACAGGCCTTTGCGCGGGCGATCCTCGCGCGGGGGGGCACGGGCCGCGTGGTCAACATCGCGTCGTTGTTGTCGTTTCAAGGTGGCATCCGCGTGCCAAGCTATACCGCGTCCAAACACGGTGTCGCCGGCCTGACCAAGCTTTTGGCCAACGAATGGGCGGCCAAGGGCATCAATGTGAATGCCGTGGCCCCCGGCTATATCGAAACCAACAACACCGAGGCGCTGCGCGCCGATCCTGACCGCAACAGGGCGATCCTTGAACGGATACCGGCGGGCCGCTGGGGCGCGGCATCGGACATCGCCGGGGCTGCGGTTTATCTGTGCTCGCCTGCGGCTGGATATGTGCATGGCGCGATCCTCAACGTGGATGGAGGCTGGCTTGCCCGCTGACGGTCAAATGAATGACGCGGTGGCGCGTCCGGCAACCGGCATCGTCCATCTGGGACTTGGCGCTTTCTTTCGCGCATTCGGATGCGTGTATGTGGCCGACGCGATGGCGGCATCGGGTGGGGACTGGGGCATCGTGGGCGTGTCCCTGCGCAGCCCCGACACCCGCGACGCGCTGCGCCTGCGTGACTGGCACTACACCTCGGTCACACTGGCCCCCGAAGGCGAGCAGACGCGCGATATCACGCTGCTCAACGACGTGCTTGTCGCGCCGGAAGATCCCGAAGCGGTGCTGGCTGTGATGACCGATCCCGGCGTCCGGATCGTCACGCTGACGGTCACGGAAAAGGGCTATTGCCACAATCCCGCGACCGGTGCGTTGAACCTTGATCATCCCGATATCCGGCACGATCTGTCGCAGGACCTGCCCGTGTCTGCACCGGGGTTTCTGGTGCGGGCGCTGGCGCGGCGCAGGGCTGCGGGCACGCCTCCCTTTACGGTGCTGACCTGTGACAACCTGCCAAACAACGGCAGGCTTGTGCGCGAAATGGTGTTGCAACTCGCCCGGCAGATTGATCCGCCGCTTGCGGACTGGATTGCAGCCGAGGGCAGGTTTCCGTCAACGATGGTGGACCGGATCACCCCCGCAACCACTCAGGCCGACATCGCGCGTGTGACTGCCCTGACCGGCATCCCCGACGCAGCACCAGTGCTGCACGAGCCGTTTTCGCAATGGGCCGTCGAGGATGATTTCGTCGGTGGCGCCCGCCCCGACCTGAAGGCGGCGGGTGTCGAACTTGTGGCGGACGTCACCGCGCACGAGGACATGAAGCTGCGGATGCTGAACGGCACCCATTCCGCGCTGGCCTATACCGGCTATCTGGCAGGGCACGAGACCATCGCGGACACCGTCGCGGACCCGGATTTCGCCGCCTATGTGCGGACCCTGTGGTCCGAAATTTCGCCCGCCGTGACTGCGCCGCAGGGGGTCAGCCTGACCGAATATGCCGATGCCCTGATGGACCGCTATGCCAACCCCGCGATCCGTCACCGGACCTGGCAGATCGCGATGGACGGCAGCCAGAAACTGCCACAACGCATCCTGGGCACGGTGCGCGACAACCTGGATGCGGGCCGACCCGTCGAGGGACTTTGCACGGCCATCGCCGCCTGGATGCGCTATGTAAGCGGCACGGACGAGGCAGGACAGCCCATCGACCTGCGCGATCCCATGGCCGACCGTCTGCATGCCCTGGTACAGTCCCAGGCGGACCCTGCCGGTATCGTCGCGGCCTTGTTGTCGGTCCAGGACATCTTTCCCCGCGATCTGGTTGATCGTTTGCAGGGGCCTGTGACGCAGGCCGCAACGGTCATCTGGCAGGACGGTGTCCGTGCGGGAATCAAGAGGGTCGTCCGATGATCGAAAGTTGGCGCTGGTACGGAGAATTCGACAGCATTTCGCTGGGTGAAGTGGCACAGACCGGCGCGCGGGGCATCGTCACCGCGCTGCACGGCATCCCCTACGGCGAGGTCTGGCCGCAAGACGCGATTGCCGCGCGCAAGCGTCAGATCGTGGACGCGGGGTTCGATTGGGTCGTGGTCGAGAGCCTGCCGGTCCACGAGCGGATCAAGACGGGCGAGGGCGATCTGACCAACCTCTTTGCCAACTACCGTCAGTCCATGGCCAATCTCGCGGCCGAAGGCGTGACCACGATCTGTTACAACTTCATGCCGTTGCTGGATTGGACGCGTACCGATCTGGCGGCCCCTGTCCCCGGCGGTGCCACCTGCCTGCGGTTCGACGCCGTGCGCATGGCCGCGTTTGAAATTCACATGCTGGGACGCCGCGCGGCAGAAGATGACTACAGCCCCGAAGTGCTGGCCAAGGCTGCGGCCTGGTTTCAGGCAGCGACAGAGGACGACCGCGCTGGTTTGCTGTCTGCGATCATGGCGGGATTGCCGGGGGCGTTCGACCGTTACGATACAGCGGGTCTGAAAACGGCCCTCGCGGGATACGATGGCATCGACCGCGACGCCTTACGCGGTCACTACAAGCGGTTCCTGGACGAGGTGGTGCCGACCGCCGAAGATCTGGGAGTGCGGCTGTGCGTGCATCCCGATGACCCGCCCCGTGACATTCTGGGTCTGCCGCGCATCGTGTCTGACGGTGCGGATCTTGATTGGGTGCTGAAGGCGCACGACAGCCCTGCGAACGGGATCACGCTGTGTTCCGGCTCTCTCGGGGCAAATCCCGCAAATGACGTGCCCGCGATTGCGGCCCGAGTGGCGGACCGCATTCATTTCGCGCACCTGCGCAACGTCCGAAAGGACCCGGATGGATCGTTCGCGGAATCGGATCATCTGGAGGGCGACACGGATATGGTTGCGCTGATCCGCGTGCTCTTGGCCGAACAGGCGCGCCGCCGCGATGCAGGCCGCGCCGACCATGCGATCCCGTTCCGACCCGATCATGGCCACCACATGCTGTCGGACCTGACCCGCGACCTGATCCCCGGCTATCCGCTGATCGGTCGACTGCGCGGGCTGGCAGAGCTGCGCGGCGTGATCAAGGCGTTGACCCATGATTGATCCGCTGGTCCTGCACCCCGGTGATACGGTCGCCGTCCTGACGGAACGTGCTGGTGCAGGCACGGATCCACTGGGCCTTGGTGCGCCGCTTGTGGCACCGGTCCCGTCGGGGCACAAGGTTGCGCGTGTCGCGATGCCTGTGGGCGCGCCGGTCGTCAAGTTCGGACACTTCATCGGTCGGGCCACCGCGGCGATTGCGGCGGGTGCGCATGTCCATACCCACAATTGCGCCTTTGCCAATCCCGAACAGGATTACGCCATCGGGGCCGATCTGGCGTCAGCACAAGCGGCGATCCCGCAGATCGAGGCGCTGACCTTTGACGGATATGCCCGCGCCGATGGTCGGGTCGGCACGCGCAATTACGTGGCCCTTGTGGCGACGGTGAACTGCTCGGCCACGGTGATCCGGCGGGCCGCCGCCGAGATCGAGGCCAGTGGCCTTCTTGATGACTACTGCAATGTCGATGGTATCGTGGCACTGGCCCATGGCACCGGTTGCGGCATGGCGGGCAGCGGGCGCGGCTATGACATTCTGGACAGGGTTCTGTGGGGCCATGCCACCCACCCGAACGTGGGTGCCACGGTCTTTGTCGGTCTTGGATGCGAGGTCATGCAGATCGCGCGGATGCAATCGCATTTCGGTGATGCGGGCACCGACCGGTTCCACGCGCTGACCATTCAGGACACTGGCGGCACCCGCGCCACGGTGGACGCGATCAAGGCGCATGTGGCGCAGATCCTGCCTGCGGTAAATGACATCACCCGCACCCCCCAACCCATGAGCGCGCTGCGTGTCGCATTGCAGTGCGGCGGGTCCGACGGGTTTTCCAGCATCACCGCGAACCCGGCGCTTGGTATCGCCAGCGATCTGATCGTGGCCCAAGGCGGCACCGCGATCCTGTCAGAGACGCCGGAAATCTACGGGGCCGAACAATTGCTGTTGCGCCGTGCGATCAGCCAGGCCGTGGCCGACAAACTGATCGCACAGATCAAGTGGTGGGAAGGTTACGCCGCCCTGAACGGCGGTTCGATGGACAACAACCCAAGTCCCGGCAACAAGCAGGGCGGCATCACCACGATCCTTGAAAAGTCACTGGGTGCCGCGGCCAAGGCCGGGGCGACCCCGCTGATGGCGGTCTATGATTATGCCGAACAGGTGGTGCAGCCCGGTTTCGTGTTCATGGATACACCAGGCTACGACCCGGTGTCGGCCACGGGGCAGATCGCGGGTGGTGCGCAGATCGTGGTGTTCACGACGGGTCGCGGATCGGCCTTTGGATCGAAACCGGCCCCCACGATCAAGCTGGCCACGTCGGACCGTCTGTTTGCCCAGATGCCTGACGACATGGACCTGAACACCGGCGACATCCTGTCCGGCGGCACCACGCTTGCCCGCAAGGGGCGCGAAATCTTTGACCTGATCCGCGCCACCGCATCGGGGCAAACGACCAGGTCAGAGGCGCTGGGCCTTGGTGACAACGAATTCGTGCCCTGGCAAATCGGAGCAGTGATGTGACCCGGAGAGCTGTTTCAATCGCATGCATCGGTGGCGGTTCGCCGAACGACCGGCCCAAGGCGACCGGGTCTGGCGGAGGGCGTATCATGTGCCGCCAGTGCAGGGCGGGTCTATCGCGATAGCCGTCCTGTGGCGTCAGGTTTTCGCCAAGGCCAGTTCTTTGCGCGAGCCCCCACCGCGGCGCGCAGGTTCCATGCTCGGATCGCGGCAAGGGACATGACACCGCAGGCCAGCATCAGGCGCGGGGCTTTGCTTATGCTGTCGCAGTCAAAACCTTTCAGGCCACGGGCTGTCTGCAATCGCCCG
Source organism: Loktanella sp. 3ANDIMAR09 (assembly GCF_001420005.1). Taxonomy (GTDB): domain Bacteria; phylum Pseudomonadota; class Alphaproteobacteria; order Rhodobacterales; family Rhodobacteraceae; genus Loktanella. The sequence goes on along the minus strand of NZ_LJAK01000006.1, from coordinate 225,259 downwards.
CGAGGCGCAAGACTGTCCGGCTCTGTTTCACCGACATGGTGCCCCAGGCGTAACTGTCGCGCGCCCGGTCCCCGCGTGCGTCAGGTCGTGCCAGTCTCTGGCGACCGTTTGCCCGTGGACGACTGCGGCCTTGTCAGGGTCGTATCAACGTTGACGCCGATGGATTCCCCCAGTTTTTGCAGCGCGGGCAGGGACACGGCCATGTCCATGATCGCATCGACCGTCTGATTGATCGGCGACGTCGCTGCACTGCCAGAGTTGCGATCAAGACCCGTCATCTGGTTGATCGAGATGCCGGTGATCTTTTCGGCGGGTTTGACCATTTCGGACAGGATCTTTGGCAGGGCCCCCAATCGTGCCAGTTCCAGTTCCATGGCGACCTGCGCCTCTGAACGGGCATTCTCAGCATTGATCTGGGCCAGATGCGCCTCTGTCTCGGCCAGTCTGACAGCCTTGATCGCCTCGGCTTCTTCGCGTTTGGCGGCGGTCTTGTCGGCGGCGGTGGCCTTGTCACTTGCGGCCATGATCCGGGCGCGGGCGGCGGTCGCCTCGGCCTGTTCCTGCGCCGCAATCAGGGCCAGCGCCTTGCGGCGTTCGGCCTCGGCCATCTGCCGGGCGGTCAAGAGCGCCTCTGCCGCCTGCACGGCTGCGATCCGCGCGGTGTCCGCCTCGGTCTGGGCGCGGCTTTCTTCCTGGGATTTGGCGGCACGCGAAATGTGGCTGTCCTGCTCGGCCATGTCGAGTGCCAGCGCCTGGGCGATTTCCGCCTGGCGCAGGGCCTGTTCCTTGGCGATATCGGCGGCGGCAATATCCTGTTCCATCTGGATGCGGGCCTGTGCTGCGCTGCGTTCGCTGTCGGCCTTGCGCGCCGCGATTTCGGACAATTGCGCCGCGATCAGGGTTTCGATTTCCTGCGCCTGCGCGATTTCGGCGCGGCGCTGGTCAAGGTTGATTTCCAGTTTGCGCCGTTCGGATTCCATGGCGGCGCGGGCGACGCTGACCTGGCTGTCACCTTCGATCTCGGCGCGTTCCTTCTTGGACTTGGCGATGACCTCGGCCAGTTTGCGCATGCCCACGGCGTTGAAGGCGTTGTTTTCATCCAGTGCGGCGAACGGGGTCTGGTCGAGCGCGGTCAGAGACACGGAGTCCAGCTGCAAACCATAGTTCGCCAGCGTGTCGGTCAGTGCCTCGCGCACCTGTCTGACGAAGCTGGCGCGGTTTTCGTGCAACTCATCCATGGTCATCTGTGCGGCCACCGACCGCAACGCGTCGATCATCATGCCGTCGATCAGACCCTTGAGCTGGTCTGGCTGGAACACCCGTTTGCCAAGTGTTTGGGCCGCCCGGGTGACCGCATCGTCGTTGGGCGTCACGCTGGCATAGAATTCGGCACCGACATCGACACGCAGGCGGTCCTTGGTGATCAACGACGATTCACCGGATCTTGCCACGTCCATGCGCAGGGTCTGCATGTTGACGCGGTTGATTTCGTGGAAATAGGGGATCGCCAATGTGCCGCCGTCGATCACGACGCGGCGGCCACCCAGACCAGTGCGCACCAATGCGACCTCGTTCGTGGCGCGCTGGTAGAATGACGCGGCCAGCGCAATGATGATCGCCGCCACGATGAGGATGATGATGATCCAAGCCAATGCAGACATGATGTGGCCTCCCTTATGATGACAGCCCGTGCATGTCGCACAGGATGTTTGATGACATGCCGCCGTCGGCGGGGATGTTGGTGCCGCGGATCCAGGTGGTCATGTCCGACAGCAGAAATGCGATGATGGGCGCGAGGTCGGCCGGCGTGCCGGGGCGGTCCATGACGCGGGCGTCTTCCTCGGCGCGGGCCCCCAGCGTTTCCAGAAAATCACCCAGGATCGGGGTATCGACCGGGCCGGGGCTGACCGTGTTCATGCGGATGCCGCGCTCGCGCCAGGTCCAGCGGTTCTGCAACGTCCAGGCGATCAGCGCCTCCTTGGAGAAAAAGTAGCTGCGCCCGCCTGCGTTGGTGATCTGATGCGTCTGGGCAAAGCGCGCCGCATCGTCGACATGCACGCCCTCGCTGACGCGGATCGCGGGGATCGCGTCAGCCCATCCGAAGCCCGCGAGCGAGGCGAGGTTCACGATACTGGCCCCGTCGTTCATTTTCGCGATCAGACCCTGTGTCAGGTGTTTCAGGCCAAAAAGGTTGACCGCCAGCACCTTGTCTGCCGGGGCGGTGGGCGGCAGCCCCGCGATATTTGCCAGCCCGTCGATGCCGTCCGGCAGGGCGTCGATCAGCGCGTCGATGGTGGCCCCGTCAGACAGATCGGCCCGGTAGAATTCCTCGACATGGTCGAACCGTTTGGTCACGTCGATCCCCAGCACGCGGGCCCCCATCGCGGTGCAGACCCGTGCGGTTTCCAGCCCGATACCGGAAGCCGATCCAGTGACGACAATCGTTTTGCCCCGCAGCAGGGGTGCGCGTTCCCAGCCCATCAGAACACCGGCGGGAACGGACGGCCGCCGCGATCAAGCGTGATCCAGCGCGTTTCGGTAAAGGTTTCCATCGACCATTTCCCCCCGTGTTTGCCCACACCTGATGCCTTGCTGCCGCCAAACGGCACGTGCGGTTCGTCATTCACCGACGAACAGTTCACATGGCACATCCCGGTTTCCAGCTTGCGTGACATATGCAGCGCGCGGTTTTCGTCGGCCGTGATGATGCCCGAACTCAGCCCGTATTCGGTGTCGTTGTTCAGGGCGATGGCCTCTGCGTCCGTGCTGAACGGGACGACGACCGCCACGGGGCCAAAGGTTTCTTCCTGCCAGACCGCCATGTCGGGGGTCACGTTGGTCAGAATCGTGGGTTCCACGAACCTGTCCCAGACGCGACCGCCCAGAACCGCCTTGGCCCCCTTGGCCAGCGCGTCCTCGATCTGGAATTTCACCCGTTCGACCTGACGGTCGTTGATCAGGGGGCCGATCACGTTGGACTTGTCCGCCGTGTCCCCGGTTTTCAGCTTGGCCGCGCGGGCGACGAACTGGCGCAGGAAATCGGCGTAGATGCTTTCGTGGACCAGCACCTTTTCGACGGACATGCAGATCTGGCCCTGATGCATGAAGCTGCCGAAACTCGCGGCAGAGGTCGCACGGTCCATGTCGGCGTCCTCCAGCACGATCAGGCTGTCCTTGCCACCCAGTTCGACACAGGCCTTTTTCAGGTGCGCGCCCGCCTTGGCCGCGATCTGACGACCCACGGGTGTGGACCCGGTGAACGAGATGCCCTTGACCAACGGGTTTTCCACCAGTTCGTCGCCCATTTCCCCCACGCGTTCGCGCGAACAGGTCACGACGTTGAACACGCCCTTGGGGATGCCCGCCTCTTGCATGATTTCAGCAAAGAACAGACCGCCCGCATAGGGCGTGTCCTCTGACGGTTTCAGCACGATGGTGTTGCCCGCTGCGAGCGGAAAGGCAAACCCGCGCGCCGTCAGGATGCCGGGCATGTTCCACGGGCTGATGACGCTGATCACGCCCATCGGGACCCGTTCGACCATCGACACCTTGCCGTGTTGCGACGGCAGCATTTCACCCACCGCGTTGTAACACATGGCGGCTGCGGCGCGGAACACCTCTGGGACATAGCCCGCCTCGAACATGCCCTTGCCGAACCAGCCGCCGCCTTCGGCCTGTGCGGCGGCAACGAAATCGGCCTTGCGCGCCTCCCAGACGTCGGCGGCGCGCAGCAGGATGCGGGCGCGGTCCTGAAAATGAAGCCCTGCCCAGGCTGGAAAGGCTGCCTGCGCTGCATTGATCGCATCGCGTGCCTCGGCGCGGCCGCCGTCGGGGACCTGCGCCCAGACATCGCCCGTGGACGGGTTTATGTCATCGAACGTGGTGTTCGAGGACACCCAGTTGCCGCCGATGAACATGCCTTTGTTATGGGTCTGTGAATCGAGCATCCTATTTCCTTTCAAATCCGCTGCCGTCGGGCTGGCGGCGGTACACTTCGACGCGCGGGGCGCGGTAAACCTCGATCACGGGGCGTGGTTTGGCCGCGGTCGGTGGGGCGGGGGACGGTGACGGCGCATGGCGGTCAGGCCGTGGCTGCGGTTTGGGACGATTGCGGGCGGCCCTCGCGCTGCGTTCGATGTCGGCCAACGTTGCGGCCAGTCGATCCGTCGGCACCGTTGCCGTTTGCGCCTGCCTTTGGTCAGGCCGCTTTTGTATCGTGGCAGCCACGCTTTGACGTCCCGCCGCCGCGACCAGATCATCGACGGAACGGCCAAGGATGCTGTCCGCCGAGATGGTTTTCTGGCTGCGTGGCCGCAGGGCAAAGGTTTCGGCCACCGTCTGAGGCATCTCGGACGGGGGGGGTGGCGCACCACTTTCGTCGCCGCTGCCGACGCCCAGATAGGCCGCCTGAACGGCCGGGTCATTCATCAGGTTGGCGGCGCTGTCCTGATGCACCACATGGGCGTTTTCGATCAGATACCCGCGATCCGCGATGGCCAGCGATTGTTTGGCGTTTTGTTCAACCATCAGCACGCCGATGCCCAGTTCGCGGACGCGGGCGAGGTTCTGGAACAACTCCTTGGACAGCAGCGGCGACAGGCCCAGCGATGGTTCGTCCAGCGTCAGGATCGTCGGGTTCGACATCATGGCGCGGCCAATCGCGACCATCTGCTGTTCGCCACCCGACATGGTGCCGACGATCTGCCTGCCCCGTTCTGCCAGTTTCGGAAACAGGCTGTACACACGGTCCAGCGTCATTTTCTCGTCGTCGCGTGCGCGTGGCGCATAGGCCCCCAGCGTCAGGTTTTCGCGCACCGTCAGGTCGGGGAACACGCCGCGCCCCTCTGGCACAAGTGCAAGTCCCGCATCGACGATCCGGTTCGCGCTCAGCCCGTTCAGCGCCGTGCCATCCAGGCGAATGTCGCCGGTCACGGCACCTTCGCAGATCCCGCTTGCGGCCTTGAGCAGGGTGGATTTACCCGCGCCATTGGCCCCGAGGATGACGACGATTTCCCCCTTGCCCACGGTGACATGCGCGTTTTCCAGCGCCCGGTGCTGGCCGTAGCGCACGGTGACGTTTGTCATCTCAAGCATCGTCGTCCCCCAGATAGGCGCGAATGACTTCCTTGTCGGACAAGACCTGCGTCGGTGTCCCTTCGGCGATCTTGGTGCCCGATGCCATGACCACGCAGCGGTCGCACAGCGACCGGATCGCATCCATGACGTGTTCCACCAGGATGATCGTGCGGCCCTCGTCGCGCAGCGATTTGATCAGCGTGATCCCGATTTGCAGTTCGGTCGGGTTCAGGCCCGCCAGCCATTCATCCAGCAACAGCACCTTGGGGTCGCTGGCCAGCGTGCGCGCCAGTTCCACCCGCTTGGTGTCGATATAGGTCAGCTGCCCCAGTGCCATGTCGCCCTTGCCGCCAAGGCCCACCTTGTCCAGCAGCGCGTCGGCGTGGTCCCAGGCGTCCTGTCCCCACCGTCTGCGATGGCCGAATACAGCCCCCGCGACCACGTTTTCGCGCACGTTCATGGATGGCAACAGGCGCACCAGCTGGAACGTGCGACTGACGCCCTTGCGGGTGATGGTCTGGGCGGGCAGGCCGGAGATGCGATTTCCCCACAGCGATACATGGCCAGAGGTCAGCGGCAGCGCGCCCGAAATCAGGTTCAGGGTCGTGGATTTGCCGGACCCGTTGGGGCCAAGCAGGCCCAAGACCTCACGCTCTGCCACGTCGAAATCCATCGCATTCACGGCAACCAGCCCGCCAAAGCGTTTGGTCACGCCGCGCAGGGACAGGACGGGGGTGCTCATGCTATGTGCCCTCCCGCGTGTTCAGGTGGCGATTGATCCGCCCCATCAGGCCGACGAAACCGCCGGGCAGCAGATAGACGATCACCAGGAATGCCACGCCGATGACCAACGTGGTCTGGTTGGGGAAATTGGACGACACGGCCTCGAGCAGGAATGTGAACGGAATGACGCCCAGCACCGGCCCCCACAGGCGGGATGCACCCCCCAGCAGCGCCATGATGACCACCTGAAACGACAGGATCGGCGCGAATGCCAGCGACGGTTCGATATAGACATAACGCGGCGCCAGGATCGCACCGGTCATGGCGGCCACGGCACCGGGCACCATGAACAGCAGCACCTTGGCGCGCGCGGTGTTGATTCCGGAATGGGCGGCGACGGTTTCATCATCGCCGATGATCCGCAGCGCGAACCCCAGCCGCGACCGCCCGATCAGCCAGCCCGCGAGAAACACCGCCGCCGACAGGCCCAGCAGCCACCAGTAGATCCCCGCCTCGTCGAGGTCGGTCAGCACGTACAGGCCCTTTTGCCCTGAATTGTTCTGCACCCATGTGATGACCTGCCGCACCAGTTCGGCCAGCCCGAGGGTGAAGATCACGAAATAGACGCCCGACAGCCGCAGCGTCGCAAGGCCCACGAGGGCGGCAAGCACCGCGCCGATGACGCCTGCAAGGCCAACAAGCGACCAGAACGGCAGCGTGTCGATGCCAAGGCCCGTGACATAGGTGCCGACCCCGAAAAACGCGGCTGTCGCGAGGCTGATGTAATGGGTCGGGCCTGAAAACAGCGCCCAGGATGTTGCGAGGGCCGTGAACATCGCGATGGTGACGCCCAGCCCCAGCCAGTAGCCTTGATCGCCCAGCGGCAGCAGCGCACAGACGGCAAAAACGAGGGTTGCAAGACACAGATTGCGGATATCGGTGGCGGTCAGGCTCATGTCGGTTTCTTTCCGAACAGGCCCTGCGGGCGGAACAACAGGATGCCAAGGAACATCACGTAGGCGGCGGCCAGTGTCAGGCCAGGGTCCAGCAGGCTGGCGACAAGCGTTTCCAGTATCCCCAGCAGCAGGGCCGCGACGATGGTGCCGCGCACGTCGCCCACGCCGCCCATGATCACGATGATCAGCGCCTTGAGGGTGAACACGACCCCGGTCGATGCATCAAGCGTGAGGTAGGTTGAAATCAGCGCCCCACCCACCGCCGTCACAGCGCCGCCCAGCGCAAAGGCCAGCGCCGACAGGTGTTTGACATCAATGCCGACCAGCCGTGCAGAGGCAGGGGCCGTCGCAATCGCGCGGATCGACAGACCCGCACGCGACCGGTTCAGCCACAGATACAGCGCGCCGCAGATCAGCACCGCCATCACAAAGGACAGCACGCGATTGGCCCCGTAGGTATTGCCCAGCAGTTCGACCGGGACAGCCATGAAGCTGTAGGAAAAATAGTCACCGCCAAAAAAGCTGAGCATCAGACCCAAGCCGATGAACGACAGGCCAAAGGTCGCAAGGATGCTGTCGGTTTCCAGCTGACCGCGATTCTTTGCGCGGTTGACCAGCGGTTGCAGCATCAGGCGGTAGATCAGCCAATTCAGCGCAAATGCCAACGGGGCCACCAGAAAGATCGTCAGGATCGGGCTGAGTTGCGTCGCCGTGTAGGCGATGAACGCGAAATAGCCCCCGGCAACCAGGATTTCACCGTTGGCCAGATTCATGATCCGGGCAACGCCGTATTGCAGGTTCAGGCCCATCGCGATCAGCGCATAGGTGCCGCCCAGCAGAATACCTGTGATCAAAATGTCCAAAGTGGTGTTCCCCAGATGATCGGTGCGGGACGGCGCGGACGCCGCCCCTTTTGGTGTGCGGGATTATTCCCAGCCGTCCTTCAGGATGACGGGGACGGTGCCGTCGCGGCCCCGCGATGCAACGCCCTTGAACACGCCGCCCTGCCACTGGCCGACGGTCCAGAAGTCGGGGTTGGAGTTGTTCTCGTCAAAGCTGATGGGACCAAGGATGGTCTCATAGGTGCTCTCGCGCAGATGTGCGGTGACGGCCGCGCGATCCAGGCCCACGGCCTCGATGGCCTGACCCAGGATTTCCAACGAGGCATAGGTCGTGGCAGAGGCCCAATAGTCCGGCTTTTCGCCGGTGACGGCCTCGTGGGCTGCGGCGTATTCCATGAATGCAGGGCTGTCGGGGTTCACGCCACCGGCCCCCAGAACGCCCTCTGCCGCGGCCCCGAAACGCGCGCCATAGCCGGGAAACGGCGTTGCAACGGCGGTATAGAATGCCTTGACGTCGAGGTTTTCGATCATCGCCTGTTCCGTCAGGCCGAATGTGTCGGGCGGGTAGGACCAGGCGACGAAGGCATCGGGTGCAGCGGCTGCGGCGCCTTTGATGACAGGGGACAGGTCCTGCGTGCCCAGCGGATAGGATGTCTCGTACACCAGCTCAAACCCGGCCTCTTCAAACAGCGGCTTGGCGGCAGTGGCCAGTTCGATCCCAAAGGCGTCGGCCACGTTGACCATGGCGACGCGGTCGCCCATCTGGCCTGCGTCACGCATGTCGGTCAGCACCTTGACCACATCGGCGGCCAGCGCGGTGGTGGTGCCAAGGGTAAAGAACATGTTGGGGAACTGCGCCGACAATTCCGGTTGCTGGTCGGTAATCGCAGACACCGCGATCTGCGGATAGCCGTAGCGGTCGAACAGCGGTGCGGCAGCAAGGTTCAGACCCGTGCCATAGGGTGCGATGATGAAATGCGCGTCGTCCTGCGTGGCCAGACGTTGCACGGCCTTGATCGTCTCGCCGGGGTTGGTCTGATCGTCGTATTCGATCAGTTCGATCATCATCTGTTCGCCGTCGACGGTCAGGCCGCCCGCGGCGTTCACCTGTTCCACCCACAGATAGATCGACGGCCACTGTGTGACGGTTGCACCACCGGCCAGCGGTCCGGTTTTGGGGGCCACGGCACCGATGCGGATGGTTTCGGCTGTGGCGGCAGATGCGGCCAGCGCACTTGCGATGGTCAGCGCACTGACGAGTTTCAGAAATGGTCTGCGGTTCATTGCGTATCCTCCATTTGCAATTGATCGTGTGGGCGGATGCCCGTCGTCGTTTCAAAGTGTCGGCGTCTGACCCGCGCTATGCGTCGCGATCCAGCGCAATTCGGTAAACTCGTTGATGGCCTCCAGGCCACCGAACCGACCGTATCCGCTGTGTTTCATGCCCCCGAACGGCATGGCCGGATCATCGTGCACGGTTGGCCCGTTGATCTGGACCACCCCGTATTCCAGCCGGTCGGCCATGCGGCTTGCGCGGTCCTGATCCCGGGAATAGACGGCGGCATTCAGCCCGAAATCGGAATCATTGGCGATCGAGATGGCCTCCTCGGCGTCTTGGACCCGCATGATGCTGGCAAGCGGGCCGAATGTTTCTTCGTGGAAAATGCGCATGTTGGCCGCGATCCCGTCCAGCAGCGCAGGTTGCATCACGCAACCGTCGATCTGACCGCCCACCAGCAGGCGCGCGCCCTTGGACACGGCGTCCTCGATCAGGCCGTGGATGCGCTGGGCGGCATCGGCGGAAATCATGCGGCCCAGTGTGGCGGTTTCCTTGACCGGGTCGGCTGCGCGGATGTCTGCGGCGCGGGCCTGCAGTTTCGCGACGAATTCGTCTGCGACGGCTTTGACGACGATGATCCAGTCCGTCGACATGCAGATCTGGCCCTGGTTGAAATAGGCCCCGAAACAGGCTGCTTCGACAGCGGCATCCAGATCCGCGTCCTCGAGCACGATCAGCGGCGCCTTGCCGGACAGTTCCAGCAGGACGGGCTTCATGTCGCGTGCGGCGGCGAGGGCCACATCACGGCCAACGCGGGTGGATCCTGTGAAATTGATCCGGCGGATGCAGGGATGCGCGATCAGTTGCGCCATTGTGTCGTGGGCCTGTTCCGCCTCGCCGACAACACAGGTCAGCGCACCTTCGGGCAGATCGACGCTGTTGAGGACATCGACAAGGTGCCGATGCGTTTTCGGACAGCGTTCCGACCCTTTCATCACGACGGTGTTGCCGCACATCAGCGCACCGGCGACCGCGCGCACGCCCAGCGTGATCGGCGCATTCCACGGCACCATGCCCAGCACGACGCCAGCGGCCTGCCTGCGGATGATCGACTGTTTGCCCGTGACCGGATCGTCAATCCGCTGGTCGGCCAATGCAGGGGCCAGTCCTGCCACATGGGTCAATTGTGCAATGGCAAGGTCAATGTTGAAGGCGGTCCAGGGGTGTGCGGCACCCACCTCCTCGGCTGCAAGCGCGTAGAATGTGTCGCGGTTGGCATCGAGTGCGGCGCGCATGTCCAGCAGGACCTTTGCACGGTCGGCGGGCGATCTGCGTGACCACAGCGGAAAGGCCGCAGCAGCGGCGTTCACGGCCCCGTCCACCGCGACAGCGACGGCATCCGACCCTGTGATCAGACTGAATTGTGACGCCTGATGCCGCACGTATCCCTCCCAATCTGCCCTGACGCACAAACGGACCTCCATCGGTTTGCGCGCACACCCCTCCCAAGGCGGCTCGGACAGCTTAATGTAACGCGAGCGCATAAAAATATTGATATCCGGTCTTTTCATGTCATGATCTGGTCATGATTTCCGGATTCAGGGGTGGCACCCCACTGTCGGCGCGTCACGCCACGGTTCATGCCGATGTTTTTCGCGGCGGCCTGGCCGACCGATTCCTGGGTGGTCTGGTGGATTTTCCGGGCCGTCCCGTGCAATGCATCATGGTGTTGTCGGGGTCGGCGGTCCGCATGACGCCAGACCAAGAAGAGGTCATCACCGGGCCCGCGATCAACTGGACACCCAAACAGCCCGAGACGCGGGTCAAGGCGCGGGCCGGCAGCAGCGGCGTCATCATGACGCTGGGCGATGCGATGCTGAGCAATGCCATCGGTCACAAACCAGAGGCCGCGGCCCTGCGCCTGATGTCTGCGCGGGCCTTTACGCTGGATCTGGGGGCAAAGCCCGACATCCTGCAAACCTTGTCCACCTGTTTCGACGCGATCTTTCGCGAGCTGGACGCCGCCCAGACAGGCATGGAGACGGTCATCGAGGCGCAGGTCCGTATCCTGCTGGTGTCGCTGTGGCGTGCCGGCGTGAATGAGATGATCGAGGACCATCCCTACAGAACCACGAACCTGACGCTGGAACGGTTCCGCCATCTGGTCGAGGCGCATCTGCGCGAACGGTGGCCGGTCGCGCGCTTTGCCACGGAACTGGGGATTTCGCCGGACCGATTGCACGATATCTGCAAGCGCAAGCTGGGCAAGTCGCCGCAGCGGCTGATCCGTGACCGTCTGACTTTCGAGGCGCAGGCCCTGCTGCAACGCTCGCACCTGACGCTGGATCAGATCGCGGATCACCTCGGGTTTCGCAGCACGCCACAGTTCAGCACCTTTTTCAAAGGTGAAGTCGGCCTGCCGCCCGGTGCGTTTCGCAAGGCGTTGATGCAGCAGGCCGGCACACAGTCGGCGGTCCGGCTGCGCAGCTATGCGGATTGGCCCTGACGCAATGCCGCGCTGTTGACGTAAATCGGGTTGTTGAACCCGGACGCATGCCGCAGGCTGTTCACACGACGCAACAGGATGCAGCACGATGGATCAGGCCCAAGCCACCGACCCCGGAACCCAGCCGGAAACGCAATATTCGGTGTCGCCGGGATTTGCGGATTGGTGTGCAGGCCAGCACATCTGTGTTGCGATGACATCCTATCAGTCGGGACGGTTTTACCTGCTCGGGCAGAACCCGGAAACGGGTGGCCTGATGGTGAACGAGCGCGTCTATCAAAAGGCAATGGGGCTGGCGACGCCGCGATCCGGCACCATCCTGCTTGCGACCTTGTTTCAGATCACCCGGTTTGAAAATGTCCTGCACCCGGGCGAGGTCGCCGATACCCTGTTCGACGGTCTGTTCGTGCCGCGTGTGCTGCATACGACGGGCCAGCTGGACGTGCATGACGTGGGCATGCTGGACGACGGGCGCATCGTCTTTGCCAATACGTCCTACAATTGTCTGGCCACGGTGTCGGATCGTCATTCCTTCAGCCCCTACTGGCGGCCACAGTTCGTGTCCGATCTGGTGCAAGAGGACCGCTGTCACCTGAACGGCCTCGCGATGGGCGAGGCAGGCACGTCAGAGGCGGGGCGCGTGCGCTATGTCACGGCCTGTTCGCGGTCGGATACGATCGACGGCTGGCGCGACAGGCGACAGGATGGCGGTGTCGTGATCGACGTGGACACCGGGGCCGTGGTCTGTTCGGGCCTGTCCATGCCCCATTCGCCGCGTCTGCATGAGGGGCGTCTGTATGTGCTGAACTCCGGCACGGGTGAATTGGGCTGGGTCGATACCGATGCACCAGCCGATCAGGCATTCCGGCCGATCAAGTTCCTGCCCGGATTTGCACGCGGCCTGTCCTTTCATGGTCATCATGCGGTGATCGGCCTGTCAAAACCCCGCTACGAACGGTTCGAGGGGCTGGCGCTGGATCGTCGATTGCAAGAGACCGACAGCGACGCATGGTGCGGCATACAGGTGGTGGATCTGCGCAGTGGCAAGGTCGACCACTGGTTCCGGATCGACGGGACGGTGACCGAACTTTATGACACCGCCGTGATCGGGGGGACGTCATGCGCGATGTCGCTGGGGTTCACGGCACCCGACATCGTTCACCTGATCACCTTGGACAAGGCGCAGTCCTAGGCCCGGGCGATGGCGGCCGCAATGACGGCGGCCCCGTCGGCGGTATAGTGATATTCATCGACATAGGTCAGTTCTGCCGCCTCGCACAGCGCCACACGGGTGGCAGGCCGCAACAATCCGATCACGAATGCCCTGTAGTCTGCGCAACGCAGGCGGTGGGTCTGAAACCGCAGATGGTCTGCATCCGATTGGGCGACAGTCAGGCCGCAGGCACGTTCGTCGTCCGACAGCGCCGGTTTCTCAAAAGCGGTGAATTCGGGGTGCAGGACAAATGCGACACCGTGTCTGGCTGCCAGCATTTCGAATTCGCCGATCCAGAACGCCAAATAGGCCCTGAGCGCATGATAGGCTGCGGTCTCTTGTGCGCTGCCGGGTGGGGGGCAGTCTGCATTGGTGGTCTGGAAATCAGGCACCCCGAACAAGGGATCGCAACTGCGGACAAATTCGAACCGTGTCAGTGCGCCACCCGGCATCAGGGCGATGAACGCAGGCGGGCGGGGGGCCTGCGCGCAGATCCGCAGTGCCACGGCATACAGCGTGTGCAGCTGCGCCTCGGGGAAGGAAATGTTCAGGCAGGGCAAGCCCCTGTGCGCCGCTACCTGTGACGGAATGGTCAGGGCATCACCGTCCAGCCCGAACCCGAAAACGTGACTGGATCCCATCACCAGGGCATAGGGATTGCCGGAAAAAGCGGCGTTCAGATCATAGGGTTCACCATTCAGTATCCCACGGCGGAACCCTGCGGCATCGGTCGTGAAAACCGGCGTCCGCAGCATCGGCGCATAGGCGATGACGCCCGCCCGATCGACCCATTTGCGATGCTTGATATAATGGCGCACCGCTGGTTGCTGGCGTGCCAGGGCGCGAAAGTCTGCCATAAATGGGTTCCATCCTTGTCGCTTGCAGCCTAGCGCGTGTCTGGCCGTTCGTAACCCGATTAACGGACCACGTCGCCGGCACAGCCATAGGATGTGCTGAACGTGTCAGTTGGGCAACGTCGAAAAAAATTCCCTCTGTAAACCGACAGATAGATCACATTTCGTCCGAGCCGGCGGCTAGCGTCACGTTGTGTTGATCGCGAGACGGCCGCGCTGCAGATCGAAAAATTCAGCTGGCGGTGGCTCTCAAACATGTTTTCAAAAGGATTTTATATGTCAGAATTTAAGGCGCAAACAGCAATAACCCGAGGACAGCTGCTGCTGTCCGTGTCGGTTCTGGCAATGGGGCTGGTGTCCTACGGGCGACAGGCCGAGGCGCAGGTAGCGGGCTGTGATTTCGATATCGCAACGGGCACCTACACATGCGCGGGTAATATTGGTGAGCCGTTGGTCCTTGAAAAATCAGAGGCAGATGTAAACGTCATCGTCGAACCGAGTGCCAATTTTATGGGCCCCGGAACTATCATCGATTTGCAAGGATCGACGGTCAAGATCGATGTCAAGCCGGGGACGTTACTGAACGGCGTGGTTCTGGCGACGGCAGTCACCCAAGCGCCGGGTTCGGATCCGGTGATCGATATCAATATGGAAGGTGCGATCCAGGGTGAACGATCAGGTGGCAACCCGATCAGGGCCCAGGCGTCTACTGGCGATATCCGGATTGTGACAGGTGACGGCGATATCCAAACCTCGTCTGGTGCCGGGATTGTGGCGACACGTCAGTTCCAGGTCAATATTCCTCAATCCGAGACGTCGAATAGGGCTGCGGTTGAACCGATTGCAATCACGCGCACGGGCGACATCAGCATCACGACGGGCAGCGGTAATGTCATCGGCGGTTCAAATGGCATTGTTGTCGACAATCGTGGGTACCGCATCGGAACAAGCGGGAGTGGCCGCATCGCCATCGAGACCGGCTCAGGTCAGATTGCCGCAGACAAGTACGGTATCCAGACATTTGCGTCCGGTGGTTCTATCGATATCACCGTCGGAACCGGTGGGATCGCGCACCGGGCCGAGAGCCAGGGGCCTGTCCTGACAAGAGCGACCGCGCCCCAGGCCGTCGAAATCGCGGTACCCGAGGCGACCATGAAATACGGTATCCTGAACAGGGCCGACGAGAAATTGAGCCAGGGCAATTACGGTGCCGAAACCGTCAAGATCACTGTCGTCGAAGGCAGCAACATCACGGCTGCGACCGGCATTCGCAGCAATGGCGATTCACATGACATCAGCATTTCAGGGGATATCGTTGCCCGGTATGCCCGCGATGCCCTCACGTCATCCGGTCCATATGGCATTCTGGTCGGCAAGAATATTTCTGGTTTCGCCAACTCCAATTCACCACAAAGAAGTGCGGCATTGCCGACCGCCTACGGCACCAACACCATCCGCGTCACACAAAGCGGGTCCGTCGACGCGAGCGAGGGCATTGCTGCCATCGTGTCTCTTCAGAATGCATCCGACATCACCGTGGCAGGGCGGGTCGTCGGCGGTGACATCGAGACAGGCGCGGCCATCGCCATCATCGACGACCGGACGGACCTGACGCTACCGGCAAACCGGGTCGAACTTCAGTCCGGGTATGACATCACGGGCAATGTCTATGTTTCGGGTCCGCGCACGGACGATGTCCTGGCCCTGGGTGGTGACGGCGATCTGAGCTTTGACATCGGCAAGATCGGTGGCGACTACGAGGGTGCGCTGGTCGCGCCACGGGCGATTGGTGCAATTTTCGAAGATGCTCTGACCCAGCAGACCGTCGTAGCGGAACCGCTTGCCATGACCGACATGGTGATGATCAGCCCCGAAGAAGGGACGTCGGAGCAGTTCTTTGGGTTTGATGTTTTCGACAAGGTTGGCAGCGGCACGGCGACACTGAACGGCACCAACATATTCGTCGATAACCTGAACATTCGCGAAGGCACCGTGCAGTTGGACAAGACGCTGGCTAACAGAATGGCCATCGACCTGATCGGTGGACGCCTGACAGGCGCTGGCGGCTTTGGCAGTCTGATCGCCCGCAGTGGCACGGTCGTCTCGCCCGGATCAGGCACCGGGATCGGTACGCTTACGTCCAGCAGTAATGTGACGTTCGAGGCTGGCAGCACCTTTGCGGTGAACCTGCGTGCGGATGGCTCCAGCGACCTGATCGATGTGGGCGATGCCGCGCGCATCAGCAACGCGGCGAGCCTGGCTGTGACGGCAGCGGCTGGCGACTACAACGGCGACGATCTGGCGTGGACGGTCCTTGTCGCGGACGAGGGCGTCGACGGCACCTTTGGCACCGTGACCGACAATCTGGTCGATGTCGATTTCAAGGATGTCTACGACGGCAGCAGTGTCGTTCTGACGGCAACGGTCGCAGAGGCAGCGCCGGGCGGCGGTGCCGGCCCCGCGCCTGCGGCCCCCGGCGCGTCCGACAAGACCAATGGCCCGGCTTCTGGCGCATCGGCCGGATTTTCCGGTCTGAAATTCTCGGATGCCATGGCAAATCTGCCGACGGGTGGTTCCGGCGCTGTTGAAGGCACGGTATCAACCCGGAACGTTGCCACGTCGGAATTCATCAGCACGAAATCCGAACCCGCGGGTATGTCAGGTCTGACCGATATCGACATGAGCACGTTCTTTTCGACCTTTGCAGAGAAATCCGATGTCGAGGATGCGGCCGGTCAGTCCGGCTATGACGTGCAGTCGACCGGTATCGCGGCGGGTGTCAGTTTCTACAACAGCCTCGGTGATGCCGCGTCCTATCAGGTGAACCTGGGGCTGGGGTATAGCCAGACGAATGTGGACACCGCAGAGGGTGCGGCCGACTCCGATGATCTGCACTTTGGTTTGTCGGGGAACTATGCGCAGGGTGCGCTGCGCCTGACGGGTGCGCTGGGCTATTCGGCGTCTGAGTTCGATCTGTCGCGCCGCGTTGGTGCCGCAGTCGCGACGGCCACAACGGATGTGAAAACGGTGTCCGGGCTGGTCGAGGCCTCTTATGATGTGGCACCGCAAATGGGTCTGACCAGCGGCGCGCGTCTTGCACCGCTGGTGCGTCTGCGCGGCTATCAGGCGACTGTCGACGGCTATAGCGAAACCGGTGCGGGTTTGCAGAACCTCAACGTCGCGGAGCTGGACTCTGACGCGGTCTATGCCGGTATCGGTCTGCGCTACGGGGCCGTCTATGATGCGCTGGGCACGACCCTGCGCCCCAGCGTCACGATGGTCTACGACACCATGATTTCCGGCGAGGACACAAATGCGATCGGCACGATCACGGGCGTCGAGGGCGCGTTCGACACGGCGGTGAAATCCGGTGCCGACGATCTGCTGTCGCTTGACATGAACATGACCTACGAGATCGAGGACGCCGTCGAAGGTTTTGTGAACCTTGGCGGCAGCCTGGGTGACGACGTCAATGCCCTGCGGGCCGGTGTCGGTCTGACGATCCGGTTCTGATCGCCAAAACCACAGTGGGGCGGCATCTGGTGTCAGGTGCCGCCCTTTTCATGCGTGGTGTTCAGAGGGCCTTATGACAGCGACAGAGAGTCGACGATATCCGCGCGTGTGCTGTCCGACTTTGACAGCTTGCGGAACACAGCCCCGCGTTTGATCATCACAAAGTTGTCCGCGACCGACCACGCGAAATCGACGTTTTGTTCCACAAGGATGATTGCCAGGTCGCCACGATCGCGCAACTGCACGATGGCCCGGCCGATCTGCTGGATGACGTTGGGCTGGATGCCTTCGGTCGGTTCGTCCAGCAGCAGGACACGGGGTTTGGTGATCAACGCCCGCGCAATGGCCAATTGCTGTTGCTGTCCCCCCGACAAATCACCACCGCGACGGTGCCGCATGTCGCGCAGGACCGGAAACAGGTCATAGATCCAGTCAGGCACGTGGTGATCGCCGCGCGGCAGACAGGCAAACCCGGTTTCCAGATTTTCCGCCACACTCAGCATCGAGAACACTTCGCGCCCTTGCGGGACATAGGCGATACCTGCGCGTGCGGCCTGTGCCGCACTGGGATGCACCAGCGAATCGCCGTCCAGCCGGATCGTGCCCGCACTGTAGGGATGCCGCCCGGACAGGGCGCGCAGCAGGCTGGTCTTGCCCACGCCATTGGTGCCCATCACGGTCGTGACCTGACCTGCGGGGGCCGTCAGCGAGATATCATACAGGATCTGGCTTTGCCCGTATTTCAGCGACAGGTCGGCAACATCAAGCATCGGAGCGCCCCAGATAGACATCAATCACGGTGGGATCGGCTGTCACGTGATCCAGCGACCCTTCGGCCAGCACATGCCCCTCGTGCAGCACCGTGACCTTGCAATTCAGGCGGCGCACGAATTCCATGTCGTGTTCGACGACCACGACCGCACGGGTTCGTGCCGCGCGTTTCAGAATGTCTGTGGTTTTTTCGCGTTCCTCGGCGGTCATGCCGGCGGCAGGTTCATCGACCAGCAACAGGCGCGGGTCCTGCGCCAGCAGCATCCCGATCTCCAACCATTGTTTTTGCCCGTGGCTCAATTCGCCGGCGGGCCGGGCCAATTGGTCGGCCAGCCCAATTTCGCCAGCGATGTCACTGATCCGGTCGGCATCGGTTCGGGGCTCCTTGAAAAACAAGACGGCCAGCGGGCCGCGTGGATTTTTCAGCGCCATGGCGAGGTTCTGGCGCACGGTCTGGTTTTCAAAGACCGTCGGTTTCTGGAACTTGCGCCCGATACCGCGATTGGCGATTTCGGCCTCTGACAGGCCGGTCAGGCTTTCGTTACGCTCACCCCAAAGGACCTGACCGGTGTCGGGCCGCGTCTTGCCGGTGACGATATCCATGAACGTCGTCTTGCCCGCACCATTGGGGCCGATGATGGCACGCAGTTCGGGTTCGTTGATCTGGATCGACAGGTTGTTGATCGCGCGGAACCCGTCGAATGTTTTGCTGACACCAGAGACTTCGAGCAGGCTGATCATCGCGGTTTCCTTATCAGATAGTCGAACAGCCCGCCGATCCCCTTGGGTGCAAAGAGCGTGACACAGACGAACGATACGCCTAGCAGGACCAGCCACCAGTCGGTCCATTGCACCGTGTAGAACCCCAGGTTTACGTCAGGCGCACCGCCGCCCGTGAACCAGCTGGACAGCAGCGACACCAGCGCGGCCCCGATGACCGCGCCATAAAGCCGCCCGCGCCCGCCGATCGCGACCCAGACCGCCAGATAGATCGATGCGATAGGAGCGATTTCCGCCGGGTTGATGATGCCTGCCTGCGGATAATACAGCGCGCCCGCGATGCCGGACACGACGGCAGTCAGGGTAAAGACAAATAGTTTGTACCCCTCGACCCGGTAGCCCAGGAACCGCACACGGGCCTCGTTGTCGCGGATCCCCTGCACGATGCTGCCCATCTTGCCCCCGACGACAAAGGCAAACAGCAGATAGCCCAGGCCCAATGCCAGCGCCGAGCCCCAGAAAAACACAAGGCTGATGGTGGCCTGCGGCGTTGACTCGAACCCCGGTATGTTCTGCAGGCCCGACAGGCCGTTGTTGCCGCGCAGACCGGAATCGTTCTGGAACAGATAAAGCGACAGCGCCAGTGTCATGGCCTGCGTCAGGATCGACAGATAGACGCCCGTGACCCGGCTGCGGAACGCAAGCCAGCCGAACACCAGTGCCAGCAGTCCCGGCACCAGCACGACCATCAGCAATTGCAGGATCAGGCTGTCGGCAAAGGACCAGATCAGCGGAAAATCAGAGCTGCCGACCACACCGAAAATCTGCGCCCCGATGGCATCCGTGACCTCTGCCGGGGTCGGTGGAATCACCTGACGTGCCAGACTTTCTGTCACGATGGTTTCGGTGCGGGCATACATCAGCCACATGCCTATAGCATAGCCGCCGATGCCGAAGAACGCGAAATGTCCCAGGCTGAGGATGCCGCAATAGCCCCAGACCACGTCCATCGCGATGGCGATCAGGCACAGGCAGAGCGTCTTGCCCAATGTCTTGACCAGAGAGGTCGAGATGACGCCCGTGCCCATCGCCTCTGATCCGAGGGTCACGAGGAGCGTGAACAGTCCAAGAAGCCCGATGAACCACATGACGGAACGGTTGTGGATGATGAAGCCCTGGGTCATGCGGTGGCATCCTTGATCGGTTTGCGCCGCGCATTGCGCGTCGCGATGGCGGGGGGCCAGCCCCCCGCACCCCCCGGGATATTTTCAACCAGAAGAAGGGGGGTGGTGGTCGGGGGACGCGCGCGCATCAGTCTGCCGCCGCCCGACCCTTTTGGGCGACGATACCCTTGGGTCTGAACTGGATGAACAGGATGATGAACAGGACCATGTAGGTTTGTGCTGCCAGCGTGTTCGAGGGGTTCAGGAACTCGATCCCCTTTTGCAGGCTGCCGATCAGTGAAGCGCCTGCCAGCGTGCCCCAGACATTGCCTACGCCGCCCACGACCACGGTCATGAAGGATTGCACGATGTAGTTTGCGCCCATTTCGGATGTGACCTGCGCATAAAGGCCGATGGCCACCCCCGCGATACCTGCAATGCCGGAGCCAAGGCCGAAGGTCAGCATGTTGATGCGGTCGGGGTCGATCCCCATGGAAGCCGCCATGCCGGGGTTCTGGGTGACGGCGCGGACCTCGAGGCCGAGGCGGGTGCGTTTGAGGATGAACACGATGAGGGCCAGAAACAGCAGTGCCAGCACGAAGATCGCGATACGGATATAGCTGATCTGGATCACGTCGGACATCACCCAGGCACCGTCCAGCCAGCCCGGAGAGGTCAGCGGACGCGCCTGGGTGCCAAAGATGTTCTTGGCCAGCTGTTGCAATGCGATGGAGATGCCGAATGTCGCGAGCAGTGTTTCCAGCGGGCGGTGATACAGGTGCCGGATGACAAGCCGTTCCATCGCGACCCCTGCGGCAAAGGTCACGGCGAATGCCAGTGGCAGGGCCAGGATGAGCGAGACGGTATAGTCGGGCACGAATTGCTGCACGACGTAGCCGGTGTAGGCCCCCATCATGATGAACTCGCCGTGGGCCATGTTGATGACGCCCATGACACCGAAGGTGATGGCCAAGCCGATGGCGGCGAGAAAGTAGATCGACGCCAGCGACATGGCGTCCAGCGTCAGATCCGCGAAACCGGCGGCGGCCACGCGGGTTTCCACCGAGGAAAGCGCGGCGCGCGCCGCATCGGTGATGGCGGGGTCATTCTCGGTATGGACCTCGGCAAAGACATGGGCCGCGATGGCGGCGGCGCGCCCCTCTTCGGTCAGGCGGGGTGGGACGAGGCCGCGGTCGGCCAGCGCCGCATAGGCCTGCGCGCGGGTGGCCTCGGTGTTCAGTTGTGCGGTGGGGATGCCGCCCACGCGGCCATCCGTGATATTGGCGGCCAGCGCATCGCGCACGGCGGCAGAGGGGATCGCCGCGGGGGCCAGGTCTGCGGCGACCAGCCGGTCGTAGGCCTGGTCCGCCGTGATGTCGGTGCCGACCGTCAGGATCCGGGCGATATTGCCATCCGGCGTATCGGTGCCCACCACGTCGCGGGTGGTCAGGATCTGGTTCAGCACGGCGCGTGCCTCGATCGAGGTGTCCCGCGACAGGCTGTCGATCGCGGCAATGCGGTCGGCGGGGTCGATTGCAAAACTGGCCGAGAGAAAGTTGGCAAGCTGGATCTTGCGCGCGCGGAGCGCCGTGTCGGGTTCGCCGTCGATCGAGGCCAGCAGCGGGGCAAGTTGGTCGGCGTCGGGGCGACGGGCGATGGAATCGATGGCGCTTTGCCGGCGGCCAAGGTCGGGATCACTGAGCTGAAACTGCACCAGGGCCGTGCCGATGACGCGGCGCACTCCGCCGTTGGGCCGCAATTCGGTGTATCCGGCGCGGTCCACCGTGGTCTGTGTGCCTGTGTCGATATCCGTCAGGGCCAGGTCATCGCCGTCGGTGCGGCCGTAGTAGAACTGCCCGTCGGCCGTGTTCTGCCAGACGCCCTTGTCCGACCAGCGTTCCAGAAAGGTCGGCACCTGCGGCAGACCGGAGGCCACAAGATCATCCAGCACAACCGAGACACTGCCGCGAGATGGGTCGGCGACCTCTGCGGCATGGGTCTGCAGGATGGGTTGCAGCGACTGGCCGACGGCACCCATTGGAAAGGCACAGATGATCAAGAGGCACGCCAATGTGCGAAGCATGGCTGGTTTTTCCTGGGGCATGAAGGGGGTGGTGCCGGGGCGCAGGTCGATGCGCGCCCCGGCAGAGGCTTCAGTAGTTCGAGGTCAACTGAACGCAGGTTTCGGTTTCCGTGTTGTACATGCCGCACCCCAATTCTTTCCAATCAGAGATCAGAACTGCGCTTTCGGGCAGGAAATCGGTCCAGGCGTCACCGGGAACCGGTTCGGTCTGGCTGATGATGTCGAACTGGCCGTCTGCACGGATTTCGCCGATCAGCACGGGTTTCGTCAGGTGGTGGTTCGGCAGCATTTCGGCCATCGTGCCGGTCAGGTTGGGAAAGGTCTGGCCGATCATCGCCTCTGACACGGCATCGACATCTGTGGTGCCGGCCTGTTCGACAGCCTGCACCCACATGTTGAACCCGATGTAATGCGCCTCCATCGGGTCGTTGGTCACGCGGGCTTCGTCGCCGATAAAGTCATGCCAGGCGGCGATGAATTCGGCGTTTTCCGGGGTTTCGGCGGACATGAAGTAGTTCCAGGCCGCCAGGTGACCGACAAGGTTCGAGGTGTCGAGGCCGGACAGTTCTTCTTCGCCCACGGAAAAGGCGACGACGGGGATGTCATCGGCGCTGACATCGGCGGCGGCCAGTTCCTTGTAGAAACCGATGTTGGCGTCACCGTTGATCGTGGAAATCACGCCGACCTGTTTGCCGTCCTCGCCCAGGGCCACAACGTCACCCACGATGGTCGCCCAGTCGGACTGGCCAAAGGGGGTGTAGTTCACAAAGATGTCCTCTTCGGCGATCCCCTTGTCCATCAGATAGGCCTGAAGGATGTTGTTGGTCGTGCGCGGATAGACATAGTCCGTGCCCAGCAGCGCGAACTTTTCCACGCCCAACTCTTCGAGGAAATAATCCACGGCAGGGATCGCCTGCTGGTTTGGCGCGGCGCCGGTGTAAAAGACGTTTTTCGACGATTCCTCGCCCTCGTACTGGACAGGGTAGAACAGCAGGCCGTTCAACTCTTCGATGACCGGCAGCACGGATTTGCGCGACACCGACGTCCAGTTGCCAAAGATCACGTCGACCTCGTTCACGGTCAGCAGTTCGCGGGCCTTCTCGGCGAACAGCGGCCAGTCGGATGCCGGATCGACCACGACGGCCTCCAGTTCGCAGCCCAGCAGACCGCCCTTGGCGTTCTGGCCTTCGACCAGCATCAGCATCACGTCCTTGAGTGTCGTTTCCGAAATCGCCATCGAACCCGACAGCGAATGCAGCACGCCGACCTTGATCGGATCAGCGCAATCCTGTGCCCATGCAACCGATGCGGTCGACAGCAGGGCAGCAACGGATACTGCAGTTGTTCTAAGTGTTTTTTTCATGTTCAGTCCCCATGTTCCGCTGCTTGTCCCGGACGAAAAATGCTTTCGTGAAAACGCGGTGCCGATTATGCAGGACGCGCAGCAGTGATGTTGTGGTCGTCGCGTGGTGGGGCTTGATCTGCCAGGGTTAGCCCGCCGCGCGGCGATGGTGCCGAGATGGCACTGTGTAACCTGTTCGCAGCTGCAGCATCTGCGCCAGATTTTTTCACGGCTTGATGGTCAGGTGGTCGGGGGTGCCTGTTTTCCGCGCAAGGCGGCCGTCGCATGCCGCATTTTCACGCAGTTCCCGAAGCATAACGCCGATGTGATCCGCGTGCCGTGGCGAAATTCACGTCAACTTCGTGAATCGGTCTAACGCGGTCGGGGGCTTGGTCTGTCGTCGCGGGCGATGTCGCACTGAGGGTCCGGCCATGCGCGCGGTGCCTGGGTCAGGACAGCCAGGCCGGGTAGTCGCTGACCAGCAGATGCGTGGGGTCGGTGTCTTCTTCGATCTGGGCGAACCGGCCCAGCGGTGCCTGAAACACGTTGTCGGTTTCATCGTCGTTGACGGTGCTGACCTCGCCGATCAGGACGTCGCCGCCTTCGCCCCAGAACGCGTGCCAGTCGCCGGGGCGCAATGTCACGCTTTCGCCCGGCGCAAGACGCAGTTTTTCACCGGGCGCATAGGGCCGCGCGATCCCGTCGCACATGACAACACCGCCGCGATCCTCGGCAAAGCCGCCCTGATCGTCGGACCCGTAGAGTTTCACCACCAGCGTGGCCCCGCCACGGTTGATGATGTCCTCTGCCTTGATGATGTGGGTGTGCATCGGTGACAGCTGATCCTGTCGGGAAATCAGCAGTTTTTCAGCGTAGCACATGCCGCCGCCGCCTTGCAGGTCGGACAGAAGACCGTTGCGCAGGGTGAACAGGAACAGCCCCATGTCGTCAAACCGGCCACGCCCGTAGTCGGTGATGTCCCAGCCGCAACGCGCGTTGATCACATGCGCGGCGTCCTGCGTCCGCGCCTTGAATGTGTCCGGCGTCCAATAGGCAAAGGGGGGCAGAACAAAACCATAGTGCCGGATCATGTCATCCGCTGCGGCCATGATGTCGTTGATTCTGGACCGTTTCATCGTATTCCCCCCTGCGATGCGCCCGAGCACCCTAGGCGTGGCCGCGGGGCAATTCAATTGGCCGCAAAGTTGCGCAAATCCTGATCTGTGCGCGACTGAGATCGCTATGTGCGCTGCGTAGCAGGGTAATTTGGGGCTCTGGGCTTGCTTCACCCCCGCCTTGCACCCCAAATAGGCCCAAATCTGCGCGTTTGGCGCAGCGGAGACCATTTGATGACCAAGCCACAGGCCCAATCCGCAGCACCACAGACAGACAGCACGGCACAGACCCGCCGCAGTCTGCGTTTTTCCGACGATAAAGGGGCTTCGAAATCCACGTGGATCGCGGGACTGTTCGTCGTGCTGATCGTGGGCTGGATGGGCAGCGGGTTCGTGGTCCCGTCCGAGGATGCAGATCCGGTGGTCAGGCGCACGGCCCCTGAACCCGTGGCTGTTGCCGTCACGCCATCGGTGGCGGAAACGGTGACCCAGTTCTTTCAGGCCGAAGGTCAGGCATTGCCCGACCGTGACACGATGCTGGTGGCCGAAACCTCTGGTGACATCGCCGAGGTGCTGGTCCGCAAGGGGCAGGATGTCGCCGCCGGTGACGTGATCGCCCGTTTCGACCCGTCCAACAGTGATGCCGATACCAGGCGCGCCGCCGAACAGCTGGCCTCTGCGCAGCGCGAATTCGACAACGCACAGCAGTTGCTGGATCGCGGCGTGGCGACGACCGACCGGGTCACGGATGCGCGTGCCGCACTTGCAGCCGCACAGGCGCAGGTGACCGCCGCCGAACAGACCGCGAATGCGCTGGCGATCACCGCCCCCTTTGCCGGGCGGATCGAAACGCTGGATCTGGATGCCGGAGAATTCGTCACGGCCGGAACAGCCGTTGGCCGTCTGGTCGACATCACGCCGCTAACCGTCGCCATTCAGGTGCCGCAACAATCCCTGACGCGCCTGACCGTCGGACAGCCTGCCACCGTGCGTTTCATCACCGGTGAAGACCGCGAAGGCACATTGAGCTTTGTCGGAACCTCGGCGGCGGCTGAAACCCGCACCTTTCTGGCCGAAATCGAAATCGCGAATGACGACGGGGCCATTCCCGCGGGTATTTCCGCCGAAGTCAGCATTCCAACGGGCGAGGTCACGGCGCATTTCCTGTCGGCCTCGGTCGTGTCGCTGGATACCGACGGCACCTTGGGGGTGAAAACCGTGGCCGATGATGATACGGTCGCATTCTATCCCATCGAGGTGGTCAGTGCGCAGATCGACGGCATCTGGGTCACCGGTCTGCCGGATGATGCCGCCGTCATCACGGTCGGTCAGGGCTTCGTCAACGCAGGTGAAACAGTGATCCCCAGTGAACAGGACATCACACAATGAACGCCATCATTGACGCAGCATTTTCGCGGTCACGGGTGATCGTTCTGGCGCTGTTGATGATCATGGGGATCGGGGCCTTCGCCTATACGGCGATCCCAAAGGAGGCCAACCCGGAAATTCCGCTGCCGCTGTTCTACGTGTCCACGGGGCTGGACGGCATCAGTCCGGGTGACGCCGAACGCCTGCTGCTGGAACCGATGGAAACGGAATTCGCCTCGATCACCGGACTCGACAGCATGAAATCGGACGCGACCGAAGGCTTTGCCAGCATCCAGCTGGAATTCATCGCCGGTGGCGACAACCAGGAGGCGCTGGACAAGGTCCGAGAGGCCGCCGACCGCGCGCAGGGCGAATTGCCCGAGGACGCAAACGACATCATCATCACCGAAATCAACACGGCCCTGTTCCCGATCATCACGGCCGTGCTGTCAGGTCCGGTGCCGGAACGCACGCTGAACAGCATCGCAGAAGACCTGCAAACAGAATTGGAAGGTCTGTCCGGCGTGCTGGAGGCCGAGATCGGTGGCCAGCGTTTCGAATTCCTGGAGGTTCTGATCGACCCCACGGTGTTCCAAACCTACAATCTGTCCTTTGATGAACTGATCGGGCAGATCCAGCGCAACAACCGGCTGGTCGCGGCAGGCGCGATCGAAACCGGGTCGGGGCGTATCGTCCTCAAGGTGCCGGGCCTGATCGAGGACCTCGAGGATGTGATGGCGATGCCGGTCAAGGTGCGCGGCGATGCGGTCGTGACCTTTGGCGACGTGGCCACCATCCGCCGCACGTTCGAGGACCCCGATTCATTCGCCCGCATCAACGGGCAGCCCGCGCTGGCGCTGGAAATCACCAAGCGTTCGGGGGCCAACATCATCGAGACCGTCGATCAGGTGAAAGCCACGGTCGAGGAGATGCGCGTCGACTGGCCTGACAGCGTCAATGTCACCTACCTTCAGGATCAGTCCAAACAGGTCAAGGATCTGCTCAGCGACCTCGAAGCAAACGTCATCGCGGCCGTGATCCTGGTGATGATCGTCATCGTGCTGGCGCTGGGGTTCCGGTCATCGGTGCTGGTTGGTCTGTCGATCCCCGGCGCATTTCTGGTGGGTGTGATCGCGCTGTGGGTGTTCGGGTTCACCATGAACATCGTGGTGCTGTTCTCGCTGATCCTGGTGGTGGGCATGCTGGTGGACGGTGCGATCGTCACGACCGAACTGGCCGACCGCAAACTGCAAGAGGGTGCCGCCGCCAAGGAGGCCTACGCCTTTGCCGCGAAACGGATGGCCTGGCCGATCCTTGCGTCCACGGCGACGACGCTCTGCGTTTTCTTTCCCTTGCTGTTCTGGTCGGGGATGGTCGGCGAATTCATGAAATTCATGCCGATCACCGTGATCCTGACACTCTCGGCGTCCTTGTTCATGGCGCTGGTATTCATTCCCGTGGTGGGCGGCCTGATCGGCAAACGCCAGCCGCAGACCGCCAAGGCCAAGGCGGCATTGCACGCAGCCGAACTGGGTGATCCGCGCGATATCGGCGGTCTGACGGGTCTGTATGTGCGCGTGCTGGAATGGGCGATCCTGCGGCCCGGTGCGACGCTGTTGCTGGCGGTGGCCCTGCTGCTGGGCGGTTTCGGGCTGTACGGTCAGTTCGGGCGCGGGGTGACGTTCTTTCCGTCGGTGGAACCTGATTTCATGCAGGTCCAGATCCGTGCGCGCGACAATTTCTCGATCTTTGAACGCGACGCCCTGGTGCGCGCGGTCGAGGACCGTCTGGTGGACTACGACGAAATTGCCAGCATCTACGCCCGTTCGATGATGAGCGCGGGGCAGGGTGACGAAGAAACGATTGGTGTCATCCAGCTGGATCTGACCCCTTGGGACACCCGCCGTCCCGCGGCCCAGATCGGCGAGGATATCCGCGACAGCGTGGCCGATATCGCGGGCATCGACGTGCAGGTCCAGACCCAGAGCGAAGGCCCCGCCGCAGGCAAGCCCGTGAATATCGAGATCACGTCGCGCAACCCCGACCTGCAACCGGCAGCCGTTCAGCAGATCCGCGACATCATGGACGAAATGGGCGGTTTCACCGATGTCACCGACACGCGCGCCGTGCCGGGGGTCGAGGTTTCGATCCTCGTGGACCGGGCCGAGGCCGCACGTTTCGGGGCCGATGTCAGCCTGCTGGGGCAGGCGGTGCAACTGTTGACCCAAGGTATCACCGTTGCGGATTACCGCCCCGACGACGTGGACGGGTCGCTGGACATCCGCGTGCGTTTCCCGCGCGAGGAACGGTCACTTGCGGAACTGGCAGGCCTGCGTGTGCCGACCACATCCGGTCTTGTGCCGATTTCGAACTTTGTGACCTTTGCCCCCACGGACCGCACCGGGGTCATCCGCCGGATCGACGAAAAACGTGTGATGACCATCGAGGCCAACGTGGCCCCCGGCGTGCTGGTCAACGATCAGGTCACCGCGTTGACCGCCCGCCTGAACAGCGCCGATCTGCCCGAAGGTGTCGAATTCAGTTTCGGCGGCGAGGCCGAGGATCAGGCCGAGAGCATGATCTTTCTGATGAGCGCATTCGCCACGGCCATTTTGCTGATGTTCGTGATCCTGCTCATCCAGTTCAACAACTTCTATCAGGCCTTTGTGGTGATGAGCGCCATCATCTTTTCCATCGCAGGTGTGTTGCTGGGATTGCTGATCACCGGGCGGCCCTTCGGGATCGTGATGGGCGGTATCGGTGTCATCGCGCTGGCGGGGATCGTGGTGAACAACAACATTGTTCTGATCGATACCTACAATGACCTGAAAAAGGCAGGCCAGTCCCCGCTGGAGGCCGCATTGCGCACTGGCGCACAGCGTCTACGGCCGGTGTTCCTGACCTCGATCACCACCGCACTGGGCCTGATGCCCATGGTGATCGGCATGAACATCAACTTTTTCACCCGCGAAATCGTGCTGGGCGCGCCGTCGACACAGTGGTGGACCGAATTGTCGTCGGCCATCGTGGGCGGTCTCGTGGTCGCGACCGTCCTGACGCTGGTCGTGACGCCCGCGATGCTGATGCTGGGCGAACGCCGCGCCCAGCGGCGCGTGCCGCAAGGTCTGCCCGCCGAGTAGCACAGGGCACTGTCGTTTTGGGGTTTGCCCCCGCGCGGTTTGGCCTAAGTTGCGCCAGACGCGCGCGTAGCTGCGCCATGCATATCAACGGGGGGACAGCAGATGACAGATCGTTCAGAAGGCCGGGTGGAACGCGCGGGCCTACAGGTATCAGAGGTCTTTGCCGCCTTTGTCGAAGACCGCGCCCTGCCGGGCACAGGCGTCGATTCATCCGCGTTCTGGGACGGTTTTGCGGCCCTGATCAATGATTTCGGTCCGCGCAACCGCGAACTGCTTGCCACGCGGGACGCGCTGCAAACCCAGATTGACGATTGGCATCACGCCCGTGCAGGTCAGCCGCACGACCCCGTTGCCTACAAGGCGTTTTTACAAGAGATTGGCTATCTCGTGCCCGAAGGGGACGATTTCGAAATCGAGACGACCAATACCGACCCCGAAATCGCGACCGTGGCGGGACCGCAGCTGGTGGTGCCCGTCACTAATGCGCGTTTCGTGCTGAACGCGGCGAACGCGCGCTGGGGCAGCCTCTATGATGCGTTCTACGGCACCGATGCGATGGGCGCGGCCCCTGTCGGCGGCGGCTACAACGCAGGCCGTGGTGCGCGGGTGGTGTCGCGTTCCGCCGTGTTCCTCGATGATGTATTCCCGGTCGAGGGTGGCAGCCACGCGGGGGCCGCCAGCTACCGGATCGCGGATGGCGCATTGCTGGTCGACGGGACGCCGCTGATGCAGCCCGAGAAATTCGCAGGCTATCAGGGCGACCCCGACAGCCCCAATGCGATCATTTTGCGCAACAACGGCCTGCACGTGAAACTGGTTTTCGACCGCAGCCATCCCATCGGCAAGTCAGCGGCCTCTGGGCTGGCTGACGTTGCGCTGGAATCGGCCCTGTCCGCGATTGTCGATTGCGAGGATTCGGTTGCCTGTGTGGATGCCGAGGACAAGGTGCTGGCCTATGGCAACTGGCTGGGCCTGATGCAGGGCGATCTGTCCGAAACATTCGACAAGGGCGGGCGGACGATCACCCGCGCCTTGCACGCCGATCAGGTGTTCACCGCAGCAGACGGCGGCGACCTGATGCTCAAGGGGCGCGCGTTGCTGTTGGTGCGCAACGTGGGCCATCTGATGACCAACCCCGCGATCCTGGACGCCCAAGGCGCAGAGGTGTTCGAGGGGCTGATGGACGCGATGATCACCACCCTGATCGCGATGCATGACCTGAAAAAGGACGCAGGCATCCGCAATTCGACCACCGGGTCGGTCTATGTCGTGAAACCGAAAATGCACGGCCCCGCAGAGGTCGCATTCACCAACGATATCTTTGCCCATGTCGAACGGGTGCTGGGCCTGCCGGAACACACGGTCAAGCTGGGGATCATGGACGAGGAACGCCGCACCTCTGTGAACCTCAAGGAATGTATCCGCGCCGCCCGGCACCGGGTCTGTTTCATCAACACCGGGTTCCTCGACCGGACCGGCGACGAGATTCACACCTCGATGGAGGCGGGACCGTTCAGCCGCAAGGATTTCATCAAGCGCAAGGGCTGGATTACCGCCTACGAAAACCAGAACGTCGATATCGGTCTGGAATGCGGCCTGTCCGGCAAGGCACAGATCGGCAAGGGCATGTGGGCCGCGCCCGACAACATGGCCGCGATGCTGGATGCCAAGGTCGAACACCCGCTGGCCGGTGCGAATTGCGCTTGGGTGCCCAGCCCGACGGCCGCGACGCTGCACGCGCTGCATTACCACAAGGTGAACGTGGCCGCCGTGCAGGACCGCCTGCGCAAGGGCGGCAGACGCGCCTATGTCGAGGCGCTGCTGGACATTCCCACCGCCAGCTATCGTCGCTGGACCGACGACCAGATCCAGCGCGAGGTTGAAAACAACGCGCAGGGTATCCTGGGTTACGTGGTGCGCTGGATCGATCAGGGCATCGGTTGTTCCAAGGTGCCCGACATCAACGACGTCGCCCTGATGGAGGACCGCGCCACCTGCCGCATCTCTGCCCAGCATATCGCCAACTGGCTGCGCCATGATGTGGTCAGCCGCGATCAGGTGATGGAGACGATGAAACGCATGGCGCAGGTCGTGGACGGCCAGAACGCGGGCGATCCGCTGTATACGCCGATGGCTCCGTCATTCGACGGCATCGCGTTTCAGGCCGCGTGTGACTTGGTGTTCGAGGGTCGCACGCAGCCATCGGGCTACACCGAACCCGTGCTGCATGCCCGCCGTCTGGCATACAAGGCGCAGTAAAGTTTCAAAGGGGCGGCCATCGGGCCGCCCTTATGCAACGAGGGTGGCCAGCCTTGGCCGGCACGCCGGGCCAGCGGCCAAAGACTGGTCAGTCAGAATGCATGCGCGGTGAGGCCGGGGACGTCCGGTATGCGGGACAATGCTGCCGTTGATTGTAGCTCCGAGCATGTCTGCTTGCGTGCGCTTGGCAACTACAGGCCGTCGTGCAATAGGGCTCCCAAATTTCAGTTTGGAGACAACTGCTATGTTTGTTGGTCTTGTACCAATACCAGAAGGAACGCCTTGGTTTTACCTCGATGAAGAACAATCGAAGCACTTTACATCTGAGCTAAAGAAAGAGGTCGGCCCGGCTCACTTCCTCTTCGAATGGCACGAGAAACTCATCGTAATCGCCAAATGCGCAGCGAATGATGATGTATTGGTTGGCGTAGACGATGATTTCCGGCGTTTCTTTTGGGTTCATCTCACCTTATCTGGAAAAATCGACCAGTTCCCAAGCCGTTATCCAGATGCGGGTCCAGTTCTCAATTCTGATCTTGTGAAATTCTTTGACAGCTATTGCAATGTGTCGGAAGGGGAACTCTATCCGAAGTTCAAGTTGGACCAAGCGGCTTTGCTGGAGAGGATTTCTGCAACTTTAACCGATTTGGAACAGGCCGACGAGATCGTGATCTGCAGTGCCTCAACCCACCTAGTGGCCAGAAAATTGCTCGAAGCAATTCGATATTCCGTTTGAAGTGGTGTCACTGACCTCGAGGTTCGGAAGCGGACCTGACTGCTACGTTTCTAGGAACATCAAATGGACATTCGTGCACAGCGCAGCAAGTGTCACTTTGGGCTCAAACCTGTCGTTCGGCAAGAAACGATCGAGGCCCGTTGCCGATGCTGCTGTGTCCAAAGCACCTGCGTGGCAACACCTGCGGTGTCGGGCGGCAGGCTTTGGATATTCCGGCGAGGTGATATCGTCCGTTTTCCCATGGTAACGGGACACGACGCATCCGATACTGCGGCAAACATCAACGCGAGGGGACCCTATGCCAGCCAGTTATTACGCGCCCACCGGCGGGCATCCGGGGCAGGATCAATTGCTGACGGACCGTGCCGTGTTCACCGACGCCTATGCCGTCATTCCGCGCGGCACGATGCGCGACATCACGACCAGCTATCTGCCATTCTGGGACGCGACGCGGCTTTGGGTGATTGCGCGGCCCATGACCGGTTTTGCCGAAACCTTTTCGCATTACATCATGGAGGTCGGCCCCGGTGGCGGCTCTGACCGCCCCGAACTGGACCCGCAGGCCCAAGGCGTCTTGTTCGTGGTGGATGGCCATGCGACGCTGACGGTGGGTGGTGCCACGCATGTCCTGACCCCCGGCGGCTATGCCTATCTGCCGCCCGGCAGCGATTGGGCGCTGCGCAACGCAGGCGACGCGGCCGTGCGGTTTCACTGGATTCGCAAGGCCTATGACGCCGTGCCGGGGCTGGATGCGCCCGATGTGATCATCAGTCATGACGACGATGTGGCCCCCACCGTCATGCCGGATACGGACGGCAGGTGGGCGACCACCCGGTTTGTCGATCCGTCCGACCTGCGCCATGACATGCATGTCACCATCGTGACGTTCCAGCCCGGTGGCGTGATCCCGTTTCTGGAAACGCATGTGATGGAACACGGGCTCTATGTCCTGCAGGGCAAGGCGGCCTATCGTCTGAACACCGACTGGGTCGAGGTCGAAGCGGGCGATTACATGTGGCTGCGCGCCTTTTGCCCGCAGGCCTGCTATGCGGGTGGTCCGGGGCCGTTCCGTTACCTTTTGTACAAGGACGTGAACCGGCACATGCCCCTGCGTCCCCTGACTGCCATACGCTAAGGCATCTTGCGACCGGCGGCGGGCTGGTCCAGCCTGCCGCCTGACGCAACCACCCGAACAAAGGGCAAGACCATGACCCGGCCCATGCAGGTCTTTATCAACGGCTTTGGCCGGATCGGGCGGACGGTGCTGCGCCAGCTGCTGACCGATCCCGCCCACGCGGATATCGTGGTGGTCGGGATCAACGACATCGCACCTGCCGACAGCTGCGCTTATTTGTTTCAATACGACAGCGCCTTTGGCCCGTTTCCCAAGCGCGTGCGCGCCGACACGGGCATGTTGCATGTGGGTGACCGGGCATTTGCGCTGACCCGGCACAGCGATCTGGCGCAGGTCGACCTGACGGGCGTGGATGTCGTGCTGGAATGCACGGGCCGCGCCACCACCCGCCCCGTGGCCGAGGCCGGGTTGCACGCCGGGGCGCGCGCGGTGCTGATATCAGGCCCGTCCCCCGTGGCGGATCAGACCGTCGTGCTGGGTGCCAATGCCCGGACTCTGGGTCGCGCGCGGATCGTATCCAACGCCTCCTGCACGACCAATGCGATCGCACCATTGCTGCGGGCCATGGATGCTGCCTTTGGCATCGCTGCCGCGCATGTGACGACGATCCATTGCTATACGGGCAGCCAACCCACGATCGATCTGCCGGGCCCCAGCCCGGAACGCAGCCGTGCGGCGGCCGTGTCCATGGTGCCGACCACCACGAGTGCGGCCCATCAGGTGACAGAGGTCCTGCCGGACTTTGCCGATCGTCTGAGTGTATCTGCCGTGCGCGTTCCGGTGCATTCGGTGTCAGCCATCGACGCCGTTTTTCAGCTGCGCAACATGCCCGACGATGCACTGTCGGCGCTGCACGAGCTGTTCGCGGATGATCCGGTCATCGGGCTGACCGATGATCCTTGCGTCTCGACCGACATGCGCGCGCGGCCGGAATCGCTGATACTGGCGCTGCCGCAGACGACCGCGGTGGCACCCGCGCAGCTGCGCCTGTTTGGCTGGTATGACAACGAATGGGGATTTTCTGCGCGGATGATCGACGTGGCACGGCTGATGCAGGCCCGCAATTGAGGGTGCGCCACGTCCCACAGAATGAACCCTAACCAAAAAGCGAGGACGCGATGACCGGATTTTTGACGACGCATGTGCTGGATACAGCCCGCGGACAGCCAGCAGCAGGGCTGCGCATCGACCTCTATCGTCTGACGGGCGAAGGGCGGCAGCATATCACGACACTGACCACCAATGCCGACGGGCGCACCGACAGCCAGATCCTGCCTGCGGCTGATTTCGCCTGCGGCAATTACGAACTGGTGTTCCACGCCGGTGCCTATCTGGACGCGCTGGGTGTCCCATCGGGCACCCCGCGTTTTCTGGACGAAATCCCGATCCGCTTTGGCATGGCCGAGCAGACCCATTACCACGTGCCGCTGCTGCTGTCGCCGTTCGGGTATTCCACCTATCGCGGGTCGTGATTCGTCTGTGATGGTGATTATTTTTCGTGCATTCGTCCGATCTGTTCCTCATGGCGCAACGGCCCGGCAATCCCTAGTGTGATCCGGTGATCATGAGAGGAGCCCGCCATGTATGACTTTGCCGTTCTCTGGGACTGGATCGCCTTTTCGGTCCGCTGGCTGCATGTCATCACGGCCATGGCGTGGATCGGGGCGTCATTCTTTTTCATCGCGCTGGATCTGGGGCTGAAAAAGGCGCCCGACATGCCGCACGGCGTCCACGGCGAGGAATGGCAGGTTCACGGCGGCGGGTTCTATCATATCCAGAAATATCTTGTCGCTCCCGACAACATGCCGGCGCATCTGATCTGGCACAAATGGCAAAGCTACATCACCTGGGTGTCCGGGGCGGCATTGCTGATGATCGTCTACTGGGTCGGCGGCGAACTGTATCTGCTGGACCCGACCAAGGCAGAGCTGACGCTGTGGCAGGGGATCATCATTTCGGGCGGGTCCTTGACCATTGGCTGGCTGGCCTATGACGCGATGTGCAAATCCAGCCTGGGTGAGCGGCCCACGCTGCTGATGTTGCTGTTGTTCGTGATCCTCGTGGTGATGTCCTGGGGTTACAACCAGATATTCACGGGCCGCGCGGCGCTGCTGCATCTGGGCGCGTTCACCGCCACGATCATGACGGCCAACGTGTTTTTCCAGATCATGCCGAACCAGCGGATCGTCGTGGCGGACCTCAAGGCCGGGCGCACGCCCGACGCCAAATACGGCAAGATCGCCAAGCTGCGGTCGACTCACAACAATTATCTGACGCTGCCGGTCGTGTTCCTGATGCTGTCAAACCACTATCCGCTGGCCTTTGCCACGCCCTATGCCTGGATCATCGCCAGCCTGATTTTCCTGACCGGCGTGACCATCCGGCATTATTTCAACACCATGCATGCAACGGGCAGTGGCCCGCACTGGACGTGGGGCGTCACGGTTGTGCTGATGCTGGTGATCGCATGGCTGTCGTCGGTCCGACCCACCGACACCTATGAGGACGCGGCGGCCCGGCCCCTGACCGCGCATGAACAGCAATATGCCGCGGCCGCCGGGTTCGATGCGGCCTATAACGCGGTGATCGGGAATTGTTCGATGTGCCATGCCCGCGAACCGGTCTGGGGCAACATGCAATGGGCACCCAAGGGCGTCTATCTGGAAACCCCCGCAGACGTGGCCCGTCACGCAGGCCAGATTTACCTGCAAGCCGGGATCAGCCATGCGATGCCGCCGCCCAATGCCATCCAGATGGACCCCGAGGCCCGCCGCGCCCTTGTGTCCTGGGTGCGTGCCGCGCGCGCTGAATCTTGAGTTCCACCAGACCGCCTGACATGCTGCGGCCCGGAGGTCACCCTTGATCAAGATCCTGCATACCGCCGATGTCCATCTCGACAGCCCGTTGAAATCATTGGCGCTGCGCGATGCGGACCTGCGCGACCGCGTGATTGCGGCGACGCGGGCGGCCTTTGCCCGGATCGTGGACGTGGCGCTGGACCAGCGAGTCAGCGCCGTCTTGATCGCGGGCGACCTGTTCGACGGACAGGCACGCAGCGCACGCACCGGGGCGTTTCTGATCGGCCAGCTGGATCGTCTGGCAGATTCAGGCATCCGTGTTTTCTATATCAAGGGCAACCACGACGCGGACAATCCGGTCACGGGTCAAATCGACCTGCCCGGCAACGTCCATGTGTTCGATGCCCGTGGCGGCAAGGTCGCACTGGCTGACGATCTGTGGATCCACGGCGTCAGCTTTGCCGGGCGCACGGCACCCGAAAGCCTGCTGCCGCGCTTTTCCGCACCTGTCGGGGGGGGCGTGAACATCGCGATGCTGCACACGTCGCTGGCAGGGGCCGCGGGGCATGATCCTTATGCCCCTTGCGCGCTGTCGGACCTGACCGGGGCAGGGTTCGATTACTGGGCCTTGGGCCATGTGCACGGACGGCAGGTGCATGCCACTGAGCCCTGGGTCGTCATGCCCGGCATGCCACAGGGTCGCGACATCGGCGAGGCAGGGCCCAAGACCGCCAGCCTGCTGACCATTGATCAAGGGCGTATCACGGTCGAGACGGTCGCCACCTCGGTGGTGGAAT
This sequence comes from Loktanella sp. 3ANDIMAR09, assembly GCF_001420005.1. GTDB lineage: Bacteria > Pseudomonadota > Alphaproteobacteria > Rhodobacterales > Rhodobacteraceae > Loktanella. The sequence goes on along the minus strand of NZ_LJAK01000006.1, from coordinate 188,870 downwards.
TTATCCGTAGCACGGTCGACACCACCGACGCAGGCGATGATGACGGTCTGCGCAGGATGCTCCGGCACCATGTCCAGGATATTGCGCGGGGGTTGCGAAGTGACACGGGTGTCATGCGCCTGACACTGACCGGCATGCCGGCCCGTTACTGGCAGATCCTGCGGGATGCGGATTTCTGGACGGAACAGTTGTCCCAGATGCTGCGTGATACCGGCGTGCTTTGGCTGGATCGGCTGGTGCTGGATGTGCGCGCACCGTCGTCCGAGGCGGATCAGACTGGCGCAACAGCAGAGCTCGCGCAGGCCATGGCCGATCTGACGGCTGACCCGGCTTTTGCCGCTGCTGCACAGGCCTTGGTCGCTGATACGCTGGGGGATCTGCCTGCGTCGCTGCGCGCGCGCCTGATGCCCGATGCGGCGGCGGTCCCCGACTTGACGACCCGATTGTCCGCGCGTGGCGCACGCCGCGTCACGGCCATGATGAAAGGGGCGGTCGACTGATGCGCCTGCGCAGTCTGACACTGGAACGGTTCGGGCATTTCACCGACCAGACCTATGATTTCGGAGAGTCAGCGGGTCGTCCGGATTTCCACATCATCTATGGCCCCAACGAGGCCGGCAAGACCACCACAATGGAAGCGGTGCTGCGCCTGTTCTACGGTTTTCCGCCGCGCGATGGGTATGGGTTCAAGCATCAGCGCAAGAATCTGCGCGTCGGTGCGCTGCTCGATGTGGACGGTCAGCTGACCCGGCTGACCCGGTTGCCGACCAAGACCGCCAACCTGCTGGATGCCGCAGGCCAGCCTCTGCCGGAAAGCGCCATGGCGCAGCATCTGGCCGGGTTGTCGCTGGCGGATTACCGCAGCCTGCTGTGTCTGGACGACGAGACCATCGAAAAGGGCGGCGAGGAAATTGCGCAGGCCAAGGGCGATATCGGGCGGCTGCTGTTTTCTGCTGCGGCCGGCGTGGCCGACCTGACCACCGTGCTGGACCGGGTTCAGGCCAGTGCGGACGACCTCTATCACAAGACCAGACGCAAGACGCGTGTCGGCGACCTCAAACGGGCGCTGACTGACATCGACCGCGCCATTCGCGACCGCGACACCAGCGCCACGGCCTGGCGCGGTCTGAAAAAGGCGCTGTCGGATGCGCAGGCATTCGAGGCTGCGATGCGCGAGACCCGCGATGCGCATCACGACGAACTCGCCCTGCTGGCAACCTGGCGGCGGGCCTTGCCGCTGCTGGCGCAGGTGGAGGCCCTGACAGCGGCGGTGGCGGATTTCGCGGATTACCCGGTCGCGCTGGACTACGACCCGGACAGCATCGTCGATATGGTGGCCCAGGATCAGCGGATCGGCGCGGATATGCAGCGCCTGACCGATGTGCTGTCAGACCTTGCCGCACAGCGCGATGCCTTGCCGGATGACCTCGCAGACGTCAGCCTGCCGGATGCGCTGGACGCGCTTGCCGATCTGCAGGCACGGGACGCGACAGCACGCATGGATGTGGACCGCAGGCGGGCCACGGCTGATGAGGCGGCGCGGGCGATGGCGATAGCCATTGCGCCGCTGGGTGATGGTCTTGATCCGATTGCGCTGGTGCTGGACCCAGATGCGATTGATGCGCTGGATGCCCTGCGGCTGACCCAGCGCGAGGCGATGCGTGTGGCCGAGGATCAGTTGCGCGAACTGGGTGCGCTGACGCAGGCGCGGGACGATGCGCAGGCGGCCTGTGACGCGATCCGTGGCACATCCCCTGGCGGCACCGGCATTGCGGCGATCCTTGACCGGCACGACGCTGTCCGACTGGCCCCGGCGCATGCCACCGCGATCGCCGCCGCGTCCCGCGCGCAAGAAACGGCGCAGATTGCCTGCGATGCGCTGGGCGTGCAGATGGATGATCTGCCCGCCTGTCCGACGACGGCAGGACATGCGCAGGATCTGGTGGACCGGGCCGCAGGATTGACGCAGGAACTGACGCAGGCAGAACGGTTGGCCGCACAACATCAGGCAGATGCAGCCGCCGGTGACGCACGGGCGGCTGTCCTGCTGGTTGATGCCACATTGGTCAGTGACGTGGCACTTCGGGATCTGATCGCCACGCGTGATCAGCGCTGGGCGGCGCACCGGGCCGCGTTCGACGATGCAACGGCGGATGCCTTTGCCGCGGCCATGATACAGGTGGACACGGCACTGGGCGCGCGGGCAGCGCGTGCCGTCGAACTGGGGCAGTTGCGGCAAATCCAGCAATCAGCGGCAGAGGATCGCGCCCGTGCGCAGGCCGCAAAGGCCGAGGCAAAGCGGCTGTCTGACCAGATCGCGGGCGTTCAGGATCAGATTGACGCCGCGGCGCAATCGGTCGGGCTGCCAGCGGGGCTGGCGCCTGTGGATTGGCGTGACTGGGTGACACGCCACGGTGAAGCTGTCGCGGCACGGGAGGCCGCGCGTCGCACGGCACAGCAGCATCAAGGGACCTTGGACCGGGCGGATGCGCTCTTGGATGCACTGCGGCCCGTTCTGGATCGCAGTGTGATGGATCTGGCGGCTGCGCTGGAGGCAGCCCAACCATTGATCAAGGCCGAACAGGCAACGCGCAGTGCTGCGGAGTTGGCCCAGGCCCGGCTGGATTCGTTACAAACCGATCTGGATCAACGGCGGCAACAGGCCGATGCAGCCGTTGCGCACCGGGATGCAGCGCAGCGCGCGTGGCGCGCCCGTGTGGCGGACCTGCTGGGCGACAGGGTTGATCCCGACCGGCTGGAACCATCGCTCGCGCCATTGCGCACCCTGCGCCACGAGGACGACCGCCGCCGTACCGCAGAAAGCAGGGTTGCGACGATGCTGGCCGATCAGGCGCAATTCGCGCAGGCCGTGTCCGCACTGGCACGGGACCATGATGTGCCCGAGGGTGCGACCGCAGCAGAGACCTGCGCGCGCCTGCGCGAGGCCTCGCAAGCACAGCGCAGGGTGGCTGAACGACGGGCGTCCTTGACGACGCAGGAGGCGCAGGCCCGCACGCAACTGGCCCGGCAGCAAGAGGCGCAGGCAGAGCTTGCGGCGCGACTGCTGGCGATGGCGGCCATTTTCCCCGACAGGCTGGCCGTGACCACGCTGGACGGCCTGCGGCAGGCGACCCGTGATGCAGTCCGCGTCATCGACGACCGTGCGCAACTGGCCAAGAGTCAGACCGCGCTGCTGGGCGAACTGGGCGTGCGCAACCTTGAACAGGCCCGCGCCGTTCTGGCGGACGTGACTCTCGCCGGGCTGGACACCCGCACAGACCGGGCGCAATCGGCCCTCGCGGAGGCCGAACGCGCACTGACCGCCGCGGTCGAGGCGCGTGTCGCTGCGGCAGCGGCCCTGGCACAGGTGACGGGGGATGCCGATATCGCGCAACTGTCGGAACAACGCGCTACGCTTGAACTGGAACTGGAATCCGCGATCATCGACCATCTGGAACTGACGCTGGGACACAGGCTAGCCGATCAGGCGATCCGTCGCTATCGCGACAGCCACCGCGGCGCGATGATGACGGCGACGGAACACTGTTTTGCCACGCTGACCGGCGGGGCCTACAGCGGTCTTGTCACGCAATCGGACGGTTCTGCGGAAACCCTGATGGCGGTCGATTCCGGCGGTGTGGCCAAGGGTGTAGCCGACATGTCCAAGGGCACACGGTTCCAGCTCTATCTTGCGCTGCGGGCGGCGGCGCATGCGCAGATGGTCGCGCAGGGCACACGGTTGCCGTTCTTTTGCGACGATATCTTTGAAACATTCGACGAAACGCGCACCAGCGCCGCCTGCCGGATGATGGAACAGATTGGCCGGTCGGGGCAGGCGATCTATCTGACGCATCATGCGCATGTGGTCGACATCGCGCGGGCGGTCTGCGACACACCACCGATGGTGCACAATATTCAGGGCTGACGGTTCACCCGCCCGACTATCGGGTGGCATGCCGCTGCGGTTCGGGGAATACTGCGCACAACAAAGATCCATTGGATAAAGGATGCAAATCATGACGAACGTGTTGGACCAGCTCCGCGAGATGACGACCGTCGTTGCCGATACCGGCGAGGTCGCGGCGGTCAAGAAATACGAACCCGTCGACTGCACGACCAACCCGTCATTGGTGCTCAAGGCGCTGACCGATCCTGCATCAGAGGATCTGGTTTCGCGTGAACTTGACGCGGCCCGCAAGGCAGGGCTGACAGCCGAACAGGCGGTCGAGGTGCTGACCGTGGCGATGGGTGCGGAACTGTCCGCATTGGTTCCGGGCCGCGTATCGACCGAAGTGGACGCCTGCCTGTCGTTCGACACGGATAAATCCGTCGCTCGTGCGCGCGATATCATCGCAGAATACGACCGCCGCGGTGTGTCAAAGGACAAGGTGCTGATCAAGCTGGCCTCGACCTGGGAAGGCATCCGGGCCGCCGAGATCCTGCAAGCCGAAGGAATCGACTGCAACCTGACGCTGCTGTTTTCCATGGCGCAGGCCGTGGCCTGTGCGGATGCCAAGGCCTTTTTGATTTCGCCCTTCGTGGGGCGCATCACCGATTGGTACAAAAAGGCCGAAGGCCGCGACAGCTATGCCCCGGACGAAGATCCGGGCGTGAAATCCGTGCGCGGCATCTATGACTATTACAAATCCAACGGCATCGACACGGTGGTGATGGGCGCATCATTCCGCAACACCGACCAGATCAAGGCACTGGCCGGTTGTGACAACCTGACGATCGCGCCCGCCCTGCTGGACGAGATGGCCAATGACCCTGCCGATCTGCCGCGCGTACTGTCGCCCGAGAACGCCAGCGGTGTGGCCCCCGTCGCGATGGACGAGGCGACGTTCCGCTGGCAGATGAACGCTGACGCGATGGCCACCGAAAAACTGGCAGAAGGTATCCGCAATTTCGACGCGGACCATCAAAAGCTGATCAAGGTGATCGCCGACCGCATGTAAGCGCTGCTGTGCCACGACAAAAAAGGGTGGCGCATCCGGTTGGGATGCGCCCCCTTTTTTCGTCTGGCCTGATGTCAGCCTTGCAGTGCGGCAAAGCCCTTGCCGATGATCGGCCCGGTGGGGCGACCGGTCGGTGATCCGCCCAGCGGTTCCAGCGTGACTTCGTACAATTGCTGACCATTGGGGTTGGGCAGATCGTCGAAATCCAGAAACGCCGGGCGCGCGCCGTCCAGAACGCCCAGTGATGTCGCGCCGATTTCCGGTGAAGGCAGCGTCCAGGCCTGAAGGCTTTGACCATCGGGCACGGTGATATCGGCCACAAAGCGGACCTGAGCCGTGTCGTTGCCGTAATCCTCGATCACCGCTTGCGGATTGCCTGCATCGTCCAGCAACACGGCAACCACCACCGGGTCCGGTCCCGGTGTCTGCCAGCCTGCGCCGAACCCCAGGCCCAGCCCCACGAAGCTGGCCGCCGCAACGGCAGGCCAGAACCTGCGGGGCGGATGCGGATCGTTGGCGGGCTGCGGCGACGACAGGGGGGCGGGGGCAGGGGTGGCCGCCGCCAGCTGTGCGCGCACTGCGTCCATAAGGTCCGGCGAGACCGGTTGCGGCACGGCGGACAAGTCCAGTGGCAGCAATTGGTCACGCAGCCGTCCTACGCGGGCGGCCAGTTCCGGATCGCGCTGGATGATTTCCTCGATCAGCGTTGCCTCGGTTTCGCTGAGCAGGCCCAGAACATAATCATCAGCCAAAAGGGTCAGGTCATCGGACAAAGTGGTCATGCAAGGCACTCCTTGAGGGATGTCAGACCACGGCGGATCCACGATTTCGTCGTGCCTAGCGGGACATCCTGTTTTGCTGCGATTTCGCCGTGGCTGTAACCGCCGACGTAGGCCAGCAGAATGGCCTCTCTGTTCTTGTCCTCGAGTCCCCGCAAACAGTTCTGCAACTTTGACCCGCTGGCAAGGATTTCCCAATCCTGCGTGGGGTCGATGCCTTGCCGGGCCTCTTGCATGGTCGCAAGGTCCTCTGGTGTCATCAGGCTCAGCCGTTTGCCGTCGCGTAGGATGTTCAGACACCTGTTGCGGACGATCGCGTAGATCCAGCCGCGCGCCGAACCACTGGTGTCGGAAAACTGGTGCGCCTTGCGCCAGATCTGCACCATCGCATCCTGTAGCGCATCCTCTGCCAGATCGCGGCGGCCCAGAATGCGGGTGGCGACACCCAGCAGTTGCGGCCCCTCTATATTCAGGATCTGTGCAAGGCCCGCATCATTTTTGGCCGCGCATTGTCTGAGAGCATCGCGCAGTTGCGCTGTCCTGTCGGTCACGTCTGTCATCCTATCGCGCGCCCTGCCCGCAGGTGGGTGCTGCCTGTATGTCATGTTCATGCCGAATGTCGGTGGGTTCGGGGCCAGTTGCAACATCGTCTCTCCTATTGAGAGGGTGACACGCGAAACTTTGCTTTGGATGCAGGCAAGGGGGCCAAACCACGTGGATCAAAAAATTTTCTGAATAAAACCATTTATAATCAGTGTCCTGTGAGAAATTTGAAATTTCTTATGCTTCTTTGCATCCGTTTGGCGATCTGCCGTGTCTTCAGGGCAAGGACGGCAAACACGCTGTCTGTGAAACGATCAACAGGAGATTTCCATGTTCCGTATTCTCGCACTTTCCACCTCTGCCATTGCTTTGTCTGCAACTGCCGCGGTGGCCGCCCCGGCCCTGGGTCTGGTCGGTGACAAGACGCTGGTGATGTTCGACACCGAAACGCTGGCTGTGTCCGGCACGATGGATGTGACCGGCGTCGACAGCCTGCTGGGCATCGACCTGCGTCCGTCCAACAACACCGTCGTCGGCGTGACCCCAGACATGACCATCGTCAGCATCGACACCGCCACCGGCGAGGCCACCGAGATGTCCACGATGGACACGCCGCTGCCTGTTGCGGATTCGCAGGTCATCGTCGATTTCAACCCGGCCGCCGATCGTCTGCGTTTCATGACCGATACCACCAACCACCGTGTCAATGTCGACACCGGTGAGGTCACGGTCGACGGCAGCCTGGATTGGGTCGAAGGCGACATGCACATGGGCGAAACCCCTGATATTGTGGCCGCTGCCTATATCAACAGCTACGGTCAGCCGGAATCCACCGCGATGTATGACATCGACGCGACGATTGCGGGGCTGATCCAGCAGACCTCGCCCAACGACGGAACATTGTCGGCCATCGGCAAGCTTGGCCTTGATGCGCCTGCGCAGGCCTATGCCTTTGACGTCCAGACCACGGCAGAGCTGGAAAACACCGCGTTCCTGGTGAACGGCAACACGCTGTATACCGTTGATCTGGCGACGGGTGCCGCGACGAGCGTCGGCATGATCGAAGGTGTTGACGGCGAAATCCGCGACGTCACCGTTCTGCCCGCGATGTAACCCCAATACGCATTGCGGCAGAGAGGCGCGGCCCTTCGGGGTCGCGCTTTTTTTATGCGCGGACGGCTTGCGGCAGGTGCGAAGGGGACAATGGTCGCGGAACCTGTGGCGGATGGCGGGACTTCTATCCCTGAACGCGCATCCCGCGCACGGATCAGGAGAGTGTGATGACAGACGCAATCGTTTTGGGCGGAACCGCCGGGGTCGGGCGGGCTGTCGTTGATGCGCTTGTGGCGCGGGGGATGACGGTCGGTGTCATCGCCAGGGGTGGCGACAGGCTGGACGGGCTGCGCCGCGCGCACCCGCAGGGTCGGATCAAGACCGCCAGTGCTGACGTGGGTGATGCAACGGCCCTGACGGATGCGGTCGCGACGCTGGTCGCGGATCGTGCGCCCGTCGTCTGGGTCAATTGCGCGATGAGCACGGCATTTTGCAAATTCGCAGACCTTCCCGTGGCCGATTTCGACAAGATCATCCGCACCACGTTTCTGGGTCAGGTGAATGGCACACGGCTGGCGCTGACCCATATGCAGCATGGCAATATCGTCCACGTCGGCTCTGGGCTGGCCTACCGCCCCGTGCCGGGTCAGGCGGCCTATGTGGCGGCGAAACATGCGATCAACGGTTTTGCCGGCGCGGTCCGGTCCGAATTGATGCAGGATCGGCCTGATCTGCACCTGTCGCTGGTCCAGCTTCCTGCGATGGATACACCCCAGTTTGAATGGGCGCGCAACGATCTGGACATGAAACCCCAGCCTGCACCGCCGGTCTATCATCCCGATGTCGCGGCCCGTGCCGTGCTCAAGGCGATCGACGGCAACCTGCGCGAGGTTCTGGTCGGCACATCGGTGCTGAAACTGGTTTTCGGTGACATGCTCCTGCCGGGCTATATCGACCGTCGCTTGTCCCGCAACGGGATCGAGATGCAGAAATCCGATCAACCTGCGTGGGCCACCGCGGATGCCGACAACCTGCATGAGCCTGTGGCGCGGCCGGGGTCTGCGACCGGTGATTTCGACGGCGATGTTGCCCCCACGGCGCTGACGGTGGACGCCGACCGTGCGCGCAAGGTCATCGCTGGCGGTATCGTTGCCGCAGCTTTTGGCTTGGGGGCGCTGGTGGCTACGACAGCCGCCAGACGCCGCCAGACCAGCCTGCCGCATCGGGTGCCACGCCCTCTGCGCTGATCAAGGCATCGCTCCGCGGCCTGTCCGCGGGGCCGGCAGCACCATGGGTGAATATCCCGCGATAGCGGACAGCGTCCCCGGTGGTGATCGTCATGTCAAAAACGTCACCCTCCAGCGTGACGTCGGTGATTTCGGCCTCTGCCCAGTTCAGGTCCCGACGCAGGGCGATGATGCGGCGATAGAAATCGACCATGCCCCCATCGGCCCAGGCGCGGCGCAACGCATCACGGTCCCAGCGCATCGGCAGCCAGGGGCAGTCGTCGGTAAATCCGAACCATTCATCGTCGGCGTTCCAGGGCACCGGAACACGCGCGCCTTCACGGCCCGGTCCATCCGGCCAATAGCGCAGGTCCAGCGGGTCCGTGACCTCGTGCTGTGACAGGTCAGGTTGCGGCAGTCCCAGTTCCTCGCCCTGATAGATGATCCACGGTCCGGGCAGGAATGCCATTTGCAGGGCAAGCACGGCATCGGACGCATCTCCGGCCCCGTGGCGGGGTTGGTCATGGCTGGACAGCCAGCCGGGCAGGCGCTGAAAATCGGCCCCCCGCGCGATCAGATCGGCAAAGGTCGCAGGACTGCCGCGCCCCTCGGGCATGTCGGTGATATAGGTCGCGTTCAGGCGGCCGGGTTCGGAAAACGCCATGGCCAAGGCGACGGACTGGTTGCCGGATGTGTTTTCGCCAAACAGATAGGCGTCGTCGCCGGTCCATTTGCGCAGGTTTTGCGCATAGGCAGCTCCATCGCCGGGCAGCATGTCATAGGTATGATCCTGATAGGTGTAGGGGTTGAAATTCTCGCCTGACACCTTGTCCTGCACCTCAGGTGTGGCAGGCGGATTGTCCTTGAGGCTCTCGTCCCACAGGAAGGATGTCACCACATCGAATCGGAAACCATCGACCCCCCGGTCGCGCCACCCTTGCATCTGCCGGGCGATCGTCGCCTGCACGTCGGGATTGCGCAGGTTCAGGCTGGGTTGGGATGCAGTGAACTGTGCATAGTAGTACTGACGCCGCTTGTGGTTCCAATGCCAGCCGGGCAGGCCGAACTGCGACAGCCAATTATTGGGTGGGCTGCCATCGGGCTTGGGGTCGCGCCACAGATACCAGTCCGCCTTGGCCGCGTCACCGGCGATGGCATCCTGAAACCACGGACATTGATCCGAGGTATGGTTCAGAACCTGATCCATATAGACCGCAAGGCCCAGATCATGCGCCTTGGCCACCAGCGCATCGAAATCGTCCAGCGTGCCGAACCGCGGGTCAATCGCACTGTGGTCGATGATGTCATAGCCGCCGTCCACCATGGGTGACACATAGATCGGCGACAGCCAGATCGCGTCCACACCCAGGCCCGCCACGTAGTCCAGCCGCTGCGTGATGCCCGCCAGATCGCCCACCCCGCTGCCTGTCGTGTCCTGAAATGACCGTGGATAGATCTGATAGATCGCGGGGGCGGGCGGGCGATGCCCAAAGGTGTCTGTCATGTGCAGCTTTCATTCATTGCGCAAACCAACCTTTGGGCACGACTGATGGTTCCGCAGTCGGTGCGCGACATGTTTGCAAGGAACACAATGCCCCCGGCCCCTGTTGGATGACGACACATACACACAGGAGCATCCTATGGATCTGGGTATCAAAGGCAAAAAAGCACTCGTCACCGGTGGCACCGGCGGCATCGGTGTCGAGACGATCAAACTTCTCAAGGATGCGGGGGCCGTCATCACGCTGTCCGATCTGGATGCCGATCAGGTGGCCCGAACGGCCGAAGAGCTGGAGGTCACCGGCATCGCGGGTGATCTGTCCAGCGTTGAAGGCGTCGCCGCGTTCGTCGAAAAGGCAGGCACAGGGTTCGATATCGTCGTTCACGCGGCCGGTGTGACCGGCGGCAAGGGCGATCCGCTGACCATGAGCGAGGAAGAATGGTCCGACGCGCTGAACATTGATTTTCTGTCCGGCGTGCGTCTGGCGCGGCACCTGTGCCCGCCGATGATCGACCGTGGCTGGGGGCGTGTGGTTTTCATCACCTCCGAAAACGTGGCCCAGCCCTATCCGGACGAAACGGTCTATAATGCGTCGAAATCGGCACTGCTCAGCTTTGCCAAATCCGTCGCCATGCAGCATTCCGGCAAGGGTCTGATGGTCAATTGCGTGGCCCCTGCGTTCATCGAGACACCCATGACCGATGGCATGATGGAAAAACGGTCCGAGGAAAAGGGCGTCAGCTTTGACGAGGCCGTACACAGTTTCCTGCGCGAGGAACGCCCCTACCTGGTTCTCGAACGTCGCGGCAAACCTCAGGAAGTGGCCCCGGTCATCGCGTTCCTCTGTTCTGAACTGGCGTCCTTCGTGACGGGGTCGAACTACCGTGTGGACGGTGGGGCTGTCGGCTCCATCAACGTCTGATGTCGCTCAGCGCCGTTGTCAGGCACATCGGTCGCACACCGGTCACGGGTTCGCCTGACGAAATGCGCGCGGCCTTTGTGCGGCTGTGCCGCTGGCCCGATCCGCAGGATCTGCCCCCGACCGAGACGGTCGGGGGGTGTCGTGGCCGCTGGTTCGGGCAGGGACCGGACCCGATCGTCTGGTTTCACGGCGGGGGATATGTCTTTGGCGGGTCCGACACCCATGCGGGCTGCGCCAGCTATCTGGCGGGTCTGACCGGTGCGCGCGTGTTCGTGCCGGATTACCCGCTGGCCCCGCAGTTCGGCTGGCCCGCGATCCGCGAGGCCGCCCGGCAGGTGCTGGATGCGCTGCCGGGGGCACGGGTGGTGGGTGACAGTGCGGGCGGTCATCTGGCGCTGGTGTCGGCCCAGTCGGGTGCTGACATTCCGCGCATGGCGCTGCTGTCGCCCAACACCGATCGCAGCGGTGCCAGCACCACGCGGACGCGTAACAGTGACAGCGATCTGATGAATGATGATGCACAGGATGCGGCACTGGCCCATATGGCCTTTGGCGACCGTGATCCGCACGACCCAGAGGTGTCCCCACTCCTTGGGGACCTGTCGAAAATGCCGCCCACGCTGATGTCCGTCAGCCTGTCAGAAGTCCTGCTGGACGACAGCCTGCTGCTTGCGCATGCGGCTGCACTTGCCGGGGCCGAGGTGACATTGCGCACCGTGCCGGACCTGTTTCACATGTGGCATATCTGGCCGGATACCTTGCCAGAGGCGCGCATCCTGCTGTCTGACGTGGCCGCGTTTCTGAACGCCTAGAAATCCGCCGTGACACCGGGCAGGTTCAGCGCCTTGATCAGCTCGCGCAATTCCTGACGGGCGGCCACGTTCGAGATGTTCAGGTTCTTGACCCCGATGTCGCGCAGATCCAGCAGGGTCAGACCACGGGGGAACAATTCGCGGAAAATGACGCGCTCGTTGAAACCGGGCGCAATGCGGAAACCGATCCGCTTGGCCAGTTTTTCGATCACGCGTTCCATCTTGTCCTTGTTGACCATCTGCTGGGCACCGACACGGTTGCGCGCCACGATCCAGTCGATGGGCGACAGGCCGGCCTGCGCGCGCAACTGCCGCGCGTTCCATACCATTTCCGAATAGACCGATGGCCCGGTGATCTGTTCGCCAGCGGTATCGACATGCGCCAGCAGGTCGAAATCGACGAAACTGTCGTTCAGCGGCGTCAGCAGCGTATCGGCCAGCGAATGGGCAACCTGGCTCAGCCGGGTGTGACTGCCGGGGCAGTCGATCAGGATGAAATCCGATGTGGGTTCCAGTCCGGCGACGGCCTTGGACAGGCGGTGGTCATAGATGTTTTCGTTCGGTCCCAGGCTGGCCTGGTCGATTTCGGGCAATTCCGCATAGGTGGGCGAGGGCAGATCAAGGCCTTCGTCGCGCAGGAATGTCTGCCGGTTCAGCATGTAGCGGCCCAGCGATTTCTGCCGCATGTCCAGGTCCAGCGTCCCGACCCGGTGCCCCATCCGCGCCAGCGCCGTTGCCACGTGCATGGCGACGGTCGATTTGCCAGCACCGCCTTTTTCGTTGCCGACCACGATGATATGCGCCACGCGAAAGCCCTCTTGTTCGTTTGGCACACCTTATCTTGTGTGGTGCGGCGTGAAAAGCGCAAGCGGCCTTCTGCCACTGCTTTTGTCTGGGTGGTTGACATGTGCTGCGCAAAGGCGCATCTGCCCCACAGACGTATGATCCTGCCGCGTGAGCAGGGCCGGGCCAGAACGCCCCGCAAATCACCGTCAAATTTTCAGGTTCCCACGGTCACGCAGGGGGTCCAGCGCCGCAAGCGGCGTCCGGGCAATTCGGCGTGGACGACTATTTGCAGCGACCCATCTGCGCCGCACACGATTGCCGTGTGCCGCAAGGGGCCGTCTGGTCCCGGAAAGAGTTATATATGGATTTCGACATGTTGGGCCTTGCGCCCCGCCTGGTGGAAAAACTTGCAGAGCAAGGCATCACCGAACCCACCCCCATTCAGAAACAGGCGATCCCCTACGCGATGCAGGGTCGCGATGTCATGGGGCTGGCCCAGACCGGCACCGGCAAGACGGCGGCCTTTGGCCTGCCGATGATCGACGCGCTGATGAAGGCCGGCACGAAACCGGCCCCGAAAACCGTCCGTGGCCTGATCCTGGCCCCGACGCGCGAACTGGCAAAACAGATCGCCGACAATCTGACCAACTATACCATGGGTAGTCACCTCAAGGTGGCGCTGGTCGTGGGCGGCGCGGGGATCGTGGCGCAGCAGAAACGTCTGCAAAACGGTGTCGACCTGCTGGTTGCCACGCCCGGTCGCCTGATCGACCTGCTGGACCGCCGTGCCGTGCGTCTGGATGAAACCATCTATCTGGTGCTGGACGAGGCCGACCAGATGCTGGACATGGGGTTCATCCACGCGCTGCGCCGGATCGCGCCGCTGCTGGCGGCCGATCGCCAGACCATGATGTTCAGCGCCACAATGCCCAAGTTGATGAGCGAGCTGGCCGATACCTACCTCAAGGATGCCGTGCGCGTGCAGGTCAACCCGCCGGGTCAGGCCGTGAAAAAGATCGAACAATCGGTGCATTTCGTGGCGCAAGCAGCCAAGTTCGACCTGCTGGTCGAACTGCTGGACGCGCATCGCGACGAACTGGCCATCGTTTTTGGCCGGACCAAGCATGGCTGCGAAAAGATCTACAAGCAGCTCGAGAACAAGGGTTTTGCCGCCGCTTCCATCCACGGCAACAAATCCCAGGGCCAGCGTGATCGCGCGCTGGAGGCTTTCAAGCAGGGCAAGGTCCGGGTTCTGGTCGCCACTGACGTGGCCGCCCGTGGTCTGGACATTCCCGATGTGGCTTTTGTCTATAACTACGACTTGCCGAACGTGGCAGAAAACTATGTCCACCGCATTGGCCGGACGGCGCGTGCGGGTGCTGACGGCAGCGCGGTCGCATTGGTTGCACCCGATGAGATGATCGAATTGCAGGACATCGAAAAAGCGATGAAATCGACGATCCCGACGGCGACAGGCACGCGCTGGGAAATCCAGCCGGGTCAGAAAAAGCGGCCCAACGGCGGCGGCGGTGGCCGTGGGCGCGGAGGCAATGGCGGCGGTGGCGGTCGCGGCAAACCCGCAAACCAGAACAAGCCGGGCCACACCAATGCCAAACCCGGTGGCGGTCAGCGTCGCAGGCGTGCCGGCGGCGGCGGTGGACGCGGCTGAAAGAATTCCCGATCAGGTTTGAAACGCCGTCCTTCGGGGCGGCGTTTCGCGTTATGGTCGGGGCCAATCTCGGGGTGTCAGGTGGCGGCCCGAAACGAACTGGAGAAGGCTTGCGATGGTTCTTGCGCTGGATGATCAATTTATCTGGGACAGCTGGTATCTGCGCGACGGCGATGTCTGGCACGGTTATTTCCTGCAGGCGCCGCGCGATCTGGGTGATCCCGACCTGCGGCACTGGAACGTCAGCATCGGTCATGCAACCAGTGTCGATCTGGTGAACTGGACCCATCTGGGGCGGACCTTCGGTCCGGCAGAGGGGCAGGCGTGGGACAATTACACGACATGGACGGGATGTGTGGTCCGGGGCGATGATGCGCGCTGGCACCTTTACTATACGGGCACGAACCGGGCAGAGCACGGCTTGTATCAGCGGATCGGGCATGCGGTATCGGATGATCTGCACCATTGGTCGCGCGTGGGTGACGGTCTGGCGCTGGACATGGATGGTCCCAATGCCCGCCATTACGAGGCCACGCATCAGGTCGGTGTCTGGTCAGACCGGGCGATGCGCGACCCTTGGGTGATCCGCGACCCACAGGGGCCGGGATGGCTGATGTTCTTTACCGCCCGCGCCGCAGGGATTGCCGAACCCAATGCTGGCGGGTGTATCGGGCTGGCGACGTCGCCCGACGGGGTGGCATGGACGTTGCAGCCGCCGGTTTTCATCGGTGAATTCGGTCAGCTGGAGGTGCCAAAGGTCTTTGACGTGGATGGCCGCTGGTTCTGCCTGTTTTCGACCGCGGCAGAGCATTTCAGCGCAGAACGCGCGGCCATGACCCGGCCCGTGACGGGCAGTCACTACCTGATCGGTGACGGCCCACGGGGGCCGTGGCGTCTGGCACCGGGCTTTCTGGACGGGGCGTTGCCCCCCAATCGCTATGCGGCCAGCCTGTTGGACACGGATCAGGGATTGATGCTGATGGGGTTTGCCGACCGACCGGATGGTGAAACCTTTGTCGGGCATATCATGGACCCGGTGCGCGTCGATGTCACCCCGGACGGTCTGCTGGTGCGCGTGGACGCGCAGACCGCGGCAGATTCAGTCTCGTGACGCTTTCGCCTTTTGATCGGCGTCGAATTTTTCCCAGACGTGCATCCACCCCTTTTGGCGTGCATCCGCCAGCCACATTTTCTTGCGGGCGTTGTCCACCTCGAGGTCGCGATAGCGCCCGCCGGAAAATTTGGGCCAGTCGATTGCCAGACCGGCCTTGACCATTTCGGCGGACAGATCGCGCCCGTCGGGCAGATAACAGCGTGCGACAGTGCGGCCGTGATCGTCGGTGCAGACGACGTCCGCGCGGATGGTCTGACCCTTACACAGCTGAACCAGCGCCCATTTCGCCTTTTTGCCAAAGGGGTGATGGAATTCCGGGGCATCCACGCCGAACAGGCGTATTTCCGTTTTCTGGATGCGCAACGAGTCGCCGTCGATGATGTAGGCCGGACCAGTGAGTGTGTGGCTGCTTTCGGTATTTCGATACGGCGTGGATGACGGCTTGGGCTGCGGCCTGGATCTGGCTCCTGGTTGCGTTGGTTTTGGTGGAATATTCCATTTCGGTGGCCGGACTGGTTCGGCCTCAGGGCGCACTGGCGGATCATCTGTGCCGCGGGCGAAAGTCACGAGTAAGATCAGCAAGCCGACAAGGGCGATCCCGATAAGAAATTCCATGAAATCGTCCTTGCGCCGTGCAAAGTTTTTGCGAAACGCCGGTTTTAGCGTACCCCATCGGATCTTTGCGCGTGTTCGGGGTGAATGAAATCCTGAAATGCAACCTGCGTTTGCAGTGTTGTTTTCAGGTATCGATTCAATCTTGTGTCCCCAACGCAAAACGCCGCCCCGGGGGGCGGCGTTTGTCGTCTGTCACAGGCGTCAGGCTTAGAAGCCGAGGCCGGCGTATTTGCTCTTGAACTTGGACACGCGACCGCCCGAGTCCATCAGGCGGGTGCTGCCGCCGTTCCATGCGGGGTGCACGGAGGGGTCGATATCCAGCGACATCTGGTCGCCTTCCTTGCCCCAGGTGGATTTCATCTGGACCACGGTGCCATCGGTCATCTTGACGTCGATGGTGTGGTAATCGGGATGGATGTCTTTTTTCATCGTGTCCGTCCTTATGCGTCTTTTTGGGGCTTGTAGTTCGACATCTCGGCGATACGCGCGGACTTACCGCGACGGGCGCGCAGATAGTACAGCTTGGACCGGCGGACCTTACCGCGGCGCACCACGGTGATCTCGTCGATGTTTGTCGAATGCAGCGGGAACACGCGTTCCACACCCTCGCCAAAGGAAATCTTGCGGACCGTGAACGAACCGGCGATGCCGCGGCCGTTCTTGCGGGCGATGCAGACGCCTTCGTAATTCTGAACCCGTGTCCGGGTGCCTTCGGTCACTTTGTAACCGACGCGGATGGTGTCACCCGCCTTGAAATCGGGGATGGTCTTCCCCAGCGCAGCAACCTGCTCCGCTTCGATCTGTGCGATGATATCCATATCATGCGCTCCTATGATAGCACGGGTTTTCCCGCGACGTTTATGCGTGCCTCAGAGCTCTGTGTCTTCGTCCGGGTCCCTACCGTGCACCGCACAATAAGCCCGCCAGAGGTCAGGTCTGCGTTCCTTTGTCAGCCTTTCGGCCTGTGCCCGTCGCCAGTCGGTGATCTTCGCGTGGTGCCCCGACAGAAGAACTTCGGGTATCGCGCGACCGTTCCAGACGGCGGGTTTCGTGTACTGGGGATGTTCAAGCAATCCATGAGAAAAGGATTCTTCTTCCACGGATGCCTGATTCCCAAGCACGCGGGGTATAAGACGGACCGTTGCGTCAATCAAGGCCATTGCGGCGATCTCTCCGCCGGTCATGACAAAGTCGCCAAGGCTGACCTCGATCATGTCGTGCGCCTCGATCACGCGCTCGTCCACCCCCTCGAAACGCCCGCATAACAGGGTCACGCCGTCACCGGCGGCCAGCTTGTGCATCAGCGCCTGCGTCATGGGACGACCGCGTGGCGTCAGATAGATCAGCGGATTGCGCCCGCGCGACCCGGCACGCACATCGTGCAGCGCCCGGTCCAGGATATCGGCGCGCAATACCATGCCGGCACCGCCACCCGCCGGGGTGTCATCGACGTTGCGGTGTTTACCCTCACCGTAGTGGCGCAGGTCGGTGACATTCAGCTGCCACAGATCGTCCTTGAGCGCGCGACCAAGCAGGCTTTCGCCCAGAATACCGGGGAATGCCTCTGGCAGCAGGGTCAACACCTGCGCGGTCCAGACGCCCGCCAGCTCTGGCTGGTCGGTCATCAGGTCGCGCGGTTGCAGCGTGGGGCGGATGGTCTTGCGACCGGCGGAACGGGGCGTGTCAGTCATGGCCCGCGTCATAGCGCGGCGCGGGCCGCCTTGCACTAGGCGATCGCGACGATGCCAAAAATCACGAGCAGGAACAGGATCAGCACGATGCCGATCAGTACTTTTGCACCGGTGAGGGCAAGGCCGCTGATCCGGCCAAAGCCGAGCAGCGCCGCGATGGCGGCAATAACGAGTAGAGTGATAATCCAACCGATCATGATAGATCCTTTCTGGTTTGACTAATAATCCAACCCGGGGCTGCGACATTTTGTTCCATGCGCGTTAGTTTGCCTGTCTGCGCAGATCCTCCTTGCGGCGTTTCAACGCGGCCTTGCTCAGGCCCGCGCGGTTCAGTGCCAGAAAGGTTTTCTGCAATTCAAGGTCCTCTCCGGTATTCGCGCGGGCAGCGGGCGGCAGGGCCTCCTGAACCTCTGCCGGAACGCCTGCGAGGTCCAGCAACGCGCTTGCGGGTCCGGCGCGGCGGTGGCCGATATCGTGCAGATCGGCGCAATGCACATCGGTAATGCCCAGATCCTGCGTGATGCGCATGGCCTCGGCCGCGGGGTCGATCAGATCGGGAAATTGCGCGCGGAACGCGCCGAAATCGCAGGTCAGGTGAATGGATCGCAGCAGGTGACCATAGACCGACCTGATCCAGTCCTCGCGGTCACGCAGGGTATAGAAATAGGTAATCTGCACGTCCGGCCCGAACCGGCCGCGCAGTGCCGCATTGATTTGATGGCCCAATGGCACGGCCACGTCATGGTACCTTGTGATGAGTTTGCCGGAGATGCGGCGGTGGCCCGGCATCGCCCCGCTGAATGTCTCGCGGCTCAGCACGATCACGGGGGCGTCCGGGATCGTGGCCAGAAACCGGTCAAGGCGGCGCCGAAAGGCCCAGAGACGCCACCGAAACGGGCGTTGCGCATAGAGGCGCGCCGCTGCACCGGCCTGCAAGAAGTCGTCCTTACCGTAGAACGCGAAATGCGGGCAAAGCGTTGCACGGTGTTGGGTCAGGTAGGTTTGCAGGCTGGATGTCCCGGTCTTGTGAAAACCGGGGTGGACGATGACGCGGGTCATCTCAGGCGAACCGCCAGCCGCCCAGGTTTGCCTCTGCCGCCAGGCGTTCCTTTTCGGCGGCGACTGCGCGATCGGCCAGCGGGCTGCGGTTCAGGTCCAGGAATTTCTGCCACAACGCGGTATCCGGTCCCGCATTGCCGGTCCCCACAGGTGCCAGCTGCGCCATGATCTTGGGCGACACACCCATGTGTTCGCACAACGCGCCACCGGGCCCCAAATCATGCGCCAGCAGGTCGGTCATCGGCAGAGTGTCGACGGGCACGGGGGCGATCACGTCTGCCACCTCTGCCACGGTTTTATCCAGATCGGCGGTGCCTGCGTGCAGGGCCGCGAATTCCTTGAAATCCAGTTTCAGCCGGTGTCCGCGCAGATGATGCCGGTAGGTGCTGAACAGCCAGCCGTCGGCATCGCGCGTCGTCAGGATCATGCGTTGCCGCACATCGGGGAACCGTTCCGAGAGGTAGCCGGTCAGATAGGCGGCCAGCGTGACCGACGGCGCGTAAGAGGCGACCCCCGGCCCGCCGGGAAGGTTGCCCAGCAATCCTTCGCAGGACATGATGATGTTCTGGTCGCTGCGGGGGGCCGCCACGGCAAATGCATCGTCCATGCGGGCCACGTAATCCATCAGGTCCAGGGGGTTCAGCGTGCGCGAAAACCGCCCGATGATCTGCAATAGCGGTTTCATGTGCCGCAGCATCACCGGTGCGCCGAACGGGTCCAGCGTTTCGCGGTTGTACCACAGGAAATGCTGGATCGAGCTGGTCCCGGTCTTGTGGAACCCCGGATGGATGAAAATCTGCCTCATGTGGGGAACAGACCCTCGGGTGGATCGGCCACGATGCGACGGCTGGTCAGATCGACCGTGGGAACCGCCGCGCGGGTGAAGGGGATCAGGACCGTGTCGGATTGCCCGGCCACCGTCACATCCAGCAGATCACCAGCGCCGTGATCGACCACCCGCGCGACCGTGCCCAACGTCACGCCGCCGGTATCGACCACGGTCAACCCGATCAGATCAGTGTAATAATATTCGTCGTCGGGCAGGGCTGGCAGCACATCGCGCGGCGCATAAAGATCGACGTTACGCAGCGCATCGGCGTCTTCCTTGGTGATGACGCTGTCCAGCCGCGCGGTGAAACCGCCATTGGTCTGCCCCGTCAGCACCATCTGGGCAAAGCTGCGCCCGTCCGCAGTCGTCAACGGTGTATAATCCGCGATGGCCTGCGGATCGGCGCAGAAGGATTTGATCCGGACCTCGCCTTTGACGCCGAATGATCCGCCGATACGGCCCACGATTACGGTCTCGGTCATGCAACGCCCCTGAATTCTGTTCGGGATCGAGTGTAGCGCGACCAGGGAGCGGGCGGAATAGGGGCGCGATACGAAAAAGGCCCGCCCGTGCGGGTGCACAGGCGGGCCAATCGGTCACGCGGCGCAGGATTTACTCCTCTGCTGCGGCCTCTTCTGCGGGGGCCTCGGCGGGGGCGTTAGCGGCCTCGTCGATGGCGGCCTGCTTGGCGGCCTTTTCTTCGGCGCGTGCCTTGGCAGCTTTGCCCGGCTCACCCTTTTTCAGGTTCTGGCGGTCTTTCTTGGGCAGGTGGCCTGCGGCCTCCAGCATGCGGGCGACGCGGTCGGTGGGTTCTGCGCCCTGGCCCAGCCAGTAGGTCACGCGCTCCATGTCCATCTTGACGCGGTTTTCATCGTCCTTGGACAGCATCGGCTGATAGGTGCCCAGCTTTTCCTTGAAACGGCCGTCGCGCGGCATGCGGCTGTCGGCAGCAACGATGGAATAATAGGGGCGCTTTTTGGAACCGCCGCGGGCGAGACGAATTTTCATAGCCATGATGTTTTTCCTTCTTGGGTATTGATGACGGGGGAGGCCCGTCAGGATTTGTGTTGTTCGTGGTGGTGGATGACTTCCTGAATGATGAAATTCAGGAATTTCTTGGCGAATTCCGGGTCCAGATCGGCCCGTTTCGCAAGATCGGTGAGGCGGGCGATCTGTGTCGCCTCGCGCGTGGGGTCTGACGGCGGCAGATCGTGCGCGGCCTTGAGCGCGCCAACCGCCTGCGTGTGCTTGAACCGTTCGCCCAAGGTATAGACAAGGATCGCGTCCAGCCGGTCGATGCTGGCGCGGTGTTCCTTGAGCACTTCTGCGGCGCGGATGACGGGATCATCGGTCACAGGTCATACTCCGGTCGGGGGTGACGCCAGATTTCGCAGCCGTCGTGCATGCCGTCGTCCTTGACCGCACCCAGGCGTTTCGCCAGCGCGATCGCGCGGTCGTTTTCGGGGTCGATATAGCTGACGAGCGTGTCAAAGCTGAGCGCGTTCCAGGCATTGTTACGTGCCTTTTCTGCGGCCTCGAATGCGTAACCGTTGCCCTCGGCCTCTTGGGTGAACAGGAACCCCAGTTCGGGTTCGGGATCGCCGGTTTCGTGGCCCAGCAGCACGAACCCCAGCACGCGCTTGTCGTCCTGATGTTCGACCGTCCACAGGCCGGCACCGCGCAAGATCCAGCTGGCGGTCAGCTGAATGAAATCGTCCCATGCACCCTCGCGCGTCAATGGGCCGGACACATAGCGCCCCCGGTCCGACGTCACCAGATCGGCAAAGACGTCGAAATCTTCCATGTAGGGGCCGCGCATGATGGTGCGGTCCGTTGCAATGCGCGGCAGCGCCTGCACGATGCGGTCGACCGCGACGGCGGCCTGTCCGGCAGGGGGCTGTTCCCAGGGATGTATCGTCATGACAGGTCCTTTGGCAGGGGATGACGCCAGACCACCTGGCCTGCGTAGCTGGCGGGCGGGGTCGCGGCATGGTCGGGTGCGGCGCCCAACCGGGCGGCCAATGCGGCAGACCGGGTGTTGCCGGGGGCGATGTAGCTGACGGCGGTGGTCCAGCCCAGGGCCGTAAAGGCGTGCATCAGCGATGCCTTGGCCGCCTCATGGGCGATGCCGGTGCCTTCGATTGCGGGGTCCAGCACCATCCAGCCGATTTCGCGTTCTGGCCAGTCGGGCGGGCACCACGGGCCGATCAACGCCACGATGGCATCCGATCCGCGCTGCGTGACGGCCCACATGCCGTAACCGAATATCTGCCAGTGCCCCAGTTCGGCGGCAAAGCTGCGCCAGGCGGCACCTTCGGTCGTGTGGCCGAACAGCGCGCCACGGTCCGACGCCATGAAATCGCGGAACGCGGGCCAGTCCGATGCATTGGGCTGACGCAGGATCAGGCGGGCGGTTTGCAGGCTGTGGTTCATTGCGACACCTCCAGCCATTGCGCGCGGGCCAGCGGCGCATCATGCGCCAGGTGCCGGTGCACCAATGCCTCGTCGCCGTCGATGACGTGCAGGCCTTCCTCGACCGCGCCCAGGCGCTTGGCCAGCGCACGGCTGCGCGCATTGGCAGGCGCGATGAACGACGCCAGCGGCCCAAGGCCAAGGTTTTCGCCCGCCCAGCGGCGCACGGCAACACATGCCTCGTAGGCGATGCCGCGTCCCTCTGCGCCGTCGAACAGGTGGTAGGCCATTTCGGTTTCAGGCCAGCCGACATGGCGCAGCAGACCGCAACGGCCAAAGGTTTCGCCGCTGTTGCGGTCGGTGATCGTAAAGAACCCGAAATCCCGCATCTGCCAGTGGCCGATCCCCGAAATGAATGCGCGCCAGGCTTCGGTGCTGGTGCCCTTGCCGCCGACATGCGCCATGCGGTCCGATTGCGTCACCATCTCTGTCAACGCGTCCAGATCGCTGTCCTGCGGGCCGCGCAGCAACAACCGCCCGGTGGTCAACTCCGGGGCAGAGGTCAGCACGCGGCTGTGCAGGGAACGATCCGACTTCATCGCTTATTTCTTTTTGCCAAAACCGGACAGACTGGGGGGCAGGGCGGAACCACCGCCCAGTCCGGGCAGGCCGCCACCGGGCATGCGGCCCTGCATGGCCTTTGCGGCCTCTTGCATGGCGGCGGGGTCGTTCATGTCGGGCATGCCACCCTTGCCCATCATCTGCTTCATCGCTTGTTTGAGCATCCCGCCCTTGCCCATTTTCTTCATCATGTCGGCCATCTGGCGGTGCTGTTTGACCAGCTTGTTCAGTTCCGACACTTCGAGGCCAGCACCCTTGGCGATCCGCTTTTTGCGAGAGGCAGCCAGCAGGTCAGGGTTGGCGCGTTCTGCCTTGGTCATGGAATTGATGAGGGCGATCTGGCGCTTCAGGATACTGTCGTCGATCCCGGCTTTGTCCATCTGGCCCTTCATTTTGTTCATGCCGGGCATCATGCCCATCATGCCTTCCATGCCGCCCATTTTCAGCATCTGGTCCAGCTGCATCTTCAGGTCGTTCATATTGAAACGGCCCTTCTGGAACCGCTTCATCATGCGCTCGGCCTGTTCGGCCTCCAGCGTTTCCTGCGCCTTTTCGACCAGGGCCACGATGTCGCCCATGCCCAGGATACGGCCCGCGATGCGCTGCGGCTCGAAGGTTTCGATGGCGTCCATCTTTTCGCCCAGACCGACAAAGCGGATGGGCTTGCCGGTGATGGCACGCATCGACAGCGCCGCACCGCCGCGTCCATCGCCGTCCATACGGGTCAGGACAACGCCGGTCACGCCGATCTTGTCGTCGAATTCCTGCGCGACGTTCACCGCGTCCTGACCCGTCAGGCCGTCAACCACCAGCAGCGTTTCGCGCGGGTTGGCCACGTCGCGTACCTCGGCGGCCTGCGCGATCAGTTCGGCGTCGATGTGCAACCGGCCAGCGGTATCCAGCATGAACACGTCATACCCGCCAAGGCTGGCCTGCGTTTTCGCGCGTTTGGCGATCTGAACGGGCGTCTCGCCCTTGACGATGGGCAGGGTATCCACACCGATCTGCGTGCCGAGGATCGCAAGCTGTTCCATGGCCGCAGGGCGGTTGGTGTCAAGCGAGGCCATCAGGACCTTCTTGCCCTCACGCTCCTTGAGCCGTTTTGCCAGTTTCGCCGTCGTCGTCGTCTTGCCCGAACCCTGCAGGCCGACCATCAGGATGGGGGCGGGTGGGTTGTCGATTTTCAGCGCGCCGGGGTCCTCTGCGCCGGTCAGTACGTGCTGCAATTCGTCGTGGACGATCTTGATAACCTGCTGGCCCGGCGTGATCGACTTGGTCACGGCCTGACCGGTCGCCTTGGCCTCGACCGCCTTGACGAAATCGCGCACCACGGGCAGCGACACGTCAGCCTCGAGCAGGGCGACGCGCACCTCGCGCATGGCGGTTTTGACATCGTCCGCGGACAGGGCACCCTGTTTCGTCAGGCGGTCAAAGACGCTTGATAGGCGGTCAGAGAGGTTCTCGAACATGGCTCGTCCTGTCGTCGGTTGCGTTGCCACCCATATGGGGACGAACGCTCAATGCGGTAGCGCCCCCGTGGGCGCAACGCGCTGACGGAGGGCGATCCCCGTAAACCGGGGACCGGAAGGCACAGCTTCCGGGGAATTGGTTGCGGATTACGCGGGGACAGTCACAGAGTCAAGCCAGCGGCAGAAAACGCAGGATATCGGCGGCATCGAACCAGACCAGCACGGCGCTGCCTGCGATCAGTGCGAACATGTGCGCGCGCGGCAATCTGGTGAACAGGGTCAGCGCGGTGGTGCCGACGATGACCGTTGCCAGCAGGCCCAGGGCCGCAATCCCCTGCAACCCCGGCACCCACAGCCCGATGGCGCAGATTGTTTCCACGCTGCCGGTGATGGGACGCGGCCATTGCCCGAAACCAAGCGCGTCGTAGACTTTGACGTCTTCTTTTCCGCCGAAAATCTTGCGCAGACCGAAATAGAGAAACGCGACGGTCAGCGCGATCCGCAGGATCAGGATCAATGTCGTCATGAACGGCCCCTTGTCACCGCGTCAGACAGGAATGCGCCGATCTGGGCCACGCTGCGACCTGCCTCGACGGTGCGCCCGACGTTCAGGTGCCAGACATGATACAGACCCGCCTCCTTGGTCAATGTGACATCCACGCCCTGTGCGCGCAGCCGGTCGGCCATCAGGCAGGCATCGTCGTGCAGCACCTCGCCGCAGTCAGTGTGGATCAGGACGGGCGGTGCACCGGTGAAATCCCCCAGGATCGGCGAGGCATCGGGCTGGGCGGGATCGGCACCGGCCAAATAGGCCGCAACGCCCCGCGCGCCCCAACGGGTCGACACCAGCGGATCGGTTTTGCGGTTTTTTGCCAGCGACGGGTTTTCCAGTCGCAGGTCCGTGACGGGACACAGCACAGCCACGCCGTGCGGCAACACCAGCCCCTTGGCGATGATCCGCTGCAAGAGTGCCAGCGCAAGATTGCCCCCCGCGCTGTCCCCCGCCAATGTCAGCGGTCCGGCATCAGGATCGTCAGACAACGCGCGCCAGGCCGCCTCTGCATCGTCGAGTGCGGCGGGAAACGGGTGTTCCGGCGCCAAGCGGTAATCAAGGAACACACCCCGCGTACCCGCCGCCTGCGCCAGCCGCGCGACCAGATGCCTGTAGCCGCGCAGATTGCCGATCACGAAGGCACCGCCATGCAGATACAGCGTCGTGCCGTTCGGTGTCGGTGCATCCGTGCCGCAGATCGTGCCGGGCCTGCCGTTCAGTTCGATGGCCGTCAGGCGCAGACCCTTTGGTGTCTTGTTGCCGATCACGGCGTTCACGGTGAACAGGACGCGCAGCACGCCCGTGTGCCGCACAAGGGCGAGGATCGGCTTTTGCACGGTCCATGCGTGCAGCCGCATCAGGCGGTGGGTGAACGAAGTCATGTCCTACACTGGGGTGTTCCGCCGGCCACGGTCAAGCGATGCAGGTCATTGACGATTGCGCTATGGGGTAAAATAACCGACCTTGGCCCAGAACGGCCTGAACCAGAGAGAGCGCACGACATGGACAGCTGGGACGAAATCCGCACGGCCTTTCAGGTGGCGCGGGCGGGAACGGTCAGCGGGGCCGCCGAACAACTGGGCGTGCATCATGCGACGGTCATCCGACATATCGACTCTCTCGAGGGACGGCTGGGCGTAAAACTGTTCCAGCGGCACGCACGCGGCTACACGCCGACCGATGCCGGTGTGGATCTGCTGCGCGTGGCGCAAACGACGGACGAACAATTCACGCAGCTGGTTGGCCGCATCAAGGGGCAGGGCGATGGCGTCAGCGGCGAGCTGATCATCACCTCGATCGGCGAATTGTCGATCATCCTTGCCGGGGTCATTCACGAATTCAACACGGCCTACCCTGAAATCCGCAGCCAGATCCTGACCGATGAACGCATCTTTCGGCTGGAATACGGCGAGGCCCATGTCGCCGTGCGCGCAGGCACGCGACCGGCGGAACCTGACAACGTGGTCCAACCCCTGATGCAGCTCCAGCCCGTGTTGGTTGCATCAGAGGACTACATCGCCCGGATGGGTCCGGTCGAATCCGAAGCCGATCTGGCACGGCACGAATTCGTCACGCATATGGACGGGGTCAACCGCGCGCCCTTCTACCGCTGGCTGTCTGAACGTGTGCCCGACGAAAGGCGGCGCATCCAGACGACGGACGCCCGTGTGCTGCGCGAGGCCATTCTGGCCGGGGCGGGTATCGGTTTCATGTCGCGACTGGACCTGCTGAGATATCCCACTCTGGTCCCTGTCGTCGAAAGCCCGGATGAATGGTCCGTGGATGTCTGGATCGTCACCCATGTCGATCTGCACCGCAGCAAGAAGGTGCAGACCTTTGTCGCCTTTCTCAAGGAATGGGTTAAAAAGGCCGAACTGTGATGTTCAAACCCCGGTCCGCCGACAGGGCGGGTCATCTGGCGATGTTGACCTTTTCGGCGCTGGTTGCGGGCAGCTTTGCGCTGGGCAGCCGTGCTGCAAACGAAATCGACCCCGTGGTGATGACCGCCGCCCGGTTCTGGCTGGCGGCTGTGTTGCTGGCCGTGGCCGCCGTGGCGACAGGGCAGGTGAACCGCAGGGCATTTCAGGCGCCATGGCGCTATTTCGCGTTGGCGGCGCTGATGGGCATCTATTTCGCCACAATGTTCGAAGGGCTGAAAACCGCGCCGCCGGTCAGCACCTCGGCGGTCTTTACCCTGACACCGATCATGGCGGCTGGTTTCGGCTGGCTGTTGTTGCGGCAACGCCTGACGGCGCGCATGGCACTGGCGCTGGCCATCGGCGGGATCGGGGCGCTGTGGGTCATCTTTCGCGCTGATCTGGCCGCGCTGCGTGCGCTGGATGTGGGGCGCGGCGAGGCGATATTCTTTGTCGGATGTATCGCGCATGCCTTCTACACGCCCTGCGTGGCGCTGCTGAAACGGGGTGAGGGCACGCTGGTATTTGCCTGTGGCACCTTGCTGGCCGGGGCGCTGCTGCTGACGGTCTATGCCTGGGACGCGATTGTGGCGACGCCGTGGACCAGTCTGCCGGGGATCGTCTGGATCACGCTGACCTATGTGGCCATCGCTGCATCGGCGGCCACCTTTGCGCTGTTGCAGTTCGCCGCGACCCGCCTGCCAAGCGCCAAGGTCATGGCCTACACCTATCTGACGCCAAGCTGGGTCATCTGCTGGCAGTTGGCGCTGGGGGCCGTGCCGCCGCGACCGTTGATTCTGGTCGGGATCGCGCTGACCATTCTGGCACTGTTTTTGCTGCTGCGTGATGACGGCCCGCAAAAACCCGAGGGCTGATTGGAACAAAATGTCGCACCGCGGCGTTCGCTCACGAATAGTTCAAGAAGGATAAAAAATGCGTAATATCATCTATCTCGTGGGTCTCGTGGTCATCGTCGTCGCAATCGTGCAGTTCGTTCTGTAAATTTGACGACAGGTTAGCCGGTAAACAGCCGCCGCCCGGATCACGGGTTGGCGGCTTTTTCCTGTTCCAATTGCCCCAGCAAAAAACCCTCAAAGGCATCCAGGTCCAGCGGACCCAACATGCCAAAGGCCTGCATCCAGACCGCTGCCGCATGCAGCGCATCGGGTTCGAGTTTGCACCATTTGACCCGGCCGCGCTTTTCCTGTGACACCAGACCCGCTGCCGTCAGTACGCTCAGGTGCTTTGACACCGCAGCAAGAGACATCTCGAATGGCTCTGCCACGTCCGTGACGGCCATGTCATCCTCCAGCAACATGGACAGGATCGCCCGCCGGGTCGGGTCGGCAAGTGCTGCAAAGGTGGTGTCCAGATTTCCGCTCATGCAAATCCGATACGCCCATGCCCGCGTTATCGTCAACCGAATGGTTGAATGACGAACGGGCGCACGATGCATGGCTTTTGGGCGAGTTTCAGTATATCCGCATTGAGTAAAATGATACAAATCAATGGCTTGGCGTGGATTTTGCCTCGCTTGACTCCTTTTCATTCGCGCCATAGACCCTGACGGGAACGAACGGGATAGATCCACGTGACACCGAACCCGGACCAGCCAGATCCGTCCGAGCGTCTGAAGGCGCTGGAACAGAAACTGGCGGCCCGCAAGGTGACGCAACCGGTGAAGTCCCATAGCGAAAGCCATCATGGTCAGGCGCAGCTTGCTTGGCGGATGGTGATTGAACTTGTGGCCGGTCTCGGGATCGGTTTCGGCATCGGATACAGTCTGGACCTTTTTTTTGGGACCATGCCGATTTTTCTGGTGCTGTTCATTTTCTTTGGCTTCGCAGCCGGTGTGAACACCATGATGCGGTCGGCAAAGGAAATGCAGGCGAAACAACAGGCGGACCAATCCGCCGATGACGAGGGTGAAACACGTGGCGACTGAAACTGCTTACGACGGTGCCGAAGAAACTGGCGGTCTGGTTTTTCACCCGCTGGACCAGTTCATTGTCAAACCGCTGTTCGGTGACGGTCCCGTGCATTGGTACACGCCCACGAACGTGACCCTGTGGCTTGCCATTGCAGTGCTGTGCATCGCTGCGCTGTTCATCTGGGGCACGCGCAACCGGTCCACGATCCCTGGCCGTGGTCAGTCTGTCGCGGAGCTGATGTACGGCTTCACCCACAAGATGGTCGAGGATATCACCGGCAAGGAGGGGCTGAAGTATTTCCCCTACATCATGACGCTGTTCATGTTCATCCTGTTTGCCAACTACCTCGGCCTGATCCCGATGTCGTTCTCGACGACCAGCCATATCGCGGCGACCGCGGTGCTGGGTTTCGGCGTGTTTTTCGCAGTTACCATCCTTGGTTTCGTGCTGAACGGACCGTCGTTCCTGAAACTGTTCTGGATGTCAGAGGCGCCGCTGTTCCTGCGTCCCATCATCGCCGTGATCGAAATCATCTCTTATTTCGTGCGTCCGGTCAGCCACTCTGTCCGTCTGGCAGGTAACATCACCGCCGGTCACGCCGTGATCAAGGTGTTCGCAGCATTCGCCGCACTTGCCGCTGTCAGCCCGCTGTCGGTTCTGGCCATCACGGCGATCTACGGTCTGGAAATCCTCGTCTGCGGCATTCAGGCCTACGTCTTTACAATTCTGACCTGTGTCTACCTCAAGGATGCGCTGCATCCGGCCCACTAACGGGCAGGTCCACGGGTAAGTCTACGAACCATCAACGCAATTCCATCGTAAGGAGAAAAGATTATGGAAGGCGATATCGCAAACATGGGCCAATTCCTGGGTGCTGGCTTGGCTGGCGTCGGTACAGGTCTGGCTGCTCTGGGTGTTGGCAACGTGGCAGGTAACTACCTGGCCGGCGCACTGCGCAACCCCTCCGCCGCTGCGTCGCAGACCGCGACACTCTTCATCGGCCTGGCATTCGCAGAAGCTCTCGGGATCTTTTCGTTCCTGATCGCACTTCTGCTGATGTTCGCAGTCTAAGACGACCGCAAATCATCCTTACGGCTGGCCGGGGCGCATTCGCGGCCCGGCCGGTAGAACCTAAGGTATCCGGGGGCCCTGATGGCAACTGAAACAGTCGCAACCGAAGTGAACGCTGGCATGCCCCAGCTGAACTTTGAAACATTCCCCAACCAGATTTTCTGGCTGTTGGTCGCGCTTGTCGTGATCTATCTGATGCTGTCGCGCGTGGCCCTGCCGCGCATTTCGGCCATTCTGGCTGAACGCTCCGGCACCATCTCGAACGATCTGGCCGCAGCCGAGGACCTGAAAAATCAGGCCGCCGCCGCAGAACAATCCTATGAAAAGGCGCTTGCCGACGCACGCAGCGAAAGCAACCGTATCGCGGAAGAAGCCCGTGCCGAGGCCCAGAAGGACCTGGATGCTGCACTGGCCGAAGCCGACGCCAAGATTTCCGCCCAGACCGCCGAGGCCGAAGCCGCCATCGCCGAGATCCGGGCGAACGCCACACAAAACGTGGGTGAGGTCGCGCGCGACGTGGCGCAGGCATTGGTGTCCACCATGGGCGTGGACGTCAACGCGGATGCCATCAACGAGGCCGTCACCGCGCGGATGAAAGGTTAAGTCATGCGTCATTTCCTGATCGCCGTTCTCGCCCTGTCCGCAACACCTGCACTCGCTGCGGGCGATGTGTTCTTTTCGCTGGCGAATACAGATTTCGTCGTGACGCTCGGCTTCTTGCTGTTCATCGCGATCCTGTTGTACTTCAAGGTGCCCGGCAAGGTGTCCGAAATGCTCGACAGCCGCGCTGTCAGCATCCAGTCCGACCTCGACGAGGCCCGCGCCCTGCGTGAAGAGGCGCAGACCCTGCTTGCATCATATGAGCGCAAGCAAAAAGAAGTTCAGGAACAGGCGGACCGGATCGTTGCAAACGCACGCCAAGAGGCCGAACGATCTGCCGAAGCGGCAAAGGCCGAGATCGCGTCCAACATCGAACGCCGTCTGGCCGGTGCCGAAGATCAGCTCGCCGCCGCCCGTGCTGCCGCGATCCGCGATGTGCGCGATCAAGCGATCATGGTCGCGGTTGCAGCGTCCAAGGACGTGATCGCCAAGAACCTGGATGCCAAGCGCACCAATGCGCTGATCGACGAAAGCATCGAAACCGTCAAAGCCAAGATGCACTGACGCAATCGACATCGCAGAATGAAAAAACCCGGCGCTATGCGCCGGGTTTTTTTGTGTCTTGGTCGCAGTCTTGCCCGGTGACCGCCAACCGAAACGGTTGGCGGTTTTCCGGCAGTCGCCGCTTAGTTCGGGGTGATGACGATTTCGACCCGGCGGTTCTGCTGACGGCCCTCGGGCGAATTGTTCGTGGCTACCGGCTGGTCCTCGCCACGGCCGATCGAACGGATGCGCGAGGGTGCAACACCTGCGTTGATCAGCACGCTGCTGACGGCCTGGGCGCGGCGCTGCGACAGGTCAAAGTTGAATGCAGCCTCGCCGACGTTGTCGGTGTGACCGATCACGTTGACGGTCGAGTTCGGGTAGGACTGCAGGTTACGGGCCAGCGCTGTCAGGTCACCCTGTGCCGCGCCGGAAACGGCGGTCGAGTTGGTTGCGAACAGGATGTCCTGCGGCAGGGTCACGGTCAGGTTGTTGCCGTTGTTGACGATGCCGACGTTGTTGCCCAGTTCGCGGCGCAGTTCTTCTTCCTGGCGGTCCAGCAGCGTGCCGATGCCAGCGCCGGCTGCCGCGCCAAGTGCAGCACCTGCGAGGGCATTCTGACGCCGCTCGGTTGCGTCATCCCCTGACAGCAGGCCTGCAACGACACCGGCACCCGCGCCGATCATTGCGGCATTGCGGGCGTTCTGGTTGTCGTTCGGGCCGCCTGTGCCAGCGCAGCCAGCGGCCAGCAACAAGGCTGCGGACGCGGCGGTCATGTTCAAACGTGAAAAAGTCATAGCGTGTTTCCTTCATGCGAATCCCCGACGTTCGGGCATTCAAGATACCTCGCTATATGGCGCAACCGCCGCCGCTATCAAATAGCGGGGGCAGAATTGCGCATTTCAGGCGGATATCGCGTCAGCGCGTGCACCCTCAACGGCCAGCAGGGCGCGTTTGACCGGCAGACCCCAGTGATAGCCGCCCAGGGCCCCCGATTTGCGCAGCGCCCGGTGGCAGGGAATCAGCAGGCTGACCGGATTGCGGCCCACCGCCGTGCCGACGGCCCGCACAGCCTTGGAGTGGCCAATGCTGCTGGCGATTTCGGAATAGGTCGTGACATGCCCCGAGGGGATCCGCAGCAACGCCTCCCAGACCTTGATCTGAAACGGTGCGCCGATCATGTGCAGACGCGCGTCCCCGCGTGTGGTCAGCGCAGCGGTTGTCCATGCCGCGATGGTGTCTGCGTCCTCGACGTAATGGGCCGTGGGCCAGCGCGAGGTCAGGTCATCCATGGCGGCATCACGGCCACTTTCCGCGGCAAAGGCCAGACCGCACAATCCCCGGTCCGTCGCCATCGACAGGACTGGGCCGAACGCACTGTCGAACCACCCCCAGCGGATCGTCAGCCCGGCACCACCGCGGGCGAAATCGCCGGGGGTCATCGCCTCCCAGCGCACGAACAGGTCGTGCAGGCGGCTGGTGCCTGACAGGCCGACCTCTGCCGCTGTTTCCAGCGTGGTGAACCTGTCGCGCAGCAGATGCCGCGCGTGATCCAGCGTCAGGTATTGGTGATACCGCTTGGGCGACACCCCGACCCATGCGGAAAACAGGCGTTGGAAATGGGCGGGGCTCATGTCCAGCGCATGGGCGATATCGGCCAGCGATGCCGCCGCGCCCTGCCGTGCGTCGATCTCTGTGATCGCGCGGGCCATGACGTGATAATGATAGCTCTGTGTCTGTTCCATGATCCCAATCTACGGCGCTGCAACATGTCGCGCGACCCGGAACTTGCGCAACTTGCACAGTCCCCGCCGCCGGGGCATCAAGGGCCATGGCAAAGCAACTCGACTACAACACGATCCGCGAGATTTTTCGCCGGTTTCACGCAGTGGACCCCGAACCCAAGGGCGAGCTGGACCACACCAATGCCTATACGCTGGTGGTGGCCGTGGCGCTGTCGGCACAGGCAACCGACAAGGGCGTGAACAAGGCGACCCGCGATCTGTTCGCCATCGCAGATACACCGCAAAAGATGCTGGATCTGGGGCTGGACGGCGTGACGGAACACATCAAGACCATCGGTCTGTTCCGGCAAAAGGCCAAGAATGTCATCAAGCTGAGCCAGATCCTCGTCGATGAATATGGCGGAGAGGTGCCCAATTCACGCGCTGCCCTGCAATCACTTCCGGGTGTGGGGCGCAAAACCGCGAATGTCGTGTTGAACATGTGGTGGAGCTATCCCGCCCAGGCCGTCGACACGCATATCTTTCGCATCGGAAACCGCACGGGGATCGCACCGGGCAAGGATGTGGATACCGTCGAACGCCGGATCGAGGATCACATTCCCGCCGATTACCAGCTGCATGCGCATCACTGGATGATCCTGCACGGACGCTACGTCTGTGTGGCGCGCAAACCCAAATGCGCGGCCTGCATCATTCGCGATCTGTGTCTGTTCGAGGACAAGACGCTCTAGCTGACGGCACCTAGCCACAGCGCGTCCAGCGCGTCGATCTGCGCGGGGTCGAACCGGTCTTCTTCTTTCCAGTATTTGCCGCTGGGCACCACGTAGTCCAGCCGCGCCTCCATCGCATCGGCCTGTGCGGCCAGACCCGCATCGAACGGGGCCGGGGTGGTGGGCAAAACGTCTGGTGTGGCGCGGGGAAATGTCAGCACGCTGTCTGCGCCCGTCACCGTGACACAGGTACAACCCTGCCGCGCCGCATGCACATGCAGCCGGGCCGATTTTGCGGGCAACGACCGCAGGGTCACGTCCGGCCGCAACGGATCGGCGGTGCCGGTCCCATAGAAATGCGTGGCCCCGCTGGCCGGATAGACCATGTTGCAACCGGCGAATGCCATCAGGCTGGGACGCAAGGCCCCCAGCGCCCAATACCCGGCGGTGAACGCCATCGTCCCGCCAGCATAAACGAAACCGCCGTAGGTGTTCTGGACCGGGACATAATCGTCAGCCTGCACGATCCGCTGGTGGTCGTGCATATCGCGCGGACGCCGGTCCACGGGGAAATCGGTGGGATAGATATGAATGTCCCAATCATCCCGCACACGCCATGCGTTGTTGATCGCCACGATCAGATCAAAGGGCGCGCGCGTCCAGTCTGCCGCTTCGGCCACATCGGGGCCGGACCCCAGGATCAACACACGGGTCATAGCGGGCGGTCCTGTCTTCTTCTGGTCAAAAATATCCTGGGGGGTGCCGCTTGCGGCACGGGGGCAAGGCCCCCTCTAGTCGCCCAACTTGGCGTGGACCTCACGCAAATCAATGTCACCCACAGGCATCTTGTTGTCGGGATTGTCGAAATCGTAGCGGAACAGCTGGAAATCCTTTTTGTAGATTTCCCACATCAGATGCATCGACAGATCGTCAAAGTAGTCGGACACCTTGTGCAGCCGCTTGGGGCCGTGACCTTCGCTTTCGTTGAAACGCGGGATCGCGGCCAGATCGACGGGGTGGCGTGTCTCGATCCTGGACAGTACTTCGCCCATGCCGTCGTTGAACTGTTCGGTCCAGAAAATCTGGTCGTAGGTTCCGCCGTTGTGGATAAAGGTGCTGATATGGCCGGACATGGCGGACCAATGAATGTCCGGTTCCATGGGGCGCCGCCAGCGGATGGTGTCCCGCGCGAACAGCAGGAACCGGCGGAACGATTTGATCTGGTCGAATTCGAACCCGGTCTCGGGGTCGCCAACCTCGATTCCGTATTTCTGGATCAGCAGCGGCACCAGGTTGCCGCGATAGCGTTTGCCGTTGCGCTGGATGCCGCAGATCTTGTCGAAAAACGATGACAGGATCCGGGTGTAGGGGTTGCGCACGCAGGTAAAGGCATAGGACCGGTGCGATTTGACATTGTCCGTGATTAGCGGCTGGCTGTCGTCCATCGCCCATTTGTGCAAACCGGCCTGCGCGTCGTGGATGTCGCCGTCAAAAAACGTCCCGTGATCCGAATAGAACATGATCTGCCCGATGGTCGAGCAGGCGCATTTGGGCACCACGCGGTAGACCATGCTTTCGCTTTCGGTCATCCATGTTCCGGGAAACCCCATGGGTCGCTACCTCGTCGGTTTAAGTCTGTGACTGTATATGGTCCAATAATGTCTTATTGGAGGTGTCATGACAAAGAAACCCTGTCTTATGGCCGAGTGTTGTTGATATGAGGACACCTTACAACAGTCGTAAACGGGACATGCTCTGACCGATGGCCACCATTGCCTTTATCCTGCTCTGTCACAAGGACCCGGACGCCATCATCCAGCAGGCGCGGCAATTGACGGCCGTGGGCGATTGCATCGCTATTCATTTCGACGCCCGTGCCCCGCGCAAGAGTTACGACCGGATCCGCGCGGCGCTTGCGGGGAATCCCAACGTGACATTCGCCAAGCGGCGACTGAAGTGCGGCTGGGGAGAGTGGAGCCTGGTTGACGCGACCCTCTCCGCGGTCGAGGCGGCGGTCGAGGCCTTTCCGCGTGCGACACATTTCTACATGGTGTCAGGGGATTGCCTTGCGATCAAATCGGCGGCCTATGCCCACGCCTTTCTGGATCGCAACGACCGCGACTATATCGAAAGCTTTGATTTCTTTGACAGCGACTGGATCAAGACGGGTTTCAAGCAAGAACGGCTGATCTATCGGCATTGGTTCAATGAACGCACCCAGAAACGGCGGTTCTACTGGAGTTTCTGGACACAGCGTCGTCTGGGCCTGACGCGAAAGGTGCCTGACGATCTGCAAATCATGATCGGCAGCCAATGGTGGTGCCTGCGCCGTCAGACCATCGAGATGATTCTGGATTTCGCACGGCAGCGGCGCGACGTGATGCGGTTCTTTCGGACCACCTGGATTCCGGACGAGACGTTTTTTCAGACACTCGTGCGGCATCTGGTGCCGGGCAAGGAAATCGAGGCGCGCACGCTGACATTCCTGATGTTCACCGACTACGGGATGCCGGTGACATTCTACAACGATCACTTTGATCTGCTGCTCAATCAGGACGCGCTGTTCGCCCGCAAGATCAGTCCCGAGGCGACCGACCTGAAGGCCCGGTTGGGGCGGCTATATGCGTCGGACAGGTCCGATTTCCAGATATCGAACGAAGGACGCAACCTGTTTCGATTCCTGACGGGGCGCGGACGGATCGGCCGCCGGTTCGCAGACCGTTTCTGGGAAACAGAGAGCACGCTGGGCCGCGAACGCGAATTGCTGATCATCGCCTGCAAGAAATGGCATGTCGCCAAACGCCTGCTGGCCGCGATAGAGCACCACACCAACATTCCCGCCGTGGCCTATCTGTTCAACGAGGAAGATACCGTGATGCCTGATCTGGGCGGCATTCAGGCCAGCCTGGGAAAACGCACCCGTCATCGGCGGGCGCTCATGCGGATGCTGTTCGACTATTACGAAAGCGACCGGATGATCATCTGCCTGGACACATCCAACATCGACCTGATGCAGGATTTCTTTTCCGACCGATCCACAACCCGTCTGCTGGAAATTCAGTGCGAATTCACCGAGGACTACCTGATCGGCCATGCCAAGCGGGTGGGCCTTGCGGGGGATCAGACCCCGCTTGATGCGATCAACCAGATCCTGCCCACGATCAAGCAGGATGTGACATTCGAAAGCGACCGGATCCGGGACGCCAATTTCAGTCATCTCTACCGGATCAGGGAACGGGCGACACCGATCGAGAATGCCCCGGCGCTTGCCAGTTTTCTGAGTGTGTCGGATGAAGTGGCCAAGACGCTGGCTGAAACGCCCTACCTATTCGTTGATTGAGGACAGACATGGAATTCACCTACGACGACCAGAATATCTTTGCCCGCATCCTGCGCGGTGAAATCCCCAACAAGACCGTGTTCGAGAATGATCACGCCCTGGCATTCCATGATATCGAGCCACAGGCCCCGGTGCATGTGCTGGTGATCCCCAAGGGGGCCTATGTGTCGCTGGATCATTTCGCGGGTGCGGCCACGCCAGAGGAACAGGCGGGTTTCATGCAGGCCGTGGCAGAGGTCTGCCGGATCACGGGCGTCGATGACGGGTTCCGTGCCATCGCCAACACCCGCGCGCATGGTGTGCAGGATGTGCCGCATTTCCACCTGCACATCATTGGCGGCAAACATCTGGGGCGCATGCTGCCCAAGTGACGGTCGGCGGCGCTGTTTGACGGGCTGCGCCCGCAAAGGCGCCCCGCCCACCGTCCCGTCAGCGGCTGGACGTCAGCGACAGAAACACGTCCTCGAGGTCGGGCTGTTCGGACGTCACATCGCGGATCGTGACGCCAGCATTGCGCACCGTGTCGATGATTTGCCCTGCGGGGATCTTGCTGGATTGATAGGTGAATGCCAGCGTGCCGTTCGCACGCTTTTCCCCCGTCACACCATCCGGCAGTGCGGGCAGGTCCGGGTGGTCCGCGTCCGGCGTGATCACCAGCGTTTTCTGGTCCAGCGTGCCCAGCAGGTTCGCGGTGGTGTCGCGCACGATCATCTCACCGTGGTTGATGATGGCGATTTCGTCGCACATCGCCTCGGCTTCTTCGAGGTAATGGGTCGTCAGGATGATCGTCATGCCCTGTTCGTTCAGCTGCCGCACATTCTGCCACAACAGGTTGCGCAGCTCGATATCGACGCCGGCGGTGGGTTCGTCCAGCACAAGGATCTGCGGCGAATGCACCAGCGCCTTGCCCAGCAAGAGCCTCCGCCGCATCCCGCCTGACAGCGACCGGGCATAGGCGTCGGCCTTGTCGGACAGGCCGATCAGATCCAGGATTTCATCCGTGCGGCGCTGCGATCTGGGCACCCCGTATAGGCCCGCTTGCACATCCAGCGACCCGCGCGGTGTGAAAAAAGGGTCAAGGTTGGGTTCCTGCGGCATGATCCCGATCGACGCCCGCGACTGGCGCGCGTTCACGTCCTGATCGAATCCCCAGATTTTCACCGTGCCTTCGGTTTTCAGCACCAACCCGGCCAGAATGTTGATCAATGTGGATTTGCCGGCACCGTTCGGACCCAGCAGGCCAAAGATTGATCCGCGCGGAATGGTAAGGTCGATACCTTTCAGCGCGTCCTTCGCCGCACTGCGCCCTGTGGCGGCATAGGTTTTCCGCAGACCGGAAATTTCGATGGCATTGTCTGACATGGGTCTTTCACCCTTTGCTGGGCTGGGATAGGTTCGGGGCGATATAAGGCGGGCAGGGCCCGCGACAACGCACAGGCCAGTCCATGACACGTCCCGCACCGGAAACCAAGATCGTCGACCAATGGCGCATTGCATGCGATGGCAGCGGCCCGGGCCTGGGGCATCCGCGGGTCTGGCTGGCCATTCCGCATGACAAGGGCTGGGTCGAGTGCAGCTATTGTGATGCGCGGTTCATCCACGAAGAGTTCAAGGACAAGGTCTGATGGCCTTTGGCAAAGGCTGCCACCTGCATCTGATCGACGGCTCTGCCTTCATCTTTCGCGCCTATCATGCACTGCCGCCGCTGACGCGCGCCTCTGACGGGTTGCCCGTCGGTGCGGTGTCCGGTTTTGTGAACATGCTGCAACGCTACATCGAGGGGAACACCGGCCCGGATGCCGCGACCCATGTGGCGGTGATTTTCGACAAGGGCAGCCATACGTTCCGCAATGACATGTACGACCAGTACAAGGCGAACCGCGACGCCATGCCAGAGGATCTGCGCCCGCAGATTCCGCTGACCCGTGATGCCACTCGCGCGTTCAACATTGCCTGCGAGGAAATCGAAGGCTTCGAGGCTGACGACATCATCGCGACCCTGGCACATCAGGCCCGTGATGCGGGCGGGCGCGTCACGATCCTGTCGTCGGACAAGGACCTGATGCAGCTGGTCGGCGACGGCGTCGAAATGCTCGACCCGATGAAGAACAAACGCATCGACAGCGATGGCGTGGTGGAAAAATTCGGTGTCGGTCCGAACCGCGTTGTCGATGTACAGGCGTTGGCGGGCGATTCGGTCGACAACGTGCCGGGTGCCCCGGGCATCGGCATCAAGACCGCCGCATTGCTGATCAATGAATACGGCGATCTGGAAAGCCTGCTGGACCGCGCCGAAGAGATCAAGCAACCCAAGCGTCGCCAGACGCTGATCGACCACCGCGCGCAGATCGAGCTGTCAAAACGCCTTGTGCAGCTTGATTGCGACATGGACCTGCCGTTCACGCTGGACGATCTGGAAATCCGTGATCCTGATCCCGACACCCTGCTGGGGTTCCTCGCACAGATGGAATTCCGCACGGTCACGAAACGCATCGCCGCGTCATTGGGACAAGAGGCCCCCGCGATCGAGGTCGAGGCACCAAAGGATGTGGCGCAGCCCGACGATCAGCCGTTTGACGCGGAGGCCTATGAGTGTGTGCGCGACATGGACGCGCTACAGGTCTGGATCGACCGGATTTATGAACACGGTCATGTCGCCGTTGACACCGAAACCACGGGCCTGAATGAAATGCGCGCCGACCTCGTGGGCATCAGCCTGTGCGTGACCCCCGGTCAGGCCTGCTATATTCCACTGGCGCACAAGGCTGCGACGCAGGACGATCTGTTCGGGTCCGACGCGCGGGCCGAAGGTCAGATGGACATGGATGCCTGTCTGGCCGCCCTGAAACCGATGCTCGAGGATGATAGCATCCTCAAGATCGGTCAGAACATGAAATACGATGCCAAGGTCTTTGCCCTGATGGGGATCGACGTGGCCCCGATCGACGACACGATGCTGCTGTCCTATGCCATGCACGCGGGCCTGCACAATCACGGGATGGACGTGCTGTCCGAACGGTATCTGGGGCATATCCCCATCCCGATCAAACCACTGCTGGGTAGTGGCAAATCCGCAATCACTTTTGACCGCGTGGGCATCGACGAGGCGGTGAAATACGCGGCAGAGGATGCGGACATCACCCTGCGCCTGTGGCAGCACCTGAAACCGCAGCTGCATGTGAACAAGGTCACCACGGTCTATGAAACGCTGGAACGCCCGCTGGTGCCGGTGTTGGCGCAGATGGAAATGACAGGCGTCAAGGTCGACCGCGATACGCTGTCGCGCATGTCCAACGCGTTCAGCCAGAAAATGGCGGGGCTGGAGGACGAGATCCAGTCTCTTGCGGGGCGCAAGTTCAATGTCGGTTCACCCAAACAATTGGGCGAGGTGATGTTCGACGAGATGGGCCTGTCGCTGCCCGACGGGAAAACCCCGGCCAAGGGCAAGACCGGGGCCTATTCCACCGGGGCCGACGTGCTGGAGGATCTGGCGACGCTGCATGATCTGCCGCGCCTGATCCTGGACTGGCGGCAACTGTCGAAACTGAAATCGACCTATACCGACGCGCTACAGGACCACATCCACCCCGATACGGGCCGGGTGCATACGTCCTATTCCATCGCAGGTGCGAACACCGGGCGTCTGGCATCCACCGATCCCAACCTGCAAAACATCCCGATCCGGTCCGAAGAAGGCCGCCGCATCCGCGAGGCCTTTATCGCAGAGGACGGCAAGGTGCTGGTCAGCCTCGACTATTCCCAGATCGAGCTGCGAATCCTCGCCCATGTTGCCGGTATCGAAGAGCTGAAACAGGCGTTCCGCGACGGTGTGGACATTCACGCGCTGACCGCGTCGGAGATGTTCAACGTGCCATTGGACGAAATGACCCCGGACGTGCGCCGGCAGGCCAAGGCGATCAACTTTGGCGTCATCTACGGCATCAGCGGCTTTGGTCTGGCGCGGAACCTGCGCATCCCGCGGGCCGAGGCGCAGGGGTTCATCGACCGTTACTTTGAACGGTTCCCGGGCATCCGCGCCTACATGGACGACACGGTCGCATTCGCCAAGGAACATGGCTACGTCCAGACGCTGTTCGGTCGCCGGATCAACACGCCCGAAATCAACGCAAAGGGGCCGCAGGCGGGATTTGCGAAACGTGCGGCGATCAACGCCCCGATCCAGGGCACCGCCGCAGACGTGATCCGCCGCGCGATGATCCGCATGCCGGACGCCATCGCGGGCCAACCCGCCAAGATGCTGTTGCAGGTTCATGACGAATTGCTGTTCGAAGTGGACGACGGCGCGCAGGACGATCTGATTGCGACGGCCCGCGCGGTGATGGAAAATGCATCCGACCCTGCGGTCAAGCTGGACGTGACCCTCGCGGTAGAGGCCGGGACAGGTGCCAATTGGGCGGCGGCGCATTAGCCTGTTTGTGCTGCCGAACCCCGCGATGCCAGTGAATTGACCTGACTTTGGTTCATCTGCTTTAAACTTTGGAACATCTTTTATATCGACCCCGTTGTTTTCGTAAGAATAATTGAAACAGGGGATACCATGACCACGACAGACAAGAATCTGCCGTCGCTCGGTTTGGCGTTACTGCCAATTCTGATCACGCTGGGCCTGCTGGCCCTCCAACTCTTTTACTACGGTGATTTTACACCCCACATTCCGCTGATCCTGGGCCTTGCCGTTACGGCATTGTTGGGCCGTCTGCGGGGACAAGGCTGGTTTGACATCCGTGAGGGCGTTTTCCACGTCATTCACGTGTCGATGCCGTCATTGGCGGTCCTGATTGTGGTGGGTATGATCATCGGGGTCTGGATCGCGTCCGGCACGGTGCCGACGCTGATCTACTACGGTCTGACACTGCTCAATCCGTCGATCTTTCTTGCAGCTGCCATGATCCTGTGCGCGGTCGTGTCCCTGTCGCTGGGCACCAGCTGGGGCACGGTGGGCACCATCGGTCTGGCGCTGATGGGGATCGGCGCAGGTTTTGACGTGCCGGTCTATTGGACGGCTGGTGCCGTCGTGTCCGGCGCGTTCTTTGGTGACAAGATTTCGCCGCTGTCGGATACCACGAACCTTGCGCCTGCCGTGACCGGCACGACGGTGTTCGATCACATCCAGAACATGCTGCCGACAACCGTGCCTGCGATGCTGATCGCGCTGATCATTTATATCGGTGCCGGTTTCATGCTGATGGGCGAGGGCGAGACATCCTTTGCTGCGATTGACGCCATCACCACGGGTCTGGACGAGCGTTTTGCCATCGGCATCGTGCCGTTGCTGCCCGCGCTGATCGTTGTCGCTCTGGCCCTGAAGAAACAGCCGCCGCTGCCGTCGCTGTTTGCAGGTGTGCTGGCGGGTGGCCTTGTCGCCATCTTTTGGCAGGGCAACGGTCTTCATGACGTGTTCACCTATGCGCAGTCCGGCTATGCGATCGACACCGGCATTGCCGATATCGACAGCCTGCTGAACTCTGGCGGCATCCAGTCGATGATGTGGACGATTTCGCTGATGCTGATTGCGCTGGGCTTTGGTGGTGCGCTGGAACGCACGGGCTGCCTTGAGTCGATCATCAATGCGATCACCGCGCGCGTGCGCAGCTTTGGTGCGGTGCAGACCTCTGCCATCGCGACCAGCTTTGCCACGAACATGGTGGCGGGCGATCCCTACATCAGCATCGCGCTGCCGGGTCGCATGTATGCGCCGCTGTATCGCGGTATCGGGTATTCCACGTTGAATCTGTCCCGCGCGGTCGAAGAGGGTGGCACGCTGATGTCGCCGCTGATCCCGTGGAATGCGGGTGGTGCCTTTGTCATCACGGCGCTGGGTCTGGGCATCATGGACGGCAATCTTGAAAACCTGCTGTACATCCCGCTGGCCTTTGCCTGCTGGCTGGCCCCCGTGATCGGCATTTTCTACGCACTGACCGGGCTGTTTTCGCCACGCGCAACCGACGCGGAACGCGCAACGTGGAAAGAACAGAACGAAGACGTCAAGGACATGGACGGTCACGCCCTGACGGCATGATCTGACACCGGGACGGCGGCGGAACATCTGCCGCCGTCCCCGCGTTTTGTCACTGAACACCGCAACAGGAGACAGTGATGACCGACGCAAAAACAGACTTTTGGGACCGGATCGACGATGTGCAAGCCGGAATGCTCGGCCTGACCGACAACGGCAAGCTGGTGCCGATGTCACCTACGCTGCGCAAGGCGCGTGACGGCAAGATTTGGTTCATCGCAGCCGATGGCACGGAACTGGTCGACAACACCGACAGCCAGGGCAAACCAGCCCGTTTCGTGGTCGCTGATGCGAAGAGCGGACTATACGCCAATATCGAAGGCACACTTGAACTGGTGCAGGACGCGGCCATCCGCGACGAACTCTGGAGTGTGGTCGCAAGCGCCTGGTTCGAGGGTGGCAAGCAGGACGACGACGTGCGTTTGCTGTGCCTGACGCCGACCCTCGCGGGGTGCTGGTTCAGCACCACGAACCCGCTGAAATTCCTATACGAGATCGGCAAGGCGAATGTGACCGGTGCCGAACCCGATCAGGGTTATCAGGCCGATCTGACATTCTGACCGGCGCACATGACCTGTAACGGGCGATCTGCGATCCGTAACAGGTCACGGACAACAAAAAAGGCGGGCCAGAACGGCCCGCCTTTCCTCATCCACGGTCAGTGTTCAGTTGACCGATTTCGCATCCACCACGTCGGTATCGGTGGCAGGTGATTTTGCAATCGCGATGCGGCGCGGCTTCAGCGCCTCGGGGACCTCGCGCACCAGGTCGATGTGCAGCATGCCGTCCACATGACTGGCACCTGTCACGCGCACATGGTCGGCCAGATGGAAACGACGCTCGAACGCGCGGGTCGCGATGCCGCGGTGAAGGTATTTGCGGGTCTTGTCGTCATCAGCCTTGCGGCCGGTCACAACAAGGTTGCGATCGTTGACCTCGATCGACAGGTCATGGTCCGAAAACCCGGCAACCGCGATGGAAATGCGCCACGCGTCGTCGTCGGTCTTTTCAATATTGTAGGGGGGATAGGTCTGGCTGCCCACGTCAGAGGCAAGCGCCCGGTCCATCAGTTCCGCGATCTGGTCAAAGCCGACGGTCGCGCGATACAGGGGGGTAAGGTCGAAATTTCGCATGTCAGGTCATCCTTTTGTGCAAGCGACAACATTGTCAGGCCGCCCCGTTCGGGCCCGGCCATTGGTGAGCGCCACGACCCTGATAGGCATCGTGGTGGAGTTTATTTGGGAAACACCTGCCCGGCGTTCAAGAGTGCAGGCCGTTGAAACGGTCCTCAGGGACGGACGAATTTTGCACCCGTGCCGTCGCGGGTGCCCACACCAACAGTGCGCGCGACGGGCACGGGTAACGCACCGACCCCGCGCGCATGTGCGTCCAGCAGACGCGCCAGCGGGTCCGCAAGCGATGTGCCCAGTGACACGTCGCGCGTGCCCGAACGCCCCTTGGCGGAAATGACGGACACGATGCGGGGCGTGCCACCGTTCATCCAGAACACCGGCGATCCGCTGGCCCCGAAATCGGCCGAACAGCTCATCACCACGATCCCGCCCTGGCGGTCCAGAACCTCGCAGACTTCTTGCAGGCTGGGCACATTGGCGCGCCCGTTGGCATAGGACACCACGCCGACCTGCGCGCCCGCCTGGGGTTCGGTGGCCAGCGTGAACGGTGTCACCCGCCCCTGCCGGATCGGGCGGTCCAGTTCCAGCACCGCAATATCCACTGCAACCGCATCGTTCTGCGGTCGTTCTGATCGGTGGATGTAGTCGGGATGAGCGGTGACGCGCAGAACGCCGCGCGTGGCCTCGGCCCGTCCATCGCGCAGGCCCGCCAGAAACGTGAAACGCTCTGCTGCAATCGGGCTGCCGTCGCTGTCATACAGACAATGCGCGGCTGTCAGGATCAGCTTTTCCTCGATCAACGAAGCCGTGCAGAACCCGCCGCGATCCACGTCCAACCGGCCGACCGCTTCCCAGCCGCGCCCGGTGTCGGAGGTTTCCAGCGCCATCAGGCTGGTATCCTGCGCAGACAGCGGTGATGCCAGCAGTGACAGGATCAGGGGCAGGGTCAGGCGCAACGGTCGGTCCTTTCGGTTGCGGGGTAGGGTGGCACCCGCGCATGGCGACACTATGA
Organism: Loktanella sp. 3ANDIMAR09; assembly: GCF_001420005.1. Taxonomy (GTDB): domain Bacteria; phylum Pseudomonadota; class Alphaproteobacteria; order Rhodobacterales; family Rhodobacteraceae; genus Loktanella. Next base: position 144,220 of record NZ_LJAK01000006.1, on the reverse strand, counting down.
CCAGATCAGCGCAGCTTTGGCACCACCGGTGTGGCCGGATCACGCAAAAGCGCGGGCGGCCGTGGCCCACCGGTCGCCCAGTCCAGCAGTTCGACCGTGTGCACGATGGGCGCACCCGCCGCCGTCCCGATCTGCATCATGCAGCCGATGTTGCCCGCCGCGACGATATCGGGCTGCAATGCCCGCAGGGTGGCGACCTTGCGATCCTTGAGCTGTCCCGCGATTTCAGGCTGCATCAGGTTATAGGTTCCCGCCGATCCACAGCACAGGTGACTGTCGGCCGGTTCCAGCACGGTGAAGCCCGCACGTTTCAACAGCGTCTTGGGGGCCGCCTTGATCTGCTGTCCGTGTTGCAGAGAACAGGCCGCGTGATAGGCCACGCGCAGCCCGGTCCCGACGGCAGTGGATTGCGCAGGCAGGCGTGCTGCATCCGTTCCCGCGATCGCGCCCTTGGCCACGTTCAGATCCAGATGCGGGCTGTCAGCGGGCATCAGGTCCAGCAGAACCTCGCTTACGTCGCGCGCCAGGGCAGAGACCCGTGCCGCATCCGCAGCCAGCGCATCATTGCGGAACATATGGCCGTAATCCTTGACGGTTGTGCCACAGCCAGAGGTATTGACGACAATCGCATCCAGATCACCCAGCGCCGTCCAGGCGCGGATATTGCGCGCGGCAGAGGCGTGGGATTCGTCCTCTTTGCCCATGTGATGCGTCAGCGCACCACAGCAGCCCTGACCGTCGGCGATCACGACCTCGGCCCCCAGCCGCGTCAGCAGCCGGATGGTCGCGTCGTTGATGTCGGTGTTCAGCGCGCGCTGGGCACAACCTGTCATCAAGGCGACCCGCATCCGGGGTTCCGCCACGGCAAAGGTCTGGGGGTCGTCGTTGCGGCTGACAGGCGGGATCACGTCAGGGGCCATCCGCAGCATCGCGCGCAGACGCGGATCAGGCATGAACCGGGCAAAGGGCCGCGCGATCCTGGCCCCCAGCAGCGCCAATCGGAAACGCCCCGGATAGGGCAGCACCCGCGCCAGCACCCAGCGCAACGCGCGGTCCGACAGGGGGCGTTTGTAGTTGGTATTGATGTAGGCACGCGCATGATCGACCAGATGCATGTAATGCACCCCCGAGGGACACGTCGTCATGCAAGCAAGGCAGGACAGGCAGCGGTCGATGTGCTTGACGGTCGTGGCATCGGGGACACGTTCGTTTTCCAGCATATCCTTGATCAGGTAGATGCGCCCGCGCGGGCTGTCCAGCTCATCCCCCAGCACCTGGTAGGTCGGGCAGGTCGCGGTGCAAAACCCGCAGTGCACGCAGGCGCGCAGGATCTGGTTGGACCGCGCCGTGGCCGGATCACGCAGTTGCGCAGGGGTAAAGGTCGTCTGCATCAGCCCATCACTCCGGGGTTGAGAATTCCGCGTGGATCGAATTTTGCCCGCAGACCCGCGCTGATCGCCGCCAGCGGTGCCGGTTGCGGCTGGAACCGGGGCAGGGGGCCAAAGTCCCCCTTGATCCCCGTGGCATGGCCGCCGATCTCGGCGCAGATCGCCTGCGCCTGTGCCAACAACGCCGCCTGTGCACCGCCCAGCCAGATCAGACCACCGCTCCAGTCCAGTTGCACCTTGTCCACGCCATCCATCCGCGACAACAGCGCAGCCGCTTGCGATGGTCGCACCGACACGCGCAGGACGACGGGACAATCGCCCAAACCCGTCACGTCGCGCAAATCTGCCCAGGGATCACCGCCGTCATCAAGGCGCAGCAAATCGCGCAACTGCCCCGCACGGTAGCGGACACTGTCGTCAAACCCTTCCACCCGCACATGGACGCGAAACCCGTCACCATCCTGCGCGGCCGCGGCACCCGTCACGTCATAGGGCGAACCCAGCGCATCCGACATCACCGTGACCGCCGCTGCCGCATCCGGCACAACCGTGGTCAGGGTCGCGACCCGTTCGGGCAGCGGCAGCACCTTGAGCGATACTTCGGTCAGCACGCCCAACGTGCCGTAGCTGCCCGCCAGCAGCTTGACCAGGTCATAGCCCGTCACGTTCTTCATCACGCGACCGCCGTTTTTCACCACGGTGCCGGACCCATCGACAAATCGGACCCCCAGCAGATGATCGCGGCAGGCCCCCACCTGTATCCGGCGTGGCCCCGACGCATTGGTCGCCACCACACCGCCGATGGTTGGCACGCCCGCCGTCCCCAGCAACGCACGATGATCCATCGGCTCGAACGCCAACTGCTGCCGTTCCGCCACGAGCGCGGCTTCGATCTCGGCCATCGCTGTGCCGGCTTTGGCCACCAGCGTCAGTGCGCCGGGTTCATACAGTGTGATCCCCGACAGTCCCGCGACAGACAGTGCCTCATTGCCCCCGCCCTGCGCGCGTGTTCCACCACCGCGCACGGCCAGCGGCCCTTTCGCCGCCCGCACAAAATCAGCAACATCATCTTCGGTTTGCAGGGTCATAGGTCTTCTTCTGGTCAGAAATATCCCGGAGGTTTGGAGGCAGCGCCTCCAAGGTGGCCCTAGGCCGCCCGGTGCGCGGCACTCGCATCAAGGGGAAACACCTTGGCCGCGTTCAACAGCCATTTGGGATCAAACACATCCTTTACAGCCATCTGCGCTGTCAGGTCGGCGGGGGCGAACTGCACCGTCATCAGGTCGCGTTTCTCGATGCCGACGCCGTGCTCGCCGGTCAGGCAGCCGCCCACCTCGACACAGAGCTTCAGGATCGCGGCCCCTAGTGCCTCGCATAGTTCCAGCTGGCCGGGGGTATTGGCGTCATACAGGATCAGCGGATGCATGTTGCCGTCACCTGCGTGGAATACATTCGCGACGTCCAGACCGTATTCTCGCGACAGCGCGCCGATCCGGTCCAGCACGCGTGGCAGCTCTGTGACCGGAATCGTCCCATCCAGACACATGTAGTCGTTGATCTGCCCCATCGCACCGAACGCCGATTTGCGTCCCAGCCAGATGCGGGCCGCCTCGTCCGCATCGCGGGCCTCGCGCACCTCGACCGGGTCATGGCGCTGGGCAATTTCACTGATCAGGCCCAGCTGATGGTCGATCTCGGCGTCCGAACCTTCGACCTCGACGATCAACAGCGCCTCGCAGTCGGGGTAGCCTGCCTTGGCAAAGGCCTCGCAGGCGACGATGCAGGGCCGGTCCATGAATTCGATCGCGACGGGCAGCACGCCCGCCTTGATGATGTCGGACACGCAGGCCCCGGCGACGGCGTTGCTGTCGAACCCGATCAGCACGGGGCGCGCGCCCTCCGGCTTGGCCAGAATGCGCAGGGTCGCCTCGGTCACGACACCCAGCTGGCCTTCTGATCCGCAGATCACCCCCAGCAGATCCAGCCCGCCCGCATCCAGATGCCCGCCGCCCAGTTCCACCACGGTTCCATCCATCAGCACCAGTGTCACGCCTAGCAGGTTGTTGGTCGTCACGCCGTATTTCAGGCAATGCGCCCCGCCGGAATTCATCGCCACATTGCCCGCAATCGCGCAGGCCAGCTGGCTGCTGGGGTCGGGTGCGTAAAAAAATCCGTCTGCCTCCACAGCGCCGGTGACGCTCAGGTTCGTGCGGCCTGACTGCACGCGGATGATCCGGTCGGCATAATCGGTTTCCAGCACCGCGTTCAGCCGTGCCACGCCCAGCACAACCGAATCCGCCGTCGGCATGGCCCCACCGGCCAGCGATGTGCCGGACCCGCGCGGGACGACCGGCACGTCCATCTCGTGACAGATGCGCAGCACGTCCGATACCTCTGCCGTGGTTGCTGGCAGCACCGCAAGCAGCGGCGAGCATTTGTAGGCCGACAGCCCGTCGCATTCATAGGCGCGGGTTTCCGCCAGATCGTCGATCACGGCGTCCGCGGGCAAAACGGCACGCAGGCGCGCGGCAAGCGCAGCCTTCAGCGCCATGACCTTGGCGTCGGGGGCAGGCATATGCATGATGATTTCCTCCTGACCAAAGCCTACGGCACGACGCATGGCCCTGACAAGCGCGCCCGCATCACCTAACCTGCGGCCAACCGCCCCGACACAGGACCGCCCCGATGCACAAGATCACGTTTTTGATCCTCGGCCTCGCGACCCCCGCGCTGGCCGAAGCCCCCGTTATTGCCGCAGCGCAGGTCGCACGTGACGAGAGCGCGTGGCGTTTCGACGTGACCCTTTCCCATCCCGATACGGGCTGGGATCATTATGCCGACGGTTGGCGGGTCGAGGATGCGGATGGCGCAATCCTCGGCACCCGAACGTTGCTGCACCCGCATGTCAATGAACAGCCCTTTACCCGGTCACTTGGCAATGTCGTCGTGCCGCCGGACCTGACAGAGGTTTTCATCCGCGCAAAATGTTCGGTTGACGGCTGGTCAACCGATACAATGTCCATCGCCCTGCCGGATTAGGGCTTGCGTCGCTTGGCGCCGCGTCCTTCCAGCAGCCAGGCCCCGATGACCAACAGCGCCGCCAGGATCAGAAAGGCCCAGGCGGGCAGGATCGGCGCGATGGAAATATCGGCCGTGCGGTAGGCCTCGCGCGGGGTGATGCCCAGCCAGCCGCGTCCCGCGGCGGGGCGACCGGCCCGGACGCTGCGGATATCGATATCGCCATCCGACACCAGCACGGTGCCGCCATTGGTGGCGCTGATGGTCTCGTCCATAACGTCACCGGTGGCGATGGTCTGCTCGAATTCACGCGGTGCAGCCGGCCCCAGCGCTATCACCGTGTCCAGCGTGCCATCCGTCAAACGATAGAGCCCCGTTTCAGGTGCTTCCCACAGCGTCTCGAAACGTCCGGGGCTGACCTCCTCCAGCGTCAGGGTGACCTCTGAACCATCCGGCCCGGTCACCACGATATCGCCGGGTGCATCTTCCAGCGTGCGCCGGATGATGCGCATGGTCTGGCCAGAGGGTTCGACCCACAGGGCTTCTTCTTCCAGCTCGGGTTCCTTCATCATCCAATGGGCGAGGCGGCGCAGCAGTTCGGCCTGCGGACCACCGCCTTCGTAGCCACGATCCCACAGCCAGCTCTGATCGCTGGCCAGCAGCGCCACGCGCCCCTCACCGATCCGGTCCAGCGTCAGCAGCGGGCGGTCGTCCAGCCCTGTCATCAGGACCTCTGCACCCTCGGGCACGGTGGTATCCACCAGCCGGAACCAACGCCCCCAACCGGGGCCTTCGCCGTCGGTGCCGGGCGACATCGCCTCCAGTCCGGCGGTCACCGGATGCCGGTCGCCCAGGTCGGTGACCTGCGGCACATAGCCTTCCTCAAAGACCCGTGCCGTAGGCGCACCGGGCAAGACCGTCTGCAATGGCGAACGAAAGATACTGTCGACGCTGCCGTATTCGGGACCAGAGGACACCAGCACGGCACCGCCCTCGCGCACGTAATTGGCGATGTTTTCGAGATACAGCGACGGCAGGATGCCCCGCCTGCGATAGCGGTCGAACACGATCAGGTCGAAATCCGCGATCTTTTCCATGAACAATTCGCGCGTGGGAAAGGCGATCAGCGACAACTCGTCCACGGGCACGCCGTCCTGCTTTTCCGGCGGGCGCAGGATTGTGAAATGCACCAGATCGACACTTGCATCCGCCTTGAGCAGGTTACGCCAAGTGCGTTCACCCGCATGGGGCTCGCCACTGACCAGCAGGACGCGCAACCGGTCGCGGACACCGTTGATCTGGACCACGGCGGCGTTGTTGCGGTCCGTCAATTCACCATCCACCGTCGGCGTCTGGAACTGAAGCACATTCATCCCGCCATGCGGCAGGTTGACGGGCAATTCGATGTCGCGCCCGATCGGCACCTCAAAGGGCAAGGGCGCGCCACCATCAATGCTGATGTTCAGCGGCACCGACACGACCCCCTGGGGGGCCGCCCCCTGATCCTCGATCCGCACGGTCAGCGTCACTGGCTCGCCCAGAATGGCAAAGGCCGGGGCATTGGCCACCACCAGACGCCGGTCCCAGTCGTCGGGCTGGCCCGTCACCAGCGCATGCAGCGGCGCAGGCAAGGGCGGGGTGCGGTCCATGTCATGCACACGCCCGTCCGTAATCATCAAGATACCGGCAATACGGCCCTGGGGTTCCTCGGCCATTGCTTCGGTCAGCGCGGTCATGGCCTGCGTGCCGGCGTCGCCCTCACCGTCGCTGACGGTCACGATCCGCAATTCGGTGTTGTCCATGCCGGCAATCTCGGCCTGCACATTCGCGATGGCCGCGGCCGACTGGTCCGGTCTGTCGCTGATCCGCTGGCTCGCACTTTCGTCGACCACCAACATCACGATATCGCTCAGCGGGACCCGGTCCTCTTGGCTCAGTGCGGGGTTCAGCAAAGCGCCCAGCAGGGCAAGCCCCGCCAAGCCGCGCAACCACCAGCCGGGCAACCGCCGCCAGACCGCCAGCAGCACGGTCGCCAGTACAAGCGCGCCGACACCGTAAATCGCCACCATCGGCAACAGTGGATCAAGGACAACGCTCTGCATTAATCCACCCTGCTTCTTCTGGTTAAAAATATCCCCGCCGGAGGCATCCTGCCCTCACAACACATGCGCCAGATGTTCATTGTCCCAGCCTTTCCAACAGGTTGGGCACATGGACCTGGTCGGATTTATAGTTGCCGGTCAGCACATGCATGATCAGGTTCACGCCAAACCGATAGGCATATTCGCGCTGTGTGTCGCCCGCGCTGCCACGACCCACGGGGAACATCGGGTCACCGAACTGGTCTACGGCCCAGGCCCGTGCCCAGTCGTTGCCACCGATCACGACGGGCGTCACACCGTCGTTGAGGTTGCGAAACGGCATGCCCTCGGCCTGTTCGGCGTCCGGGGGGGCGGCCTCGACCCAGACATCACGACTGGCGGTGCGACCGGGGAAATCCTGGATCAGGTAGAATGTCCGCGTCAGCACGTGGTCCTCGGGGATCGGTTCCAGCGCGGGAATGTCCAGCGACATGGCGATGGACTGCAATTGCCGCCCCTCGGGGCTGGACGATCCGAATCGTGCCGTATCCGCGTCGCGGGTGTCGAACAGGATCATCCCGCCGGACCGCAGATAACGGTTCAACTTGGCGTAGGCCTCGCGCGAGGGCAGCGCCTGGCCGGGTGTCATCGGCCAATAGAGGAACGGAAAGAATGCAAGTTCGTCGGTTTCGATGTTCAGGGCCGTCGGTGCGACAGGCTCGATCGAGGTGCGGCGGAACAGCACGTCGGACAATCCCCGCAATCCGGCCTCTGATACCTCGTCGATTCGCGGATCGCCGGTGGTGACATAGGCCAATGACACGGCCTGCGTCGCCGCGATGGCAAATTCATCGGCATCCTGTGCGCGCGCATCCTGCGGTGTGGCGATCATCAGGGCCAGCAACACGGCCGCGGCCACATCGGCGCGCGGTCCGCGCAAACGGCCGCCCACGGCCAGCGAGGCGATCACGTCAATCGCCAACAGCGCGAGTGCGGCGGCGATCAGCCAGCCCTTCAGCGGCAATTCCTGCGCGATATCCAACCCTTCGACCGGGATACGGGCGGGCCACTGCGCCGTGGCGAGCGTTGTATCCGCATCAGCCACGTTCACCGCAATCTGCGTCTCGTCAAAGGCGTATAACCCCGGTGGCAGATCAGGCCCGACGGTGCCTGCAGCCAGCGCCTCACCGGGCACACCGGCCTCGGTCGTGGCATCCGTCAACTGGCCAAAGGCGTCCAGCCGTGCCTGTGGTAGCCACACGGTGCCCTCCAGCGCTTCGGCTTCGGGTGTCGCGGGACGCGTTGAAACCGCAAGGCGTTCCAGCATCTGCACAAAGAGTCCCGACAACGGCAGGGACGACCATTCGGCATTTGCCGTGACATGCATCAAGACGACCTGACCTTGGCCCAGCGCCTTGCGCGTGACCAAGGGGGTGCCGTCCGCCAGCCCCGCGATCACGCGATCGGCCAGTGTCGGGTCGGGTTGTGCCACGACCTGCGCCGTGACGCTCACGTCTTGCGGGATGGCGAGGCCGTAAAAGGGTGATCCTTCGGGAAAGGGGGCCAGCGCCTTAGGTTCGCCCCAGCTCATGGCGCCGCCGATGCTGCGGCCACCGGCCCGCAGCCGTACGGGCAGCAGCGGGTCCTCGGTCATGCGGCCCACGTCGGATGCGGCCAGCCGTGGTCCGGCAAAGCGCAGCAGCAATCCGCCGTTTTCCACCCATATCGCGATGTCGTCCGCCTCTGACGCGGACAGGTTTGCCACATCGGCCAGCACGATCACGTCCGGGTTGGCCAGCAAAACATCCTCTAGCGTGCCGTCGATCAGGTCCGCGGTCGGTTCCAGCGCCTCGCGCAGGTAATACAGCGGCGACAGCAGGTCGAGGCCCTCGGCCTCGCCGCCACCGGCAATCAGCGCGACCTCGCGGCGACGCAGGGCGTCGTCGGTCAGCGTCACGGCACCGGCAGACCGCACGCCTGCCACCGCAAAGCGCGTGATGCGATTGCGCAGCTCTGCCGGCAGGGACAAGAGCGTTTCGCCCACAGCTTCGCCTGGCGGAATCTCCATGTTGACGGTGGCAAGGACGCGTTCGGTGCCGGCGGGGTCCAGCCCGATGGCCTGCACCGGCACGCTTAGCGGCAGGCCGACTGGCGTGCGTGCGGCGGACAGCGCGATATTGCCGTCGGCAAATGTGGCAGGCCGCAGTGCGACGGTGGTGCGCGGAGTCTGCACCACGCGCACCGTGCCGCGGGCCTCGAATGCGGCCAGCATGTCGCGGCGTGTGTCGCGTGCCAGACTGTCAGACAGCCATAGGGTGTCGAAACGGCCATCCAGCGCCTGTGCAAGCGCGGCAAGGGCCTCTGCGTCAGGTTCCCAAGGCGCGGGTTGCAGGTTGGGCAGGGTCTGTGCTGCGGCCTGCGCCGGTTGGAAATCGGGCATCTGTGCGGGCGGTGCGGTCAGCGTCATTATGGCGGCAGGCCTGCCTGACCGGGCTGCATCGTCCAATGCGATCCGCGCGCGGTCGATCCGCGCGGGCCAGTCGCGTGCGTCGGCCCATGTGCCGTCCAGAACCACCAGCAGCGGCCCGTCGCCGCCCTGATCGTCCTGGGGGTTCAGCACGGGACCGGCAAAGCCCAGGATGATCGCGGCAACAGCCAGCAGCCGCAGCAGCAGCAGCCACCAGGGCGTGCGGTCGGATTGTGCATCCTTGTCGGTCAGTCCCAGCAGAAGGGCCACACCGGGAAACCTGCGCCGCACGGGGGCCGGTGGTACGGCGCGCAGCAACACCCACAGGATCGGTAGCGCGATCAATCCCAGCAGCAGCCAGGGCGCAGTAAAGGCAAGAGGGCCGATGCTAAACATTGCTGATACCCCGGGGGCGCTGCCCCCGGACCCCCGGGATATTTTCGACCAGAAGAAGTGTCATATGGGCTGCTCCATTGCAGCATAGAGCCACAGGAGTGCCTGTGTTGCGGGCGCGTCCGTGTGCTGGGTTGTAAACTGCCAACCGGTCGTGCGCGCCAGTGCGGTCAGGCGGTCCTTGCGTTCGGCCAGGCGGTCCAGATACCGGTCGCGCAAGTCTCCTGCCTTGAGCGTTTCATGACGCAAGCCACCGGTCATGGATTCAAAGACCGTGCGTCCGTCGAATGGAAAGGCCTCTTCCTGGGGATCGAGGACCTGGACCAGCGCACCGCGCACGCCGCGATCGGCGGCGCGGGTCAATGCGGTCTCGATCGGGGCCAGGTCGGACAGGAAATCCGACACGAACACCGCGCGGCTGTGCGGGACCATGCCGCGCGCCTCTGGCAGGGCGTAGTCACTGGGGTCGTCCTGCGACAGCAGCGCGGCCATCTGCGCGATCTGGGCGGTGCCCCGACGGGGGGGCAGGGCTGCCCCGGTCAAGCCGACCCGTTCGCCGCCGCGGGTCAGCAGGATTGCGCAGGCCAGCGCCAATGTGCGGGCCACGGTCGATTTCTGCGCGATTGCCGGTGCAGATGAAAACCGCATCGACGCGCCCTGATCGACCCAGAACACGACCGATTGCGCGATCTGCCATTCCTTGTCCTGCACGAATGCCCCGTCGGATCGGGCTGATCTGCGCCAGTCGATGCTGCGGGCACTGTCGTGGCTTTGCGCCGGGCGATATTGCCAAAAGGTGTCGCCCGTGCCTGCGCGGCGTCGGCCGTGATCGCCCAGGATCACGGTGCTGGCCAGGTGTTCGGCCGCGGCCAACAGTGGCGGCAGCGCACTGGCGCTGGCCTCTGCCCGGGCGCGAAGGGCGACGGGATCATTCATGCGGCGGCGGCTGTCCGGGTGATACCGGCTGTGACATCGTCGATCAGCGCATCCAGATCGACCCCGCGCGCGCGCGCCGCAAAGGACAGCGCCATGCGATGTTTCAGGACAGGTCCTGCCATCGCGCGCACATCCTCTGGCGTGGGGGCAAGCCGGCCTGACAGCAGGGCTTGCGCGCGCACACACAGCATCAGCGCCTGGGACGCGCGCGGGCCGGGACCCCAGCTGACCGCATCGTTCACGGCAGCGGCGGCATCGGGTCCGGGACGGCAGGCGCGCACCAGGTCGAGGATCATTTCCACGATCCCGTCGCCCACCGGCATCCGGCGCAGCAGGTCCTGCGCCGCAAGCAGTTCGGCGGCGGTGAATACGGCGGTGGATTTTGCATCCTGCGCCCCGGTGGTGGCGATCAGGATGTCGCGTTCGGTCTGACGGTCGGGGTAGGGCACGTCGATCTGCACAAGGAACCGGTCCAGCTGCGCCTCTGGCAGGGGATAGGTGCCTTCTTGTTCGATCGGGTTCTGGGTGGCCAGCACGTGAAACGGCGTGCCCAGCTTGCGATGGGCACCGGCGATCGTGACCTCTTTTTCCTGCATGGCCTGCAAGAGCGCGGATTGCGTGCGCGGGCTGGCACGGTTGATTTCGTCGGCCATCAGCAGTTGGCAGAAAATCGGTCCTTCGATGAAGCGGAACGCGCGGGCACCGCCTTCGCCGGTTTCCAGAACCTCGGACCCCAGAATGTCGGCCGGCATCAGGTCGGGGGTGAACTGAATGCGGTTGCCGTCCAGCCCCATGACCGTCGACAGCGTGTCGACCAACCGCGTCTTGCCCAGTCCGGGCAGGCCGATCAACACGGCATGGCCGCCGCAGATCAGCGCGGTCAAGGTCAGGTCCACAACCCTGTCCTGTCCCAGAAAACGCGCCGCAATCGAACTGCGGGCCTGCGCCAGCTTGTCGCCCAAATCCTCGATCCGTGCCACCAGGTCGTCCGTATCCGCCATGACAAATCATCCCTTACCGCTATATCCGAGCATAACAGCACTTATCGCGGAAGACCCCAATGACAAACGAGTCCGGTCCACAAAAGAACGTGACCCCCAGCCCCGAAGGTCTGGCAGAGGCCGCGAACAAGGCGCAAAAAGCAGGCGGTCTGCCGCCGGTCGATCAATGGAATCCTGATTTCTGCGGCGATATCGACATGCGGATCGCCCGTGACGGGACCTGGTTCTATGAGGGCACGCCGATCGGCAGAACCCGACTGGTGCGCCTGTTTTCAACGATTCTGAAACGCGAGGGTGACGCCTACTTCCTTGTGACTCCGGTGGAAAAGGTCGGGATCACGGTCGAGGATGCGCCATTCGTCGCGATTGATGTGGACCGGCAGGGCGACAATCTGGTTTTCACCACGAATGTCGGTGACCGCGCGGTGGCTGGCCCCGATCATCCCATCCGCATGGCGCGTGACCCCCGGACGGGCGAGCCGTCGCCCTATGTGCTGATCCGTCGCAACCTCGAGGCGCTGATCGACCGCAAGAGTTTCTATCGTCTGGTGGATATGGGCGAGGTCAGCCTGCACGACGGCGCGGACTGGTTCGGTGTCCGGTCTGGTGGTGTTTTCTTTGGCTTCATGCCTGCGGCAGAGCTTGTGGGTCTGGAATGATCTGCAAGGCGCGCGCGCCCCGGGCCTGGGGCTGTTTTCAGGTCGGATGATTTGCCGCGACCGGGGTAAATGTCATCGAGACGCGGTATCCGTCGTCCTGGCCCGCGCGGTCCAGCGTAGCGGCGATCTGCTGGGCCGATGCATCCATGATCCGCTGCCCCAGGCTGGTCATCGCCGCAACCTCGGACGGCGTGTCGGTCTTGCCCACGCCATTGTCGGCACAGCACAGCCGGACAGACCCATCCGGTTCGTACTGGAACGAAATGCTGATTTCGCCCGCGCGATTGTCCGGAAAGGCGTGTTTGATCGCATTGGCGACACATTCCGACAGCACCACGGCGACCGCCGTTGCCTCGGCCGAGGACAGCTCGAAATCGGCGATCTGTGAGGTGACACGCACGTTTTCCGGGCAGGTCTGGGACAAATGTGCGAGGATTCCGGACAGGAACGGTTTCATCCGGACACGGGCCACGGCGCTGGACTGGTGCAATTCCCGGTGCAGGGCCACCACGGCGGTCAGACGCCGGTCCACGGCGGCAAAGGCTTCGGTGGCGACAGGGTCGGACACCTTGCTGGCGTAGATTCGAATGAGAGATTGCACGGTCTGCAACGAATTCTTGACCCTGTGGTCCATCTCGCCGCGCAGGATTTCCTGATTGCGCAGGGTGCGGCGCAGTTCCAGCTGCGACATGACCTGATTGGCAAGGGTGCGCAGGGCGGTGCGCTGGAATTCCGTCAGTTTGCGCGGTTTGTTGTCCAGAACGCAAAGCGTGCCGATCGGCAGACCTTGCGGTGTGCGCAATTGCACGCCCGCGTAGAACCGCATGCCGTGCTCTTCGACGATCAGCTGGTTGTCCCATGTGCGCGGATCGTTCCGCGTATCCTCGATTTCCAGCAGGTCGTCCTGCAGGATCGTATGGCCACAGATCGCGTTTTCACGCGGTGTGCTGTCGTTGTCGGTGCCGACACTGGCCTTGAACCACTGACGGTCCTTGTCCAGCAGGGACATCAGGGACACCGGCGTTTCACAGATGCGCGACGCCAGCTCGACGATATCGTCGAAATCGGATTCCGTCGGTGTTTCGATCATGCCGTAGGCGTCAAGCGCGCGCAGGCGTTGATCTTCGTCCGGGTGCAGCGGTGCCTGCATTGTCTGAATTCCTGTCCACCGGGTCAGCGTACCCATCCCGGCAGCTTTATTTGACGCACACGCCGCATGCAATCCGCATGGGTCGAAAGCGGCGGTGCGCCGCTTTCGACCCATGGATCAGATCGCTGTGCAGATGTATTTCATCTCGAGGTAGTCCTCGATGCCGTGATGGCTGCCTTCGCGGCCCAGACCAGACTGCTTGACCCCGCCAAAGGGTGCTACCTCGGTGCTGATGATGCCCGTATTCACGCCGACGATGCCGTATTCCAGCGCCTCCTGGACCTTGATCACGCGGCTCAGGTCCTTGGCGTAGAAATAGCTGGCCAGACCAAAGATCGTGTCGTTGGCCATGGCGATGACCTCGTCCTCGTCCTCGAATGCGAACAGCGGCGCAAAGGGGCCGAATGTTTCCTCGGTGGCGACCTTCATGTCCTGCGTGGCCCCGGTGACGATGGTGGGCTGGAAAAACTGGCCGCCAAGCGCGTGCGGCTCACCGCCCAGGATCACTTTGCCGCCCTTTTCGACCGCGTCCTTCATGTGCTCGCGGACCTTGTCGATGGCCTTGGGTTCGATCAGCGGGCCAAGGTCGGTGCCGTCCTTCAGTCCATCGCCGACCTTCATTGCGGCGACCGCATCGCGCAGCTTGCTGGCGAATTCGTCATAGACGCCCTTTTGCACGTAGATGCGGTTCGCGCAGACGCAGGTCTGACCGTTGTTGCGGAACTTGCACGCGATGGCCCCCTTGACGGCTTCGTCGATATCGGCGTCGTCAAACACGATGAAGGGCGCGTTGCCGCCCAGTTCCATCGAACATTTCATGACCTGATCGGCGGCCTGTTTCAGCAGGATACGCCCCACCTCGGTCGATCCGGTAAAGGTCAGTTTGCGCACCGCGTGGTTTTCGCAGAATTCCTTGCCCACGCCAGAGCTGTCGTCGGATGTCACGACGCTGAACAGACCCTTGGGGATGCCGGCCTCTTCGGCCAGTTTGCCCATCGCCAGCGCCGACAGCGGGGTCAGCGATGCGGGGCGCACGACGAAACCACAGCCCACAGCCAGCGCCGGGGCAACCTTGCGCGCGATCATCGCGTTGGGGAAATTCCAGGGCGTGATCGCAGCCGCCACACCGATCGGTTGCTTGATCACGGTGATGCGCGCGTTTTCCTGATGCGCGGGGATGGTTTCGCCGTAGACGCGCTTGGCCTCTTCGCCGAACCATTCCACGAAACCGGCACCATAGGCGACCTCGCCACGGGATTCGGTCAGGGGTTTGCCCTGTTCGGCGGTCATGATGATCGCCAGGTCCTCTTGGTTGGCCATCATCAGGTCATACCATTTGCGCATCACGCCAGCGCGGTCCTTGCCGGTGCGTTTCGCCCAGGCGTGGCGTGCGCTGTCGGCTGCCGCGATGGCGGTGGCGACCTCGTCCCGGCTCAGGTCGGGGACGGTCGCGATCACATCGCCGCGGGCGGGGTTCACCACGTCAATGGTCTTGCCGGATGCGGCATCGACCCATTCACCTGCCACATAGGCCTTTTGGCACAACAGGTCGGGGCGTTTCAGCTGGGACGCAAGGTCGGTGGTCTGGTCAAGCATGGTCGTTCCTTTCGGACGCGCGTTTCGGTTGCTTTGCATATAGAGCGCGCGGCCCACGGGGGAAACCGGAACTCTGCATACGGCGCTGATCCGGTGCGCCCCATCGGGCGGCTAGGATCCGTGGCGGCGGGCGTAGGTCGGCAAGCTATCGCGGGGATCGGATGTGGCATGATAGATGCCGCGCGCAATGGCGCGTGCCATGACGGCCGCGGCCGCATGACCCAACAGGGCCGCATCAGGCGCGGGCCTGTCCCCCTGTGACAGCGCAAAGATCAGATCACCGTCCATCGGCGTATGGCTTGGGACCAATGCACGGGCGAACCCGTCATGCGCGGCCGTTGCCAGCCGGGTGCATTGCGCCTGCGTCAGGGCCGCGTCGGTCGCGATGATCCCAAGCGTGGTGTTGCGACTGGCCCCTTTCATCGCGGGGCGGCCTTGCGGATAGGTCAAAGCGGGGCCGTGACCGCCGAATTCGGTGCCGATTTCCCAAGGTGCGGCCCAGAAATGCGGGGTCTCGCCCACCGTGGCAGAGCCCAGGGCATTGACCGCGACCAGCGCCGCCACGGTCGTGCCGTCGTCCAGCCGGACAGAGGCCTGCCCCAGCCCGCCTTTCAGGGTGGCCGTCGTCGCACCCGTTCCCGCGCCGACGCTGCCCAGTCCGGCACCATCGCCCGCAGATTCCAACGCCCGCACCCCCAGTGCTGCATAGGGATTGACGTCCCACCCCTTGTCCCCGCCATTCAGAAGGTCGAACAGGATCGCCGCCGGCACGATGGGCACCCGCTGGCCGCCCACGTCGAACCCGCGCCCTGCGGCGCGCAATGCATTGGCAACACCGGATGCCGCATCCAGCCCCAGCGCCGACCCACCCGACAGCACCAGCGCATCGACGTGTTCAACCAGTTTATCAGGGGCCAGCAAATCAGTCTCGCGGGTGCCGGGGGCACCGCCCATGACATGCACGCCGCAGACAAAGGGCGCGGCGGCGGTCACGACTGTCACCCCCGACATGATCATGTCGTCCTGCGCATGCCCGACCCGCAGGCCGGCAACATCGGTCAGCAGGTTGCGCACCCTCAGACCGCCACCATGATATCGCCAAGGTATGTCAGGTCGGCCGTGTCATCCAAGTTGTATGGCAATCCGCCGAACGCCAGTTCGGTCAGGATGATCAGTGTATTGTCCCCCGACAGCCGCAACAGCACGTCGTCCACGCCCTCGGGGTCCAGAAACTCTGCCAGTCGGGCCGGGATATCGTCGTGCACGGCCTCGACCTGTGCATCGTCGACAAAGGCACCCGACAGTTGCTGTGTCAGGGCGCTGGGCAGTTCCGTGCCGGGCGGCGACAGGCAAAACGCTTCTGCCGCGGACTGACTGTCGAAATGCGCGCCGAACAGATGCAAACGCATCTGACCTTGCGGTGCAGGGGCAGGGCGTGTCGGCTGCGCGATACGGGTGCTCTCTGACGGGATCAGCCGGGCTGCGTCCCGCAAGCCGCGCCGGGCCAGGTATCGCAGCAGTCGATTGAACAGGCCGGACAGCGTCATCTGATCCACCATTGCATGATTTTTGGGCAATAAGCGCGTTGCATGGCCTGACAGTGCCGCGCAGCCGCACCCAAGGCAAGCCACCGGGTAAACGACGTGTGAGGAATTGAAACCCGACGGCTTGGCGATTTGCCTATCCCGCCGGGGATGTTAAAGAGATTAAAACCTAAAATTTGGTGATTTGGAAAATGAGCGCATATTCGTCCCTGTCTCGTCGTGCCTTTGGGTCCATGCTGCTGGCATCGACTGCGGCAGCCTGTGCCCCACGCGTTCCCGAAATGCCGGTGCCTGTCGCACCGCAGTTCCTGCCGGAATATCCCCCCCTGCGCGATGCGGGTTATGACCTGCCGGCGATTCCGATCGAATATACCCAAGGCATCAATCGCCGCATGGAAGGCGTATATACCGGCGAGGCACCGCGCGGGTCCATCGACGTCGATCCCTACGCCAAATTCCTGTATCATGTGAAAATGGACGGCACCGCGACGCGTTATCCCGTGGGCGTCGGCCGTCAGGGTCGCACCCTGTCCGGGCTGGCCACGATCCAGCTGAAAAAGGCCTGGCCGGGCTGGACGCCCACCGCAAACATGATCCGCACCGAACCCGAGGTGTACAGCGATTTCCGCGGCGGCATCCCCGGCGGCCTGCGCAGCCCGCTGGGCGCGCGCGCCCTGTATATCTACCGCAACGGACGTGATACGTTCTACCGCGTGCACGGCACCAACGATCTGGAAAGCATCGGCAATTCCGGTTCCGCCGGGTGTATCCGCATGTTCAACCAGGACATCATCCACCTGTACAACAACGTGACGACGCCGATGACCATCAATATCCGGTCCGAGGCTGAATCCCTGCGTGTCGATCCAGAGTATTTCAACCGGGGTGTCGAACTGCCGCCAAAGATCATCAGTGCGGACGAATTGCTGGGACCAGAGGCCGTGTCCTCTGACCGCGAACCGCTGCGGGACGAACTCGCCAGCAACTTCTGATTGCGACCCTTCGGTCACGCCGCCTGACAAAGACGGCGTGACCCGCGCGACACGCTTGGTCCGCGCCCATGCTTTGCCTAACTTATGCCCGACTGATGGGCTTGGTGTCCCTTCGGCGCACACAGGCAGGGGACAAGGGCATGGCGACTTTTGATCAGCAAATCCAGGACAGTCAGGCGCAGGTCGCGGCCGCGCAATCGCAGATTGCCGAAATGACCGCGCGCATCGAACGCGCACGCGCCGATCTGGGCAGCGACGCGGCGATTGATCTGGAAAACGCAACGCTGGACGACGTTCACGCCCAGACCGACCTGATGAACGCCAATATCGCGGAACTGATCATGGGGCTGGACGATGTGACCGCCGGGTTCAGCCGCGATTTCGACGAGATGCGCACGAAAACCACCACGGAAAAACTGATCGGCTTTTTCTCGCGCGGCAAGGCTGATTCGATGCGCGAGGAACGCATCCGGCAGGCGTCGATCGACGACAAGCTTCAGGACCTGATTTCCAAATCCGACGTCATCACCCGCCTGCTCAAGGGGCAGCTGACCATGTTGGAGGATCAGAAAACCAAGGTGGACAACAACCTGCAAGGCACGCTGACAGAACGCGAGGCGACCGTGGCCGAACTGGAATCCGTCCGCGCGGAAATCGCGGGCATGGACCCCGCGATCATCACACTGGAAAACAAGATTGCGGTCGAACAGGACACGCAGGCCCGCACCAAGCTGGAAAGCGAGCTGGCCCAGCTGAACACCCGCTACAACGAACTTGTGCAGGCCGAGCAGGTCCAGCTGGCCAAATCCCAGACGCTGGAACGCTACATCGAAAAGGGCAAGACCTGGATCGACAGCCTGCAAAACCAGGCCGCCACGCAGATGGTGCTGATCAACAAACTGGAAACCGACACGCGTCAGCGGGTCGTGCTGTATGATGCGCTGTCCAAATCGCTGAAAACTGCGCAGCAACAGGACGTGGCGCACCGGATCAACGAGATCGGCGTGAAAACCGATCAAGAAGCGCAGACCGCCATGGCCGCCATCGGGGCCGCGACGAACAACCGGATGGCCGACATGCTGGAGGCGCACGGCGATCACATGGTCTTTGCCCGCGACATTCTGGAACAAAAGGCAAAGGCCGATGAGAGGTTCATGCGCCGCTTTGCCCGGATTGCGGAAAAACACGATTCCAACCGCTACGGGCCGCAGGACGTCTAGGGCGTCATGTCGGCGATCACGGCACCACTGGACCATTTCAAGCTGGAGGACACGCGCGTCACCCGGCGCTATTTCGCCAAGTTTCACCGCATCACGCGGCATCTGACCCGTGTCGCCGCGACCTTGCAGGCCGAAGGCGGGCTGGATCGCACAGAGATCAGCGCCATCGTCAGCTACCTTGCGGGGTTGAACTACAGCTTTACGGCCTTGTCGCACCGTTATCACATGGCGGGCCGCGTGCCCCACGCGGGTCAAATGACCATCGACCGCATCGAGAGCGGTTTTCCCGTCCATGCGGAACTGATGGACATGGCAGCCGATGCGGCACGCGCGGCAGCCGACCTGGCGGACATGCCCTCCGTGGCCGACCTCAAGGGGGCGATGGTGCGCCAGATTACCGGCGATCTGACCATTCCGACCGATCTGCAATTCACCCTCGCGCGGCGGCTCTATCTGGAAGAACTCGCCAGGGGGCGGCTGTTCTTGCCGCGCAACGATCCGCAATCCGTCTATGTCGCGACCGCCGCCAGCGGGCGGCGGCGGTTTCTGATCCATTGGGCCGTTTATGACAGCGAGGTCAATCTGCCCGTCATCTATCTGATGGATGTCGAGGACAGTGGCCGCACGGCCCTGCCCAAGGACGACCGCCGCTGGCCGCAGGCCCGCGCGCATCTGATGGCGCAATCCCTGACCGGGTTGAAACTGCTGACCATCGCGACCGGGTTCGATCAGGATTTCGACGACCTGCATCCCGTCCGCCTGCGCCGGTTCCACATCGGGCCGATGTATTCGCATGCCTTTACCCGGCAATCGGGGCCACTGCGCGATGTGCTGGCCGCGGCCAACAGCCCCGAAGGCGATGACTGGGCGCTGGTCTGGACCGAAGAAGACCTGGTGGCCGACCGGGTGGAACGCGTCAAATCCGGCTGGTTCGGCACGGTGGAGAGACAGATCTTTGCCCAAGACCCCTTTGCCGGGGGGGCGCTGGACCGGGGTGCCAGCCGGATGGAACGCAGCCTGATCCTGCCAGCACGGCCCTATCAGGCCCTGGCCGACGCGCGACCTGCGGGGTTCGCGGATGTGGTGAAATACGTGGTCTCTGACGATGGTCGCGTGGTGCGCAGACGGTGAGTGCGGATGCCTCCGGCGGGAGTATTTTTGGCAAGATGATGGGTATGACATGAGCCAGACCAGCGATCAGATGGAGTTGCGCGAAAGCGATATCCGCGCGCAATACGGTGCAGCACTTGCGTTGCTGGACGGGTTCGATCACGCGCCGCGTCTGGCGCAGGCGGCCGCTGTTGCGGCGCCGGAACGGTCGGCGGGCATCGGCACGCGGCGCGCGTTCCGGTCCACGACGCCGGGTCTGGTCACGCGCCGTACAACGCCTGCGGGGGCGGTGTCATTGCAGGACCGGATCGGGGCGGTCGGGGACGACGCGCTGACCACGCCCCTGCAGGCGCAGGTGCTACAGGCGCTGCGGCGCGCGCTGGCGATTGCCATTGCCGTCGGGGATCAGCTGGCCGATCGCACCGGGCTGACAGCCCTGAAGGCCGCCAATCTGGGCGGGACCCTGCCTGCCGACCGCCGCGCCGATTTTACCGCCGCACTCGCGGCCGAGGCGCTGGCGGTGCTGTTCACATTCGGGTCTGCCACGGCGCATCTGCTGGCTGATCGCGCGGGCGGTGAAACGGTGGATCTGTCGCAGATCGACGAGTTGCTGGTCGAAAATGCGCCGCTGGCCCTGAACGGTGTCTTGTGGGAGCTGGACCGGGATATCGCAGCGCTTGCGACGTCTGACGCCACGCTGGTCGCGACGGTGCTGGCCTTTGCCGATGCGCTGCAGGATCAGGTGACCGCCCGTGCGGGCAGCGCCACCGGGCTGGAGGCGTTTCGCGCGGCATCCTGGCATGTGGCGGCCGATGATTTTACCCTGCGCGGTTTCACCCCCGCCCGTGCGCGGCGCAGCACAACGCTGACGATGGCCTTCAAGAAACCCGACGAGGTTATCGGCAATCACATCGCCAAGGCGCAGGCCATGCGGCTGGCCAAGATGCTGATGGCCTATGACTTTGACCGGCGGCTCAATCCCTTTGCCGAACTGGGCGGTTTCATCTTTACCTTCATGGGGGACGGTGCGCCGGGTACGGGGAAAACTACCCTGATCCAGATGATGGCCGGGCTGATCGCGGGCTATTGCGAAACGGCAGGGTATGCGTTTCGCTATCAAAACCTGTCGACCGAGAATATCGACAGCTATCAGGGCAAATCGGGCCAGAATGCCAAGGCATTTGTGGACAACATCCTCGATCCCAATGTCATCGGGTTCGGCACCATCGACGATATCGATCAACTGGCGGGCAAGCGCGGCGACCGACAGTCCAGTGCGGGGCAGCTGGAAATCACCGCCGTGCTGATGGATGCCTTTGCCGGTGCGGGCACCGTGGTGCGCGGCAATTGCACCTTTGGCATGTTTTCGAATTTTCCTGAAAACGTCGACGACGCGCTGCGCCAGCGGGCGGGTGCGCGGTTTCTGGTGGATGGGCCGCAGACGCAGGACGATTACATCGACATCCTGCATCTGCTGCTTGGGAAAAAACACGATATCCCGCTGGGGGACCATGACCTCTATGCCGCGCAGGCGATCCAGCGCGCCGTTGCCGCCAGCTATGCCAGCCATGCGCGACCCAAGGAGGCAGCCTTGGAAGAGGTGTTCGACCGCGTGCAGGACCGGATCGGTGCGCTGGACACGATTGCAAAGCTGGGCACCTACCTCAAGGCGATCCAGGAGGCTGACGCCCGTTTCACCGGTCGCGCGATCAAGAACATCACTGATGCGGTCAAGGTGCGCGCGATGGACTTTGAGCTGCCCGACGACTGGATGGAGGACCCCGATCTGTTCCTGTTTCAGGACTATGACACGAAAATGGGGATGATCTCGGAGTTGCGCAAACCCATCACGCCGGAAACGGTGTTGCAGGAAATCAACCGTTATGCCGACAGTGAATTCCGCTATGCCGACAAATCCGATGCCGTCGCCATCGACACCGCCGTGCGCGAGATGGAACGCATGGCCGAAGCACGCCGCCGTTTTGCGGCAGGCGGTGCCGCATGATCGACAGCCTGCTGCTGCCCGCGATGGTGCTGGCGCTGCTGGCGTGGCTGGTGCCGAAACTGTTGTCGATGCTCTTGCCCGAGGGCATCAGGCCGCTGGTCCTGAACGGCGTGCTGTCGTCGGTGATCCTGTGCGTGATCACGGGGGGCTATTTCATGGCGCTGTATGTGATCAGCGGGATACCGTTCGATCGCATCCTCGACCTTGGCATCGCGGGCAATATCGTCTTTTTCGGCAAGCTGGCCCTGTCGACCGCATTGATCTGGGGGCCGATCATGGTGCTGTCGCTGGCTGGATTGCCGCGCACCTGGGTGGATGTGGTTTGGTAGGAGTATCGGCATGCATCGCTTGATTGCGCGGGGATTGATGTTCGGCAACCTGGTCGCGGTTGACAGTCCGGTGCTGGTGGCACGCTACAACCGCGCGCTGACGGCACTGACGGGGCGGGTGACTGCGCTGGACCGGTTTCATATCGACATATCGGGGTTCAGCCCCGAAATCGGTGAAGAACTGGGCGACCCACGCTACCTCAATCCGCGGGGGCTGAACCGTCAGTTCATCCTGTTGACCACCGATCAGGCGCGCGCGCCGCTGCTGGATGCGACCTTTTCGATCAGCAGGCAGATTTTGCGGCAGTTCATCACCGACAATCAAGCGACGCTGTTCACGCTGACCGCTCAGGACGCTGTGGCGGGTGAATTGCTGAATTCCGTCTATACGGCGGATGCCGCGGCACAGCTGTTCGATATCCGTCGCATCCGCATCACCGCCGACACCACCGCTGGAACGATCGCCAACGCACAGGCGCTGGGGGCGCTGATCGACGATTTCACGACGCGTGCCGACGGCTGGTATGACGATGTGCTGATCGCGCGGATGATCGATCTGGCACAAAAGACCGGAGACGTGTCGCGGCATCCGCTGCGCCTGACTCAGAACGAATACGTCGCATCTGATTTCTGGACCGCACATTTCGGCGGGCTTTATGTGTTCCGCGACGTGACCCATCCCGCCGCGATCGCCGTGGACCCCGATCAGGCACTGGGCGATCTGCCGATCCTCAGTCAGCTGGATTTCAACGACCGGGCCGCGATTGCGCAGTTCCTGTCCGAAAATGATCTGGCGATGCCTGTGGCGCAGGACCGCAGTGCGCGGACCGTTGCGATCCTGCGGCACAAAATGGACCAGATCACGGCC
Source organism: Loktanella sp. 3ANDIMAR09 (assembly GCF_001420005.1). GTDB lineage: Bacteria > Pseudomonadota > Alphaproteobacteria > Rhodobacterales > Rhodobacteraceae > Loktanella. The sequence continues at coordinate 121,463 of NZ_LJAK01000006.1, read as the reverse complement.
CATACCGCCGCCATGGCGGGCGAGGCGCTGGATGCGGTGACCAGCCGCGACATGCATGCCCTGGCCCGGCGTCACGCACAGGATTTGCCGCAGGCCTGGCACGGGCTGGCCGCACTCTTGCGCTGGGCGGCGGATGGCGGGCCCTGGCCGCGCATCACATCCGACGATCCGGCGTATTTCTATGTGATGCGCGCGCGCACCGGCCCGCAGGCGGATCTGGTGAACATGATGCTGGCGGAACTGTCGCCGCTGGATGCCCGCCAGTTGTTCATCTGCCATAAACGCGCGTTCTACGCGGCCTATGCGGGCTGGCCGGACCCGATGCGCGACTACGTGGCAAATATGCTCGAACGTGACTATCTGGGGGACAAGGCGCAGGTGCGCGACCAGTTGTTCGGTGACACGTCACGCAGGTCGGGACCGCCGCCGTTGCCCGCCCGCCGTGGCCCATGGGGATAGTGAGGACCAAATGGCATTTGTCAGACTGCTTATTTTTGCACTTGTCGGCCTGACGGTCGTGTACTGGTCGCTGTCGCTGTATTCCGCGTCCCTGCGACGCGAACGGCTGGAAGACGACTATGACGCCAACCCGGTCCCGGGTCAGACCCGTGAGGCCTATGTCGCCGCAGGCATGGCCGCCTATCGCAAGGGCCTGCGGCCCAAGCTGCTGCTGGGTGTCTATGTGGTGCCGATTGTTGTCGTGTCGGTGATCATCTATGTGGTGAACAACAACTAGGGGGGCGTCATGCGCGCGATATTCTTTTTACTGCGTCTGTTGCCCATTCTGGCGCTGGGCGGTTTTCTGCACTACGTGCTGCCGCAGCATGACACCGTCCAGATCACCTCGACCGAGGTAATCCGCACGGATTTCAGCAATCTGAACCGGATATTCTATGCCCAGGCTGACAATGGCGGTGTCGAACAGGCTACCCGCGACCTGCGCCTGATCAACACGACCAAGGTGCGCACCTATCTGCTGGGGTTCATGCCCACCGACCGGACCGAGGTCATGGTCTACCGCAACGAGGACACGGGCTGGATCTGGCCACCCTATTTCAAGTTCGACAGCGCCGATCTGCAGGCCGAGGCATCGGCTGCCGCCCGTGCCGACGGCTGGTACAGCATCACGCACTATGGTTGGCGCAACCGTTGGTTGTCTATCTATCCCAATGCGGTGCGGATCACGCCGGTAGATGGCCCGAACCCCGGCATCGTACCGTGGTTCAATATCTTCTTCTTCAGCTTTCTATTCGTCGCCTTTTTCGTGGTGCGCGGCATGTGGCGGCAATTCCGCGAAAGGATGATCGATCCCTCGATCGATGCCGCGGAACACCAGTTCGACGAGGCTCGCGCAGGCCTTGCCCAACGCCGCAGCGGATTGCGGCGTTGGCTGGACAGTTGGAAATCCAAGGGCCGCCAGTGAGGGAAGGACTGGGGCGCTGCCCCAGACCCCGGGATATTTACGACCAGAAGAAGTCTGGACGTCAGGCCCCGTAGGGGACCCAGATCGTCTTGACCTCTGTCGCATGGCTCAGGATGTCGCGCGTGTGGTCATGCGCGGGATCGAATGGCCCGGTCCAGCTGCGTTTGAGGTTACCTGCGCTGGCTGCCTCGATCACCTGCGCGTGGCCGGACAGGCCCCAGACCGCGTCCAGGTCCAGGTGCCGCGCCATGGGTTCTGCCAGATCGGCATGGGCACCGGTCAGGATGTTCACCACGCCGGCCGGCACATCGGATGTATCCAGCACTTGATAGAAATCGGTTGCCGCCAGCGGAAAGGCCTCTGACGCAGCCAAAGTGACCCGGTTGCCCATTGCAATCGCAGGCGCCATCAGGCTGACGAGGCCCAGCAAGGGGGCCGCATCCGGGCACAGGATGCCGATCTTGCCGACAGGTTCTTTCATCGCAAGTGCCACGCCGCGCAGCGGCACGCCTTTGACCTGACCGTCGTATTTGTCGGCCCAGGCGGCGGCGCTGAACAACCGGTCGATGGAGGCCGCGACTTCTGCCTTGCCGTCCTTGCCGGTCATGTCCTTGATGCGGTTGGCGAACTCATCCGCGCGCGCCGACAGGTTTTCGCCGATGAAATACAGGATCTGCGCACGCAGGTGGCCCGTGGTCCGCGACCAGCCGCTGGCGGCATTCATCGCCTCGACCGCATTGCGCAGGTCCTTGCGGTTCGACAGGCTCGCATGTCCCAGCAGCTTGCCCTTGGGGCCGTAGACCGCGCGGGAATAGCCGCCGTCCGGTCGCGTCTGTTTGCCACCGATGTAGAGCTTGGCCGTGCGGTCCAGACCGTCTGCCGCACCGTCACCGGTATAGGCGGCGACAGCCGCTGGCGATTTGGTCGCAATCGCGGGGCGGGTATAGCCGGCGAGCCCTTCCCATCCACCTTCGCGGCCAAAACCGCTTTCGCGGACCCCGCCAAAGGGGGCTGCGGCGTCCATCATGTTGGTGCCGTTGATCCAGACGATCCCCGCCACCAATTTCGGTGCAAGGTCGAGCGCAAGGTTCACATTTTCCGACCAGACCGACGCGGCCAGGCCGTAGGCCGTGTTGTTCGCGATTTCCACCGCCTCCGCCGGGGTGCGGAATGTGGTCGACACCAGCACGGGGCCAAAGATTTCCTGTTGCATCAGCGGTGACGCCGGGGCGAGGCCGCTGATCAGGGTCGGCGGGTAATAGCAGCCCGCCGGCACGGCCGTCTGATAGACCTCGCCATCGGTGTTCGCCGCGACCATGTCACGCACGCGGGCCAGTTGGTCAGGATGCACCATGGCACCGATGTCGATGCATTTGTCCAGCGGATCGCCAATGCGCAGGCTGTCCATGCGGGCGCGCAGCTTGGCGTGGAACACATCCGCGATGCCCTCCTGGACCAGCAGGCGAGACCCCGCACAGCAGACCTGACCCTGATTGAACCAGATGGCATCGACCAGACCTTCGACCGCGCTGTCGATGTCGGCGTCGTCGCACACGACATAGGGGCCCTTGCCACCAAGTTCGAGCGACAGCGCCTTGCCGGTGCCGGCGGTGGCCTCGCGGATGCGGCGACCCACGGCGGTGGACCCGGTGAATGCCACCTTGTCCACTTGGGCGGTCACGATCATCTCGCCCACGGCGCCGTCGCCCGTCACGATGTTCACAACGCCAGCCGGCACGCCGGCCTGACCGCAGATATCCGCAAACAGCAGGGCCGTCAGCGGGGTCCATTCGGCGGGTTTCAGGACGACCGTATTGCCCATCGCCAGGGCCGGCGCGATTTTCCACGCCAGCATCAGCAGCGGGAAATTCCACGGGATCACCTGTCCGCAAACACCCAAAGGCGCACGGTCCGGCATCTCTGTCCCCATCAGCTGGGCGTAGCCCGCGTGGTGATAAAAATGGCGTTGTGCCAATGGCACGTCGATATCGCGCGCCTCGCGGATCGGCTTGCCGTTGTCCAGCGTTTCCAGCACCGCAAAGAGCCGCGCATGTTTCTGCAACAGCCGCGCCAGCGCATAGAGCACCCGCGCGCGGGCCGCACCATCCTTGGCCCATGCGGGTTGCGCCTTGCGCGCGGCCTTGACGGCTGCATCGACATCCGCCTGTGTGGCTTGCGAAACCTGTGCCAGCGTCTGACCGGTTGCGGGGTTCACCGTGGCGAACAGATCGCCCGGTGCCGTCCAGGCCCCGCCAATAAAGTGACCGAAATCACCCTTTTCAGCCAGCCAGGCATAGGCTTCCTTGGCGCTCTCGGGGGCCGGGCCGTAATCCATCGTCTCAAAGATCTCCTTGACGGTCATCGCTGAACCCCTGTCATCATCTTGCCAAAAATACTCAAAATACGACGGTCATGCCATCGCGTGACGCCAGCCGGCAGAGTAGCTGCCGCTGACGTGGTGTTCCAACTGGCGTTCGATGTCGCCCAGCAGGGACGATGCGCCAAAGCGGAACAGATCGGGTTGCAGCCAGCGGTCGCCCAGCTCGTCCTTGATCATGGACAGATAGACCAGCGCATCCTTGGCCTTGGAAATGCCGCCGGCGGGTTTGTAGCCGACGCAGATCCCTGTTGCCGCATGATAGTCGCGGATCGCGCGGATCATGGTCAGGGTCACAGGCAAGGTGGCGTTCACGCCTTCCTTGCCGGTCGAGGTCTTGATGAAATCGGCCCCAGCCATCATGCAGACCAGCGAGGCGCGGGCGACGTTGCGCAGCGTGCCCAGCTCGCCCGTGGCCAAGATCGCCTTGACGTGGGCCGCGCCGCAGGCAGCGCGCATCTGCGCCATTTCGTCATAGAGCGCCTGCCAGTTTCCAGTCAGCACATGACGGCGGCTGATGACGATGTCGATTTCCTGCGCGCCGGCGGCGACGCTTTCGCCGATTTCGGCCAGCCGCAGGTGGAACGGCGACAGACCCGCCGGAAATCCGGTGGACACGGCGGCAACCGGGATACCGGACCCGGCCAAAGCATCGACGGCCACAGGCACCATGTCATGATAAACGCAGACTGCCCCCGTGGTCAGGCCGGTCATCCCCAGCGCATCCAGCAGCGGGGCGGACACCGGCTGGCGCGCCTTGGCGCACAGGCGGCGCACGCGGGCGTCTGTATCGTCACCCGCGAGCGTCGTGAGGTCGATCAGGCTGATGGCCTTGCACAGCCATGCGGCCTGATAGTCCTTTTTCACGCTGCGACGGCCCGGCAAGCTGGCGGCGCGCCGCTCGATCGCCGAGGTGTTCGCCTGGGTGCGCATCACCCAGTCCATATCCAGCGGCATCCCGGGATTGCGGGGCAGATGCACCTGGGGCAGGTGCGCTGTGGTGGTGTCTTGCTGGGTCACGGGCGGCCTCGTCACATGTTTGCGAAACCGTGGCACGGGCGGGCCTGCGGCGCAAGGTTTGACCGAATGGTCAAAAGGCGTCGACGCAGCGTCAGGGAGGTGACGAGGCGGGCATTTGCCGATACAGCAGGCCAAACAATGCCGGAGCGCCCCATGAGTTTTGATCGCAGCCTGAAAATCGCCCCTTCGATCCTGTCGGCGGATTTTGCCAATTTCGGCGCGGAAATCCGCGCGATCGAGGCGCAGGGCGCCGATTGGGTACATGTCGACGTGATGGATGGCCATTTCGTGCCGAATCTCACCTTTGGCCCGCCTGCGGTCAAGGCGTTCCGCCCGCATGTGAAAACGGTGATGGACGTGCATCTGATGATCTCGCCGGTGGATGCCTATATCGACGCCTACGCCGATGCGGGGGCCGATATCCTGACGGCGCATATCGAGGCCGGACCGCATATCCACCGCACGCTTCAGGCGATCCGCGCGGCGGGCATGAAGGCGGGTGTGGCCCTGAACCCCGGCACCCCGGCCGAGGCCGTGGTCGATCTGCTGGATATGGCCGATCTGGTCTGCGTGATGACGGTGAACCCCGGTTTCGGCGGGCAGCAGTTCATCGACATGACCGCCAAGGTGGCCAAGCTGCGCGCCATGATCGGTGACCGCGCGGTGCATATCGAGATTGACGGTGGTGTTGATCCCGTGACCGCTCCGCTGGTGCGGGCCGCCGGGGCCGATGTGCTGGTCGCAGGCTCTGCCGTGTTCCGGGGCGGATCGGTGGACAAGCCGGAGGTTTACGGCGCGAACATGCAGGCCATCCGCGCCGCCGCTGGCTGACGGCGGGACGCCGCTGTTTCGCTGACGCGAAAGACGCCCCGCCCGCCGACCCGCTATGCGCTGATCGTCACCTTGTCTGCGTGATCAAGGTAGACAAACCCGCTGCCCGGCAGGGTCAACGTGCCGTCCGCCAGTGTTGCGTCATGCGGTCCCGTGATGCTGGCCGCACCCGCGACCTGCAATGTGACCGCATCGGCGCGGAGGTTGAACAGACAGGTCAGGTGTCGACCGTCCACGCTGCGGCGCAGGCCCAGCACGGGATCGGGCAGGTCCAGGAACGTCGTCTTGCCGCGGGTCATGCAGGGATGTTCCCGGCGGAACGCGATGATGTCGCGGTAGAAATGCAGCACGCTGTCGTTTGCCGCCTCTTGGAGGTCGACCGCATGCGCCGCCTGCGGTGCCTTGATCGGCAACCAGGGTGTGCCATCGGTGAACCCGGCGTTGGGGGCATCCGCCTCCCAGACCATGGGCGTGCGGCAGCCGTCGCGCCCCTTGATCCCCGGCCAGTAGCGGATCGCCTGCGCATCGGTCAGTTCGTGGTATTCCATGACGGTTTCCAGCTGGCCCAGTTCCTCGCCCTGATAGATGCCGATGGTGCCTTCGAAACTGAACAGCATGGCGGCTGACAGGCGGGCCAGCGCATCCTCTGACACTGCGTATTTCGACCATCGCGACACATGGCGCACGACGTCGTGGTTCGAGAATGACCATTCGGGATGACCATCCGGCGCGCCTGCCTGAAAGCTTTCGATGCAGTTGCGGAAATGCGCGGGCGTGAATTCATCCGACAGCATGGCAAAGCTGTAGGCCATGTGCAGCCTGCCGTCGCCCTTGGTGTAATCGGCCATCAGGTCGATGCTGCGCTGGCCGTGGTCGCCAACCTCGCCCACCATCATGATTTCATCATACTGATCGGTCAGCGCCCGCAGCCGTTCGATGAACAACACGTTCTCGGGGCGGTTCTTGTTGTAGATGTTGTCCTGCATGCCGAACAGGTCGGATGACATGACGATCATCCCGTCGGGTCGCGGGGCAGGGGGGTTGGAACGCAGTTGCGCGTCGTGGACGTAGTAGTTGACCGTATCCAGACGGAACCCGTCCAGCCCGCGATCCAGCCAGAATTTGCAGGTGTCCAGAATCGCATCCTGCACATCGGGATTGTTGAAATTCAGGTCCGGTTGGCTGGTCAGGAAATTGTGCTGGTAATACTGCCGCCGGGTCGCGTCATATTCCCAGGCGGGTCCGCCGAAATGACTGTGCCAGTTGGTGGGCGGGCTGCCGTCCTCCAGCGGGTCGGCCCAGACGTACCAATCGGCCTTGGGGTTGTCGCGATCCTTGCGCGATTCGATGAACCACGGGTGCTGGTCAGAGGTATGCGACAGCACCTGATCCACGATCACCTTGAGCCCCAGATCATGGGCGGTTTTCAGCATCTCGTCGAAATCGTCCAGCGTGCCGAACAGCGGATCGATGTCGGTATAGTTCGACACGTCATAGCCCATGTCGGCCATGGGCGAGGTAAAGATCGGCGACAGCCAGATGCAATCCACCCCCAGCGAGGCGATATGCGGCAGGCGGCGGGTGATGCCGGGCAGGTCGCCCACGCCGTCACCTGTGCTGTCCTGATAGGACCGGGGATAGATCTGATAGATGACGGCGTCGCGCCACCATTCTCGCGTGCTCATGAAGGCCTCCGTTGAAACGTGGTGTCAGGGCGGTGTTAGCGCAATCACAAATCCACGCAAGGCCCGCCGCACGCTTTGCCTTGCATGGCGCCGCGCGAGAAAGCACAACGTTGCAAAACGAGGGGTGATGATGACGGAACGGAAAAAGGCACCGCTGTGGTTCAGCGTGACGATCATGCTGGGATTGCTGTGGAACGTGTTCGGCGTGATCCAGTTTCTGGGCGGCATGGGCCGCACCGCCGATGATTATGTGTCGCAGGGCATGACGGCCGCACAGGCAGCCCTGATGGCGAACCAGCCGCGCTGGCTCGAGGCGGCCTTTGCGCTGGGTGTTCTGTTCGGCGTGATCGGCTGCATCCGCGTGCTGCAACGCGCGCAGGGCGGGGTGGTCCGGTTCGCGCTGTCGGTCGTGGCGCTGTGCGTGATGATCGCGGGCAATGCCGCATACGGCCTGTTCGCCGTCATGGGGCCGGAACGGTTGGCCACGATGGTCTTCACGCTGATGGTGGCGCTGATCCTGCTGGGCTGTGCTGCCTATGCCCGGCGCCACGACATCATTCCTTAGGAGGCTGACATGACGATCACGCCCGTTGCAGACATGGTTGCCGCCGCCCGCGCGCGGATCACGCAGATCCCCGCGACCGAGGCCCTGACCCTGACCGACGACCCCGACGTGGTGTTCGTCGACCTTCGCGACGTGCGCGAACGCAAGAACGGCTATGTCCCCGGCAGTTTCCACTGTCCACGTGGCATGGCCGAATTCTGGGTCGATCCGGCCAGCCCGTATCACAAGGATATCTTTGCGCAGGACAAACGGTTCGTTTTCTACTGCGCCTCGGGGTGGCGGTCGGCGCTGACGGTCGCGACCTTGCAGGATATGGGGTTCGTTGCGTCCCACATCACCGAAGGGTTCGGCGGCTGGACCGCCGCCGGCGGCCCGGTGGCACACCCCGAACAGCGCGATTGAACTGCGGCCCGCGACCGCCTAAACCACGCTGCAAACGACACGAGGGGTCATGATGCGCGTATTGGTCACCGGCGGGGCAGGCTACATCGGCAGCCACACATTGATCGAACTGCTGGGGCAGGCGCACGAGGTCTGCGTGCTGGACAATTTCACCAACGCGAAACCCGTTGTCCTCGACCGGGTGCGCAGCCTGACCAACGGCAAGGTGTCCTGCGTCACGGGCGATATCCGGGATGCATCGGCCCTTGATGCGGTGATGACCGATTTCGCGCCCGAGGCGGTGATCCATTTCGCGGGCCTCAAGGCCGTGGGCGAAAGCGGGCGCAAACCTGTCGATTACTACGACGTGAACGTGGCGGGCACATTGGCCCTGCTGCATGCGATGGACCGGCACGGTGTGCAGCGCATCATCTTTTCCAGCTCTGCCACCGTTTACGGCGAACCCGAATACCTGCCCTACGACGAGGCGCACCCCACCAACCCGATGTCGGTCTACGGTCGCACAAAACTGATGGCGGAACACGTGCTGACCGACTGGGCTGCGGCCAACAGTCAGGCCAGCGCGGTGTTGCTGCGATATTTCAACCCCGTGGGGGCCCATGCGTCGGCCCGGATGGGCGAGGATCCTGCGGATTATCCCAACAACCTGATGCCGTTCATCGCACAGGTTGCGGTGGGCAAACGCGATCAGGTGCAGGTCTTTGGCGATGATTACGACACGGCCGACGGCACGGGGGAACGCGACTATATCCACGTGGTCGATTTGGCTCGCGCTCATGTCGCGGCACTCGATTATGCGGCCGGGCACACGGGTGCGCGCGCGTTCAACATCGGCACCGGTCAGCCCTATAGCGTGATGCAGATGGTGACCGCCTTTCGCCGGGCCTCCGGGCAGGCGATCCCCACGGCCATCGCCCCGCGTCGTCTGGGCGATATCGCGAAAATGCAGGCGGATGCGTCGCGGGCGCAGGCCGAACTGGGGTGGAAGGCCACGCACACGCTGGACGACATGGCCGCCAGCACCTGGGCCTGGCAAAGCGCAAACCCCGACGGTTACGGCGACTGAACCTGCCATAGTGTGACCATCGTGACATTCGGTCGCAGGACGCAGGAACATTCCCGCGCCCCGCGCATTGTATCCACAATGAATGTTTCGTGAGGACGACGTGACCGCCCGACGGTCACGCGCTCGCGCAGCCGAAAGGACAGCACGATGGCAGACGCCAAAACAGAGATCGACGACGCCGTGAACGACGCCAAGGCCCAGGCCAAGAGCGTGGTAGAGGACGTCAAGGAACACGCCAAATCCGTCGCAGAAGATGCGCGCGAAACGGTCAAATCCGAAGTGACCGCCCGCGCCAAGGCCGCCCGCAGTGCCGCCGCAGGAGAGGTGAACAACGTCGCCGCAGCCCTGCGCCGCGCCGCTGACGAAAGCCGCGACGGCAGCCCGCAGGAACGCACCTTTGGACAGATTGCCAATTCGCTGGCCGATGTGTCGGAAACCATCGGCAACAAGGATCTGGGAACGGTCGTCAGCGACGCCAGCAACTTTGCCCGGCGTCATCCGCTGACATTCCTCGCCGGTGCAGCACTGGCCGGTTTCGCCATCAGCCGCTTTGCCAAGGCGTCTGAACGTCACGACGACTATGGCACGGACTACGGGCGTGACACTGATCCCGACGATATCGTCGGTCGGGGGTAACCCATGCAGACATCCAAGGACCCGCGCAGCACCGGTTCGCTGCTGTCGGATGTATTGAACAGCATCGGCAACCTGTTGCGCCAAGAGGTCGATCTGGCGCGTGCCGAGGTTGATGAAAACCTCAAACGTGCAGCCCGCGCGCTGGCGCTGATCGTCGTGGGGTTGGTGCTGTTGTTCATAGCACTGACCGTTCTGGTCACCACCGCCGTCAGCGCCCTTGTGCTGGCGGGCGTGGCCGAAATTCTGGCGACGCTGATCATCGGTGTCATCACGCTGGTGGCCGCGGTCATCTTTGCCGTGATCGGGGTCAAGCGTCTGAAACTGTCCAGCCTCGCACCGTCGCGCGCGGCGCGGAACATCAAACGTGACGCCGCGATGATGAAGGAGGCCTACAATGACCGCTGATAATCGCACACCGGCCGAGATCGAAAAGGAAATCGAGGCAGAGCGCGCGCGCCTGACCCGTGATCTGGACGCCTTGCAGGACCGGCTGACCGTCGATGGCCTGATGGACGAGGTGCGCCAGCAGGTCCGCAGCCAGATCGACGAGCTGCAACGCAGTCTGCGCGGTCAGGTGGTCGAGGTGACAGGCGCGGTCGGTGCCGAACTGCGCACGCAGTTGACGCGCGCCGGGACGACCGTTGCCCGCACCACGCGCAAGAATCCCTGGCCGCTGGCGGTGACGGGGCTTGGCCTTGCCTGGCTCGCCTACAGCGCGTTGAAACCCGAACCCAAACGCCGCGTCGGCTATGCGCCGACCAAATCCGCGCCGGTGCGCGGTGTGACGGATTACGACCTGTCACCTGCGGATATGGCGGCGGCTGAACTGGAACGCGACGCGGACCGCTGGGCCCGCGATACCGCGGCCCTGGATGACGCAGCGACACCGACATACGATCCGCGTCCGTCCTGGGCGCGTGCCGATGATGAACTGACGACGCGCAGCAACGCTGGCGCGACAGAAAGGAACTGACATGACCGATACACGTCCCACCCCCGCAATGGTGCCCGGCACCCCCGGTGACACGGCATCTGAAACCAACAGCCGCATCGACGATCTGCGGCACCGTTTGGCCGAAGGCACCGAACATCTGTCCGACGCGGCCCGCGCCCGCGTGATCGCGGCCCGCGAACGCGCCGTCCGTGCCCAACGCAGCGCGCGCCGTACGATGCACGATGGGTCGGATGCCGCGACCGATCTGTTCGACCGGCAACCGCTGGTGATCGGCGCACTGGCCTTTGCACTTGGTGCAGCTGTTGCGGCGCTCTTGCCCAAGACGCGCACCGAGAATTCCTATCTAGGCGCGCAGCGCGATGCCCTGATGGACGAGGCCGAGCGCATCTTTCAGGAGGAAAGCAGCCGCGCCCGCGCCGCGCTGGACACGGCGCAGACGGAAATGACGTCAGCGGCGCGCGATGTGACGGACACGGCCGCCCGTGCGGCACGATCCGCCGTCGATGACGCGACAGAGGCGGCCAAGGATGCCGCACACGAGGTCGAGACCAAGGCGCGATCCTCGGCCAAAGAGGTCAAGGCCAAGACAAAATCCGCGGCCAAGCACTGAGCCGCGAAAAGGGGCGCTGCGGATGACCGCAGCGCCCCTTTTCTTTATCCAGCCCAGCTGAAATCGACCGCCGTGAAACGGTCCTTGTAGTCCAGTTGCGCAACCCAGGCCGGCTTGTCGATGATCCTGAAATAGGGGCGCGCGATTTCCAGCGCGCCGCGTTTTTGCAGATTTCGCAGCAGCCGGTTCACGTAGATATCCGTCAGGCCCAGAACGTCGCCAATCTCTTTTTGTGACAGCGGCATGGGGAAACGGTCCGATCCCTGTTCGCTGACCTGATCGGTCTTGGCCTGCACGGTCAGCAGGAAATGCATCAGGCGATCTTCGGCGGAATAGCGTGTCACGGCATGCAGCCGGTCCAGCAGGGTCACGGAATCAAGGCTCGCCATCGACAGCAGCATCGCAAAGATGCGCGGGTTCGTCCGTGCAAGGTCGCCGAGGCGCTTGCGACTGATCAGGCTGACGGTGCCATCGGTCTGCATCGTGGTCTGATACAGCGCGCTGCTGAAACCCAGTTCCGACAATCCGACCACATCGCCTGCCATGAACAGCTGCGCGATGGTCGTCTGGGCGCCCGACGTGATGCGTGTAATCGCCAGACCCGACCGGATGATCGCGATGCGGTCATCAGGTGATCCGGGTGCGAATACGGTCTGGCGTTTGGCCAGTTGGGTCGGGTTCTGTTCCAGCGCCGCGAGTGCCGCACGGTCGGACAACGACAGTTCTGCAAGATGGGTCATCCGCGTCAGGAACGCGCTTTGTCCAGAAGTTTTCATGATTTTCGAATCCAGTATTTCGGCTGGCCGTCGCAAAACGACGACTGGCGGGGGCAATCTCTTAAGCGTCTTGTAGGGAGGGCAAAAGTGTCACGGTATTAACTAGATTAAACTGGTCTAGCTTTTTTGCAGGATCGATGGTTGACGTTGCGGCAGTTAACGCCCTGGTGATCGGGTGCGGCATCTGGTCATCTGGGATCAAGGGGGGCATGGTGGGGTCAAATCCCCAGCGACTGTGACCGATTCCATGACCGAACTCGCCACGCTCGACCTGCGCAGGCTCTATCTGTTTCTTGATTTCGACGGCACGTTGGTCGACCTTGCGCCGACACCTGATGCAATCCATGTCCCCGACGATTTGCCCGCGCTCTTGGCGGGTCTGCATGACCGGATGCAGGGACGGCTTGCAATCGTGTCAGGCCGCGAGGTGGCGCAGATTGCGCATTTTCTGCCGACGTTTCCCGGTGCAATCTATGGCGCGCACGGGGCCGAATCCCGCGTGGACGGCATCGACCGGCCCCATCCGCTGGCGGGCAGCGCGACGGTCGCCGCCGTGCAGGCCGCCGCCGCCGATCTGGTCGCGACCGATCCGGCACTGCTGCTGGAACGCAAGAAAACAGGCGCTGTCGTGCACTACCGCGCGGCCCCGACCAAGGGGCCGGCGGTCCGGGCCGCGCTGTCGGACATGATCGCAGACCATCCCGATCTGGTGCTGCATGCGTCGAAAATGGCGTGGGAAATCCGGCCTGCCGATGCGTCCAAGGCCGGTGCCGTGCTGGCCTTGATGGACGGGCAGCCCGATCACGTCCGTCCCGTGGTGATCGGTGATGACACAACAGACGAAGACGCGATGGAGGTCGCCCAGACCATGAACGGAATTTGTATCAGGGTAGGCGAGGGTGACACCATCGCCCCGCACCGATTGGATGCGCCGTCAGACGTGCATGCGCTGTTGCGGCGCTGGGCGGTGCAGCCATGACCGGGCGGCTGGTCGTCGTCTCGAACCGTGTCCCGTCTGACGGGCCGCCGTCCGGGGGGTTGGTGGTCGCGCTGCACGATTGCCTGCGGGCGACGGGTGGTCTGTGGTTCGGCACCTCGGGTCGGATCACCGATGATCCCGACGACAGCTTTGCCCAGGTGCAGGGTGACGGCTACACCATGCGGACCTTTGATCTCAGCCCGGCTGAGCAACAGGGCTACTACCTTGGCTATGCCAATTCGGTGCTTTGGCCGCTGTGTCACCGCAGGGCGGACCTGATGGCGCTGAACGCGGGCGACTACGACACCTACATGCAGGTGAACCGGCGTCTGGCGCGAATGATGGCGGCAGAACTGCGCCCGGATGACCGCATCTGGATTCACGACTATCATTTCCTGCCGCTGGCCGATTGCCTGCGCGCCGAAGGCGTCACCGCGACCATCGGCTATTTTCATCACATCCCGTTCCCCGCGACCCATGACATGATGGCCCTGCCGCAGCATGACCTGTTTCCCCGCTGGATGGCGGGGTTCGACCTGTTCGGCCTGCAAACGCAGCGCGACGTGGCCGCGGCACTGGAAATGCTGCGCGGTCTGCCGGGGGCCGAACTGCTGCGCGACGGCACAATTTCCTATCGCGATCGCCGGTTCGAGGTGCGCAGCTTTCCCATCGGGATTGACGCCGCGGCCTTTGCCGCAGAGGCCGCCCGGATCGACGGTCGCGCACTGCTGAATTTCGCCCCCGACGAACGGCTGGTGATCGGGGTCGACCGGCTGGATTATTCCAAGGGGCTGGACAACCGCTTGCGCGCCTTTGGCCGCTACCTGCGTGACCGCGCCGAGGATGCGCCCAAGGCGTCGCTGCTACAGATTGCGCCGCCCACGCGTGAGGAGGTCGACGCCTACCAGCAAATCCGCGAGGATCTGGAACGCACCGCTGGCAAGGTCAACGGCCTGCATTCCGATCTGGGGTGGACGCCGATCCGCTATATCCACAGCGGCGTGCCGCGTGACACGCTGGCCGCCGTTTACCGTGCCGCAGACGTGGGGTTCGTCACGCCGTTCTGCGACGGCATGAACCTTGTGGCCAAGGAATTCGTCGCCGCACAGGACCCGGATGACCCCGGCGTGCTGATCCTGTCGCAATTCGCGGGGGCCGTGGAACAGATGGCCTCTGCGCTGATCGTGAACCCCTATGACATCGGCGAAATGGCACGGGCGCTGCGGCAGGCACTGGCCATGCCGCTGGCGGAACGGATCGACCGGCATCAGGCGCTAGCACGCGGCGTGTTCCGCAAGGATGTCGCCCATTGGACACGCAGCTACCTTGATACGATGGACCGTCTGTCGGCGGCGCGGGACTGATCCATCTGTGCATCCCTGCACAATTTCTGAGGGCGCATCGACCTGTGCGGATGCGCGATCTCAGGCTACCTATCTGGCAACCTAGCACAGGAGCACGACCATGCTGACCCAGATCAAAGGCCTGCACCACGTCACGTCCATCGCGTCAGACGCCGCGCGCAACAACGCGTTCTTTACCGACGCGCTTGGCCTGCGCCGTGTGAAAAAGACGGTCAATTTCGACGCGCCGGATGTCTATCATCTGTATTACGGCGACGAGGTCGGCACCCCCGGCACGGTCATGACCCATTTCCCGTTCCAGCGCGCCGCGCGCGGCACCCCGGGAGTGGGCGAGGTCGGTGAAACCGTGTTCGCCGTGCCTGCGGGATCACTTGATTTCTGGGCGGATCGTTTGGCAGGGCGTGCCGAGAACCTTGCGCGTGACACGCAGTTTGGCGAAAATCGCCTGACCTTTCGCAGTGACGACGGCGAGGCATTCGCCCTGTCAGAGGTCGCGGATGATCCCCGGACGCCCTGGACCGGGAACGGCGTCGGGTCCGACCATGCGATCCGCGGTTTCCGGGGCGCGTCCATGCGGTTGGCCGACACGGGTGCCATGGCTGAACTGCTGACCTACATGGGCTATGAAAAACTGGACACCCGCGACGGTGTGACCCGCTATGTCATCGCGGGCGACAATCCCGCCGATACCATTGACCTCGTGCAGGCCTCGAATGCGCGCGAGGCGCGGGCCGGGGCCGGATCGGTCCACCACATCGCATTCGCGGTCGAGGATCGCGCAGCACAGGTCGCGGTCCGGCAGAAACTGATCGACACGGGCTATGCCGTCACGCCGGTGATCGACCGGGACTATTTCTGGGCGATCTATTTCCGCACCCCCGGCGGCGTGCTGTTCGAAATCGCCACGAACGAACCCGGCTTTGACCGCGACGAAGACACAGCTAACCTGGGTGAGGCGCTCAAGCTGCCCAGCCAGCACGAACATCTGCGCGCACAGCTGGAACGGCACCTGCAACCGCTGGATTAATTGCCGCCCAGCCCGCCCAGGATATTGTCCAGCACGTTCAGGATTTGGCTATCCGCCGCGATCCCCGAATTGGACAAGGTGCCATTGCGGGCCGGACCGGGTATGTCCATGGGCAGCGGCTTTGGCTGCTGCCCGGCCACCACACGGCGCATGGTGTCGCGGAAAATATCCGCGGGAATGCCGCCGCCCGTGACGCCCCGCATGGGGCTGTTGTCATCGAACCCCATCCAGACGCCCACGACGTAATCCGCGTTGAACCCGATGAACCAGGCGTCGCGCTGGCTGTTCGTCGTGCCCGATTTGCCGGCCAGTTCCCAGCCGTCGATCTGCGCGCGCGTGCCCGTGCCGCGCACGACGACCTGGTTCATCATGTAGGTCAGCTGTCGCGCCGCACGTTCCTGGATCACCCGTTCCTGCATGCCCGTGCCCACGTTGTCCATTAACGGCGCATCGTCCCCCTGCAACCGCAGGTCCAGCAATCCGTAGGGTTCCACCGCCGACCCGCCGTTCAGGATGCCCGCATAGGCCCCCGACATCTCGATCAGCGTGCTTTCGGATACACCCAGCGCCAGCGCCGGCCCCGCGGCCAATTCGCTGTCGATCCCGAACCCTTCGGCAACCTGGCTGACCAGCTCGCGGCCGACCTCTTCGGACAGGACGACGGCGGGGATGTTGCGGCTTTCGTACAGGGCCTGTGACAGTGTCACCGGACCCTTGAACTGACGGTCATAGTTTTCGGGCTGCCACGGCCCCGATCCGGGGATCGTGATGGTCAACGGCACGTCGTCGATCAGGTCATTGGGTGAAAAACCGAGGTCCAGCGCCGTTGCATAGATGAACGGCTTGAACGCCGATCCGGTCTGGCGGCGGGCCTGTGTCGCGCGGTTGAACGCGCTTTGCGCGCGCACGTCGCGTCCACCGACCATGGCGCGCACGGCACCATCCGCCGACATGACGACCACGGCGGCCTCGACCTTTGATCCTTCTGACAGTTTGGTGTCGAACACCGACAGCAGGGCGGTTTCCGCAGCTGTCTGGATGTCCTGATCCAGCGTGGTGCGGATCACCACGTCCTCGGTCGTGTTGCGGGTAAAGAAATCCGGACCCTGTCCCATCACCCAATCAGCGAAATATCCGCCTGCGCGGGCCTGTGCCGCCTGCGACAGCTGTGCTGGATTGGCCCGCGCCTCATCCGCCTGCGCGGATGTGATATAGCCCTGATCCTCCATCAGGCCGACGACGACCGCCGCGCGGTCCACGGCGCGGCCCATGTTGTTGGTCGGCGCATAGGAAGAAGGTGCCTTGAGCAGTCCGGCCAGCATCGCGGCCTCTGCCGGATCGACGCTGCGTGCGGATTTGCCGAAATAGCGCTGTGCCGCGGCCTCGAACCCGCGCGCGCCTTCGCCCAGATAGGCGCGGTTGATGTAGATCGACAGGATTTCCTCTTTGGAATAGCGGACCTCCATGCCCATGGCATAGATCGCTTCCTTGACCTTGCGCCAGATCGTCGTGCGGCGGCAGTCCGCCTCGTAGGCGCGCTCGCTGTCCCATGTGTCGGGGTCGAACGGCACGCCCAGACACAGCAGCTTTGCGGTCTGCTGTGTGATCGTGGACCCGCCATTGCCCGACAGCGGGCCGCGTCCCTCGCGCAGGTTGATGCGCACGGCACTGGCCACGCCGCGTGGGCTGATCCCGAAATGTCGATAGAACCGGCGGTCCTCGGTCGCGACCACGGCATCGTGCAGGTAGGGCGACACTTCTTCTGCGGTGACCATCCCGCCGTATTGATCGCCGCGCCAGGCGAACACGTCGCCATTGCGGTCCAGCAGGGTCACCGACCCGCGCGTGCGGCCATCCACCATGTCCTCGATCGGGGGCATTTGTGCCGCAAAGTACAGCACGGCGATTGCGATACCGATGGCGGTGACCACGCCCAGCCGCATTGTCAGCCGCCAGATCAGGCGCAGCGTCCAGGTGAATGGAAACAGCAACCAACCCACCAGACCGCGTTTCTTGCGGGGGCGCGGGGTTGCACCGCGCCTTGCGGGCTTGGGCTTTGCCGCCCGGCGTTCTGCCACCAAAGGGCGCGATGTCTTGCGATTCTTGCTCATGGGCCTGCGATCAGCATTTCTTGGTTTTGCCTACCATAGCGGTCCGCAACCCGGTTGTCCCGCCAGCATCGCACATTTTTGAGGTGCTCAAAAAACGGGCAAAGATGCAAATTTGTGCAAAAACTATAACGCATGCTCTGTAGCGCCGTTTTATTTACCCTTTGAAAACTTGGCTATCACGCAACCGCGAGTCCTTGATCGTCCCATCCTAACCGCGGGCCTCTGCGTGGCCTGCCCCATTACATGAGGGCGATTAAGTGAAACTCATCATTGCAACGATCAAACCGTTCAAGCTGGAGGAGGTCCGCGAGGCGCTGACCACCATCGGCGTGCGCGGCATGATGGTCTCCGAGATCAAGGGCTTCGGCTCGCAGTCGGGTCACACCGAAATCTACCGCGGCGCGGAATACGCCGTGAACTTTGTGCCAAAGGTCAAGCTCGAGATCGTCGTGCCTGA
The DNA here is from genome assembly GCF_001420005.1 of Loktanella sp. 3ANDIMAR09. Classification (GTDB taxonomy): domain Bacteria; phylum Pseudomonadota; class Alphaproteobacteria; order Rhodobacterales; family Rhodobacteraceae; genus Loktanella. Next base: position 103,179 of record NZ_LJAK01000006.1, on the reverse strand, counting down.
CAACATGGCCGAACAGGTGGTCAGCACCATCGCCACCACCGCCAAGACCGACAAGATCGGTGATGGCAAGATTTTCACCCTCGACGTCGAAGGCGCGCTGCGCGTCCGGACCGGCGAGTTGAACGACGACGCGCTGTAAAGCGGCCTTCAGTAAAGGGACATTTTCCGAAATGAAAACCACACTTCACAAAGCACTTTGGGGCGGGGCCGCACTGGCATTCCTGCCTGCGGTCGCCTTCGCTCAGGAGGTCGCCGAAGAAGCCGCCGCCGCGCCGTCGTTCGACGAAATCGGCCCCTATATCATGACCACATTGCTGTTCCTCGTGGGCGGCTTTCTGGTGTTCTGGATGGCAGCGGGTTTTGCCATGCTCGAGGCTGGCCTCGTGCGGTCCAAGAACGTGACGATGCAGCTGACCAAGAACATCGCGCTGTTTTCCATCGCGGCCATCATGTACTGGCTGGTTGGTTTCAACCTGATGTATCCGGGCGAATTCAACGGCTACTTTGCGTTCAACTTTGTGCCGACGGTACTGGAACCGGTCGGTCTGGCCGCCGCCGATGCATCGCTGGATTACGCATCCGTCGCATCCGACTTCTTCTTTCAGCTGATGTTTGTTGCCGCCACCGCGTCCATCGTGTCCGGTGCACTGGCAGAGCGTATCAAACTGTGGCCCTTCCTGATCTTCGTGATCGTGCTGACCGGCTTCATGTACCCGATCTCGGGTTCCTGGCAGTGGGGTGGCGGCTGGCTGTCCGAACTGGGCTTCTCCGACTTTGCAGGTTCCACGATCGTGCACTCTGTCGGTGGCTGGGCTGCATTGGCTGGCGCGCTGATCCTGGGCCCGCGTATCGGCAAGTACAAGGATGGCCGCACTGTTCCGATGCCGGGTTCGAACCTTGCACTCGCAACACTGGGTACGTTCATCCTGTGGCTGGGTTGGTTCGGCTTTAACGGTGGTTCGCAGCTGGCTGCCGGCACCGTGGGCGACATCACCGACGTGGGCCGCATCTTTGCCAACACCAACATGGCCGCATCGGCTGGTGCCGTCACCGCGCTGATCCTGACGCAGGTCCTCTACAAGAAGGTCGACCTGACCATGGTCCTGAACGGCTGCCTTGCCGGTCTGGTGTCCATCACGGCCGAACCCCTTGCGCCGTCCCTGTTCGGGTCGCTGCTGACGGGTGCTGTGGGTGGCGCAATCGTCGTGTTCACCGTGCCGCTGCTGGACAAGCTGAAGATCGACGACGTCGTCGGTGCCATCCCTGTCCACCTGTTCGCAGGTATCTGGGGCACGCTGGCTGTTGCCTTCTACACCGGCAACTGGGGCGCTCAGATCACGGGTATCATCGCCTACGGTGTGTTCACCTTTGTGGTTGCCGGTATCGTCTGGTTCATCCTCAAGGCCGTGACCGGTATCCGCGTCAGCGAAGAGGCAGAGATCAACGGTCTCGACACCTCCGAGCTGGGCATGGAAGCCTACCCGGATTTCGCAAAGGGTTAATCCTCCCCTCTAACCCTTGCATTCCTGACCCGGGCGTTCGCGCCCGGGTTTTTTGTTTTTCAAGCCGCAAGCACTGTGTCAGACAGTGGGCCAACCCCCACAGGATATCACCATGATCAACACGCCATACCTCTTGTTTCTGGGCGACGCGCCCGACCCGCTGGCGGCCAAGGTCGCACAGGGCATCCGTGACTGGCGTCCGCAATACGCGCTGGGTCAGCTGCGCCTGGACGGCTGCCAGGCCGATATGAAACTGCCCGACATGACACTGGCCGAGGGCCGCGCCGCAGGCGCGCAGACGCTGGTGATCGGCGTGGCCAACCGGGGTGGCAAGATTTCACCCCTGTGGAAATCGGTCCTGCTGGACGCGCTTGCCGCGGGCTATGATCTGGCGTCCGGCCTGCATAACCTGCTGCGCGACGACGCCGATCTGGTCGCTGCTGCAACAGCGCATGGCCGCACCTTGCATGATGTGCGCGTGCCAACCGTCGCCTATCCGATCGCCAACGGGGTGAAACGGACCGGCAAACGCTGTCTTGCCGTGGGCACGGATTGTTCGGTGGGCAAGATGTATACGGGCCTCGCCATGGATGCCGCGATGAAGGCGCGTGGCCTGAAATCGTCGTTCCGCGCCACCGGTCAGACTGGAATCCTGATCACGGGCGAAGGTGTGCCGCTGGATGCCGTGGTCGCCGATTTCATGGCCGGTGCGGTCGAATGGCTGACGCCAGACAATGACGCCGATCACTGGGACCATATCGAGGGGCAGGGCAGCCTGTTCCACATCAGCTATTCCGGCGTGACAATGGCGCTGGTCCACGGTGGCCAGCCCGACGCACTGGTGCTGTGCCACGAACCAACCCGGCCCCATATGCGCGGCCTGCCGGATTATGCAGTGCCGCAGCTGGCGGACCTGCGCGATCTGGCATTGCAGATTGCGCGCATGGCGAATCCTGCCTGTCAGGTGGTGGGCGTTTCGGTGAACACCTCCGGTCTGGGCGACGATGTGTTCGAAGATTATCTGGCCGGTGTCGAACGTGAACTGGGCCTGCCGACTGTCGATCCGTTTCGTCAGGGTGCTGATCGCCTTGTCGACGCGTTGCTGGCGCTATGATGGAATTTGCTGCGCAAATCCCATGCCTCCGGCGGGAGTATTTGGGGCAAGATGATGCTTGAGGTCACGCGCGATACATTCCGGTTGGCGCAGGTCTTTACGATCTCGCGCGGGTCACGGACCGAGGCGCAGGTGCTGACCGTGCGCGCGGGCAATGGCCTTGGCGAATGCGTGCCCTACGCGCGGTATGACGAGACGCTGGACAGCGTGACGGCGCAGATCGCGGGATTGCCCAAGGGGATCAGCCGCGCGGACGTGCAAGAGGCCTTGCCCGCGGGGGCCGCGCGCAACGCGGTTGATTGTGCGCTGTGGGATCAGGCGGCGAAACAGGCGGGCGTGCGGGTCTGGGATCTGCTGGGGCAGGCGGCACCGGCCCCTGCCGTGACCGCCTATACGCTGTCGCTGGATACGCCCGACGCGATGCAGGCACAGGCGGCGCGACATGCGCACCGCCCGCTGCTGAAGATCAAGCTTGGCACGCCCGACGACATGCCGCGACTGGAGGCTGTGCGCCGTGGCGCGCCGGACGCGCGTATCATCATCGACGCAAATGAGGGCTGGACTGCAGAGGTCTATGCCGACCTCGCACCGCATCTGCTGCGCCTAGGTGTGGCGATGGTCGAACAGCCGCTGCCCGCCGGGGCCGACGACATGCTGGGCGAGATCGCACGCCCCCTGCCGGTTTGCGCCGATGAGAGCTGCCACGACCGCGCTTCGCTGGCGGGGCTTGTGGGCAAATACGACATGGTGAACATCAAGCTGGACAAGACCGGCGGTCTGACCGAGGCGCTGGCGCTGAAGGATGCGGCACTGGCGCAGGGGTTCAGCGTGATGGTGGGCTGCATGGTCGGGTCATCGCTGGCCATGGCCCCGGCGACCCTGCTGACACCGGGTGCGGCCTTTGTCGACCTCGACGGTCCGCTGTTGCTGGCCGAGGACCGCGCGGTGCCGCTGGTATTCGACGCGGACGGCGTGCATGCGCCGGATGCGGGGTTGTGGGGTTAGGCCCTGCGACAACCGCCCCCTCTGGACAAGGCGCGCTACTCTTTGGATAACCAGCCGATATCAGCGAAAGGCCCGCCCATGACCCGCACCGTTTACCTGAATGGCGATTACCTGCCCGAGGACGAGGCCAAGGTCTCGATCTTTGATCGGGGGTTCCTGATGTCCGACGGGATTTACGAGGTGACCAGCGTGCTGGACGGCAAGCTGATCGACTTTGACGGCCACGCAGTGCGGCTGCAACGCTCGCTGGACGAGCTGGACATGGCCCACCCGTCGTCCAAGGACGACCTGCTGGAGGTCCACCGCGAGCTGGTGCGCCGCAACGACATCACCGACGGGATGATCTATCTGCAGATCACGCGCGGCAATCCCGGCGATCGCGACTTTGCCTATCCGCCAGCGGATACGCCGCCGACGCTGGTGCTGTTCACGCAGGCGAAACCCGGCATGGCCGACAGCCCGATGGCGAAGACGGGGATGAAGGTGATCAGCATTGCCGACCAGCGCTGGGGGCGCCGCGACATCAAGACGGTGCAACTGCTGTATCCGTCCATGGGCAAGATGATGGCCAAGGCGGCAGGCGCCGATGACGCCTGGATGGTCGAGGACGGTCACGTGACCGAAGGCACGTCCAACAACGCCTATATCGTCAAGGGCAACACGATCATCACGCGCCACCTGGGCAATGAAATCCTGCATGGCATCACGCGCGCCGCCGTCCTGCGTTTCGCCCGCGAGGCGCAGATGCAGGTGGAGGAACGCAGTTTCACAATTGCAGAGGCGCTGCAGGCCGACGAGGCATTCATCACCTCTGCCAGCACATTCGTCATGCCCGTGGTGGAACTGGACGGCGCGGCCATCGGCACAGGCACCCCGGGGCCTGTCGCGACCCGTCTGCGCGAAATTTATCTGGACGAGAGCCGCAAGGCCGCGGTCTGATTTTGCCGACACGATAGACGGCTCCAAATCCTGCATTGCCGAAGCGTCCCTGCCCGCTATTCTTGATCCAGAGCAAGGAGAGCAAGATGGCGACGATCAAGGATACACCGACCCGCTACGGCGTGATTTCCCGCGTTCTGCACTGGGGCATGGCACTGTTGTTTGCGGCGCAATTCGCTTCGGCTGCGGCCCGCGCGCTGCTGGAACGCGAAAATGCACTGCGCGAAACACTCTGGAGCTATCACACCAACCTTGGTGCGACGCTTTTTGTGCTGGTCGCGCTGCGCGGCATCTGGGGGCTGCTGAACATACCCAACCGCCCGCCGCACAGCGGGGCGATCGGCACCGCTGCTGTCGCGGGTCACGTCGCGATCTATGCGCTGATGTTCCTGGTGCCGTTCACCCGCCTGCTGGCATCGGCGGGCAGCGAACGTGGTTTCAGCTATTTCGGCATCCCGATTTTCCCCGCGCGCGAAACCGAAATCGCCTGGATGCAGGTTCCGGCCAATTTGCACGGTGAAATGGGGTGGCTGCTGCTCGCGCTGATCGCGGGGCACATCGCCATGGCGGTCGTCTGGCACGGGATCATCCAAAAGGATCACACGCTGCAGCGCATGACCGGCGGCCAGTGATGACGGCGGGATCGCCTGACCTTGCGACATTCCGGATCACGGCGGATCACCGCGACCGGCTGGCAAAGTTTGGCGATCGCCACAAATTCGACCATGGTCATGTGGTGGTCGGCGCTGGGCCTGCGTTACAGGGCGGGGCTGCGCGACTGGCAGCGCGCGCCGCGCTGCGGATCGGCGCAGGGCTGGTGACCATGCTGGCACCCCGGGACGCCGCTGACGCCCATGCCGCACAGCTGAACGCGGTCATGTTGCAAACCTACGATCAGACGCCGCAATTCGCCGGGCAATTGGCGGCCCTTTCGCCTGATGCAATCTGCGTGGGTCCAAATTTCGGGACGACAGCCACGGCGCGCGAGAAACTCAACGTGGTCCTGTCGCAAAGCGTTCCGCTTTGCCTTGACGCGGATGCGATCACCATGATCGCCCAGGATCGCCGGGCATTTTCGGCGCGCGCCTCGGATCGGGTCGTGCTCACACCCCACGCCGGGGAACTGCGCCGACTGATCCCCGGTGCGTTTGACCGGACCGATTGCCGGGTGACGCTGGCCCGGACAGCTGCGCGTAACCTTGGCTGTGTCGTCCTGTTCAAAGGTCCGGACACGCTGGTTGCACGGCCGGACGGCACCTGTGTTGTCGTCAGCTCCGACCCGATCCCGCATGCCGCATGGCTGGCGACCGCTGGCGCTGGCGATGTGCTGGCCGGGATCATCACGGGTCTGCTGGCCCGTGGATTCGCGCCAGCCTGTGCCGCAGCACTGGGCGCGCAGCTGCACCTGCAATGCGCCGCGGCCGTGGGTCCGGGCCTTATCGCAGAGGACCTGCCCGATGCGCTGCCACGCGTTCTTTCTGCCGTACTGTCAAAGCCTTAATCCGCCAGCGGATCGTGCCCCCAATTCATCAGGCTGTAACGCCAATCGGACTGTGCGACACCCTTGTCCGGACCACCCTGCGCCAGGTGTCGTTTGATGTAGCCCACGACCTTGGCCATGTGGTCCCACTGGTCGTCCGTCAGCGCGTCCTTGTTGGTGCGTTTGATCTTGACGATGCGACGACCGGAGGCGTGGCCGGTGCTCTCGCCGCTATCGCTGTCGCCGACGGATTTGCTCTCGTCTGTCTTGAGCCAGTCTTCCAGTTCTTGCGGTGCCATATTGACCAGATCGCGCCAGTCGTCCCAGATCGTGTCCTTGGATTTTGAAGACATGCCATTCTCCTGTGTTGCGGGATCAAGGCGTGCCGTCATCCTTTTGTTCCCCCGCTTGAGGTGTCAGGTCGTAGGGGGCGGCAATCCGCCAGACGTGACCGGGGATCATGTTCTTCATCTTGGCCGGTGCGGCCCGTCGCAGATGCAGGATCGATTCTGCCGCCTTCATCTCGACCCGCGCACGGGCGAATTCCAGCCCCTTGGGACCGATGCGCGGCATCAGCCAGCCCATGACGGGGCGCAGCCAGTCCGGCATCCGGCGCAATGGCAAACCGCCAGCGGCCAGCCGGGTATTCGCGATGAATCCCGCAACGGAACTGCGCCGCTTGCCCCGCGATCCCGGTGCCGCCAGTTGCACGGCATCACCCAGACCCGCCAGCATCTCTGCCCCGCGTGCGTTGCGCACGATCAGCCATTGTTCGCCTTCACCCGCCATGTAGCCGACGGTGATATCCGCCAGGCGGTTCGTGTAATCAACGCAGGTCCGGCAGGTCAGCGGGAAAAAATCATCCGGCAGATCCGAAATCGGCAGCTTCAGAAACGGGATCAAGCGACGGCTGTGGTCACGAAACCGCAGTTCGACATGGAAATCCGCGCGAAATTCCAGATAGGTCACCTCGTCCGGCCGGTCCGTCAGCCTGCCCAGGAAATCATGGAAATTGGCGGTTGTCGTGTTGTCCGAACAGGGCGTGCCGATGACATACAGCCTCTCCAGCCCCAGCTGCGCCTCGATCGCCCGCAGGGCATAGACCTGACAGGGTATGCCTACGACTGCGACCCGCCTGTGACCTGCCGCAATCGCGGGCTCCAGTGCGGCCAGCAGCGGCGCATAGCCCATGCGCATGCCCCGCGCGCGCCTCAGGTCGTCAGGCTCGGTCAGGATGGCGGGCACCGGTGCCCAGCGATCCTCTGCGTCGGGGACACAGGCCAGAACTGCGTCCACAGCACCGCGCCGCAACAGATCAGCCGCCAGTGACGTGGTGATCCCCGTCCATTGCGCCCCATCTCGTGGTTGCACCATCGCGGCACGATACATCGCCTGCGTCACGCCAAAGAACGCCTCGTCCCCCGCGTGTGCCGCATCGCGCCCGTGAACCTGCCGTTCCAGACGTGGATAATCGGGTGCGATGAACTGGCAGGCTGCCCCGCAGGCACCGGGATCGGCCATCCGGCTGACCCCGCAATCGGTGCACAGGCTGCGGGGCGCGGCATCGCGCAGGGTGTCGGGTGTCATGTCCATCCGCAAACCTTGCCCCGCGCCGGGCCAAGTTGAAAGCCGTTCAGCATCATCTTGCCAAAAATACTCACAGGGCGCACAGCGCCCCCGCATTTTCGCGAAAATGTGGAACCGCCCGATTTTTCGCGAAAAATCGGCTATCCCGCCCCGATCAACGCACCCGCACCGAACACCAGCGCGCCCCCCAGCACCACCTGGAACGCCGCGCGCAGGAACGGCGTTTGCATATAGCGGTTCTGGATCCAGGCGATCGCCCAGAGTTCGACAAACACGACGATCATCGCGATGATCGTGGCCGTCCAGAAATCCGGGATCAGATAGGGCAGGGCGTGACCCAGTCCGCCGACGGTCGTCATGACGCCCGCCGCGATGCCACGCTTCAGCGGTGACCCCCGCCCCGAAATCTGGCCATCGTCGGACGCAGCCTCGGTAAAGCCCATTGAAATACCGGCACCGATACTCGCGGCAAGTCCAACCAGGAATGTCGTATGCGTATCCTGTGTCGCAAAGGCGGTCGCAAAGATCGGGGCCAGCGTGCTGACCGATCCGTCCATCAGCCCCGCCAGTCCCGGCTGCACCCAGGTCAGCACGAATTGTCGGTGGGCGGCGGCGTCTTCCTCGTTCAGGGCCGTGGCCCCCAGATTGTCGCGTGTCAGCTGGTCGGCGGTGTCGATGTGGCCACTTTCCGCGGCGGCCAGATCGCCCAGCAACTTCCGGGTCGCCGCATCCGTCGTCGCCTGGGCTGCGTGGGTGTAGAACCGTGCGGCATCCCGTTCCATCTGGCTGGCCTGCGCACGGATCGTGTCCAGCGGCAGATTGGCCGTCAGCCAGACCGGGCGGCGCGCGTAGAACCCGGACACGTGTTCGCGCCGGATCAGGGGGATCACCTCTCCGAACCGGGCGCGGTGCAGATCAATCAGCCGCCTGCGATGTCCATCCTCTTCGGCGGCCATTCCGTCGAACACGGCCGCGCTGGCCGGATAGTCGGTGCGCAGCATCTCGGCGTAGCTGCGATAGATCCGCCCGTCGTCCTCCTCGGATGAGATGGCAAGCGCCAGCACTTCCTGTTCGGTCAGATCGGCAAAACGGCGGCGCTGGTTGAAACCGGGTATCATGGCGGCCCTCATTTAGAATAATTCTAAAGTAGTCGAAATCCGGGCCAGCACAAGCCCTCAGTCCAGCCGGCGCACTTCCAGGTGGTTGCCCTGTCGCTGTGCGACCTCGAACCGGCCCGATTTGCGCAACAGGTCGGACAGTTTTGCGCTGCCATAGGTGCGGGGATCGAACTCGGGTGTTGCGCTGACCAGGTATTGGCCCAGCTGCCCCAGCGTGTACCAATCCGCATCCGGATCGATCGACCGCATCGCGGCCAGCACCAGCGGGATCACATCCTGCGGGGCCTCCTTGGTTTCACCCTTGGGGCCGTCGCTGGGGGTGGGGGTGGTCTCTGCCGTATCGCCCAGGTTCTCGACAAAGATGAACCGCTTGCACGCGCGGCGGAACGCATCCGGCGTCTTCTTTTGACCGATCCCGTAAACATCCACCCCCTGTTCGCGGATCCGCGCGGCCAGCGACGTGAAATCACTGTCGGAGCTGACCAGCACGAATCCCTGGAACCGGTCGGTGTGCAACAAATCCATGGCATCGATCACCAGCGCGATATCGCTGGAATTCTTGCCCGTGGTATAGGCCGGCGACTGCTGCGGGTTCAGCCCGTGTTCCAGCAACACCCGGTTCCACCCGGCCAGCTGGTTGCTGGCAAAATCCCCGTAGATCCGCCGCACCGATGCCTCGCCAAAGCGCGCTACCTCCTCGAATATCGCGGCGGCATGTTTGGGGCTGGTGTTGTCGGCATCGATCAGCACGGCCAGCAGCGGGCGTTTGTCGGGCATGGGGTCATCCTTGTGTTTCACCCCAGACTTAGCGCAGGCGCGCAAAACCCGCCAGCCATCCGCAAAACGCGGTGAAACAGGAAAATTCCCGCACCCCCTGAAACTTTTTCCGGCACCCTGACGTGGTTTCCTCAATCGCCGGCGCAACCGTCGGCATTCACTTTGGGAAGAACACTATGACCATGAAAACGACAGCCATCGCCACCATCGCAGCCGCAACACTCGCAGGTCCGGCCTTTGCCGCGGCCCACGCCGGCACCATGGGCTATGCCCTGGCCGAGGACGGCGCGACGCTGGTCACCATGGCCGATATCGCAGCACCCGGAGAGGTGCAGACCTTTGCGCTGGAAACACCGCTGCGCGCCATCGCCTATCGTCCGGTCACGGGCCAGCTGCTGGGGTTCGCAGACGGCACGATCTATGACATCGACGCCACCACGGGCGCGCTGACCGATCTGGGGGCCACATTCGCCGACGACGCCATGATCGGCGAGGGTGCAGTCGCATTCGACTTCAACAACCAGATCGACGCCGTGCGCCTGGTGGGTGAGGACGGTGCCAACCTCGTCTATTTCCCCGAAGGTTTCGGTGACGCGGACGAGCGTGCAAACTCTGTCCTGCGCTTTACCGATGCGTTCTACCTGGACGGTGACGCAAACGCACGCGCGACGCCCGCCATCTTTGCGAACGCCTACACCAACGCGATCCCCGGTGCGACGGCAGCGTCGACAGCACAATACGCCATCGACGCAGGCACCGACGCACTGGTCACACTGGCTAACAACGCGGGTGAACTGGCAACCGTCGGCGCACTGACCCTGGACGGAGAGCCCGTCGACGTCACCGCAATGGGCGGCTTTGACATCGTGTCCGCGACCGAGGGCGACGACATGGCCTACGCCGTGCTGCAGACCGAAGGGTCCGAGACCGCAGGCCTCTACCTCGTGGACCTGACCTCGGGTGCCCTGACCAACCTCGCCGACCTCGGCATGGGCGGGTTCACCGGGTTTGCGGCCTCCAAAGGCATGTAATTTCCGACAGACGGACTTTCCCGGACCGTCCAACGGATGCAAAAGACGCCCTCGGCCAGACTGGCCGGGGGCGTTTTTGGTTTGGGGGGGCTTTCGGCCCATACCGGACCTTCGCCCCTCGCTTCAGATGCTGCAGTTGCAGCCCGCGTAGCGGACATTGATCCATGACCGCAGCATGTTGATATGCTCGTTGACTGCACCACGGGACGAAGCTGCGGTTCGAGACACCAATTTGATTGTCCGCTTCGGCAATGCCAATTCCAATGTCAATGCTGTCCTCGCCAATGCACAGCCGACTCAGGAAGAGACGAGCATGCGATGACAAGTTCCCGGGCACGTCCCTTTACCCTCATTAGATGCGAAGGAACGACGCAGTTCAGGCTGGATGAGGTCGGGGCGGCGCAATGTAGTGCCTAATTCTTGTGAACTCTAAAATCTGATATCTCTGCCACGGCAACTTCTCGGGCCAGGAGCCTAAGGGACAAATCGCCCGAGTTGTAAGCGTGATGTCGCCCGAGTAACGCTGTCGGACAAATTGGGATTGGTCCGACAACGCCATTCTGCAGGCTTAAAGTGTGCGGTTCGTTTTTTCGTCCCGATGCTTAAGTAGCTCCCTAAGTATAGCAATCGGCCCGAAAATTCGCCACCAGCTTTCGGCTTTGCGAAACGACCGCTTTACATGTGCCGCCATACTTCTGGAACCCAGGCGTAGGCCCCATCCTTTTCTTCGACATGGCCGATACCGGGGAACGGCAAATGGGTGCCCGCAACGGCAATCTTGTCGGCAACCACCATATCCAGGACGCGGCGGCGAGTCTCGGCGGCCTGCGTGCTATCTGCGTCGAAGGCGATGCCGGCATCGGGGTGTTGAAACTGCAGCGACGCCACAGCTGTGCTGTCTCCCCATATGATCAACTGATCAGAGCCATCCGACACACGGATCCCGCTGTGTCCAGGCGTATGCCCCGGCATGGCCAAAGTCGTAAGGCCGCCACCAAGATCGGTATTGCCTCCAAACATTTCAGTCCGCTGGGTGTAAGCTTCGCTGACAGCACGTGCCAGTGCGAAGAAACCTTGCGACGATTCCGGCGCACCCGATGCGATCGTCTCATCCGTCCAGAAGGCATGATCGGTTTCGCTGACATGCAAAGATGCATTCGGGAAGACCGCGCCATTATCTCCCATCAATCCCCCGATGTGATCCGGGTGCATGTGGGTCAACACAACGCGCGTCACGTCTTCAGGTGCAACGCCAAGCGATTCAAGCGATGTGCGCAACCGGCCTGCTGTTGGTCCAAAGGAACCGCCCGCACCAGCATCGATCAAACTGACCTGGTCCCCCTGGCGAATGACGTGCGTACTGATTGCCAGCGGAATCGGATCCGCAGGGTCAAGATAGGCCGCCTTCAATCCTTCGTCGATTTGCTCGTCCCCAAGGTTTGTCACCATGTTCTGATCAAGCTCGAAATACCCGTCCAGTAAGGTCGTCACGCGCAGATTGCCGACCATACGGTCATAGAAGGTTGGAAGTGGCACCGTTGTATGGGCCGCGGCCTGGAGGACCTGTGGGCGTCCGGCGGCAAGAAGGGCAGCCCCGCCAGCGGCGCCGAGGATCATTCCACGGCGCGAGAGATCAAAAGAAGTCATGAGTTATTCCCTGTTTCAAATGCAGATTTTCAATTCTGCGTATCGTATGCTCTTATTCAAATAGGTCGGAATTTCAGATGACCACCCACTGAGAGCATAGACAGACCAAAGCCCCTCGGACGAACAGCGGACATCTTGCGGATTTGCGGCATTCCACAACTCGGGCTCAGAGCAGTCGTGGGATGCAGGGCAGAGGCTTTTGATATAATTGCATGGTCAACGTCGGGTTGTCGATGTGGAGGGCATGGCGGATCGGAGGATCAGTCATGGAAACATCAAACCTACCAGCCATTCGCGCACTTCGCCCCGCCTGGAACAAGGGTCGCATCGTTGGGCAGAAACGGCCACTGAAACCAAAACACGTCTGGGCAATCCGTGTTCGACTTGAACTGGCCGAGAACCATCGAGACCTCGCGCTGTTCAGTATGGCGATCGACAGCAAGCTGCGCGGCGTGACTTGGTGAAGATGAAAGTCGTCGACGTCATGGCGTCTGGTCAGATCAAGGAACGAGCATCGGTGCTACAAAGTAAGACACAGAAACCTGTGCGGTTCGAGATATCCGAAGGCACACGGGCGTCGGTCGAAAAGTGGATGGAAGATGAGCTCATGGTCGGCTCGGAGTACCTTTGGCCGAGTCGGTTCCATGAAAGCCTGCACATCTCGACACGCCAGTATGCGCGGATCGTCCGAGATTGGGTCACCTCGATCGGTCTAGAAGCGAGCGCATATGGCACGCATTCAATGAGGCGAACAAAGGTGACCCAGATCTACAAGAAGACCGGCAACTTGCGGGCGGTTCAGCTTCTGCTTGGTCATACCAAGATGGACAGCTCAGTCAGGTATCTGGGCGTCGAACTTGAGGACGCTCTAGCAATTTCCGAGGCCATTGAAATCTAGCAACTTATGGGCCGTCTTCGTGGACGGCCCATTGCCGACCTTGGGGCTGGGCGACCACGCTGCGGCGCAACTTCACCAAACCGGCCATTCATCCATGGCGCAGCATTTTCGGCGGTTGGAGGTCGGCAGAGCGGAACCTTCCTGGCGGTAGTCTCAATTCCGAGAGGCCTATGACAAGACCTTTGGAATATTATCGGCCCGCGGGAATGTGGATCGTATGCGATCACATCTGGATCATTTTGGACATGTTAAGATTTTGACCATTTGGGCCGGCGCTGTCATGCGATTGGATCGCGCGAAGCAGGACGGTCGCGCCGGACGAACCGGCGCGGCCGTTACGTTCAGATGTTGCCGCGCGACATCTCGGCGGCGATGTGTTCAGCCTGACGGATGGCCAGCGCCACGATGGTGAGCGTCGGATTTTCCGCAGCACCCGTGGTGAACTGCGATCCGTCAGAGATGAACAGATTCGGCACGTCATGCGCCTTGCCGTTCTTGTCCACCACGCCGTCCGCCGCGTTCGCCGACATCCGATTGGTGCCCAGGTTGTGTGTCGACGGATAGGGCGGGGTGGGCAGAACGCGCGTGGCCCCAAGCGCCTCATACATCGCCATGCCGGTCTTGAAGGCGTGGTCGCGCATCGCGATGTCGTTGGGGTGGTCGCTGAAGTTGACATTGGCGACCGGCAGTCCGTGCTGATCTTTCACGTCCATGTTCAGCGTAACGCGATTGCTTTCCTGCGGCATGTCTTCGCCCACGATCCACATGCCGGCCATGTTTTCATAGCTATCCAGCGCGGTCGTGAATTCACGCCCCCAGCTGCCCGGGTCCATGAACGCGGCCATGAACGGCAGGCCAAGGCTTAGCGTTTCCAACTCGTAGCCGCCGACGAAACCGCGTTCGGGGTTGTGGCCCGCCTCGTCCTGCATGATGCCCGCCATGGTCGTGCCGCGCCACATCTTCACCGGTTTGTCGAAGATGCCGTAAACCGATCCCGTGACGTGGCGCATGTAGTTGCGCCCGACCTGTCCGGAAGAGTTCGCCAGCCCGTCAGGGAACATCGACGACGCAGAGTTCAACAACAGACGCGGGCTTTCAAAGGAGTTGCCCGCGACGCAGACTATCCGTGCCTTCTGCATCTGCAGATTGCCGTCCTTATCGAAATATTCGACGCCTGTGACCTTGCCGCTGGCGTCGTGCAGGATGCGCGCGACGTGGGCGCGCTCTCGCACTTCCATGTTGCCCGTAGCCTCGCCCTCGGGCACCTCGGTGTAGGCGGTGGACCACTTGGCGCCCCACTTGCAGCCCTGAAAGCAAAAGCCGGTCTGCTGGCACATCATCCGGTCGCCGGTCTCGTCCGAGTTGATGGCCATGTGGCCGGTGCTGACTTCCATCTTGCCGATGGCCTTGGCTCCGGCCTCGAACACCTTGTAGTTGTTGTTGCCGGGCAGGCCGGGACGGCCGCCAGTACGCGTGACGCGCATCTTCTCTTCGGCGCGGGTGTAGAAGCTGTCCATCTCGCGCGGGTCGATCGGCCAGTCCAGCAGGTTTGCACCGGCGACGTCGCCGTAGGTCGTGCGTGCCTTCCATTCATGATCCTGGAACCGCAGGGATGCACCGGCCCAGTGGGTCGTCGTGCCGCCCACGGCCTTTACGATCCAGGCGGGCAGGTTCTTGAAATCGCGGGACACACGCCATTCGCCGGACGTCGTGCGGGTGTCGGTCCAGGCCAATTGCCCAAAGCTGTCCCATTCGTCGTTGATGAAGTCCTGCGGCAAGTAGCGACCGCCAGCCTCCAATGCGACGACGCTGATGCCCTTCTGGGCCAGTTCGTTGCCCAGCGTGCCGCCGCCGGCGCCTGTTCCGATGATGACGACGACGCTGTCGTCGTTCAGATCAAATGGTGCTGCCATGATCCGTCTCCCCCCTCAAAGCCAGTTGATGTCGTCGAAGCCGCGATTGATGTAGCCACCCTGGGAATAGCTCTCACCCTCGTAGCCAAAGATCGGCCAGATCGCCTTCTGGTTATAAAGCCCCGTCACCAGACCACTGCGGATCTGCTGAAAGAAGTCGGTTTCTTCCATGCTGCGCAGGATCTTTACGCGGTCCGCTTCCCACAGGGTGCCAAGGTAGCTGTCGAAACCTGCTTCGCGGGCAGCCTCGTTCAGCGCGGCGATTCCGGCCTCGACACCTTCGGCCCCCTCGTTGGTGTCGTACATCCGCACGGCGGTGGCGTAGTATTCGTCGGCCACCTTGTCGTGCGGATAGATGTCACGCGCCATCTGCGTCAGCGTGGCAAAGGTTTCCGGGCTCAGGGCCTTCATCTCCACCGCCCATGCGGCGTCTGGTGCGGCGATGAAGCCAGCCCCCACCACAAAGGTCGCCCCCGCCGCCGTCGCACGCGACAGAAGCTGGCGCCGCGTCATGCCCTTCGGGCTTGTCGTCGTTTCCATATCGTCTCCTCCCTTATGTGATCACTTGAAGCGACCGGCGCGGGCCAGCACTTCGATCTGATAGCCGTCCGGATCGGCCACGAAAAAGAACCGCCCCACCAGCTCCCCCGCTGGGGCGAATTCCACGAGTTTACGGGGATTGAGGCCTTCCGCCTCGAACCGGGCATGTTCGGCGTCGAGATCATCGACTGACACGGCAAGGTGGCCGTAGCCGTCGCCAAGGTCGTAGGAGTCGGTGCGCCCCTTGTTGATCGTCAGTTCCAGCTCAAAGTCGCTCTCGGCGTTGGCCAGATAGACCAGCGTGAAGTCCGGAAAATCGAGACGGTCTGCGATCGTCAGTCCGAACGCCTTTTCGTAGAACGCGACGGAACGCGCCTCGTCCAGCACGCGGATCATGGAATGAATTGTCTTGGCCACCGGCCTCTCCCCCTCTTTGGTCATGGGGACAGGCTAGGACGGGGCGACCGGGGGCCGGGTAGTATGGACCTACTACCCGCGTATTTTATCGCGGCGCAATGATCGGCCCTATTCGGCAGCGAACTCGAAACGTGGGGTGGTGATGGAGGATTCCATGAATTTCAGACAGGCACAGCGCAGCAGCGACGTGAAATTCTCTGGCTCTCCACGTAATTCAAGAACCTCGGCGTGCAACTTCGAGATGAACATCGGCGTTGTCACGCCGTCACGTTCAGCAATCTGGTCGATCACCGCCCAAAAGGCGTTTTCAAGCCGAATGCTGGTGCTTTGGCCGTTCAGCCGCAGGCTGCGTGTCTGACTGGCGTAGCGGTGCGGATCCTGATCGGCAAAGACATGGCACATCTGATTTTCCCTCCCAAGAACGTGGCGCCGATCGACCAAAGGCCCACCGCGCGCAACGTATCGTATTTCGTATACGAACTGCGCGAACCTGTCTATCGGGCCCGCGCAATTGTGATATGGCGGTCGTGACAAAGCGTGCAGGACGGTGACATGGAGACGGTGAAACAGCGACGCAGCCTCGTCGAGGAGACCTACGACATCCTTGTCGATGCGATCTGCACTGGCGAAATCCGGCCGGGTGAACGGTTGAACCAGGACGATATCGCCTCCAGGCTCAATGTCTCGCGCCAGCCCGTCAACAGTGCCATCTCGATCCTCAAGGCCAACGGCCTGGTCGAGGATACCGGCCGTCGCAGCGTCATCGTGACGCCCTTCGACCGCCACCTGTTTCGCGCGATCTATGACTTTCGGGTCGTGATCGAGCCCTTTGCGGTGCGGCAGGCCGGCAAGACCCTGACGCCCGCCGACCGGGTGATGGCGGACGCTTTCCTGCGCGCGGCTGATGACGCGCGGCGTGACGGCAGTTTAAGTCGGCTGGTGCAAGCCGACATGAAGTTTCACGAGATGATCTACGGCTGGAGCCGCAACCCCGTCATCGAGACCTAAATGCGGATGAATTGGCATCACATCCGTCGGTCAATGGCCGAAATTCTGAGGGATCCCGCGGCAATCTCTTCTGTCTGGGCGCAGCATTTCGATATCGTGGAGGATCTCTTTGCAGGCGAAATTGAAAGCGCTGCTTCGAAAATGGAGAATCACATCCGGCAATCGTATGACGCGGTTATCCGTGTGATTGAAACAAGCGAGACGGACAGGATCAAGGTCTGAAGGGGTTTTCTTTTTAAGCTTCAAATATATCTAAAATTTCAAATTATTCCGATACCTTGTTCTATTCCTACCTTGGGCCTGAGAAGTTTGACTTAATGCCGGGCACCTTTGCGGTTATAGCTGAAGAAGGCGACGTCCCGACTATTGGATGTGTCAAATGCACCGGCTGACGGGAAAGGCCACTTCGGCTTTGCCAAAGCGACAGATCAAGTTGTAGTCATCGGCCGGATTTGACCGCTTTGATGTCCTGCCTCTGCGAAATGCGATGGGACGGCATTTGGCAAGTAGGGCTCACTGCCGACCTTCGTCGCGTATGCACCCTGAAAAGTATTATGGCGCGTCCATGAGCGTCAGCTTTCTTCAGCTTGCCCATTTTAGTTCGCGGGTGCGGCGAATGTCAGCTCTCCGCCCAAAACCCACCACCCCCACAAAAAAGCCCGGTCGTACCGACCGGGCTTTTCACGCATTCTCAACCCAAAGCTGTCGTCAGTAGATGACGACGCCGCGGATGCTTTCGCCGCTGTGCATCAGATCGAACCCCTTGTTGATGTCGTCCAGACCCATCTTGTGGGTGATCATCGGGTCGATCTCGATCTTGCCGTCCATGTACCAATCCACGATCTTGGGCACATCCGTGCGGCCCCGCGCCCCGCCGAACGCCGTCCCGCGCCAGCTGCGGCCCGTGACCAGTTGGAACGGGCGTGTGCTGATCTCGGCACCTGCGGGGGCCACGCCGATGATGATGCTCTCGCCCCAGCCCTTGTGCGCGCATTCCAGTGCGGTGCGCATCACGCCCACGTTGCCCGTCGCGTCAAAGGTGTAATCCGCGCCGCCGCCCGTCAGCTCGACCAGGTGCCCGACCAGATCGCCCTTGACCTCTTTGGGGTTCACGAAATGCGTCATGCCGAAATGGTCGGCCATCTTCTTTTTCTCGGGGTTCAGGTCGACGCCGACGATCTGGCTGGCCCCCGCCAGACGCAGGCCCTGAATGACGTTCAACCCGATCCCGCCCAGGCCAAAGACAACGGCCGTTGATCCGATTTCCACCTTGGCCGTGTTGATCACCGCACCGATGCCCGTGGTCACGCCGCAGCCGATGTAGCAGATCTTGTCGAACGGAGCATCCTTGCGCACCTTGGCCAGCGCGATTTCCGGCAGGACCGTGTGATTGGCAAAGGTCGAACAGCCCATGTAATGCAGGATCGGCGTGCCATCCAGCATCGAGAAACGGCTGGTTCCGTCGGGCATCAACCCCTGTCCCTGCGTGCTGCGGATCGACTGACACAGGTTGGTTTTCGGGTTCAGGCAGTAATCACACTCGCGGCATTCGGGCGTATAGAGGGGGATCACGTGATCGCCCACCTCCAGGCTGGTGACGCCGGGGCCGACCTCGACCACGACGCCGGCACCCTCGTGCCCCAGGATCGCGGGAAAGGCACCTTCGGGGTCGTCACC
Source organism: Loktanella sp. 3ANDIMAR09 (assembly GCF_001420005.1). Classification (GTDB taxonomy): domain Bacteria; phylum Pseudomonadota; class Alphaproteobacteria; order Rhodobacterales; family Rhodobacteraceae; genus Loktanella. The sequence goes on along the minus strand of NZ_LJAK01000006.1, from coordinate 84,526 downwards.
CGACCGGGTGAATTCATCGGTGTGGCACAGGCCGGTGGCCTTGATCTCGACCAGAACCTCACCGGCCTTGGGGCCTTCGAGGTTGACCTCCATGACTTCGAGAGGCTGACCTGCCTTGAGGGCGACGGCGGCACGGGTACGCATATGATCGGTCCTTTGTTGATTTGCGGCAATGGTCTGCGAATTGCGACCGGATTTCAACCCGCGCCCACTTGTCAAAGGCCGGCTGAGCTTGTCAGGGTGGTGGTCATGAAAATCTTGCTTCTTTTGCCGCTGCTCGCGGCCTGTGTCACCGGACCTGCGCCGGTCCCTTCGGACGATGGATGCGGTGCCGCGGGTTACGCGGGCCTGCTGGGCCAGAACATCGCGGCGGTGACCCTGCCCGCGGATCTGAACCACCGCGTCATCGGTCCCAACCAGATGGTGACGATGGATTACGTCGAAAGCCGGGTCAATTTTGAAACCGACATCGTCGGCACGATCATGAGGGTGACATGCGGATAATCTGGACCCTGCCGTTGCTGGCCCTGATCGCCTGCGGCGGATCACCGCGTGGTGTGGCACCCCAGGCGCAGACAGTCGTCGATAACCCCGTGCCGATGGGTGTCGACAATTCCTGCGGCGGGCGGCGTTACGGCAGCCTGGTCGGCAAGGACGCCACGGTGCTGGAAACGGTGCTGATCCTGGGTCCGGTGCAGGTCATCCGCCCCGGCGGGATCACGGCGCAGGATTATCAGCCGGACCGGATCAATTTCATCGTGGGCGCTGACGGGACGATCACGCAGATCACCTGCGGCTGATCCGTATCGAAGCCTGCCACCGGTACCACGCACTGGGTGGGGGCTCATGGCGCAGCACCGGGGCAGTCCTTCGATGTCATATCGTTGACTCCAAAGCTGGGCGCAAAGACGGGCAGATCGTGATGAATCCCGCGTGATTTCGTGGCAGCATCAAGGCAGGGTTGATTTATTGCTGCGTTGCCATGATCTTGGGTGGATGACAGATCAAAGCCCGATCCCGTTCAAACCCTACCGCGATGATCGCGTGTCGTTTCATCGCACCGAAATGGCCCCGATCCTTACGGTCTATGGCCGGTTTGTGGCAGCGGGCGAATGGCGCGATTACGGGATCAGCGCCTTGCGTGATGTGGCGGTGTTTTCGGTGTTTCGCAGAACGGCTGAAAACCCCGTTTACCGGATCGAAAAACGTCCCAAGCTGCGGTTGAAACAAGGTCAATATGCGGTTGTTGGCATGGACGGTCAGGTCCTGAAGCGCGGTCACGACCTGCGCCAGGTATTGAGCGTGCTGGAACGCAAACTGATCCGCATCGTCGACTGACATTATATCACGGTTTCGACATGTTTCGCATGCGAAACATATTATGTCATATTTAACAGCATGTTAACCGGTCCGTTCGGTCAGGCGGCGCCGCGAGGAGACGTCACCGTCGCCCTGGGTCTTGATGCGCAGGATCGCGTTGTCGATGGGTTCATAGACGCAGGCCATGGCGTGTGCGTTGGCATGGATCATCACCTGCCCATCGACCATCATGCCCACGTGGCCCGGCCAGAATATCAGATCGCCGCGCTGCAACGGGGCGTCGGGGGACAGCGCATCGCCAAGGGCCGCCTCTTGCAGGTCGGCGTCACCGGGGCAGGGGATGTCGCAGGCGGTCAGGGCTGCGTGGATCAGTCCGGAACAGTCGATGCCGCGCGTGGAATTGCCACCCCACAGGTAGGGGACGTTGAAATGCAGCTGTGCCACGTTGACCGGATCGGCAAAGGGACGATCCAGCGGGCGCAGATGCTTCTTCGGGATAAATCCCTGTGGGGTCTCATAGAATTTGGGTCGTTCGTCGATCACGCGCAGGCGTGCGCCGAACGGCAAGGCCATGGTCGGTTCGGATTTCATGGTCTCTGACGTGTAGGCGTGGGTTCCGAATGTGCTGACCCGGTGGGTTGGCCAATGGATGTTGTCCAGCCGGTCGGCGGCGACATATCCGCAATAGCCGTTTTCCGTCTGGACGAATGCCCAACCATCCTGAAATTCCAGCGTCGTGACGCTTTCACCAAGGAGCAACTGCCGTTCCCTTGGGCCGCCGGGACTGCGGCACAGGTCCGTCACCGAATGCGACATGCGCGCTGGCGTGCCGTCAACCGCAACGCGGTCGGCCAGACCAAGGCTGCGCAGGGCAACCCGGTCGTTGGCGGGCCAAAGCCTGCGATCGGTCACAGGTTCAACAGTTTTGGCAAGGCGTCCAGCAATGCACGCGCACCCATGCCGACACCGCCCTTGGGGCGGGCAGGTTTCGCGCTGGGGTTCCAGCCGTAGATGTCGAAATGGATGTAGGGCGCGTCCACGAAACGGCGCAGGAACAAGGCTGCGGTGGTCGCCCCTGCCATGCCGCCCGCAGGTGCGTTGTCCAGATCGGCGATGCCGGGTTCGATCATCGTCTCGTAGGGGTCGTGGAACGGCAGACGCCAGACGGGGTCTGCCACGGCACGCGCGGAAACGGTCAGCGCATCGGCATGCGCGTCGTCATCCGTGAAAAACGGCGACAGGTCCGGCCCGACCGCCACACGCGCGGCCCCGGTCAGAGTGGCCATCGACACGATCAGATCGGGGGAGTCCTCGGATGCAAGCGCCAGCGCGTCGGCCAGCACCAAACGCCCCTCGGCGTCGGTGTTGTTGATTTCGACCGTCAGCCCCTTGCGGCTGGTCAGGATGTCCTGCGGGCGAAAGGCATTGCCCGATATGCTGTTTTCCACCGCCGGGATCAGCAGGCGCAGGCGGATTTTCAGCCCCAGCGCCATGATCATATGCGCAAGGCCAAGGGTGGTGGCGGCCCCGCCCATGTCTTTTTTCATCAGGCCCATCGACCCGCCGGGTTTGATGTTCAGCCCGCCGGTGTCGAAACACACGCCCTTGCCAACCAGCGTCAGGGTCGGGCCCGTGTCGCCCCAACGCAGGTCAATCAGGCGCGGTGCGCGGGTGCTGGCGCGGCCGACGGTGTGGATCATCGGGAAATTCGCCGCCAGCAGGTCGTCGCCTGCGGTGACGGTGATATCGGCGCCGTGCTGACGCGCGAGATCGCGCGCCTGTTGTTCCAGCTCGTCCGGGCCCATGTCGGATGCTGGGGTGTTGATCAGGTCGCGTGTCAGGAACTCGCCCGCGGCAATCGCCTCGATCTGGGCAGCGTCGATGCTGGCGGGCGCGACCAGTTGGGCGGGGGGCTTGGCCGGTTTGCGATACCGGTCAAAATCGTAGGACGCGAGAAGCCAGCCCAAGGCGGCCTCTTGCATCCGGGCCGGGGGCAGGTCGGTCTGGATCGCGTAGGTGCCTGCGGGCAAACTGCGGGCGGCCGATCCGACATCGAAACGGCTGCGTTTGCGGCTGGCCTCGGACCCGGCACCGACGAGGGCCATCGCGATGGCCCCCTCGGGTCCCGGCACAGCCAGTGTTGCACCGGAAGCGCCCGTGAAACCTGCGGTATCAGCCCAGGTGCGGGCGCTGTCCGGGATCGTATCAGGGGCGTCCTGTTCGATGATGTAGAGAGGCACGGCAGAGCTGTCGGGGCTGGCAAAGGTCGCGGACATGAGGGGCCTATGATTTGGGATCAAACCCAACCTAACCGTATGGTCAGCCGCGACAAGGCCCAGTGCCTAGCCCCCGCGCAGCATCCAGACCTGGCCGATGGCAAGGTCAAAGCTGCGTTCAAGGCGGGCCATCGTCGCCTCGACCGCGATGCCGTCGCGCTGTCTGGCGCTGTTCGCCACGTGGCCTGCGGCTGTCGCGACCTCGGTCAGGCCGATCTGGGCCGCGATTGTCGCCATGCGTCTGGCCTGCCCGGGCAGGTCGTCAAAACCCCCGTGGTCACGCCCGTCGCGCATGATCCCCAGGCGTCTGGCCAGATCCTCGAGCGCGGTGGCGATGGTGCGGTCTGCGCGGGCGGCCCCCTGCCGGGCATAGAGATCGTGCAAAAGGCCATGGTCGATGGCGCAATCCAGAAGACATTCGAGAACGGTCACTTGGGTCATTTTAGATGTTTCTCAGGGCTGTGGTTCGGCCCAACCTGCGCGCAACAGGGTTCCCAATTCGTTGAACAAGCTGATTTTAATGCCTCGAATTCCCCTAAAATGCGCGATAGGTTTCAGGGGTTAAATTACCGAAAGCGCGATCATGGACTTCGCAAGACCCCTACCCGAATACCTGATCACACGGTTTCACGGCTGGCAGGCGACCACCTATTCGCAGAACAAGGGCTGGTACAAGCGTCTGGCGGACGAAGGGCAACGCCCGCGCGCGATGATCATTTCCTGCTGCGACAGCCGGGTGCATGTCACCGCGATGTTCGGGGCGGATCAGGGCGAATTCTTTATTCACCGCAATATCGCCAATCTGGTGCCGGCCTTTGTTTCCGATGGTGAACATCATGGCACCTCGGCTGCCGTGGAATACGCGGTCACGTCGTTGCATGTGTCGCATCTGGTCGTGATGGGCCATTCCGGCTGCGGCGGTGTCGAAGGCTGCTACGAGATGTGCGAGGGCCATGCCCCCGCGCTGGAGGAAAAGACCAGCTTTGTCGGGCGCTGGATGGATATTCTGCGTCCCGGATACGACCGGTTGCCGCAGGGGGATGATGCGACACGCAAACGCGCGCTGGAAAAAGAAGGCGTGCTGGTCAGCCTCGAAAACCTGATGAGCTTTCCATTCGTGCGGGCCGCGGTCGAATCCGGTGAGCTGACCTTGCATGGTGTCTGGAACCACATCGGCAATGGCTCGCTCGAGGTTTACGACTCGCTCAGCGGGGCATTCCACCCCATCTAGCGGTGGGGAAACCCACGACATCCTGCGGTTGGGGCGTCGACCTAAAGCATTTGTTAATCTCTTGGCGGCAGGCTGCACGGATGATGCGGTGGCCCCCCTTGTTGCGCGGTTGGAACGGAACCGATGCAGGATATGATATCCTGCTGCGGTTCGCGCCGGATATCGATGCCGCCTATGAGGCAGAGCATGAAGCAGTCCGACTGCGGCTGGTCAACCGGATGGTCGTGTTTGGTCTGGTCATGTACAATGCCTACAACCTGACCGCCTATGTTCTGGCCGTTGACGTCTTCTGGCATGGGCTGGTCATGCGGCTTGCCGTGGTGACACCGCTGTCCTTTGCCATGATGATGGTGCTTCAGCGGGTGAATGGGATCTGGCGGGAACGCATCCTGCTGGTCGGCATGATCAATGCCTATCTGGTGCCGGTCTATGTGCTGTGGTCGTCCCGGTCGCAATGGGCGTTGTTGCTGACGAACGAGATGATCCTGATGATCGTTTTTGCCACGACCCTGATTACCCTGCGGTTTCGGCATGCGATCATCTATACGGCGGTCGTGTTGGGTCTGACGCTGGCCGTGATCTGGACCAACCCGTCCATCGCGGCCACGCTGATCTGGCCACTGACATTGCAGATGATCTTTGCCGGGGTGTTCTGCCTCTATGCCAACCATCACAGCGAACGGCGACGTTGCGAAGATTATCTGCGGGCCTACAGGGCCGCGGATCGAGCGCGCACCGCCGAAAATTCCGAACGCCGCATGACCATGCTGTCGCTGACCGACGCGCTGACAGGGATTCCCAACCGCCGCAGTTTCGAATGGATGATGTCCGACTGGGTGGCAGGCCACGATGCTGTCGGGTTGATGATGATCGATATCGATCATTTCAAGCTGTACAATGACACGATGGGGCATCCCGCCGGCGACGGTTGCCTGCGCCGGGTCGCGGCAACCCTGTCGGCGGTTGCATTGGGGCCTGACGTGCAGATCGCCCGTATCGGCGGCGAGGAATTTGCCGTGGTGATGCGCGGCGCGACATGCCGCGGGTCCAAGGCGCTTGCCACCGAAATCATCCGCGAAATCCGCGGCATGGCCGACCCGCATCCGGGCCGGCTGGACGGCGTGAACCGGGTCACGATCAGCATCGGGTTGGCCGTGTCATCCGCCGACGACCCGTTCGACCGCGCGGTGCTGATGTCGGACGCGGATGCCGCACTCTATCAGGCCAAACGTGCAGGAAGAGATTGCTGGCGGTTTTCAGAGCCGGCGGGACCGGTGGTTGATCTGCGTCAGATCGCGTGACCCCGATTGCAAAAGAAAACGGGCGGACCTGTCGGCCCGCCCGTGTAACTGTCTGGTGACAGGGCTGATCAGCCTTTTTTCAGGCACTCACGACCCAGAAGTTCGGCAATCTGCACCGCATTCAGGGCCGCGCCCTTGCGCAGGTTGTCGGATACGCACCACAGGTTGATGCCGTTGTCGATCGTGCTGTCCTGACGGATGCGGCTGATGAACGTCGCGAAATCGCCAACACATTCGATCGGCGTGACGTAGCCACCGTCCTCGCGCTTGTCGATCACCATGACGCCGGGTGCCTCGCGCAGGATGTCGCGGGCCTCTTCTTCGTCAAGGAAATCCTCGAATTCGATGTTGATCGATTCCGAATGGCCCACAAACACGGGCACGCGCACGCAGGTGGCAGTGACCTTGATCTTGGGATCGACGATCTTTTTGGTTTCGACGACCATTTTCCACTCTTCCTTGGTGGAACCGTCTTCCATGAACACGTCGATATGGGGGATGACGTTGAACGCGATCTGCTTTGTGAACTTGGTCACGCCGGTGTTGTCGGTGGGGTTGTAGACCGCCTTGGTCTGGTCCCACAGCGCATCCATGCCTTCCTTGCCCGCGCCGGACACGGATTGGTAGGTGCTGACGACGACGCGCTTGATCCGGGCGCGGTCGTGCAGCGGCTTGAGCGCGACAACCATCTGCGCGGTCGAGCAGTTGGGGTTCGCGATGATCATCTTGTTCTTGTAGTCGTGGATCGCCTCGGGGTTCACCTCGGGGACGATCAACGGGATCTGGCTGTCGTAGCGGTAGAGCGACGAGTTATCGATGACGACGCAACCGGCCTTGGCGGCGATGGGGGCGTATTTCGCGGTCGCCTCGGACCCTACAGCAAACAGGGCCATGTCCCAACCGGTGAAATCAAAGGCATCGAGGTCCTTGGTTTTCAGGGTTTTCTCACCAAAGCTGACTTCGGTGCCGAGCGAACGGCGACTGGCAAGTGCGACGATCTCGTCAACGGGGAACGCCCGTTCGGCGAGGATGTTCAGCATTTCGTGGCCCACGTTGCCCGTGGCCCCGACGATGGCGATTCTGTAGCCCATGGTCTGCTCCTTGAATGACGTTGGGCTGTTACGCTGAAACGCTGCAAAGGGAAAGGGCGGATGGTGCGGTCAGGGGGGCGCTGCCCCCGGTGCTGTCGCACCTCCCCCGGGATATTTTGAAAACAGCGATGGGTGCCGTCAGAGGGTTTTGACCATCGTGGTGCTGCTGGTGAAACCAAAGATGTAGCTGAGCGGGCCGATGGTCTGGGTGTGCGTGGCCCGAAAACCGTAGCGCGCATAGAGTGCGCGGGCGCGGGGGTTCGTGTCGATGACATCCAGACGGACCTTGGCATAGCCGCGTGTGCGGGCCTCTGCGCAGATGGCGTCCAGCAGGGCGGTGCCGATGCCTTGCCCCCGCGCGGCCGAGGCGACGCAGAGGCCGTCCATCAAAAAGCGGGTGTTGTCGGTGTCGCGTTCCAGCAGTGACAACAGTGCTGCGCGCCAGAGGGCACCGGCCCAGCCATAAATGGCGCGCAGGTCATGAAATGTGCCGCCAACGAATGCGCCGTCGCACGATTTGAAACCGACGAGGCCCAGGAGTGTGCCGTCGTTTGCATGGGCGGCGATGACGTGGTCGGCGCGCATGACGCGGGTGATGTAGCGCATAGCTTTGGCGTCGGGCCCCATGACGCGGGCCAGTTTCTGGCCGAAGGCCTGCCAGTAGAGGGTCGCCGCCGCGTCGCGGTCAGCTGTTGGAAGGCCAGCGCTGATGATCATGCGAAGCCCGTGAACGGCAGGTAGGTCACGGGCGTGCCCGGCGTGATGTCGGCGGCATCGTCCGGCAGTTCAACAAGGCCGGTCGCCCATGACAGACCCGAGACACGGCCTGACCCTTCGGAGAGGAAAACCTCTGCCGCACCGTCTGTGAGGCGGGCGCGCAGATATTCGCGGCGGCCGGGTTTTTTCGATTTTGCAAAGGCTGCGGGCACGGTGAAGGATTGGCGCGCGGGCCAGTCGGCCCCGGCGAGCACGGCAAGGGCGGGATGGGCAAAGATCAGCGCGCAGACCTGGGCGGCGACGGGGTTGCCCGGCAGGCCGAACACGGGCGTGTCGTCCCAGAGACCCATCGCCAGCGGGCGGCCCGGTTTCACGGCGATGCGCCACAGGGCAAAGCTGCCGGTGGTCGCAAGGAGTGCAGACACGTGATCCTCGTCGCCAGCGGATGCCCCGCCCGATGTCAGGATCGCGTCGCAACGGGTGGCGGCCGCGGTCAGGATGGTGCGGAGCTTGTCGCGGTCGTCGGGCGCGCGGCCAAGATCGACGGGCGTGTGACCCCAGCCCGCAACATCGGCCAGCAGCATGGCGCGGTTGGCGTCGTAGATCTGGCCGTCGGTCGCGGGCGTGCCGGGATCGCGCAATTCATCACCCGTGGACAGGACGCCCACGCGCAGGGCCGTGCGGACGCTGACCGCGCCTGTGCCGCAGGCGGCGAGGGTTGCCAGATCGGCCGCAGTCAGGCGACGGCCTGCGGGCAGCACTGCATCGCCTGCCATCATGTCCTCGCCCGCGCGGCGTGCGTTGGCGCGCTGTTTCAACGGACCATGCAGGGCAATATGCGTGGCGTTGGCGGTGACGTCCTCTTGCAGCACAACTGTATCGGTGCCGTCCGGGATATTTGCCCCGGTCAGGATGCGCAGGGCGTGACCGGGTGGCACCGTGCCGTCAAAGGGTACGCCAGCGGCGGCGCGACCGGGATGCAGTGGCAAGGTGTGGGGACCAGCGGGCAGCGGCCCGGCAAAGGCGTAGCCGTCGACGGCGGCATTGGCATGAGGAGGATGGCTGCGGGTGGCTGTCACAGGTGCTGCAAGGATGCGTCCGGCGGCCTTTGCCAGCGGGATCGTCTGTGTTGCCGTGACCGGGCTGAGCCGGTCGCGCAGATGGGCGAGGGCCGTATCGACCGGTGTCCAATGCGCGCCTTGCGGCATGGCAAAGCAGTCGTTGCGCAGCGGCGGCGGGGTCAGTTGCGCGGCGGCGAGGATGTCCTCTGACCCGACGCCCAGCACCCAGCCTTCGTCACTTGCGGGCACGTCGAGGCAGCGGGCCATCTGCGCGGGCGGCAGGGCCGAAAAGCTGCGCGCATAAAGTGCGGTCTGGGCGGCGTCCTTGATGTCGTGTGTCTCTGCCGCGAGGGCTGCGGGCAGGAGCGAAAAATATGTCTCGGCCAGCGTGATCGCGCGGTCGGCGGGTTCGAACGGCCAGACCGCGATATCCGCACCAAAGCGTGCGCGCAGACGTGACAGGGTCGGCAGCCCCATGATGACCTGACCGCCTACGGCGCCGACACCGCCCAGTTTGAACGGGGATTGCGCACCCTTTGCCGCCATGTCGGCACCGCGAAATTCGGGCAGGCCGTGGTCGCCGTAGTCTGCCTTGGTCCGGGGCAGATCCGGGATGTCGGATTTCAGACCATTGAACCAGAACGGGCCGGTGCCGGGGAATTGGGCGTTGATCTGGCCAGCGAGGGCAAAACGGTTGTTGGATTTGGGGGTGTCCTGCACGCGGGCGGCGAACCAGTCCCACAGGACGAGGGGATCGGCATGGCCCGTGAGTGCCTGCGCAAAGCCGCTGGGATAGGCGAAACACAGATCAAAGGCCGCGAGGGTGCGGCGACCTGCGGCCAGTTCACCCGCCAGCGTGTCGATCAGATAGGCCTCTGCCAAGGCGCGGTTGCGGTGGTAGACCGGGGCCTGTGCCTGACCTGCGCGGGCGATACAGGTCCAGATGGCGTCGGCGGTCGGACGCGGGCCGCGGTCGTTGCCGCTGGACCAATCCACGGCGATGACCGTGTCAAAGCGGGGATCATGGGTCATGCCAGTCCTACCTCTGCCAGAATGAAATCGGCGATGGCGGCGGTGTCGTCGAGGTCCAGTAGCGGGCGGTCGATGTCGAGCGGGCTGTCGGTTGCGATCGCGCGGATCGTGGGGTCGGTGGTGGCGATCAGGGGATTTTCGGTCACGGCGCGAAAGGCCTCGACCTTGGGATGGGTGTCGCGTTTGTAGCCTTCGATCAGGACCAGATCGATGGGGGCGAGTTGCGCCAGCAGATCCGCGAGAGGCGGTTCATTCGCGCCGCGCAACTCGGTCATGAGCGCCCAGCGGTTGGCGGAGGCGAGCACCACCTGATGTGCGCCCGCCTGACGGTGGCGGTGGCTGTCCTTGCCGGGTTGGTCGACATCGACGCTGTGGTGGGCGTGTTTGATCGTGGATACGGTGAAACCGCGCGCGGTGATTTCTGATACAAGTCGTTCCATCAGTCCGGTCTTGCCTGCATTTTTCCAACCGGTGACGCCGTAGATTTTCATAACATGGCCTGTGCTGTGGCAAGGTCGTCGGGGGTGTTCACGTTGAAAAACGCAGCATCGTCGGGAAATTCCGCCGTGCCGGCATCGTGGGTGCGGGTGAACTGGACGACCTTGCGGGTGCCATCAAGCAGCGCCTGGCGCAGGTTCGCGCGCAAACTGACGGGCCAGAGGCCAAAGGTCGGCTGCCGCCCGCCCGGTGACGCGGCGAGGGCAAGGCCTGCCGCGCCGCCCGCCAATTGCAGTTGCGGGACCAGATCGCAGGGCAGGAACGGCGTATCTGCGGCGGCGGTGACGATATGGCTGTGGCCCGTGGCTGCGGCGTGATCGAGGCCTGCCAGCACGCCTGCCAGCGGTCCGGGGTGATCTGCGATACTATCCGCGATCACGGTCAGGCCCAGCGCTGCAAAGCGTGCGGGATCGCCGTTGGCGTTCAGCGCCAGTCCGTCGCATTGCGGGTCCAGTCGTGCGATGACGTGGTCGATGATCCGACGGGTGTCGAGACGCAAGAGCCCCTTGTCCCCGCCGCCCATGCGGGTGGCCTGTCCACCCGCAAGGATGATGCCCAGTGGTGCCCTCATGGTCGGCCCGCGCCGCTGTTTCGCTGTCGCGAAAGGCGCCCCGCACGCCGACCCGTAGCGGATTGCTGTTCGGTTTGCGCCTGAACAGGGTGTGTGTTCCCGGGGCGCTGCCCCGGACCCCGGGATATTTCCGACCAGAAGAAGACCACCATGCGACAAGGCCTGTTGAGGATGGCATACATGTCAGGCACCGCCCTTGCGGGCCGATTTGCGCGGCTCGTCAGCCTGGGCTGCGGGGTCGGCGTCGCGGATCAGGCGGTGTTCGCCCGACAGGCAGATGAAACGCTGACCTTTCATGCGACCGATCAGGGTCAGGCCGACCTGCCGGGCAATTTCGACACCCCAGGCCGTAAATCCCGACCGGGACACCAGCGTCGGGATGCCCATCAACGCGGTCTTGATCACCATTTCCGAGGTCAGGCGTCCCGTGGTGTAGAGGATCTTGTCACCCGGTGTTTCGGTCTCGGAAAACATCCAGCCAGCGATCTTGTCGACGGCATTGTGGCGGCCCACGTCCTCCATGTAGATCAGCGGCTGGTCATCGCGGCACAGGACGGTGCCGTGGATCGCGCCTGCCGCAAGATACAGGCTGGGTGTGCGGTTGATCTGGTGCGACAGCGCGTAGAGATGCGATGTTCTGACGGGTGTATCGGGCAGGGTCAGACCGTCCAGACCTTCCATCATGTCGCCGAAGACGGTGCCGACGGCGCAACCGGATGTCCGGGTCTTGCGGGCGAGTTTGTCCTCGTGGTTGGTTTGCTGCGCGGTGCGGACGACGACGGTTTCGACCTCTTCGTCGTAGTCCACGCGTGTGACCTCATCGCTGCGTTTCAGCATGCCTTGATTGAGCAGAAACCCCAGCGCGAGGTATTCGGGATGGTCGCCGATGGTCATCGCGGTGACGATCTCACGCGCGTTGAGGTAGATCGTGAGCGGGCGTTCCTCGACCACGGCGAGGGCTATGGGCGCACCCGTCTGATCGGTGCCTGTGACGCTGCGGGTCAGGCGCGGGTCGTCCGGCGCAGGCGCGATGCGGATACCGGGGGGAATGAGATTGGCCAATTGCAGTTCCTGTGGGTCAGGCGTAACCGGGTGAGGACTGAAACTTAGGGGGAAACCATGGCCCTTGCCACCGGGAAATCAGCCTATCTGCAAGGTGTCCGTGACGGGATGCCGTTTTTGCTTGTTGCGGTGCCTTTTGCTGCCCTGTTCGGCGTGTCGGCTGTCGAGGCAGGGTTGAGCATCGGGCAGGCCATGGGGTTCAGCGTGCTGGTGATCGCAGGTGCGTCGCAATTTGCCGCGCTGCAGATGATCGTGGACAATGCGGGCGTTGCGCTGACCTTGCTGGCGGCGCTGGCGGTCAACCTGCGCATGGCGATGTATAGCGCGTCGCTGGTGCCCTATCTGGGTGAGGCCCCGCTGTGGAAGCGGGCCTGCGTGTCCTATCTGTTGTTCGATCAGAGCTACGTCGCGGCTGTCGCGCGCTACGAGGCCGATGGCACGATGCGCTTGCGTGACCGGGTCGCGTTTTTCTTTGGTGTGGCGACGCCGATCGCGCCGACCTGGGTGCTGGCGACCCTGGCAGGCGCGCTCTTGGGGGCGCGGATCCCGGATGCGGCGGCGCTGGATTTCGCGCTGCCGATCACGTTCATCGCCATGGTGGGGCCGATGCTGCGGACCCTTGCGCATGTTGCCGCGGCACTGGTGTCGGTCGTTGTGGGGCTGGCGCTGGTCGGGCTGCCTTCGGGCACGGGGCTGCTGATCGCGGCTGCCTGTGCGATGGCGGCAGGTGTGATTGTCGAGGGGAAGCAGACATGACTGATGCCGTGATCTGGACGGTCATTCTGGCGCTGGGCGTGGGGACGTTTCTGATCCGGTTCTCCTTTTTGGGGCTGATCGGGACGCGGCCGATGCCGCCGTTGGTGTTGCGCCTGCTGCGCTATACGCCTGTTGCGGTGCTGCCGGGGCTGGTGGCGCCATTGGTGGTGTGGCCTGCGGCCACGGGGGGCACGCTGGACCCCGCGCGTCTGTGCGCCGCTGCGGTGGCGCTGGTGGTGGGGCTGTGGACGCGCAGCGTGATCCCCGCCGTGTTGGCAGGGTTCGCGACGCTGTATCTGGGTCTGTGGCTGACGGGCGCGTTCTAGCGCATCTGCATTTCGATTTCGGCCAGCGCCAGCGCCTTGTTGTCTGGATCGTTTTCGCGCCATTCGCGTGTCGCAACGCCCGGCAGTGCGCCGAACGCATCCGACAGCCGGTTGGGCGAGAACGTGCGCGGCAGCCCCTCGAACCCGGGCAAGGCGCGCAGAATGCCGGATGTGGCCCGCGCGCAGAAAGCCTGCGGCACGGGGCCGTTCGTCAGCGCGAGGGTTGCGGCCCGTTCGGCCACCGCGTCACTGACAGGGATCGTCTGGGCGATGACATAGAATGTCTCGCGCGCGTGGTAGGACACGTAATAGGCTTCGACCTCGGGGGTCATGCCAAAGAGCACGTCGTTGCGTTCCGCGACAAAACTGTGGCGAAACGATCCTGCGGGATCGAACATGATCCGCTGACTGGGCGCGTCGATCAGCAGGGCGGTATGCGCGCCACTGTCGTTGGAAATGCTGCGCATCGTGTACAGCGTCAGCACACGCGGACCGGGGCCTGCGAACTGGCGCTGGGCGATCAGGTCGGGCGGCGACGATGTCTGCGGTGCGGAACAGCTAGCAAGCGCGGCAGCCCCGCCAAGCAGGACAAGACGCCGGGTCAGCATCAGCCGTTGACGAGCGCGAGGAAGATCAGCAGGACGATGATTGCGACGGTTCCGCGCGAAATGAACCACATGAACCAGTCAAAGGTCTTTTCGTGTTCGGTTGTGTCCATTTCGCCGTGCTTGTGGTCTGACATCTGGCTGTCCCCTGCGTGTGTGTTGGCGCTCAGATAGCCCATTCGGGCGGGCCTGTCACGCCCTGCGGATGGTCTATTCGGTCGCAATGCCGTCAGGTGCTGCCGTGAAATACCACGCGCCGTCATCGGCCAGTTCGCGTGTCGCGCGCCCGGCCTGATGCAGGTGATTCAGATGGGCGACCGATTCCACCAGCGCAAGCCCGTAGGTGCCCGCGTCGATGGTGCGTTTGAACAAAACGGGAAAGCATTGGGCCGCCGTGCGGGGAACGTCGAGGTAGGCCGCCAGCCGCGCCAATGCGTTGTGGTGGTTGTCGATCATCTGCCGCAGGCGCAACGGCAGACCGGTATAGGGCAGCTTGTGTCCGCCGAGGATCAGTTGATCCGGATGGGCATGCGGCAGGAACCTTTCACAAGATGCGATCCAGTCGGCCACGGGGTCCGCGTCGGGTTCCGTTGGATAAACGCCAAGGTTCGGGCTGATGGACAACAACAATTGGTCCCCACCCAGCACGACGTCGCCGTCGCGCGACCACAGGGTTGCGTGTTCCGGCGCATGGCCGTCACCCATGCGGATGTCCCAGGTGCGGCCTGCTGCGGTCAGGGTGCCGCCTTCGATCAGGCGGGTGAAACCCAGCGGCAAGCCATGCACGCAATCGGCAAAATTGAAGGGGCGTTCAGCACTGCGCCTGGCCAGCGTTGCGCCATCCATGCCGGCGCGGGTCCAGAATGCGATCTGTTCCGGCAGAGGTTCGGATTGTTCGTCCAGCACCAGCATCCGCGCCTGAAGATAGGCCGTGCGCGTGGTCAGCAGTTCCGCACCCTTGTCCATGAACCAGCCGGCCAACCCGATATGATCGGGGTGATGGTGGGTGACCAGAACACGGGTGACGGGTTTGCCTGCAAGCGGTCCCGTCAGAAGATCCTGCCAGATCGCGCGGGTCTTGCGCGTGTCGAACCCGGTATCGACGATGGTCCAGCCATCTCCGTCGTCCAGCGCGTAGACATTGACGTGATCCAGCGCCATCGGCAGCGGCAGTCGCATCCACAGGATGCCGGGGGCCACCGTAATGGCGGTGCCGGGTGCGGGTGGATCGGGAAAGGGTGTTGCAATCTTCATGCCTGACCTTGTGGCAGGCTTTGCGGCGGGTCGCAAAGGCAACCCGCCGTCATGCGGATCAAGCGACGGCCAGATCCTCGGGTGTGACGGCCATCAGGTCCGTGGCACCGGTGCGCACATGCGCCAACAGGCCCGTCACCTCTGGCAGCAGGCGGGTGATGTAGAACCGGGCCAGACGCTGACGCGCGGGGTCGTTCTGCATCGCGGCCCGCAGGTGGGCATGGGCCCCCAACACGCGGGCAAAGGCAGACTGATAGGGGACCGCCCCAGCGAAACGGTCCTGCATGTCGCTGCGTGCGACCAGCCAATCCGTCGCCTCTGACATATCGGCGGCGGCTTGCCAGACGGCCTCTGCCAGATCGGGAAAAGTACCCTTGGCCGCATCGGCGCCGGACTGGATTTCGTCCAGCAGGGCCTGTGCGGCCTCTCCGCCGTCCATCATCTTGCGTCCCACGAGGTCCATCGCCTGAATGCCGTTGGTGCCTTCGTAGATGGCGGTGACACGCACGTCGCGGGCGTATTGCGCCGCACCCGTTTCCTCGATCACGCCCATGCCGCCGTGGACCTGAATCCCCATCGAGGCGACCTTGATGCCCGTATCCGACCCGAACGATTTTGCAATCGGCGTCAGCAGGGCCGCGCGGGCGCGGTAGGTGGCGTCACCCGTTGCGGTCGTCATGTCCAGCGCCACGGCGCACATCGCGGAAATTGACCGTGCTGCGAATGTTTCGGCCTTCATCTCGGCCAGCATCCGACGCACGTCGGCATGTTCGACGATGGTGCCGGTGCCACCGACGCGGCCCTGTTTGCGGTCCAGCGCATAGGCCAACGCGTGCTGATAGGCGCCTTCGGCTGCACCGATGCCCTGGGTGCTGACGCCGACGCGGGCGTTGTTCATCATGGTGAACATCGCGGCCATGCCGCCGTTTTGGGGGCCGACCATCCAGCCGGTCGCACCGGAATATTCCATCACGGCAGTGGGCGAGCCATGCAGGCCCATCTTATGTTCCAGCGACACGACGCGCAGGTCGTTCTGTTTGCCGGGGTTGCCGTCGGCATCGGGGATGTATTTCGGGACAAGGAACAGGCTGATCCCCTTGGTGCCCGGCACGCTGTCGGGCAGACGGGCCAGCACAAGATGGCAGACGTTCCGGGTGAAATCATTGTCCCCCCAGCTGATGTAGATTTTCTGTCCGGTGATCGCGTAGGTGCCGTCGCCGTTGGGTTCGGCCTTGGTCGACAGGGCACCAACGTCGGACCCGGCCTGCGGTTCGGTCAGGTTCATGGTGCCGGACCATTCGCCGCTGATGAGCTTGGGCAGGTACAGATCCTTGATCGCGTCGGATGCGTGATGTTCCAGCGCCTCGATCTGGCCCTGCGCCATCAGCGGCTTGAGCTGCAAGGACAGGCACGCGCCCGACATCAGGTCGTTGACGGCGATCGACAGGGCAAAGGGCAGGCCCATGCCGCCGTAGGCCTCGGAGGCACTCATGCCGATCCAGCCGCCCTCGGCGATCGCCTTGTAGCCGTCGGCATAGCCCGGAGAGGTGCGCACCACACCGTTTTCCAGACGCGCAGGATGCAAATCACCCGCGCGTTGCAGCGGGGCGAGGATGTCGTCGCACATCTTGGCGGCCTCGGACAGGATCGCGCTGGTGACATCGGGTGTCGCCTCGGCAAAGCGGTCGGTCGCTGTGACCTCGGCAAAGCCCGCAACGTGATCGAGGATGAACTGATAGTCGGCGGCGGGTGCGCGATATGGCATCTGATTACGGCCTCTTTGCTGAACGGTCATGCTTGGCACTGGCCAGCGTGATCGGTATGTCGGTGCGAACTTTGCCCGAAGGTAGCCAAAGCATGCAACCGCGCAACGCAAACGCCACGTCAGAACACTTGCGACCGGATGCAGCAGGTCTGTCGCGGGCCGCTGCGCTGCTGGCCCAGGGGGCCTGCGTCGCCTTTCCGACCGAAACGGTCTACGGGTTGGGCGCGGATGCACGCAACGCCGATGCGGTAGCGGGGATCTATGCCGCCAAGGGGCGACCAAGCTTTAATCCGTTGATCGTGCATGTCGCCAGTCTGGCCGATGCCGCAGACCTGATTGATCTGGGCGCGGATGGGCAGGTGCTGGCGCAGGCGTTCTGGCCGGGGGCACTGACGCTGGTCGGGCGGATGCGGGCGGATGCCGGTATTTCGTCACTGGTGACGGCCGGACTGGATACGCTGGCGGTGCGGGTGCCCGATCATCCCGTGGCGCAGGGCGTGTTGCGTGCCTTTGGCGGGCCGGTGGCAGCACCCTCTGCCAATCCGTCGGGCCGGATTTCACCGACGACGGCTGCGCATGTGCTGTCGGGGCTGGCCGGGCGGATCGCGGCGGTCGTGGATGGCGGGGCCTGCGATGTGGGTCTGGAATCAACGATTGTCAGCGTGGCTGGAACACCGCGTCTGTTGCGTGCCGGCGGTGTGCCGACCGAGGCGATCGAGGCGGCGCTGGGCGGTGTGTTGGCTGTGGGGGCAGATGACGCGGCAGCACCGTCAGCACCCGGACAATTGGCCAGCCATTATGCGCCGCGGGGCCGGGTGCGGCTGAACGCGGTGCAGGCCTTGCCCGGTGAAACCCTGTTGGGGTTCGGGGCGGTCACAGGCGATCTGACCCTGTCGGCAAGCGGTGACCTGCAAGAGGCCGCTGCGCGATTGTTCGACTGTCTGCACCGTCTGGATGCGATGGGGGCCAGCGCGATTGCCGTGGCACCGGTGCCGGATCGCGGGCTGGGTCGCGCAATCAACGATCGCCTGCAACGGGCGGCGGCCCCGCGCGACTGAACCGGGCTGGGCAGGGCCATAGGTCCTGACCTGCGATGTGGGTCTGAATACTGTTACTTTTCGTTATATATTAACGCATTGGCTCTTGGTTCCTCGACCTCACATGATCGTGGTCTAGGTGTTACTGCACACCCAAAATTGCGAAAAAAGAGATGGAGACGACGGCCATGAAGACCAGACTGATCATTGCACTTGCGTCGGTCGGTGCGACTGCCGCCCACGCAGAGGCCCACACCGACCGCGTTGCCGCACTCGAGGCGCGTGTCGCCGAACTGGAGGCAGCACCGCGTACCGCCCCCCTGAGTTTCGGAAGCGGGACGGAACTTGACCTCTATGGCTACATCAAGGCTGACCTCATCTATGACTTTGGCTACGAGCTGGGGAACACCACCTTTGGTCTGAACGCCATCGGCGAAGCCAGCGAAGAAGGTGATTTCTTTAATGCGACCGCGCGGCAGACCCGGTTGGGTTTCCGCACCACGACCCAGACCCCGATGGGCGAGCTGGGCACACAGGTCGAGGGCGATTTCTACGGCGAGGGTGAAACCTTTCGTTTGCGCCATGCGACGGCAACGCTGGGCGGCATCCGGGTCGGTAAATACTGGACGACCTTCATGCCGCTTTCGTCTTATCCGGCGACACTGGATTTTCAGGGCCTCGCCGCGATCCCCTTCGCCCGGCAGACACAGCTGCGCTATACGGCGGAATTTGGCGGGAATTTCGTGGCAGAGGCCGCGATCGAGGAATCGAACGGTGACAGCGACAGCCCGGTGTTCATCGCGGCTTTGGCCTATGACACGGACCCGCTGCTTTTGCGCGCCTCTGTCCTGACGGGCGATATCAATGACGGCGCGGGCGGCGAGGTCGATACCTACGGCGTCAACCTGTCGGGGACGGCGACATTTGGGAACACCACGATTGATGCCGCCTATACCATGGGCGAAGGCATCAACTCCTATATGGTGTTTCTGGGCGAGGATCTGGACTCCGACGGTGATGCCATTGAAATGCAGGCCGCCTACATTTCACTCACGCAGGCCGTCGGAGACAAGCTGACGCTGCGGGCGATGTATGGTGTGCGTGAAAACGATACGGGCGCGACGGCTGACAGCACCGAAAAGCTGGAAACCATCCACGTGAATGCGAACTACGACATCGTGGAAAATACCAGCGTCGGGGTCGAGTATTTCTATGGCTCGCGCGACACCTTTGGCGGTCAGTCCTATGACGTGGACCGGGTTCAGGCGTCCGTGACGTATACGTTCTGATCCCTGAAATTGCGGGCGGCCTGCGGGCCGTCCGCCGCATGTCCGAGAGCCGGGACGCGAAATGCGCCCCGGCTTTTTCATTCAGACCAGTTTGAGCAGTTCCTTGGCGGCTTCTTCAGACGAAGCCGGGTTCTGACCCGTGACCAGTTTGCCGTCGGTCACGACAAATGACGCCCAATCGTCGGCCTTTTCATAGTGGCCGCCGTTCGCCTTGAGCATGTCCTCGACCAGGAACGGCACCACATCGGTCAGGCCCACGGCCTCTTCTTCGGTATTGGTGAAGCCCGTGACCTTGCGACCCGAGACCAGCGGCTTGCCGTCGGCACCCTTGGTGTTCTGGAACACGGCGGGGGCGTGGCAGACGGCACCCAGCGGGCGATCTGATGCGACAACGGATTCGATCAGCTTGATGCTGTCGGCATCCTGGGACAGGTCCCACAGTGGCCCGTGGCCGCCCGGATAGAACACTGCGTCATAGTCGCTGGCGTCGATTGTGGACAGCACATGCGTGTTGGCCAGAACCTTTTGCGCGTCGTCGTCGGCCTTGAAACGGTCCGTGGCGGGCGTTTGCGCATCCTCGGTGTCCGAACCGGGGTCCAGCGGTGGCTGGCCTCCCTTGGGCGATGCGAGCGTGATGTCGGCACCGGCGTCCTTGAACACGTAGTAGGGTGCTGCAAATTCTTCCAGCCAGAAACCGGTTTTCTTGCCGGTGTCGCCCAGTTGATCGTGCGAGGTCAGAACCATCAGAATTTTCATGGGGTATCCTTTCTAGGAAACAAATGCACAAGGCCGCGGTGTGGTGACCGCGGCATTCACTTTCCCAATGCGCAGGGGTTGGCGATTGTTCCATCACGGGGCGATAACGTTGCGGCAGCACAGGCCCCGGTCGCATCCATGTCAGTCACCCAGGCCATGACATTCATCTGTTACGTGCATTCCCTAGCGTCAGAATCACACCTCGCGTTCAGGCGAGGGAGATAATTTTTCTGCAAAGACAGGACGGGACATGGATCAGATCAATTACGACGAGCTGTCATTCGATGATGAAGACGAGCTGAAATTTCCGCGCGACGAAGTTCAGGATTTTGACCGCGTTGTCGAACGTGCAATCTCGCGTCGCGGTTTTCTGGGCGGCGTGCTGGCGTTCGGATCCGGTGCAGCCGTGATGGGCACCGGGCTGCTGAACGGCACCTCTGCGATGGCGCAGCAGGCGTCGCGCTTTGCCTTTGAACAGCTGGCGCCGCAGACCGATGGCACGGTGCATGTGCCCGCCGGTTACAAATGGGACGTTCTGGTGCGCTGGGGTGATGCGCTGTTCAGCGACGCGCCCGCATTCGACCCCGCGACCGGCATTCCGACCGAAGGGTCTGACCGCGTGTTCGGCGAAAACACCGACGGGATGGAACTGTTCCACAAGGGTGACACCGAACTGCTGGTCGTGAATTCCGAATATGTGAACGGCGGCATCAACCTGCCTGCCGAACAAGAAGGTCAGCCTGTCTCTGCCGATGACGTGATCCGTCTGCAGAATTTCCAGGGCGTGACCGTGATGGAAGTGGCCGAAGGCGATGACGGCTGGCAGGTCGTGGTCGACAGCCCCTACAACCGTCGCATCCACCACCGCACCCCGATGATGATCGACGGACCCGCCGCAGGTCATGACCTGCTCAAGACGGCGGCCGATCCGACTGGCACCCAGTCGCTGGGCACGTTCAACAACTGTGGTTCGGGTCGCACCCCCTGGGGCACCTATCTGACCTGCGAAGAAAACTTTAACGGCTACTTTGGCACCACCGCCGAACTGTCGCTGGACGAGGTCCATGCCAACGGGTTCAAGCGTTACGGCGTATCGACCGAGGTCGATCCCGGTCGCTACAACTATCACGGTTTCGACGCGCGTTTCGATCTGTCGAAGAACCCGAACGAGCCGCATCGCGCGGGCTATGTCGTGGAAATCGACCCCTGGAACCCGGATGCGACACCGGTGAAACATACCGCACTGGGCCGTTTCAAGCACGAGAACGCCGCCTATGCGCTGGCACCCGACGGTCGTGTCGTCGTCTACATGGGTGACGACGAGCGTGGCGAATACATGTACAAATGGGTCAGCCGCGACGTCTATGTCCCCGGTGGCGATACCTCGACCCTGCTGAGCGAAGGTCAGCTGCATGTGGCCAAGTTCAATGACGACGGCACCGGCATCTGGCTGGCGCTGACGCCAGAGGACACCGGCATGTCCGAGGCCGAGATCGCGATCTTTACCCGTATGGCGGGCACTGCGGTCAGTGCCACCACGATGGACCGTCCCGAGTGGATCGCCGTCAACCCCACGGCGATCGAAGGCTATTGCTGCCTGACCAACAATTCGCGCCGCGGTGCCACCGACGACGCAGGTGCGATCCGCACCAATGCAGCCGGGGAACCGATGACCGTGAACGCGCCCAACCCGCGCGAGGTCAACAACTATGGTCAGATCGTGCGCTGGCGTCCGCATGGCGACGACCATGCCGCATCCACCTTTGACTGGGATCTGTATGTGATGGCGGGCAACCCGACGGTTCACACCGAAGGCCCCTATGCCGGAACGGCCAACATCAACGCCGGGAACATGTTCAACTCGCCCGACGGGATGATGTTCGACACGACGGGCATGATGTGGATCCAGACCGACGGTGATGACGACAACGAAGGCGACTTTGCCGGCATGGGCAACAACCAGATGCTGGTGGGTGACCCGGTCACGGGCGAGATCCGCCGGTTCCTGACCGGCCCCAACGGGTCCGAGGTCACAGGTCTGACATGGTCCGCAGACAAGCGGTCGATGTTCGTCGGCATCCAGCATCCGGGCGGCAATTTCCCCGATGGCGAAGGGTCGCTGCCCCGGTCCGCCATCGTTGTGGTCAAGCGTGATGACGGCGCGCTGGTCGGCTGACGACACAAATAGCCCGGCACGGTAATCGTGCCGGGTGAGACCCGCAAAGATCATGACCGCGGCCCCGACGGGCCGCGGTTTTTTGTCGAGGAGGGGCCGACCGGACCCGTCGGGTTCCGGTCCGGCGATGTTCAGAAGTTGAAGCCGACGCGCACCTTGAACGTGGTCACACCCACCTCGAGGACGTCATCGTCAAATTCATGCTGCAGGATTTCAGCACCCACATGGTAGGAATCACCAAAGGGCATGTCGTAGGCCACACCGTAGAGGTAGCCACGGCCATCATCGAGCTGATCGGATGTGGCAAGGATGAAACCACCGACACCGTAGGCGACACCCGGTCCCACGGGCACACCGACACGTGCCTTCAGGCGGGTCGCGTAGTCGACGGTCGCACCGGCTGCCGGGACTTCGTACTGGTTGGAATCAAAGTCGAATTCACCACCGTAGATGACCCCGTTCGCGGCAAAATTATAGCCTGCGTAGATCCCCACAGAGGGGCCGTCCCCATCAAGAGCGCCTGAATTGACGTCGATGTCGGACCCACCGGCGGCGATGCCGAAATAGGCTCCCGTCGCGTCCTGTGCCATGACGGCGGCAGGCAATCCGGCAATCATTGCACCGATCAGAAGTGGTTTGAGGTTCATGTCATTCTCCCTGTTAATGTCGACCACGTTCTGGTCGATTGGACACACGGGAAAACAAGCTGCAGGGTTTCATCCGAAACGCAGAAAATCGGACCGTCAATGTGCCTGTTTTTCAGGGGTTTTGCGATGCTGCGGCATCTGACCGCAGTCAGCACCGCTGCATCGGCCCATCAGACGCAAGGCCGGGTGTTGTGGCGATGGTCTGCGCCTAGCCGCGCAGCTGGCTGCGCAGTTCTTCGGCCTCGCGGCGGGCGTCGCGCAGACCGTCCATGGCGGCGCGCAGTTCGGCCTCGGTCTGGGACAGCTGGTTGGTGATTTCAGCTTCGCGCTGTTGCAGGTAGGTGATCGCCTGATCGCGGGTTTCCTCGGCCTCGTGCAGGGCCTGGGCCATGCGGTCCAATTCACCGATCTCGGCCTTGGTCACGCGGGTGGCACGGGTGACCAGCCAGTTGGCAAACCACCCAAGCGCAAAGGCGATGAACAGGATGATGGCGGTTGCGACGATGAATTCTATGCGGTTCAAGTGGGCTTCCTGCGATTACTGGTCGGCGTCGGTGGCGTCGGCGTCCTGTTCCATCTGTTCGAGCGTCGAGGGTTCTTCGACGGTGGGTTCGGGTTGGATCAGCGAAAATTCGATCCGTCGATTCGCCTCGCGGCCATCGGCGGTGTCGTTATCGGCAATCGGGTTGGCTTCGCCAAGACCCTCGGCGACGAAAGATCCGATCGGCACGCGCCGCAGCCGCAGCGCGTCCAACACGGCCTCGGCGCGCTGTTGTGACAACTGCTGGTTCATCTCTTCGCCGCCCTGGCTGTCGGTGTAGCCGGTGATCCGCAGTTCGATATCCAGACAGTCTTGCAGGATTTCCGCGATGTCATCCATGATGTCCTGCGATGGCCCGGTCAGCGATGCGGAACCGGGGTCGAACAGGATCTTGCGATTCTCGGTCACCACGGCGATCTGGGCGATGCATTCGTCCGGCGTGGGCAGGCCCGCAACGGGGTCGAGTGCTTCGACGTAGGTGATGTCCAGATCGGCCTCTGCGGTGGGGCCCAGCTTGTCGATCAGCAGCGTCGTGATGGTTGCAGCCGCGTTTGCGTTGCCGGTGTTGCCCGACACGCGCACGGTTTCGGGCGTGACGGTCACCGCGCCATTGGTCAGCTGTGCCAGCGATTCCAGACCCGCCAGAACGCGCACGGACCAATCCGCTGGCAGACCTTCGGTGATGCGGGTGCCCATCGTGACATTCGCGGCACCGAATTTGGCAGCGGCGTAGTTTTCAGCGGTCACGTTCGCCAGATCGTTTTCGATCCGGCCACGCAGCTGCACGACACCCTCGGGGCTGCGTGTCGCGCTGAATGTCGGCGGACCCTCGACGGTGACCTCGGCCGGGCGCGGCAAATCGGTGGTCAGCTCGAACACGTCGGGCAGGGCGTTTTCCAACTCTCCTGCGGCGCGTTCGAAAGCGGCCTGGTCCGTGGTCTCGAGCCCCTGCAGCGTGACGGCGGTGTCGGACAGGGTCACGGTGCCGCCGTCAAGATCGGTCAGGGCGGCAATGGCCGTGACAACCGCATCACCCCATTGCGAGGTCGGCGCGCCCAGTGCCTGCACGCAAGGCGAATTGGCGTCAAAGCCCTGGGCGTTGGCCGCAGCGATGATCCGGTCCTCGGATTCGACGCTGTCGGCGGCACAGGCATCAAACCGGGCACCCTCTGCGTCCTTGGTGAACCGGACGGTATAGGGTGAAATGACCGGGCGCGGTGCGGTGATGGTCACGCTGCGGGCAACCGTCTGCGGTGCATTGCGCGCCAATGCGGATTCCAGCCGCGATTTTTCGGTCGCGCTGTCGGCGATGGCCTTGATCTCGACCCGGTCCGCAGTGACCGAGATTTTCGAGCGCGGCAGCAGATCCAGCGCCAGCAGGGCATAGTTCATCGCGGCACGCCATTCAGGCGGGACCGGATAATTCGCGGTTTCAAGGAAATCCGTGACATCCGCACCATCGGCGATCCGTTCGATCCGTGCGGTCAGGGCCTCGCGGTCCGAGGCCGTGGGGATCAGGCCGATCAGCGACACGCCCTGATCGTTGCGCAGGATTTCGACCGCAAAGTCCGGGGCGGCCATCGCGTCGGAATCGGTCACCGTCATGTTGTCGATGACGCGGCTGGCATCCACGACACGTCCGGCCGAGGACATCGCACGAAACCGTGCTGCCTCTGACGGGGCGTTGCCTTCGATGATGACCTGAAGTCCGTCACCGATGACCGACGCCCAGGGCATTTCCGCATCGACCAGATTTTCCTGGACCGACATCACCGAGACGTCCTCGACCACGGCGACCGTGGCGCGGGCTGCCAGAACGCAGACCCCCGCAGCAAGAACGAAGACACCGGCGCGCAGAAAGATGTGGGATAGCCGCATGTGGCCAGAATCCTGTCTGTTGTCGTGTCGACGGGTTTAGGCGCTGACTGCCATGGGCGCAATCAAAGCAGCAAGGCGACGGCGAAAAACGGCAAGGGCAACAGGCCGGCGTCCCGGTTCGACCGGAACAGGCGCAGCAGCACCGCGTCATCTGACGCGTCGAACCGGGCCAGTTGCCAGGCCAGATGCCAACCCAGTGCCCAGGGACCGCCGATGGCCACGACCAGCACGAGGAACGATTGCTGCGCCACAGCGCCCAGGGTTGCGAAAAGCACGCCGATCACGGTTGCGACCAGAAAACCGCGCAACCACGCGGGCGTGCGGTCGCCAAACAGGCGGGCCGTGGATTTCACCCCGATCAGGGCGTCGTCCTCGGCGTCCTGGTGGGCATAGATCGTGTCGTAGAACAGGGTCCAGGCGATCCCCGCGACATAGAGCACCACGGCCGGCCAATGCAGTGCGCCCGCATGCGCGGTCCACAGCAGCAGCGCGCCCCAGTTGAACGCAAGGCCCAGAAACACCTGCGGCCACCAGGTGAACCGCTTGGCAAAAGGGTAGATGGCGACGGGCACCAGTGACGCCAACCCCACGAGAATGGCGACGGGCGGAAAGGTGAGCAGGATGGCGAATGACACCAGCGCCTGTGCGATCATCCAGGCCAATGCGCCCTTGACCGACACCTGCCCTGACGGGATCGGCCGCGACCGCGTGCGCGTCACACT
Organism: Loktanella sp. 3ANDIMAR09; assembly: GCF_001420005.1. GTDB lineage: Bacteria > Pseudomonadota > Alphaproteobacteria > Rhodobacterales > Rhodobacteraceae > Loktanella. The sequence continues at coordinate 58,614 of NZ_LJAK01000006.1, read as the reverse complement.
GCCGTCGATATGGCGGTCGGTGATATCGTTCCAGGTGCAACCCGCGCCGCGCATCAGCGCCGCACCGATGGCGCTGGCGACAAACAGCCAGACATCGAACCGCGTGAAACTGTCGGTGTAGAGGCTGGCAAGAAGAATGGCCCACCAGCAGGGCAGCAACAGCAGCCATGTCCCGATGGGGCGGTCGAAACGTGACAGCCGCAGGTAGGGACGCCACGCCTGTGGTGCGCGGGTATCGACCCAGTTGCCAGCGGAATCGGCGACGGCATCAGCCTCTGGCGTTGTCGACGGCTGGGTCATATGTATCCACCTATGGCGTCCAAAGTTCGACTGTATGTAGATCACCCCCTGTCCAAAGGGCAACCGGTCCCGCTGGACCGCGCGCAGGCCAATTACCTGTTCGCGGTGATGCGACTGGAACCCGGTGCCGTGCTGAGCCTGATCAACGGGCGCGACGGGGAATGGGATGCGCAGGTGTCCCAGGGCAACAAGCGCGGTGGGGTCCTGACCTGCCTGGAGCAGACGCAGGCGATGCGGCTGCCGCCGGACCTGTGGCTGGTTTTCGCCCCGATCAAGAAGGCGCGCACCGATTTCATGGTCGAAAAAGCGGTCGAACTGGGGGTGGCGCGGCTGGTGCCGGTCCAGACCGATTTCACGAACGAACGCATGCGCGGGGACAAATTGCAGGCCCATGCGGTCGAGGCCGCAGAGCAATGCGGCGGTCTGTTTGTGCCGCCCGTCGATGATCTGACGCGGCTGGATGCCTTGCTTGACGGCTGGGGCGACCGGCAGATTCTGTTCTGTGACGAAGAACTTGTCGGTGAGGCGCTGGATCTGACCGCGCTGACCGCGGGGGCCTGGGCGATTTTCATCGGACCGGAGGGTGGTTTTTCCGCGCGTGAACGGGACCTGCTGCGGGGGATGGCGCAGGCCCATGCCATCAGCCTTGGCCCGCGCATCCTGCGGGCTGACACCGCGGCCGTCGCGGCCCTGACGCTGTGGCAATCGACGCTGGGCGACTGGACGTGAGCGGGGTCCGAATTTTCGCGAAAATTCGGATGGGGGCGCTGCCCCCGGTGCGGTGCACCTCCCCCGGGGATATTTTTGACCAGAAGAAGGGCGAGGTGGTACCTTGCGTCGTGTGACGCCCGATCTGCTGGGCGCCGTGACTGGTGTCATGGCCGCGCGTGCCCATCTGGCGATGTTTCCGCTGTCCAACCTCGACCGGTTCGGGCTGGACGGTGTGGATGATCTGGCGGTGTCGCTGTGGTGGGACGGGGCATCCGTGGTCGGTGTGACACGGTCAGGCATGGTGTTGCCCTTTGGCGACCCGGCGGCGGCACCAAAGATGGCGGCAGCCATAGCGGAGCGTGATCTGGTCGGTGTGATCGGCGAACGGCGGGTGGCGCGCGCGCTGCTGGTGGCTGCGGGTCTGGACGGTGTTGCTGCGACGCTTGACCGGGATGAGCCGCAGTTCCTACTGGACCTCGCGGCGCTGGTTGTGCCGCCGGGGCAGGGTCAGCTTGTGCCGGTTGCGGATGTGGACCAGTCGCTGCTGACAGGGTGGATCGTGGCCTACACCATCGAAGCCCTGAACGCGGACCCGGTCCGTGCGCAGGCACAGGCCGAAAGCAGCCTCAAAAGGTATATCGCGGCGCGATCGCACCATGTGCTGTGTGTGGATGGAGCGCCCGTCGCAATGACCGGCGTGAATGCGAGGGTAGGCGACATGGTGCAGGTCGGTGGCGTCTACGTGCCGCCAGCGCTGCGCGGTCAGGGCTACGCGGGCTGCGCCGTGGCAATGGACCTTGCCCGCCTGCGCGACGGCGGCATGCGACGGGCGACGCTGTTTGCCTCTGGTCCTGCCGCCGCGCGGGCCTACCGGGGCATCGGGTTCACGGCTGTCGGGGATTGGACCCTGTCGCTGTTTGATGGGCCGCAACGTAGAGGGCCGGGCCATGGCACAGTTCATTAGGCCGCAGGCCCGTGCTGCGCTCTGGCGTTGGCGCGAGGTGTTTGCGGCACTGGGGCTCGTTCTTTTGGGCCTGTGGTGGGCGCAGAGTTTCGGCGTGGTCCGTTGGTTGGGCTGGGCATTGGTTCTGATTGGGGTGGCACTGGCCCTGGCGGGTGTGCAGCGCGCGCGGTTTCGTCAGGACGGTCAGGGGCCGGGCATTGTCGCACTGGACGAGGGCCGTCTGGTCTACATGGGGCCACTGACCGGAGGGGCCATGGATGTGGCTGACCTGATCCGGCTGGAACTGGAGCCGCAGGCGCTGCCGGCCCCGCATTGGATCCTGACGGGCGCAGGGGGGCAGCGGCTTGAAATCCCCGTGAATGCGGAAGGGTCAGAGCAGTTGTTCGACGTCTTTGCCGCCCTGCCGGGGATCAAGACGCAGGCGATGCTGGATGTGCTGGCACGCACACCGGATGCGCGTATTGTCGTTTGGCAGGCGCGCCGTCCTCTCTTGCATTGACGAAGGGTGTGGGTCACTCCAATTAGTGACCAAATTGTTCCAAGCGAAGGCGCCCGACATGTCTATTCCTCAATCCGGTGGCGGGCCCATCGAAAACCACGATCAACTGGCCGAGATGCTGGAAAAGGGCTGCAAGCCCAAGGACGCTTGGCGCATCGGGACCGAGCACGAGAAATTCGGCTATGACACCGCGACGCATATGCCGCTGCCCTATGACGGGGACTGCGGAATCAAGGCGATGCTGGAGGGCCTTGAAGGGCGGTTCGGCTGGGACCGCGTCGAAGAGGGTGGCCACATCATCGGGTTGACCAAGGATGGCGCGAACATCTCGCTTGAACCTGGTGGGCAGTTGGAACTGTCGGGCGCACCATTGGAAACCATCCACCAGACCTGTGACGAGGTGAACGACCACCTGGCACAGGTCAAAGAGATTGCGGATGAGATCGGCGCGGGGTTCATCGGTCTGGGTGCGGCACCGGAATGGACGCATGACCAGATGCCGCTGATGCCCAAGGGGCGTTACAAGCTGATGGATGCCTACATGGACAAGGTCGGCACCCACGGCAAACAGATGATGCGGCGGACCTGCACGGTGCAGGTGAACCTCGATTTCAGCACCGAGGCCGACATGGTGCAAAAGATGCGGACGGCTGTGGCGCTTCAGCCCGTGGCGACCGCCTTGTTCGCCAATTCGCCGTTCTTCGAAGGCCAGCCCAACGGTCACAAATCATGGCGCAGCCGGGTCTGGCGCGGGCTGGACGACAGTCGCACGGGCACGCTGCCATTCATCTTTGACGACGGTTTCGGGTTCGAGGCCTGGGTGCAGTGGGTGCTGGATGTGCCGATGTATTTTGTCTACCGCGACGGCAAATATATCGACGCACTGGGCCAGTCGTTCCGCGATTTCCTGCGCGGCGAATTGCCTGCGCTGCCAGGGGAAAAGCCGTTGTTGTCCGACTGGGCCGACCATCTGACAACGGTGTTCCCGGAGGCGCGGGTCAAGCAGTTCATCGAAATGCGTGGCGCGGACGGTGGGCCCTGGCGGCGTCTGTGCGCCTTGCCTGCGTTCTGGGTTGGCATGATGTACGACCAGACAGCACTCGATGCGGCCTGGGACCTGTGCAAGGACTGGACCGCCGAACAGCGCGAGGCGCTGCGGGTTGCCGCATCGGTCGACGGGTTGCAGGCAAAGGTCGACGGTATCGACATGCACAGCCTTGCGCGCGAATGTGTGGCGATTGCAGAGGCGGGCCTGAAGGCACGCGCGCGCCCAGGCAGCGGCGGGTTGATCCCGGACGAGACCCATTTCCTGAACGCGCTCAAGGACAGTGTTGAAACAGGCATGGTTCCCGCTGACGAACTGTTGGCGCAATACCACGGGCCGTGGAACGAAAAGCTGGACCCGATTTACAGCGCCTATGCCTACTGATGCGCCTTTGCGCATAGCGCGGCTGACACAGCGCGTTTGAAAACTGAATTCAGCGGCGCGGGGCACATGTTTCGCGCCGTTTTTCGTGTCAGGGTTTGGGTATGATCTTTGGCTCTTTTATCAGACGCGCGGCGTTTCCGGTCATTCTGGCCGGACCGGTATTCATCGGTCTGCCGCCGGGGGCGGGGATCGCGGCGGCGGGCGGTGCGCTGGTCGGCCTCGCGCTGGTGTTGCCGCTGGCGATTGCGCTGCGCGTGCTGCCGTTGCGAAGCCTCTTTGGCTGGCCTTTGATGCTGTTGCGCGTGGTGTTGCGGCGATAGGGGCACGCGCGCGGCGCAGGGTCTTCGGGCAGGGCTGGGCGCGCTTTAGCCCTTTGAACCGATCCGGGGTTCCGAGCCATCGCGCAGGCGCGCGATGTTGGCGCGGTGCCGCCAGAAAATCAGCGCCGCCAGCACAAAGGCCAGGACAAAGAACTGTCCAGCGCCCAGCGCCAGCAAAACCAGCGGTGTGACGGCAGCGGACACGAGTGCTGCGAGCGACGAAATCCTGGCCAGCTTTGCCGTGCCGGCCCAGACGGCGCAGGCGATCAGGCCCGCGATGGGGGCCAGAATCAGGATCAGGCCGAGGAATGTCGCGACCCCCTTGCCGCCCCTGAAGCCCAGCCAGACCGGGTAGCAATGCCCGACAAAGGCCATCAGCGCAGCGAGCTGCACGGCGTCGGGACCTGCGAACGCGCGCGCGAGAATCACGGCGACGACGCCTTTGAGCGCGTCACCGATCAGGGTGATGGCGGCGGCCTTTTTATTGCCGGTGCGCAGCACGTTGGTGGCCCCGATATTGCCTGACCCGATATCGCGCAGATTGCCCAGACCCATGGCACGGGCGGCGATCACGCCGGTGGGGATCGACCCCAGCAGATAGCCGATCACGGCCCAGAGGATGAGAACGCCCAAGGGGCTGACGAATTCAGGCATCGACGCCTCCAAATATGCGGGTGCCGTCGACCCATGTGCCCAGCACGCGGCCCTGTAGGCGCGCGCCGTCAAAGGGCGTGTTTTTCGATTTCGACAGCAGCGTGCTGCGGTCCAGCTGGAAAGGCATGTGCGGGTCGAACAGGATCAGGTCGGCGGGTGCACCGATGCGCAACCGGCCTGCGTCCAGTCCCAGACGGCGGGCAGGGTTCAGCGACATGGCGCGGAACAGGCGCGGCAGGCTGATCTGATCCTCGTGCACCAAACGCAGGGCGGCGGGCAGCAGGGTTTCCAGACCGACGGCACCGGATGCGGCATCCTCGAACGGCAGGCGCTTGGATTCCTCGTCCTGTGGGGTGTGCATGGAGCTGATGATGTCGATCAAACCCTCGGCCAACGCGGCGATCACGGCGCGGCGATCATCCTCGGACCGCAGGGGCGGTTTGAGTTTGAAGAACGTCCGGTAGTCGGCCACGTCCAGGTCGTTCAGGGTCAGGTGGTGGATGCTGACGCCTGCGGTGATGTCCAAACCGTTGCGTTTGGCCCGTTCCAGCGCGGGCAGGGCGCGCGCGGTGGTGATCTGGTCGGCGTGGTATTTCGCACCGGTCATTTCCAGCAATGCGATGTCGCGGTCCAGCGCCATGCGTTCGGCCATGGGTGACACGCCGGACAATCCGCGCAGCGAGGCGAATTTGCCCGAGGTGACAGAGGCCCCGTCCGACAGCACCGGATCCTGCACATGACCGATGACAAGCGCATCGAGGCTGGCCGCATAGGTCAGGGCACGGGCATAGACCTTGGTATTCGTGACGACACGGTCGCAATCGGAAAACGCGACCGCACCACCGTCCAGCAGCAACCCGATTTCGGTCATTTCCTGGCCCATGCGGCCCTTGGTCAGGGCGGCCATCGGCAGGACGTGCACCTGCGCGTCGGCGGCGGCGCGGCGTGCGACGAATTCCAGCGTTTCCGGCGTGTCGATGGCAGGCAGCGTGTCGGGGCGGGTGACAATTGTGGTGACACCACCGGCCGCTGCGGCCCGCCCGGCAGAGCGAAAGGATTCCTTGTGCCGTTCGCCCGGTTCCGAAACCTTGACCCCGATGTCGATGATGCCGGGGGCAAGGCAGGCACCGCCTGCGTCGATGACCTGCGCGTCCTTGGGGGCGGCACCGTCGATGGCGATGATCAGCCCGTCACGAATTGTCAGGCTGCCGGTTTCCTCTGTCAGGGCGACAGGATCGATCAGCGTTGCGTTGGTGAAATGGGTCAGGGTCATGGGGGCCGGTCCTGTCTGTTCGCCGCAGGTTTAGGGACCGGGATGGGGAGGGTCAATCATTGCTGGCGTCCGCAGACGGGCCTGATCGTCAGCTGGCGACCCAGATCATCACCGCCACCAGCGCGAACAGCACCAGCAGTGCCAGCGTCGCCACACGGCCCGACATGGCGGCGTTGGACGGCGGGGCCTTGCCCGGCGGGATCGCACCGGTGGCACCGGCGCTGGCAATCGGCGATACGGGCGGGCGCAGGCGTGCGGGTTCACCCAATGTCGTGACATGGCGGACCCCGGGTGCCGGGTTGAGTGTGACCTTTTGCCCCCATGATGCGCGGGACATCACCAGAATGACCGGACCGGAGATATCGCGCAGTGCTGCGTCATCGGCCAGGTCGGACGGCACGTCATAGCCCTGATGCAGGTAGTCCAGCAGCGACAGACCTGCGAGGTTGCGGGTATCAATGACGTCCACGAAATCGAGGTTCAGCGCATCCGTCCCAAGTGCCTTTGCAATGGCGGCGGGGTCCGCCTCGAGCAGGGCAGGGTCGGCTGGCGGGGTGACCGCGAAAATGCGGATCTGGCCGTGGTCGTCGTCGGGAATTGTCAGTGTCATGTCAGCCTGCGTATTGCGCGTGTCTGGGGGTAACCGCAGGGGGCGGCACCGGTTCCGCCTGTGGCATGGCGCCGGGCTATTTTTTGTCGCGGGCCGCGCGTTCCTCGCGGGTGGGTTTGTTGTTCCAGGTGTTGTTGCTCAGCCCCAGTTCGGCCGGCAGCGGTTTGGTCTTACCCTTGCTGACCTTGCCGCCCTTGTTCAGGAATTCCTGGATCAACGCATCATCGGTGGTTTGTTTTGGCACATGTTTCATGGGGGCAGGCTAGACGCTCTCGCCCCCGCTGGCCAGCCCCGTGCGTCAGGCGGCCCGCGCGGCGCGCAGGTTCTGCGCCAACAGGTCCATCGCGGCCATGCGCACGGCGACGCCCATTTCGACCTGGGTCTGGATCACGCTGCGGTTGATGTCGTCGGCAATCGTGCCGTCGATTTCCACACCGCGGTTCATCGGGCCGGGGTGCATGACGATGGCATCGGGTTTGGCATGCCCCAGTTTTTCCGCATCCAGCCCGTAGCGGTGGAAATATTCGCGTTCGGACGGGATAAAGCCACCGTCCATCCGTTCCTTTTGCAGGCGGAGCATCATCACGACGTCGACCCCCTCGAGACCCTTGCGCATGTCGGTGAACACCTCGGCCCCGAAATCCGCGATGCCCGTGGGCATCAGTGTGGGCGGGGCGATCAGGCGGATGCGGTTTTCCATCTTGCCCAGCAGCATGATGTTGGACCGGGCGACACGGCTGTGCGCGATATCGCCGCAGATCGCGATGGACAGGCGGTGCAGACGCCCCTTGGCCCGGCGGATCGTCAGCGCGTCCAGCAGCGCCTGCGTCGGGTGTTCGTGGCGGCCATCGCCTGCGTTCAGAACGGCGCAATTCACCTTTTGCGCCAGCAGGTCCACCGCCCCCGAGGACGGGTGGCGCACCACCAGCAGGTCGGGATGCATGGCATTCAGGGTCAGGGCCGTGTCGATCAGGGTTTCGCCCTTTTTCACGGAGGATGTCTGCATCGACATGTTCATCACATCGGCACCCAGCTTTTTCCCGGCCATCTCGAAACTGGCCTGTGTGCGGGTGGAGTTTTCAAAGAACATGTTGATCTGGGTCAGACCCGCCAGCCTGTCGCGCGGCACGGTGCCGGCGCGGTTCGCCTCGGCGTAGGTGTCGGCAAGGTCGAGCAGCGTCGTGATCTCGGTCGGGTGAAGGTGTTCGATGCCAAGCAGGTGACGGGCGCGGAATGTCATCGGGATCCTCCGGGTGTGATGGCGGCGTTATAGTGCGGGCCGGGCAGGGGGGCCAGCCCCCGTCCGTGCCGGACTCCCCCGGGATATTTCGAAAACAGCGATTGCCCTTGCTGGGGGTCTGCCCATTTGGCGGCAGGCGGCCTATGGTTGCGCGGATGGAATCGGTGGATACATATTGGTCGGATCTGGCGCTGCTGGATTGGCAGGTCGAGCTGGGGGCTGTGGATGCCGTAGGCGACGTGCCTGTCGACCGCTATGCGCTGGAGGCGAAATCACCCAAGCGCCAGCCCGCACCGGCACCCAAGGGACCGCCGCCTGTGGCACGGGTCGCGGATCTGGACCCCGTTGCGCTGGCGCGCGATGCGGCACAGGCCGCGGCCGATCTGCCGGCGCTGGCCGCGGCCCAACAGGCGTTCGAGCTGTGCGAACTGAAGCGGGGGGCGCGCAATTTCGTCTTTGCGGACGGACATGCGGGGGCACGGGTGATGATTGTCGGCGAGGCGCCGGGACGGCTTGAGGACCGCGAGGGGCGGCCCTTTGTCGGTGAGGCGGGCCAGCTGTTGGACCGGATGCTGGCAGCGATCGGGCTGGATCGCGGGGCCACGGACCCAGGCCGCGCTGTCTATATCACCAACGTGCTGCCGTGGCGGCCGCCTGGCAATGCCACGCCCGGGGCTGATGATGTCGCGATGATGGTGCCGTTCCTGGAACGGCATATCGCGCTGGCGAACCCTGACCTGATCGTGCTGATGGGCAATACGCCCTGCGGTGCGCTTCTGGGGCGGCAGGGGATCACGCGGTTGCGCGGGGCCTGGGCCGAGGTGCTGGGTCGTCCGGCCTTGCCCATGTTTCATCCCGCCTATCTGTTGCGCAACACGATCGCCAAGCGTGAGGCATGGGCCGATCTGCTTGCGCTGAAATCCAGACTAAAGGACCCTGCATGAGCCGCATCGACGACACCCGCGATTTCATCCCCGTTCGGATTGCCGTGCTGACGGTCAGTGACACGCGCGGCCAGCAGGACGACCGGTCAGGCGATACGCTGGTGGACCGGCTGACCCAGGCGGGGCACATGCTGGTTGCACGGACCATCCTGCGGGATGATCGTGCCGCGATTGCGGATCAGTTGCGCGACTGGTGTGCCGATGCGGGCATTGACGTCATCATTTCCACCGGTGGGACGGGGCTGACCGGGCGCGATGTTACGGTCGAGGCGCATCGCGACGTCTATGAAAAGGAAATCGACGCCTTTGGCACGGTGTTCACCCATGTCAGCATGGCCAAGATCGGCACGTCGGCCGTGCAGTCGCGCGCCACTGGGGGCGTGGCGCAGGGCACCTATCTGTTCGCCTTGCCCGGCTCGCCCGGTGCATGCCGCGATGCCTGGGATGAAATTCTGTGCAAACAGCTGGATTACCGTCACCGGCCCTGCAATTTCGTGGAAATCATGCCCCGGTTGGACGAACATCAAAGGCGCAAGTGATCCGCACGGCCTTGTGACGTCATGTCGCTGGCCTTGGGGTCAAACTGGTCTAAGTTCGAACGCTGAAGCAAAGGGATGATGCATGCGTTTTCTGAGGCGGAGTCTGACGGGTCTGTTCCTGCTGGCGGCAACCCTTGCCCTGCTGGTGGTGGCGGGAAACACGGTGCGCGGCGCAATCGTGGCCCGCATGAACGAAGAGCCGCGCAGTTTCCCCCAACGTGAACGGGTGTTTGCCGTGAACGTCACGCAGGTGACCGCAGGCACGATCGCGCCGGAACTGCGGACTTTTGGCGAATTGCGCAGCAGGCGCAGCTTGCAAGTGCGGGCCGCCGCAGGCGGGACCGTGCTGGAGGTTTCCGACGCCCTGGTCGATGGGGGCCGGGTTGCTGCAGGCGACGTTTTGCTGCGGATCGACCCTGCGACGGCACAGGCGGCCCGCGACCGGGTTGCCGCTGGATTGCGCGACGCCGAGGCCGAGGTGCGTGACGCGGACCGGGGGCTGACATTGGCGCAGGACGAACTGGTCGCAGCCGAACGTCAGGTCGCTTTGCGTCAGACAGCATTGGACCGTGCGCGCGACCTCGCGACACGGGGGATCGGCACACAGCAAGCGGTCGAAGAGGCCGAGCTTACCTTATCAAGCGCACAAAGCACGGTTTTGACCCGCAGGCAGGCGCTGGCCAATGCCGAAGCGCGCATCGACGCCTCGCGGACCGCGCTGGACCGGGCCGAGATCGACCTGGCCGAGGCCGAACGGACGCTGGTCGACACGACGGTGACTGCACCCTTTGCCGGTGTTCTTGCGGATGTGGCGATCACACCGGGCGCGCGTGTGACGGCAAACGAACAGGTGGCGACCTTGCTGGACCCTGATTTGCTGGACGTGTCGTTTCGCGTGTCGACCGAACAATATGCGCGCCTGCTGGACGGGTCCGGTCGCGTGACAGGATTGCCCGTGCAGGTGACGCTGGATGCGCAGGGCATGCCCGTCACCGCACGCGGACAGGTGGACCGTGTGGGCGGCGCGGTCGGCGAAGGTCAGACGGGCCGTCTGCTGTTCGCGGCACTGGATGCGGGCCGGGCGTTTCGTCCCGGCGATTTCGTCACGGTCAGCGTGACCGAACCGGAACTGACGGATGTGGCGCTGGTCCCGGCGACAGCCGTGGCCGCCGACGGCACCGTTCTGGTGGTCAATGGCGAAGACCGGTTGGACAGTGCACAGACCGAAATCCTGCGCCGTCAGGGGGATGATGTGATCATTGCCGCCGCAGGGCTGGACGGTGCGCGGATCGTCTCCGAACGCTCGCCCTTGCTGGGGGCGGGGATCGGTGTGCGACCGTTGTCGCCCGATGGCACGATGCCCGAACCCGATCCGCCGATCGCACTGGATGACGACCGTCGCGCGCGCCTCAAGGATTATGTTGAAACCAGCCAGATGCCCGACGCGGTGAAAACACGGATCCTGGCCCAGCTGGACGCGCCAGAGGTTGACGCCGAAACGGTCGCGAACCTTGAACGCCGGATGGGCAGCTGATGGCTGCGGGGGGCGACAGGCTGACGGCCGGGGCAGGTGGTATCCTGTCCTATTTCGTGCGGCATCGGACCATCGCCAACCTGCTGCTATTCGTGATGATCGGGGCGGGCCTGCTGGCCTGGCCGAATATGCGCGCACAGTATTTCCCCGATGTTGTGGCCGGCGGCATTGATGTGACGGTGACATGGGACGGTGCGGGTGCCGAGGCCGTGGACGAGGGTATCGTGCAGGTGCTTGGCCCCGCGCTGCTGGCGGTCGAAGGGGTCGAGGCCTCTGAATCCTCTTCCAGCGAGGGGCGCGCCCGGATCGAACTGGAATTCATGCCGGGCACGGATATCGATCGCGCGGCCGAGGATGTGCAGGCGGCCATCGATTCGGCGACCAACCTGCCGGAGGATGCCGACGACCCCGAGATCCGCCGTGGTGGCTGGTCGGACCGCGTGACCGACGTGGTCATCACCGGGCCGGTCAGCGTCGATCAGCTGGGACGTTTTGCCGATGAAATGGTCATCCGCCTGTTCGAAGAGGGCGTGACGCAGGCCACCGTGCGCGGGATCGCTGCACCTTCGACCATCGTCGAGGTGCCGCAGATCAGCCTGATCGAATACGACATCGGCCTTGCGGATATCGCCGCACGCATCAACGAAGAGGCGACCGGCAGTCCGGCGGGCGATGTATCGGGGTCTGCCCGCGTGCGCACGGGTGTCGCAAAACGGACCGCCGATGAAATCTCAGCCATTGCACTGCGGTCGAACCCTGACGGATCGACCCTGACGGTGGGCGACGTGGCGACCGTCAGGGTCGAAGGTGCCGACCGCAGCCGCGCCTATTTCGTCGGTGAAAACCCGGCGGTGCTGATCAGTGTGGTCCGTTCCGCCGCCGGGGACGCCATCGGATTGCAGGAAAGCGTCGAAGAGGTTGCAGCGGAACTGGCCGCGACATTGCCCGCGGGCACAACGATCGATCTGGTGAACGGCCGGGCCGAACAGATCACAGGCCGTCTGAACCTGTTGTTCGAAAACGGTCTGATGGGGCTGGCGCTGGTCGTGGTCCTCTTGTTCCTGTTCTTGAATGCGCGCACCGCCTTTTGGGTGGCGATGGGCATTCCTGCCGCCATGCTGGCAGCCATCGGTTTGATGTATCTGACCGGGGTCACCATCAACATGATCAGCCTCTTTGCGCTGATCCTGACGCTGGGCATTGTCGTGGACGACGCCATCGTGGTGGGTGAACACGCTGATTACCGCGCGCGCGAGCTGGGGGAGGAGCCCAAGGTTGCGGCCGAAAACGCGGCCCGGCGCATGTTCAGCCCGGTGTTTTCCGCCACCCTGACGACGGTCATCGCGTTTTTCGGGCTTGTTGTGGTCGGGGGGCGTTTCGGTGACCTGATCGCGGATATTCCGTTCACCGTGATCGTGGTGCTGCTGGCGTCCCTCGTGGAATGTTTCCTGATCCTGCCGCATCACCTGAGCCATTCGATCGGTCCGGGCAACGGGCAGGCCTGGTATGATGCGCCATCGCGTTTCGTGAACCGCGGCTTTCGCTGGTTCAGCGAACGCCTGTTCCGGCCATTCATGGCGCTGGTGATCCGGGCGCGTTATCCCGTGTTTGCCGGGGTCGTGCTGATCCTTGCGACGCAGGTGACGCTGTTCATTCAGGGCGACGTGCGCTGGCAGTTCTTTTCCTCGCCCGAACAGGGTGAGGTGACGGGAAATTTTGCGATGCTGCCCGGTGCGACCCGGTCCGACACGATGGAGATGATGCGCGAGATGCAGCGCGCCGTGGATGCGACCGCGCGGGCGTTCGAGCAGGAAACCGGCATCTATGCCACGACCTATGTGGTGTCCGAGATCGGTGGCAACGCGGGCCGGGGCATTTCGGGGGCCGATGAAAAGGACCCCGATCAGCTGGGCGCGGTCAGCATCACCTTGATCGACGCGGACCTGCGGCCCTACAGCTCTTCTGATTTCGTGACGCGCCTGCAGGATGAGGTCGTGCAGCATCCGCTGGCGGAAACCGTCAGTTTCCGCCGCTGGGGTGGCGGCCCGGGCGGTGACAGTCTGGATGTGCAGATGTTCGGGGCCGATGCGATCACGCTGAAACAGGCGGCAGAGGCACTGAAATCGGAACTGGCGCAATTCCCCGAAATCAGCGGGCTCGAGGATACCTTGCCCTACGACAAGGAAGAACTGTCGCTGGAACTGACCGCGCAGGGGCAGGCGCTGGGGCTGAATATCGACGCCCTTGGGCGCACGCTGCGCGACCGGCTGGGTGGGATCGAGGCGGCAAGCTTTCCCGATGGAACCCGGTCGGCCACGATCCGCGTGGAACTGCCAGAAGGTGAGCTGGAGGCCGATTTCCTGGAACTGACGCTGGTGCGCACCGACACCGGCGACTACGTGCCGCTGGCGGATGTGGTCAGCGTGACCAGCCGCACCGGTTTTTCGACCGTTCAGCGCGAAAACGGCATTCCGCTGTTGTCTGTCGTCGGTGACCTGTCGGACGACAACCCTGATCGCGCAGCCGAGATCAACCAGATCATCAACGATACGATCCTGCCCGATATCGAGGAACGCTTCGGCATCGAAACGCAATTGTCGGGCCTGTCCCAGCAAGAGGCGGATTTCCTGAGTGATGCGCGCAATGCGTTGATCCTCGTGCTGGCGGGAATTTTCCTGAGCCTTGCGTGGATTTTCGGGAGCTGGACGCGCCCGCTGGTCGTGATGGCGATCATTCCATTCGGTCTGATCGGGACAATCTACGGGCACAACGCCTGGGGCATCCCGATGAGCCTGTTCACCGTGGTCGGGATGATCGGGATGGTTGGCATCATCATCAACGATTCCATCGTGCTGGTGACGACAATCGACGAATACGCAAAGGACCGCGGGCTGGTGCCTGCGATCATCGACGGCGCGGTAAACCGGCTGCGGCCCGTGTTGCTGACCACGCTGACAACGGTGCTGGGTCTGTCGCCGCTGCTGTACGAGGGATCGGTGCAGGCCGAATTCTTGAAACCCACCGTGGTCACGCTGGTATATGGTCTGGGGTTCGGCATGGTGCTGGTGCTGATCGTGGTGCCGTCGCTGATGGCGATGCAGGCCGATTTCCACCGCCAGATCATGGCCGCGCGCCGGGCGTTGCGCGGGCGGCGCATGGCGATGTGGTTGCCCGTGGGCCTGGGCGCATTGCTGGCGCTGGGGCTGTTTGCAGCATTGGTCGCCCCGTTGCTACTGTTCGGTCAGGGGTGGGCTGCAGTGACGGCACTCATGCCTGCCTTGGGCAACCTTGGTGCAGCGCTGGGCGCATACCTTGTGCTGCTGGCTGTCGCATTGCTGGCGGTCTATGCGGTCGGGCTGGTTGCCACGGGCCTGCGGCGCAGGGTCTAGCCTGCCGCGCAACCCATCACGTCAACGGCACGGTCCGACCCCAGCACGGTGAACCGCAGCTTGCTGCGATCCAGTGCAAAGGCCTGACCGTCGCGCACCAGCCGTGCCGTAGCCGTCAGACTGTCACCGGCGCGGGTCACTTGCGGTTCCGACACCCAGACCTGTGGATCGGCGGTTTCGATCACCACGGCCTCTTGGGTGCCGGTGGGCGGCAGGTGCAATGTCGCGGTCAGGGTCAGCCCGTCATCGGCCTGCGTCAGGCGGCAGGTGGCATGGCCACCGGGTTGCGGCTGATCCAGCAGGGCCGCGATGATCGCGGGTGCCGGCGCACCGGCAGGGCCAAGTGGGGCATCGAAACGCAGGCTGACAGGCACGCAGATATCAAGGCATACGCCGATTTCCAGCGTTCCGGTCAGATGGTCGGTTCCGGCAGGCACCTCGATCGGCAGGACAAGGCTTTCGGAATAACCGACCGACCGCATGCCATTCTGGTGAAACACGATCGGCGTCGGCCAGTGCAGTTGCGCATCCGGCATGTCTTGGAGCGACAAAAGCGGCGGAATGCCCGCGTCGCCCGGTGCCCGCCAGTAGGTTTTCCAGCCCGCAGGCAGCGTCACCCGCAGGGCCGTCATGCGGGTGCCTTGTGCAGTGGCATGGCCTGGCAGGACGGACAGTGCGACATCAACGGGTTGCGCCTGTGCGGACAACGCGGACAGGCAGACGGACAGCGCGAGGGCGGACAAGGTTTTCATGCCACATCAATGCCCCGGACCATGTGTCATGGAAAAGGCATGAAAGAAGACCTCTCTCAACCGTGACCGTCTTGCACAGTTGCGGGCAGGGGCGCATCATCGTCCGATGGACATCTTTGACAATCTGTGCGGCAAGTTGCTGATCGCGATGCCCGACATGGGCGATCCCCGGTTTTCGGGGTCCGTGATCTATCTTTGCGATCATTCCGACGAGGGGGCGATGGGGTTGATCGTGAACAAGCCCATTCCGCAACTGCGCCTCAAGGCCTTGCTGGAACAGATGTCAATTCCGACAAGCGCCGATGCGCGCGACATGGCGGTGCATTTCGGCGGCCCGGTGGAAAAACAGCGCGGATTCGTCCTGCATGACGGGGCATACCGCAGCGGTGACAACACGGTCCCGGTGACCGATGACGTCTGCATGACAGGCACCCGCGATGTGCTGGAAGCACTCGCCCAGGGTCAGGGTCCGACCTCTTGTCTGATGGCGCTGGGCTATGCGGGCTGGTCGCCGGGTCAGCTGGAATCCGAAATCACGCAGAACGCCTGGTTGATCGGCGAGGCCACGCCGCAACTGCTGTTCGGTCGCGCGCATGAACACAAATGGACGGGTGCGCTCAGGGCGATTGGCATTGATCCGCTGCTGTTGTCGGCGGCGGGTGGTCATGCCTGAGACCACAAACCCAAGGAGCCACCGATGACCGATGTGCTGATGCTTGCCTTTGTGTTCCTCGTGGCGGGGGTTGCTTCGGTGCCGATCGCGACGCGGTTCGGTCTGGGGTCCGTGCTGGGCTATCTGATCGCCGGAGTGCTGATCAGCCCCTTGCTGGGGTTGATGGCCGTCGATGTGGAATCGATCCAGCATTTTGCCGAATTCGGGATCGTGATGATGCTGTTTCTGGTTGGGCTCGAGCTTGACCCGGCCAAGCTGTGGGACATGCGCGCGCGCCTGCTGGGGTTGGGCGGCGGGCAGGTGGTGCTGACCATGCTGGCCGTGACCGGGGTCGCGATGGCATTGGGGCAGACCTGGCAGGTTGGTCTGGCCATCGGTGCGGTGCTGGCGTTGTCATCCACCGCCATCGTGCTGCAAACGCTGAACGAAAAGGGTCTGATGCGCAGCGACGGCGGCCAGTCAATGTTTTCGGTGCTGCTGATGCAGGACATTGCGGTGATCCCGATGCTGGCGCTGCTGCCCTTGCTGGCCACGGGGATCGGGGCAGAGCAGGCGGCCGATGCGACCCATGATCTGAGCCTCGTTGCGGGGCTGCCGGGCTGGCAGACGGCATTGGTCAACGCGCTGGCGGTGATCGCGGTGATCGTGGTGGGCTATACGCTGACCGGCCCGGTCTTTCGGTTCATCGCCAAGGCGGACATGCGCGAATTGTTCGTCGCCGCGGCCTTGATGATGGTCGTGGGGATCGCGCTGTTGATGACGCTGGTCGGGCTGTCGCCTGCGCTGGGCACCTTTATCGCGGGTGTGGTGCTGGCGGGCAGCGATTGGCGCCACGAGCTGGAGGCCGATATCGATCCGTTCCGGGGGCTGTTGCTGGGCCTGTTCTTTATGACCGTGGGCGCTGGCATTAACTTTGCCCTGCTGGCGGATCAGGCGGTGGTCGTGATTGCACTGACGTTGGGGTTGCTGCTGCTGAAAGGTGCCGTGCTTTGGGTGCTGGCGCTGGCGTTCCGTCTGGAACGTACGGACCGCTGGCTGTTTGCGCTGGGATTGGCGCAGGCGGGCGAATTCGGGTTCGTCCTGCTGTCATTCGTCACCGCTGGCCGTATTTTGCCGCAGGACATCGCGGACACGCTGTTGCTGGTGGTCACCCTGTCGATGCTGCTGACGCCTGCGCTGTTCATCCTGTACGAACGGGTGATCCTGCCGCGCGCGGATCAGCAGCTGCGCGCGGCGGATACCGTGGACGAGGCCCCGCAGGTCATCATTGCCGGACACGGGCGGTTCGGGGGGGTGGTCAAACGCATCCTGGAGGGTGGCGGCATCCATCCGGTTGTGATCGACTACAGCGCGCGGCAACTGGACATGCTGCGCGTCTTTGGGATGCGGGCCTATTTCGGGGATGCCAGCCGCCCCGAGATGCTGGAGGCCGCAGGTATTCGCGACGCACGGATGCTGGTGGTGGCCATCGACGACCGCGACAGTGCCACGCGGATCGTGGCGCATGTCCACGAAAACTATCCTCATGTGCATATCGTCGCCCGCGCGCGCGACCGGCATCATGTCTATGAATTATACGCCGCCGGATGCCGTGACATCATCCGCGAGACCTTCGACAGCGCCGTGCGCACGGGGCGGTCGGCGCTGGTTGCGATGGGCACTGCGCCGGATGTCGCCGACCGGATGACCAGCGGCTATGTCGACGACGACCGCGCGCTGTTGATCGCGATGGCCCCGGTGTTCCAGCAGGTCGCGGGTAACCCGATGGACCCGGCATATGTCGAAAAGGCCCGCGCATTGCGCGCGTTGCAGGATCAGATCTTTGCCGAGGGCGGGGCGAGTTTCGGTCAGTTGAAATCCCGCATGGCGGCGCGGGGTGACGATGTGGACGAAATCGTGCGCACCACGGGCATGGCGCTGCAACCGCGCGACGAATAACTGCCGCGCGGGCAGGTCAGTGCGGGCGCCTCCGGCGGGAGTATTTGGGGCAAGATGATGCGGGCGCGCGGTGTTCAGTCGGCAGCAAGGGCGCGGATGATATTTTGCGCGCTGTCGCTGGACCAGTCAGCCTCGCCCAGCAGGCGGGCGATTTCCTGCCCCTGTGCGTCCACGATGATGGTCGCCGGCAGGCCCAGCACGCCAAAGGCGCGTGCCATGGATTGATTGGCGTCCGTCGCCTTTGGCAGATTGGTCACGCCGATTTCGGTGAAAAACCGGTCGATGCCTGCCGGGTCGTTGCGCCCGGTGGCGACGGTCAGAACCGCGGCCTCGTCCCCCAGGGCTGTCTGGAGGGCGGACAGATGCGGCATTTCCACCCGGCAGGGCGCGCACCAGGTGGCCCAGAAATTCACCACGACTGGTTTGCCTTTATAATCGGACAGGCTGGCCTGCGTGCCGTCTTCGGCCAAAAAGGCGACATCGGGCAGCGGGACGGGGCCGGACCACGTCAGTTTGCGCATGTCGCCGTCCGCGAGGTCCTGCAGTGCGAGGGTGTCCACGGGGGAGGGGGCAGGGGTGGGCGTCAGAACGCCGGAGCCGACGGTCAGCACTGCGATTGCAAGGCAGGCAGCGCCCGTATAGATCAGCGTTGAAGTTTTCAAAGCCAAGGGGCGGCTCCTTTTTGTTATGACCGATCACGCGAACACCATGTGGGGCGGCCGCTTTGCCGCCGGACCCGATGCGATCATGGAGGCGATCAATGCCTCTATCGGCTTTGACCGTCGCCTGGCGCAACAGGATATCGCGGGCAGCCGCGCGCACGCAGCGATGCTGGCCGCGACCGGCATTATCACAGATAGCGACGCCGACGAAATTCGCAAAGGGCTGCTGACGGTCTTGTCAGAAATCGAGGGCGGAACGTTTCCGTTTTCCGCCGCCCTTGAGGATATCCACATGAATGTGGAGGCGCGGCTGAAAGAGATCGTGGGCGAGGCGGCTGGCCGTTTGCACACAGCCCGGTCGCGCAACGATCAGGTGGCTGTCGATTTCCGCCTGTGGGTGCGCGACCAATGCGACGCAGCCGATGCCGCGCTGGCCGCCGTGCAAAAGGCGCTGCTGGGTCAAGCAGAGGCGGGGGCCGATTGGGTCATGCCGGGGTTCACCCATCTGCAAGTCGCACAGCCCGTCACTTGGGGTCATCACATGCTGGCCTATGTGGAAATGCTGGGCCGTGACCGGTCACGGTTTGCCGATGCGCGCAAGCGGATGAACCTGTCGCCGCTGGGGGCCGCCGCGCTGGCGGGCACCTCGTTCCCGATTGATCGTGAGATGACCGCCGCGGCGCTGGGCTTTGACGGGCCGATGGCCAACAGTCTGGATGCGGTATCGGACCGCGATTTCGCGCTGGAATTCCTGTCGGCAGCCAGCATCTGCGCCATGCACCTCAGCCGTCTGGCAGAGGAGCTGGTGATCTGGTCCTCGGCGCAGTTCCGGTTCGTCAAGATGTCGGACAAGTGGTCCACCGGGTCCAGCATCATGCCGCAAAAGCGCAACCCCGATGCCGCTGAGCTGATCCGCGCCAAGATCGGCCGGATTTTCGGCGCGAATGTCGCGCTGATGACGGTGATGAAGGGCCTGCCGCTGACCTATTCAAAGGACATGCAGGAGGACAAGGAACAGGTGTTCGACGCCGCCGACAACCTGATGCTGGCACTCGCCGCGATGGCTGGCATGGTGGCGGATATGTCGGCCAATCGTGACGCGCTGCGGGCCGCTGCGGCGACCGGGTTCAGCACGGCGACGGACCTGGCGGACTGGTTGGTGCGCGAGTTGGGTCTGCCGTTCCGCGAGGCGCATCACGTCACCGGATCGCTGGTCGCCATGGCAGAGGACGCGGGCTGCGATCTGCCTGACCTGACGCTTGCGCAGATGCATTCCGTGCATGAGGGCATCCGTCAGGACGTGTTCGACGTGCTGGGGGTCGAAAATTCGGTCGCGTCGCGCACAAGTGTTGGGGGCACCTCACCGGTGCGTGTCAGAGAGGCGATTGCGCAATGGCAAAAGCAGTTGGGCTGATTGCGGCGCTGGCCCTGATGGGCTGCGGTGTGCAGGGCGATCCCGTCGCGCCGCAGGCGGCGCAGACCGCAGGCGACGGGCCAGTGGTCGCAGCGCCGCCGGTGGTGCTGGCGGATGGCGTGGGGCGCGTGACCTTGGGGCCGGGCGGTCTACGTCTGGGCGCAGCGGGTATCCCCGCCACCTTGTCACACTAAAAGGGTCTGCATCATGAAGGACATGTCACCGCTGCGCTGGGTCTGGGCCGCACTCGCCGTTTGGGGGGCCGTGCATCCGATGTATTGGTTCGTGTCCTGGTTCCGGGCCGAGGGCTGGTCGCTGGGGGCGATGATCGACGCCTGGTATGTGAACGATGCCACGACAGGCCTGACCTGGGATCTGACGATTGCGGCCGTGACCCTGACGATCTGGGTGCTGGCCGAGGTGGCTGTGCGGCGCAACTGGGTGGCCCTTCTGGCGATCCCGGCTACGTTCTGCATCGGTGTCAGCTGCGGTTTGCCGCTGTATCTGTTCCTGCGCGCCAAACCGATCCGCTGACGTCGTCCGGCGCTGTTCGCGCCTGCGGCGCAAAGGCGCCCCGCCCGCCGTCCCATTGCGCACCGCGTCCGCCGTGGTATGAGGACCGCGTCTTTTGGCGCGGGAGTCTGTGGTGGATCATTTCAATTACAAGAACGGCGAACTCTATGCCGAGGATGTGCCGCTGCGCGATATCGCGGCGGCTGTCGGTACGCCGTTCTACGTCTATTCCAGCGCCACGTTGCTGCGGCATTTCCAGTTGTTCGATGATGCGTTGGCGGGCATGGACCACCTTGTCTGCTTTGCCATGAAATCGCTGTCAAATCAGGCGGTGATCCATCTGCTGGGCGAGGCCGGGGCCGGCATGGATGTCGTGTCCGAAGGCGAATATCGCCGCGCCCGCGCGGCAGGCATTCCCGGCGACCGCATCGTGTTCTCCGGCGTGGGCAAGACGCGCGCCGAGATGCGCACCGCGCTGGAAGGCGGCATTCGCCAGTTCAACGTCGAGAGCGAGCCCGAGATGGAAGCGCTGAGCAAGGTCGCCACGGCACTGGGCAAGGTCGCACCGATCACGATCCGGGTTAATCCGGATGTAGACGCCAAGACGCACGCCAAGATCGCCACCGGCAAATCCGAAAACAAGTTCGGTATTCCGATTGCGCGTGCGCGCGAGGTCTATGCGCTTGCGGCATCGCTGCCGGGGATCGCGGTGATCGGCATCGACGTCCACATCGGTAGTCAGCTGACCGATCTGGAACCGTTCCGTGCGGCCTATGCCAAGGTCGCGGAATTGACCGAGGTGCTGCGCGCGGACGGTCATGACATCCGCAGACTGGATCTGGGGGGCGGTCTGGGCATCCCCTATTCCACTGGCAACGCCAACCCGCCGCTGCCCAGCGACTATGGTCAGTTGATCAAGGACAGCGTCGGCCACCTGGGCTGCGAGATCGAGATCGAGCCCGGTCGCCTGATTTCGGGAAACGCGGGCCTGCTGGTCAGCGAGGTCATCTACGTCAAGGAGGGCGCTGACCGGCAGTTCCTGATCATCGATGCTGCGATGAACGACCTGATCCGCCCGGCGATGTACGACGCGCATCACGACATCGTCCCCGTGATCGAACCCAAGGTTGCCGCCGATCGCGCCACCTATGACGTCGTCGGCCCGATCTGCGAAAGCGGCGACACCTTTGCCAAGGGGCGCCAGATGGCGCAGGTCGGTCCCGGTGATCTGGTCGCGTTCCGGTCCGCCGGTGCCTACGGTGCTGTCATGAGTAGCGAATACAATTCGCGCCCCATGATCCCCGAGGTTCTGGTCCAGCGCGATCAATTTGCGGTTATTCGTGCACGTCCCACCTTTGACGAAATGATTGCGCGCGATACCATCCCTGCGTGGCTGTAGCGACAGCAGCCCGTCACCCCGTCCGAGGAGAGGGCAGCTGAGCCGCACGCACAACGACCTGCCGCACCTGAAACGCCCCGTGTTGCTGACGCGTCTGGGGTTGTTCGCCGAAAAGGCGACGCGGGCCTTTTGGCCCTTGTGGAGCGTGTGTTTCGTCATCCTCGCGCCCCTGATGTTTGGATGGCAGGACCGCCTGACGCTGGAGGCATTCTGGGGGCTGTCGGTGCTGGCCGTGCTGGGGTTCGGCAGCGCGCTGGTCTGGGGTGTGCGCCGGTTCACATGGCCGACCTATTCCGACGCCGTGGCCCGTCTGGATGCCAGTCTGCCGGGGCGACCCATTGCCGCAGTGCGCGACACGCAGGCCATCGGCACCGGCGATGCCGCATCAGAGGCCGTCTGGCAGGCCCATGTCGCGCGGATGCGCGCCGCATCTGAAAATGCCCGTGCCGTGCAACCGGACCTGCGGGTCAGCGACCGCGACCCCTATGGTCTGCGATTCATCGCGCTGCTGTTTTTCGTCTGTGCCCTGATGTTCGGGTCGGTCCTGCGGGTCGGGTCGGTGTCCGAAATCGCGCAAGGCGGCACACAGACCCTCGCCACCGGCCCCGTCTGGGAAGGCTGGGTGACGCCCCCGGCCTATACCGGGCGTCCGACATTGTACCTGAACGATATTCCGCCGGGGCCGATGGGTGTTCCCGTGGGGTCCGAAATCACCCTGCGCCTGTACGGCGAGGTCGGTGCATTGACGGTGGATGAAACCGTGTCCGGGCGCACGACCGACATCGCGCCCGCCTCTGACCCTGAACAACGCTTTGTCGTGACGCAATCGGGCCGGCTCGCGATCAGTGGTGAACGCGGTGCGGCCTGGGATGTGACCGCGCAGGAGGATACGGCCCCCAGCGTGTCGTTCAATGGCGAAATCGATTCCGACGCGATGGGCGAGTTGCAGCAACCCTTTGCCGCGACGGACGACTACGGTGTCGAGACCGGGTTCGTGACCATCGCATTGGATCTGGACGCGGTGGACCGCCGTTACGGGCTGACGGTGGACCCTGATCCGATTGAGCCTCTGGTCATTGACCTGCCGATGCCCTTTGGC
Organism: Loktanella sp. 3ANDIMAR09; assembly: GCF_001420005.1. Taxonomy (GTDB): domain Bacteria; phylum Pseudomonadota; class Alphaproteobacteria; order Rhodobacterales; family Rhodobacteraceae; genus Loktanella. Next base: position 35,758 of record NZ_LJAK01000006.1, on the reverse strand, counting down.
GGTGATCGCGCCGATTTCGAAGAGGTGCTGATCGAAAACCTGTCGGAACATCCGCTGGCCAATCTGCCGGTCACCATGACGCTGACGGTGACGGATGCCGCAGGACAGGATGGAACCAGCGAAACGGTGCCGATGACACTGCCGGGGCGGCGGTTTTTTCAGCCGGTGGCGCGGGCCGTGATCGAACAGCGCCGCGACCTGATGTGGAGCCATGACAACGGGCGGCGCATCGCGCAGGTGCTGCGTGCGATCAGCTATACGCCCGAGGATCTGTTCACCAATCAGACGACTTACCTGCGTTTGCGCCAGATCGTGCGCAATCTGGAGAGTTACAACACCGCAGGCCTGACCGAGGATCAGGAGCTGGAACTGACCACGGCGCTGTGGGAGCTTGCGATTCAGCTGGAAGAAGGCACGTTGGCCGACGCCCGCGAACGTCTGCGCCGCGCGCAGGAACGGCTGGAAGAGGCGATGCGCAACGGTGCCTCTGACGAGGAAATCGCCGAACTGATGAACGAGCTGCGCGAGGCCACCCGCGATTACATGCAGATGTTGGCCGACCAGATGGAACCGGGCGAAAGCGGCACGGACCAGCCTGATATGGCGCAGAATTCGCAGGAGATGAGCCAGGATCAGCTACAGGCGATGATGGATCGCATCGAGGAGCTGATGCAGGAAGGCCGGATGGCCGAGGCGCAGGCGCTGATGGAACAGCTGAACCAGATGCTGGAAAACATGCGCATTACCCAAGGCGAGGGGCAGGGCGATGGTCCGCGCACGCCCGGCCAGCAGTCGATGCAGGATCTGGCCGATACCTTGCGCGAACAGCAAGAACTGTCCGACGACGCATTCCGCGATTTGCAAGAGCAGGGCCAGCAAGGGCAAGAAGGCCAGCAACAGGGCCAAGGTCAGCAACAGGGCCAAGGTCAGCAACAGGGGCAGGGCCAGCAACAGGGGCAAGGTCAGCAACAGGGACAGGGCAACGAACCCGGCAACCAGCAAGGGCAGGGTCAGGCGCAGAACGACCAGGGCCAGGAGGGTCAGGGTGGCGAGAGCCTTGCCCAACGTCAGCAGGCGCTGCGCGATGAATTGAACCGCCAGCGCGGACAATTGCCGGGGCTGCCCGGCGATGCGGGCGACCGTGCCGCACAGCAATTGGACCGTGCCGAAGGTGCGATGGACGGTGCCGAGCAGGCCCTGCGCGACGGCGATCTGGGCCGGGCCATCGACCAGCAGGCCGAGGCGCTGGATGCACTGCGCGGCGGCATGCAGGCGCTGGGCGAGGCGCTGGCGCAGAACGAACAGCAAGAACCCGGTCAAGGTCAGGCGCAAGGAGAGACGAATGGTCAGGTGCAACCTTCGCGCCGTGATCCGCTTGGCCGTCAGCTGGGCAATTCGGGTCAGTTCGGCAGTGACGAAAACATGTTGCAGGGCGAAGACACCTACCGCCGCGCCGAGGAATTGCTGGACGAATTGCGCCGCCGCTCAGGTGAACAGAACAGGCCGCAGGTCGAACGCGATTATCTGAACCGGCTTCTCGACCGGTTCTGATCCGGCGAGCCGGGGCCTTTGGGACGGTGGTCCGGTGTGATCAGATGTCGCCACCCATCGCGCGGACCAGGGCCTGAACCTGATTGTCCAGCCACAGGCGGCCCGCGTCGACGGCGGCCACATAGGCGGCCAGCGGTTCGGCCAGCGCGGGCACCGTGGCCGCGATGGTGTCGGCCAACGTGTAGATGGCCACGGCAATCAGGATCAGACCGATCACGGTCAGGAAACCGGCGCGCCCGCTCTTGCGGTCATTTTCGGCCTGTTCGGTCGGGATAGGGCCCAGCGGGTCGCGTTCCGCGTCCGAGCGCAGGGTCGAATTGATTTCCTCGATGTCGGGGAATTGTTCGCGACGTATTGCGGGTTTGGATGCGGCGGGTGGCGTTTCACCCTTGAGCCGGGCCAGACGTTCGCGGCCTTCGTCCTCGGGGGGGAGGGGGCGGCGCGGTTTGACCGCGGCGGGTTGTGGTTCGGGATCGCGCAGGGCCATATCGGTCTGCCCGGCAAAGGGATCGCCGGCCTCGGCCTTGCGCGCGGCCTCTTCGTGGGCGGCCTCTTCGCGCAGGATTTCCGCAATCGACGCCTCCAGCGGGCGACGCTGCATCGGCGCTGCGGCGGGCACGTCCTGCGCCTGGGGCGGGACGGACGGTGCATCATCGACCACGACGCTGTTGTCATCGGTTGCAGCGTCAGCGGGGTCGTCTTGCATGTCCGCGTCATCACCCGGCGCATCGCCGTCGTCGTCCCGGTCGAATGGATCATCCATCGGGTCAGGGTCCGCCTCGCGCGGTTCAGGCGCGCGCGGGGGTTCGACCGCGCCCATGCTTTCGGCGGCATCAGAGGGGTCGTCTGCCGATTCGAACCAGGTATGTGCGCAGTTCGAACATTGCACATCACGCCCGCCCGCGGGGATCACGTCGGCGTCGACCTCGTAGGTCGCGCCACAATTCGGGCAGATCAGTCGGATCGTCGCCATACCAAGTCCTTCGTCGGCTTGCCGAAGTTACGACACAGAAGTTTCACGGGATAGTTAACGTCCCCACCGATAAAGCCAAGGCGTCCGGCACCGGTCAGTGGCTTTGCATTGTAACCTGTTGCAAATTTGGGCAAAACACTTGCAACGCTGCTGGAGGAGAAATCCGCGTGATCGAGCTGGAGAATGTGGCCTACAGCTATGGCGGGGATTCCCTGTTCGCGGGGCTGTCGTTGCAGCTTGCACCGGGATCGTTCCAGTTCCTGACCGGACCGTCGGGCGCGGGCAAGACCACGCTGCTGAAACTCTGCTATGGCGATCTGCTGGCGACATCCGGGCATGTCACGCTGTTCGGCAAGGATGCCGCAGGGCTGACACGCGATGATGTGGCACTGGTGCGCCGTCGCATCGGGGTCGTGCATCAGGATTGCCAGTTTCTGGACCATCTGCCGCTGTCTGAAAACGTGGCGCTGCCGTTGCAGGTATCCGGCCGCAGCAAGGAGGCACAGGACAACCTGGGCGATCTGCTGGGCTGGGTCGGCCTGTCACGGCAGGCGGCACAGACGCCCCCGCAGTTGTCGGGCGGTGAACGCCAGCGTGCAGCGCTGGCCCGTGCGGTCATCACCTCGCCGGATGTGATCGTGGCGGATGAACCGACAGGCAATGTCGATTGGGAGATGTCGCAACGCCTGCTGACCTTGCTGATCGAGCTGAACCGGATGGGCAAGACGGTGCTGATCGCGACCCATGACCTGAACCTGATCCGTTTTGCCAAATCGCAGGTGGTGGCCAATGTGCTGCGCATCCGGGGCGGGCAACTGGAAACCGGGGTGACGCTGTGAATCCGCGGGTCACGCAAATCCTGGGTCTGTTGCAAGGTGACCGCGAGGCTGACCGCGCTGTCCCGCCCACCGGGTTCACGGCGCGGTTGACGGTTTTCACCGCGGCAGCGATGGCGTTTCTGGCAGTCTTTGCGCTGGCGCTGTCGGTGGCGACGGGGCGGCTGGCGGATCGCTGGTCGGCAGAGCTGGCGCGCACGGCGACCTTGCGCATATCGGCCCCCGCAGGCGAGGGCGAGGCACAGGTGCGCGCGGCCTTGCAGGTGTTGGAAACGACCCCCGGTGTGGCATCGGCCCGTGCATTGACCCCCGAGGAACAGGCCGTTTTGCTGGAACCCTGGTTCGGCCCCGATCTGCCGCTGGAAACGCTGCCCATCCCCCGGCTGATCGAGGTGACGGCAGATGCGGACGGATATGACGCGACGGGCCTGCGCGCGCGGCTACAGGCCGAGGTTCCGGCCGCCGTGCTGGACGATCACACACGCTGGCGCGAACCGCTGGTCGATGCGGCGAACCGGTTGCGGACCCTGGGTTGGGTCGCCTTGCTGCTGATCGGCGGTGCCGTGGCTGCGATGATCACGCTGGCGGCGCAATCGGCGCTGTCGGCCAATGCGCAGGTCATTCGCGTGATGCGGCTGGTGGGTGCGCGCGACGCCTATATCGCGCGTGCGTTTGTCCGCCGTTTCACCCTGCGGGCCGGGCTGGGTGCGCTGGTCGGCACGATCCTGGGACTGCTGGCGGTGGCCGCCCTGCCAGACGGTGACGACGGTGGATTTCTGACAGGTCTCGGTTTTTCCGGCGCTGGCTGGTTCCTGCCACTTTTCATCCCGCCCCTTGCGGCAGTCGTCGCCTTTCTGGCAACCCGCGCTGCGGCGTTGCGCACCCTGAGGACCCAAGCATGAGTTACGCAATCCAATGGCTGCGGTCGCTGCTGTTCACCGTCGTGATGTACATCCTGATGGCAATCTACGGCATCGTCTTTCTGCCCTATGTTCTGGTGTCGCCAATGGGCGGGCGCACCGCCTGCATGGCCTACGCCCGGACGGTGATGTGGCTGGCCGGCTGGATGATTGGCCTGCGGTTCGAATTCCGCGGCACGGTGCCGACCTATGGCTGCATGGTCGCGGCCAAACACCAGAGTTTCATGGACGTGATGGCGATCTATCAGACCATGCCGCGCCCGCGTTTCATCATGAAACGATTGCTGCTGTGGGCACCGATCCTGGGCCTGTATGCCTATCGTGCGGGCTGCATACCGGTTGACCGTGGCAAAAAGGGTCAGGCGATCAAGGACATGCTGGCGCGGGTCAAGGCCGGCGACCAGAAACCGGGTCAGCTGTGCATCTATCCGCAGGGCACCCGTGTGGCGGCTGGTGCCGTTGCCCCCTATAAAAAAGGCACGGCAGCCCTCTATGGGCAGTTGCAACAGCCCTGCGTGCCGGTGGCGACCAATGTTGGCGTGTTCTGGCCGAAACGCGGGATTTATCGCAAGCCGGGTGTGGCGGTGTTCGATTTCCTCGACCCTATACCGGCTGGCCTGCCCTTGCGGGAATTCATGGTCGTGCTGGAAAACGCGATCGAGGATCGGTCCGATGCGCTGGCGCGCGAGGCCGGACTGGACGTGCCGCAGCGCAAGTCCATCCCACCCGTCGAACCCGGAGCCCCCGTATGACCCCGGTATCATCCATCGACGAGCTGACCGCGATTTATGGCCCTGCCGTGCCACGGTCACTGACCAAGGTGCGCGACCGTCTGACCCCTGCCTACAGGACGTGGATCAACGCGGCCCGGTTCGTCGTGGTGTCGACCGTCGGGCCAGAAGGCACGGACGGATCGCCACGCGGTGATGTCGGGCCTGTCGTGCGTATCGCGGATGATCGCAGGCTGTTGCTGCCGGACTGGATGGGCAACAACCGCATCGACACGCTGCGCAACATCGTGCGTGACCCTCGCGTCAGCCTGATGTTCATGGTGCCCGGCAGCAGCAATGTCGTGCGCGTGAACGGCCATGCCATCGTGACGGTCGATGCAGATGTGTTGCAGCAATTCGAACAGCGCGGCAAACATCCCCGCAGCGTCGTCGTCATCACCGTGACCGAGGTCTATTTCCAATGCGCCAAGGCGATCATGCGGTCCGCATTGTGGTCGGGTGAGGATCACGGCGCGGCCCTGCCCAAGGCGGGGGACCTGCTGCAAGAGGTCGAGCCGGAGTTCGATGGGGCGGCCTATGATGCAGGCTATGCCGCAGCGGCCGAGGCCAAGATGTGGTAGCAGCGATCCGCTGGTTCAAATCGGCGCTGCATCCCAACGCGTTGACGCTGGACGACGACAGCCTGGATGCCGCCTGTGACCCCGCCGCGCTGACACTGGCGATTGCGGGCCTGAACCTGCCGGATTTCATCCATCGCCTGCGCGTCGTGGCACCCGCTGACACGGACCTGACCGCATTTTTCGCCCTTGGGTTTCGCCGCGTGCGGCGGACGCGACTGGTCGCAATCGACCTGAACACCTTGCCGCTGACCTTGCCCGACTTGCCTGCGGATTGGACGGCACAATGGGTATCGCCGGGCGATCCTGCCGATTGGGCCGGCTGGTTCGCGGCCCATTGGGATCACTACGCGCGCACCCATCGCAGCAATCCGCCACGCGATCCGGGACCAGAGGGGCGGGCGCTGATATTCGGTGGGGATGACCTGACCGATGCCTTGTTCGTCACTGACGCACAAGGCGCGCTGGTAGCGTTCGGCAGTTTGCGCGCTGATATGGAATTGGGCTGGCTGGACGTAACACGCACAGTCCCGGGCCATGTGCCTGCCGTTCTGGGCGCCGTCCTGCGCCGTGCCGTGGCCAGCGGTTGGACGCAGGCCACCTGCGAGGTGGATGACGATCACGCAGCCTTGTGGGCCTGTCTGCGCGCAGTGCAGGGGGGTGACAGCTATGTCACCCTGCACCGCGACGTTTAGGCCGCGAGGCCCTTTTTCCCCAGATCGAGGTATTTCTTGCGCCGTCCGGCCATGATTTTGGCGGGTTTCATGCCGTCAAAGGATGCGAGCAATTCGCTGATCGCGGCACCCACGGATTTGATCGCGGCGGCGGCGTCGCGGTGGGCACCGCCTGCGGGTTCGGGGATGATCCGGTCGCAGACGCCCAACTCCTTGAGGTTCTGTGCCGTCAGGCGCAGGGCGGCGGCGGCCTCTTGGGTTTTGCCTGCGTCCTTCCACAGGATCGAGGCGCAGCCTTCGGGGCTGATGACCGAATAGATCGAATGTTCCAGCATCGCCACGCGGTCGGCGGTGGCAAAGGCCACGGCCCCGCCGGACCCGCCTTCACCGATGACCACGGAAATGATCGGCACCTTCAGGTCCAGACAGGCCTCGGTCGAACGGGCAATCGCCTCGGATTGGCCGCGTTCCTCTGCCCCCTTGCCGGGGTAGGCACCGGGGGTGTCGACCAGCGTGATGACGGGCAGGCCGAAACGGTCGGCCATGCGCATCAGGCGGATCGCCTTGCGATACCCTTCGGGGCGGGCCATGCCGAAATTGCGCGCGATGCGGGATTTGGTGTCGTTGCCCTTTTCATGGCCAATCACCATGACGGGGCGACCGTTCAGCCGCGCCAGACCGCCCATGACGGCATGATCGTCGGCAAAGTTCCGGTCACCGGCCAGCGGTGTGAATTCGTCGAACAGCGCCTCGATGTAGTCCTTGCAATGGGGGCGTTCGGGGTGACGGGCGACCAGACATTTGCGCCACGGCGTCAACCCGGAATACAGTTGTTTCAGCAGGTCGGCCGCCTTGCGATCCAATGCAGCGGCCTCTTTTTCGATGTCCATTTCCTCGTTTTCGCGGGCCATCGCGCGCAGCTCTTCGGCCTTGCCTTCGATTTCGGCGAGAGGTTTTTCGAATTCGAGATATTGGGTCATCACGCACCTTTACTGGAACTGGTGCCGATATAGGCGCGTGAGACCGGGAATTGCAATGCCGCGAGGCGTCAGGCGCCCGCGATCATTTGGGACTGCTTGACGATGACTTCGGCCTGTTTGATGGATGCGATGTCGACCAGACGGCCCTTGTAGACGGTGGCACCCTCGCCGCGTGCCTTGGCGGTTTCCATCGCGGCCAAGATTTCGCGTGCCTCGGCAACGGCTGCCTCTGACGGGGTAAAGACCTCGTTGGCCAGTGCGATCTGCTTGGGGTGGATGGCCCATTTGCCGACCATGCCCAGCGTGGCGGATCGCCGGGCCTGCGCGCGGTAGCCTTCGTCGTCGGAAAAATCGCCAAAGGGGCCATCGACAGGCAGGATGCCATGGGTGCGGCAGGCGGCGACGATTGCGGTCTGTGCCCAGTGCCACGGGTCGGAATAATGCCGCGTCTCACCATGCAGCATGTAGTAGTTGTTCTGCGTGCCGCCGATGCCCGTCGTCTGCATCCCCATCGAGGCCGCGTAGTCAGCGGCACCCAAGCTCATCGCCTGCATCCGGGGGCTGGAGGCCGCGATTTCATTCACATTCACCAGACCAGCGGCGGATTCGATGATGACCTCGAACGCGATGGGTTTGGTCCGGCCCTTGGCGGTTTCAATCGCCGTGACGAGCGCATCCACGGCATAGACGTCGGCCGCACAGCCGACCTTGGGGATCATGATCTGATCCAGCCTATCACCCGCCTGTTCCAGCAGATCCACCACGTCGCGATACCAGAACGGTGTGTCGAGCGAGTTGATCCGCACCGACAATGTCTTGGTGCTCCAGTCGTGCGCGCCGATCGCCGCGATTACGTTGGCGCGGGCTGCATCCTTGTCCGTTGGGGACACGCTGTCCTCGAGGTCGAGGTTGATGACGTCGGCGTCCGAGGCCGCCATTTTGGCGAACAGTTTGGTGTTCGATCCCGGTCCGAACAACTGGCAGCGGTTCGGGCGGGCAGGGGGTGTCGGTTGCAGGCGAAAAGACATGGTCGGGTCACTTTGTTTCTTTTTGATCGCCTTCACGCGTATATTGTTACGCGAAGGGTCGCAACCCGCATTTGCACGTGCAGCATGTCGGTGGTCGCCGCTGTTTGTGCGGACGCACAAACGCGCCCCGCCCGCCGACCCGTCAGGGCCAGCGGGCGGGATGATCCGTGCAGCGATGGTGTGTGGCTCAGACGCCTGCGTCGACGATGGCCTGCGCCAGCAGCGGCACGGTATCCGCGTTCAGCCCCGCGATGTTCATGCGGCTGTCGCCCACCATGTAGATGCCGTTCTTGTCGCGCATCGTCTCGACCTCTTCCGGCGAGGCCCCGATCCGGCTGAACATGCCGCGATGCTGTGCCACGAAATCGAACCGGTCATCATTGGCGCGCTGGCGCAGCTCGTCGGCCAATTGCTGGCGCAGGGCCAGCATGGTGTTGCGGGTTTCCTCCAGCTCTGCCTCCCAGTCGGCGCGCAACGCGGGGTCGGTCAGGATCGTGCTGACCACCCGCGCGCCATGATCGGGCGGAAATGAGTAGTTCTGGCGGTTGAGAAAGTTCAGGTTCGCCTGTGTCAGCGTGGCCTCTTGGGCGTCACGGGCGAGGCCCATCAAAATACCCGTGCGTTCACGGTAGATGCCAAAGTTTTTCGAGCAGCTGGCGGCGATCAGCACGTTGTCGAATGCGGCGGCCACCTTGCGCGTGGCGGCGGCGTCGTCCTGCAAGCCGTCGCCAAATCCCTGGTAGGCGATATCGACCAGCGGCACGGCACTGCGGTCCTTGATCACCGCGATGATCTGGTCCCACTGGTCCGCCGTGGGGTTGGCACCCGTCGGATTGTGGCAGCAGCCGTGCAGCAGCACCACGTCGCCCGGTGCGACCGTCCCCAGATCGGCGATCAGACCATCGAAATCGACGCCGCGGGTCGCCTCGTCGAAATAGCGGTATTCCTGCATCTTCATACCGAGGAATTTGATGATCGACGGGTGGTTCGGCCACGTGGGGTTCGACAGCCAGACGGTGGCGTCGGGGGAAGCGATGCGGATCAGTTCCAGCGCCTGCCGGATGGCGCCGGTGCCGCCGGGGGTCGCTATGGCCGCGATCCGGTCGCGCTGCACGGTATCGGCCAGCACCAGATCGATCATCGCATCGGCAAAGGCGGGATCACCCGCCAGACCCGTGTACGCCTTGGTCGTCTGGTCGGCGACGATGCGGCGCTCGGCCTCTTTGACGGCGCGCATGACGGGCGTGTTGCCGGTCGGGTCCTTGTAGACGCCCACGCCCAGATCGACCTTGGTGTCGCGGGGGTCGGCGCGGTAGGCGGCCATGAGTGACAGGATCTTGTCGGCGGGTTGCGCCTTGAGCGTCTCGAACATCTGTGGGTCCTCAGGAGGTGGCGGGGCCGGTGGCGATGGGCAGGTCGGGGTACATGCCCCATTCGGACCATGACCCGTCATAGAGCGCGTGGTCGGTCTTGCCGATGCGTTCCAGCGCAAGGTTGATGATGGCGGCGGTCACACCCGACCCGCAGGTCGTGATAACGGGTTTGGTCAAATCTGCACCTGCGTCGGCAAAGGCCTGTTGCAGGGCGGGGGCGTCCTTCATCGTGCCATCGGCGTTCAGCAATGCAGTATAGGGCAGGTTGCGCGACCCAGGGATGTGGCCGCTGCGCAGACCTGCGCGCGGTTCCGGTACCTCGCCGTTGAAACGGGCGGGGGCGCGGGCATCCAGCGTGGTGTGGTCACCGAGTTTCGCGGCGCGCGCAACCTGGGTGACATCCTTGATCATCTGGTTCTGGCGGCTGACCGTCATATGGCGGTCGCGGATTACGGGTGGCAGGTCTTCGGTCGCGCCTCCGGCGGCGATCCATGCGGGCAGACCACCGTCCAGAACGGCCACGTCGCGTTTGCCCATCAGGCGGAACATCCACCAGACGCGGGCCGCGGAAAACAGCCCCGTGCTGTCATAGACCACGACCTGATGGCCGTCGCCCACACCCATCGCGCGCAGGCGCGACATGAATTTTTCGACCTCTGGCACCATATGGGGCAGTTCGGACCGGCTGTCCGAAATATCGTCGATATCGAAAAACCGCGCACCCGGAATGTGGCTGGCTGCATATTCCGCACGGGCATCACGTCCTGCGTCGGGCATGTGCCAGCTGGCGTCGAGAATACGCATGTCGGGGTCGCGCAAATGCGCCTTGAGCCAGTCAGCACTGACGAGGGTGCGCGGATCGTCCGGGGTCGCCATGGCGCTCTCCTGTAGGGGCGAGGGTCGCGGCGAGTGCTACCCCACGGGGGGCGTCAAGGCAAGCGCGACCGGGGCGTCATCGGCAAGGGGGGGGGGCACCGCGTCGCAGTGCCCCCGACCGGGTCAGTTGGCGTTCCAGGCGCGGTCGCCGTCTGCGTCGCGCACCCGTGTCGGCAGGCCGATGGTGTCCAGCAGGGTGAACAGCGGTTTCGGGTCCAGCTCTTCGACGTTCATCATGGTGCCCTTGTCGTAGGTGCCATCCGCGATCAGCATGGCAAAGGCCACGGGCGGCACGCCAGCCGTGTAGGAAATACCCTGGCTGCCGACCTCGTTATAGGCGTCCTTGTGGTCGGCCACGTTGTAGACGAACACCTCGACCTCCTGACCGTCTTTGGTCCCCTTGACCAGATCGCCGATGCAGGTCTTGCCGGTATAGTCAGGTGCCAGGCTGGACGGATCGGGCAGAACGGCTTTGACCACTTTCAGCGGGACGACCTCCAGCCCTTCGGCGGTGGTGACGGGCTGTTCGGACAATAGCCCGAGGTTTTGCAGCACCGTAAAGACGTTGATGTAGTGATCGCCAAAGCCCATCCAGAACCGCACGTCGGCACCCGGATAGTTCGCGGACAGCGAATGCACCTCGTCATGGCCGGACAGATAGGCCTTTTGCTTGCCTACGACGGGCAGGTCCCATTCGCGCCCGACCTCGAACATCTTGTTCGTCTGCCATGCGCCGTCCTGCCAGCTGTAGACCGTGCCGGTGAATTCGCGAAAGTTGATTTCGGGATCGAAATTGGTCGAAAAATAACGCCCGTGGTTGCCGGCATTGATGTCGACGATATCGATGGACGTCACCTTGTCCATGTAGGCATCCGCGGCATGGCGGGCAAAGGCGTTGACCATGCCCGGATCGAAACCCGCGCCCAGAATGGCGGTCACCCCTGCGGCGGCGCAGGCGTCGCGGCGTTTCCATTCATAGTTGGCGTACCACGGTGGGGTTTCGCAGATTTTGCCCGGGTCCTCGTGGATGGCCGTGTCGATATAGGCGGCACCGGTCTGGATGCAGGCCTCGAGCACGGTCATGTTCACAAAGGGCGAGCCGACGTTGATCACGATCTGCGCGCCTGTTGCATTGATCAGGGCTGCGACCGCATCGCTGTCCATCGCGTCGATGGCATGGGACTGGAAAACGCCGTCCTGTTTCATCGCGCCTTTTTCGTGGACGCTGGCAATGATGGCGTCACATTTCGCGATGGTGCGGCTAGCCAGGTGTAGATCGCCCAGAACGTCGTTGTTTTGCGCACATTTATGCGCGACGACCTGTGCGACGCCGCCAGCACCGATGATCAGAACATTACGTTTCATTTATCCAAAAAACCCCTTTGCCATGAATTAGGAGAGTGCGGCTGCGAAATCGTCGTAGTCGAAATCGCGCACCAACCGGGTGCTGCCATCAAGTTCACGGATCGCGATGCTGGGCATCTTGACGCCGTTGAACCAGTTTTTCTTGACCATTGTGTAGCCTGCCGTGTCCTGAAACGAAAGCCGGTCACCCGCCTTGAGCGGGGCATCGAAGCGGAATTCACCGAAAATGTCCCCGGCCAGACAGGATTTGCCGCAGACCATCCAGGCGTGATCGCCCGTGTTGGGCGCGATTTTGGCCGGTTCGCGGTAGATCAGCAAATCCAGCAGATGCGCCTCGATGGAACTGTCGACGATAGCCAGATTCTTGCCGTTGTGCATGGTGTCCAGCACCGTCACCTCGAGCGTGGCAGCGCCGCTGATCGCGGCCTCGCCGGGTTCAAGGTAGACCTGCACGCCATAGCGTTCGGCAAAGCCCTTGAGCCGGGCGGCAAAGCGGTCCAGCGGGTAATCCGCGCCCGTGAAATGGATGCCGCCGCCCAGGCTGATCCAGTCCATCTTGTGCATGACCTTGCCGAACCGATCCTCGATCAGGGTCAGCATTTCGTCAAAGCGGTCAAAACTGTCGTTTTCACAGTTGTTGTGAAACATCAGGCCGCTGATCTGGTCGGCGATGGCGTCGATCGCATTTGGGTCATGTTCGCCCAACCGGCTGAAGGGACGCGCGGGGTCCGCCAGGTCGAATTCCGAGGTCGAAACACCGGGATTGACCCGCAGCCCGCGGATGTGTCCATCCGATTGCTGCGCGAATTTCGTCAGCTGACCGATGGAGTTGAAGATGATCTTGTCGGAATGGGCGAGCACCTCGGCGATTTCGTGGTCGGCGTAGGCCACGGAATAGGCGTGCGTTTCGCCCGGAAACTTCTCACGGCCCAGACGCACCTCATAGAGCGAGGACGAGGTGGAACCGTCCATGTAGTCGGACATGAAATCGAACACCGACCATGTGGCAAAGCATTTCAGGGCCAGCAGGCATTTCGCCCCGGATTCCGCACGCAGCCATGCGATTTTTTCCATGTTTGGCAACAGGCGGGATTTGTCGATCAGGTAATAAGGAGTTTGCACAGCAGAGGCTTTCTGTTGGATTGCACCGAGGTGCATCGAAAGGATCGCGGCGTGGTGCCGGGTTCGGACAATATCGCGGGCGGCTGTCGCATAACTGGCGCGGCCATTGCAATCGGCAATAGCGGCGCGGGGGTACGTCAGGTGTCGTGACGCAGTAATCGCTGTTTCTGCCTTGCCCAGTCACGTTTCGCGTCGGTCTGACGCTTGTCGTGGTTTTTCTTGCCCTTGGCCGTGGCGATTTTCAGTTTCACCAACCCGCGGTCGTTGAAATACATCACCAATGGGACGAGGGTCATGCCCTCACGCTTGGTCGCGTTCCACAGACGCGCCAGCTCGCGGCGACTGACCAGCAGTTTGCGTTTGCGCCGGGCCTCGTGGCCGAACATCGCCTGTTCGTATGGGGCGATATAGCCGTTGGTCAGCCACAGCTCTCCGTCGTCGACCGAGGCATAGCTGTCGGCGATGCTGGATTGGCCAATACGCAGGGATTTCACCTCTGACCCGTGCAGAATGATCCCAACCTCCAGGTCCTCCTGGATTTCGTAATCATAGCGTGCACGCCGGTTTTCGGCGATCACCTTGTAATTCTTGTTGTCCGGTTTCTTGGCCATGCACAGCAGATAGGCGACAGTGCGGGGCAGGGCAAGGCTGGCCCGGGCGGACTTGATGCGCCAGACTGGCCAAAACAGGGGGTACGATGCAGGTAGAGCGACTGGACAATGCCCGTGCCCGGGCCGTGTTTCTGGACCGGCACGGGCTGGGTGCGACGCGCGCGGGCAGTGCGATGGCCGCGATCGATGCGCTGGGGTTCGTGCAGCTGGACAGCGTCAACACATTCGCGCGGGCGCACGATCTGATCCTGTGGTCACGGCACCGGCCCTATCGTCCGCCGGTCCTGAACCGACTGCTGGCGGGCGAACGCGCGGTGTTCGAACACTGGACCCATGACGCAGCTGCGATCCCCATGGACCTGTGGCCATTGTGGCGCATGCGGTTCGCACGCGACCGCATGATGCTGGAACGGCGCTGGGCGCGTCACCGGCCTGCCGGATTCGCCGTGCAGGTTGACGAGGTCATGCGCCAGATCGCCGATCACGGACCCTGCACCTCTGGCGACGTGGGCCCGGGTGAGACACGGGGCAAGGGCGGTTGGTGGGACTGGCACCCCAGCAAGACGGCGCTTGAATATCTGTGGCGCAGCGGTGCGCTGTCGGTGGTGCGGCGCGAGGGGTTCCGCAAGGTCTATGACCTGACCGAACGGGTGATTCCGCAGGCGGTGCGCGAGACAGAAATCAGCGAGGCAGAGGCCATCGACCGGCTGTGCGCACTGGCGCTGGACAAGCTGGGGTTCGCCACCAGCGGCGAGATCGCGGCGTTCTGGGCGCATGTCACCCCGGCAGAAGCGCGGGTCTGGTGTGAGTTGGAAATGGCCGCAGGCCGTGCAGTGCCGGTGGACGTATCAGGGGCGGAGGGCCGGATTCGTCGCTGCCTGGCGCGTCCTGATCTGCTGGATGCGACGGTGCCGGACCTGCCGGGACGGGTGCGCATCCTGTCACCGTTCGATCCCGCGCTGCGCGACCGCAAGCGGGCGGAATGGCTGTTCGGTTTTCATTACCGGATCGAGATTTTCGTACCAGCACCGCAGCGGCGCTATGGTTACTACGTGTTTCCGGTGTGGGAAGGGGACCGGGCAATCGGGCGCATCGACATGGCACGGCAGGGTGATGTGCTGGCGGTGCGCGCCTTTTGGCCCGAACCGGGCGTTGCGATGGGTAAGGCGCGGTTGACGCGCCTGCAATCAGAGCTGGCGCGCGCGGCCGTCTTTGGCGGTTGCGGCCGGGTTGACTACGACACGGATTGGCTGCGGGACGCCTGACGCCGCTGTTTGCGGGCGATGCCCGCAAATGCGCCCCGCCCGCCGTCCCGTCAGTTCAGAAGGCCTGCGTGAACCATGCCGGCGCGGATGCGGTCCTTGACACCATCGGTCAGGCCGACCAGCGGCGCGCGCACCTCTTCGTTGCCCAAGCCCAGCAGCGACAGGCCATATTTCGCGCCGACCAGCCCCGGTTCGAGAAAAATCGCTTCGTGCAGGGGCATCAGGCGGTCGGTGATCGACAACGCGGTCGCAAAATCGCCGGCCAGCGTGGCGTCCTGCATCTGTGCACACAGTGCCGGTGCGACGTTCGCCGTGACCGAGATGCAGCCCGTGCCGCCGTGGGCGTTGAACCCCAGTGCCGTCGCGTCCTCGCCCGACATCTGCACGAAATCTGTGCCACAGGTCATGCGCTGTTTGGGCACGCGGGACAAATCGCCGGTGGCATCCTTGACGCCGACGATCATCGGCAGCCTGGCCAGCTCTGCCATGGTGGCGACGGTCATGTCGACGGCGGACCGGCCTGGAATGTTGTAGATCACGATGGGCAGGCCGCAATCGGCAGCGGCGGTGAAATGCGCGATCAGACCGGCCTGTGTGGGTTTGTTGTAATAGGGGGTCACGACCAATGCGGCATCGGCCCCTGCGGCCTTGGCGGCCTTGACCAGTCGGACGGTTTCCATGGTGTTGTTCGAGCCGGCACCTGCGATGACCGGGATACGGCCTGCCGCATGATCGACGACGGTCTGGACGACCAGATCGTGTTCGTCGTGGGTCAGTGTCGGGCTTTCGCCGGTGGTGCCGACCGGGACCAACCCGTGCGTGCCCTGCGCGACATGCCAGTCGACAAGGTTTTTGAGCGTTGCGAGGTCCACCTTGCCGCCGCTGAACGGCGTGACGAGGGCGACGAATGAACCTTTGAACATGGGGTGTTGTCCTGATGTTGGGGCCGGGCTGCGCGCCATCGGCGAAATCGCGCGGACCCTAGCGGGGTTTCCCCCGAATGCCAAGAATGTGCGTTGCCCCGTCAGCATGATAGACCATATTCGAGTGACAGTTCTGTTCCGCGCCACAGGTGCCTTTATGCGATTTTCGATCCCCGGTTTCATGCGTGTTGCCAGTGTCCTGTTCTGGCCTGTCATGGCGACAGCCCAGACCGTGACCGATGACGATATCAAGGCAGTCCGTTTGTCCAATGATCGCGACTATGATGCGGCCTATGCCGCAGCAGGGGTCGATGACCCGGTGATGACCGATCTGGTGACCTGGCAACGCCTGCGGTTCGGCGATGCGACATTCGCGGAGTACATCGATTTCGAGGCCCGGCGCCCGAACTGGCCCGGCGAAAACGTCGTGCGCGCCGCCGGAGAGCAGGTGATCCCCGAGGACGCAAGTGCGGCGCAAGTCATCCTGTGGTTCGACGGTTTGCCGCCGCAGACGGGTCTGGGGGCCGTGCGACTGGCGCAGGCGCTGGTGGCCACGGGCCAGATTGATCGTGCGCGCAACGTCGTGCGCACCGCGTGGACCGATCTGGAATTGTCGGATTTCAGCCAGCAATTGCTGCTGGACAGTTTCGGCGATGATCTGGCCGATCTGCACGGCGAAAGGACCGATCAGCTGCTGTGGGCCTGGCGCACTGACGCGGCCGAGAAAATGCGCCCCCTGCTGGACGAGGGCCAGCAGGCCTTGCTGACCGCCCGGTCGCGGCTGATCCGCGATGCATCCGGCGTCGATGCGGCACTGGCCGCGGTGCCCGAGGATCTGCGCGACACGCCGGGGTTGCTGTATGACCGGTATAACTGGGCCGCTGACCGGGGGCGGCGCAGTGATGCGATGGACCTGCTGCTGGCGCAATCCACGAGTGCCGCCGCACTGGGCGAACCCTTTCGCTGGTCCGGGTGGCGGCGTATCCTCGCGCGGTACGAGATGCGCAACGGCGACCCCGAACGGGCGTACCGCATGGCGTCACAGCATTTCACGACCCCCGGCGACGGCTACAACTATGCCGATCTGGAATGGCTGTCGGGTTATCTGGCGCTGACCTATCTGGACGATGCGGAACTGGCGCTGGAACATTTCAACGCCTTTGCCGCCACCGTCGATACGCCGATCAGTGAAGGACGTGCTGGATATTGGCAGGGACGTGCCTTGTCTGCATTGGGCCGGGCGACCGAGGCCGAAGCGGCCTTTGCCCGGGCGGCGGTGCACCAGACCAGTTTCTACGGTCTGTTGGCTGCCGACAGGCTGGACCTGCCGCTGGACCCTGCGCTGATCGGCGCGGACGAGGGGTTGGACTGGCAAAGCGCGCCGATCATAGAGGATGACCGCGTGCGGGCCGCGGTCGCCTTGATCGAGGCGGGTCAGCGCGGCAAGGCCATCGCATTCGTCAACAACCTCGGTCAGACGCTGGGGGCTGCGGATATCGCGCGTCTGGGCCGGGCCTTTGCCGCGCGGGATGAAACCTATCTGACGGTCCTGCTGGGCAAGGCCGCTGCCGAGCGCGGTGTCATCGTGCCCTCGGCGTATTTTCCGCTGCACCCCGTGGCGGATATGGATCTGCCGGTGCCGGCGGATCTGACGCTGGCCATTTCCCGCCGCGAAAGCGAATTCTACATCGGTGCAGGCAGCCCGGTGGGCGCACAGGGTCTGATGCAGCTGATGCCTGCCACCGCGCGTGAAGTCAGCCGTGAACTGGGCCTGAGCTATTCCGAGGCCAATCTGACGCGCGACTGGCGCTATAACGCGCAGCTGGGTGCGGCCTATCTGGCTGGCCTGCGCGAGAGGTTTGGTGATTCCGTCATTCAGGTCGCCGCAGGCTACAACGCCGGGCCTAGCCGCCCTGCAACCTGGATGGACGAACGCGGCGATCCGCGACAGGGTGAGGTCGATGTCGTCGACTGGATCGAACACATCCCGTTCCGCGAGACACGAAACTATGTCCAGCGGGTCAGTGAATCACTGCCCGTCTACCGCGCACGTCTGACTGGCACGACGGGCGAGGTCGATTTTCTGGACATGATCACGGGCAGCATGGCATCCGTGCGTCCCCGATTGCGCCCCGATGGGTCGGTGGAACAACCGGTCCCCGCAGAGGTGCTTGCGGCACCGCGGCCTGAATTGCGCCCTGCCGCGCTGAATGCCGAAGCGCGTGTGGCCACGTCATCGGCACCACCGGACGTGGTCGAGCTGATTGTCATTCCAGAAGGCAGCGCCCCGCCGGAAACCCTGCGCCCCATCCCGCGCCCCTGACTAGCGGGGTGGGTTGGTGTCGCGGATCGCCTGAACCGGGCAGGTCATGGACCAGCGCAGCCCCTTGGGATCGAAGTCCTGGGTGACGGTGGCATTCAGCGCCGCCTCGGTCATGGTTTGCAGCACGGATGTGCCGAAACCCCGATGCTCTGGTGCCTTGACCGACGGGCCGCCATCCTCGCGCCAATAGAGGCTGAGTGTTTCGTCCGTGAGTGTCCAGCTGACGGTCAATCGACCCTCTGACACTGACAGCGCACCGTATTTGGTCGCATTCGTGGCCAGTTCATGCAGCGTCAGACCGATGGATTGCATCGCACTTTCGCGCAGGATCAGCGCGGGGCCTTCGACGGTGATCCGCGGGTCGGTCTTGCTGGCAAAGGGGCTGAGCTGTTCGCGCACCAGATCGCCCAGTTGCACACCTACGGCGGCCTGCTGCATCAGCAAGTTCTGGTTCTGCCCCAGTGCCGCCATCCGGGCATTGAAGCTGGCCAGGAAATCCTGCGGATCAGTGGTGCGTGCCGTCAGACGTGCGATGCTCTGCACGATGGTCAGGACATTTTTCAGGCGGTGATTCATTTCCCCCATAAGGGCCACGACACGGTCTTCGTGGCTCTTGAGGGCGGAGATATCCATGATCGCCACCAGACCCGACACGGGCCGCGTGTTGCCATCCGCGTCATGTGTGAACGTGACCTGCTTGCGCGCGCTCAGCCAGCGATGGCCCCCGTCCGGTCGCGGGACGCGGTGCACAACATCCACGATATCCGGCTGACCGGGGGCCAGCAGGGCCTCGACCTCGTGCTGCACATGTGGCTGGTCTTCGGGGTGGATGCGGGCGTGCAGTTCATCGCGGGGCACGGGACGCAAGGCTGGCAGGTCGAACAGTTCGGCAGCCCGCGTGTCCAGCGTGATCGTGTCGTTCACATAATCCACGGTGCCAAGGCCAAGCCCCGCAACCTGCACGCCCAGTTGCAGCAATGCAGCCGACACATCCGGTTGTCCGGCGACGGGCAGATCGAATATTCCATCAGGTGGTGGCATCACGTGCAAGCTTTGTTGGTTCAGAGCGTCCGTTCTAGGTTGTGCCCAAAAATGACGCAAGAGTCGTGGCGGTAAAGTGATCTTGGTTTTCAGCCGCCTGCGCGACTACGGATCAGCGTGAACACGCCAGCCGCGACGACAATCGCAGCCCCCAGCGCCACGTTCCATTCCAACACCTCGCCAAAGAACGTCAGCCCGATCGCGGTCGCAAAGACCAGTTGCAGATAGGCAAATGGCTGGACCGATCCCGCCTCTGCGACCTCGTAGGTCTTGATCAGCAGCCAATGGCCGCTGACGCCCGTGACGCAGAGCACGGCCATGATTGCCCAGTCGGGGCCGGTCATGGGTTCCCAGAACCAGATGCCGGCGGCAGTGGACGCCACCGCCCCCGCGACGCCTGTCCAGAAAAAGCTGGTTGCGGCGGTGTCCAGTTTCGCCACGTACCGCGTCAACAGACCATAAAGCGCAAACATCACAGCCGCGATCAGCGGGATGATGGCCGCCGGGGCAAAGACGGCAAATCCGGGTTCCAGAATGATGAGCACGCCGACAAACCCCACGCCAATGGCGATCCAGCGGCGCGGCCCCACGCCTTCGCCCAGCACGGGACCGGACAGGGCCGCGATCAGCAGTGGATAACAGGCAAAGACGGCATGGCTTTCGACCAGTCCCAGCGCCACGAAACCTGCCACCATGACCATGATTTCGGCCGCCAGCAGCAAACCGCGCAGGATCTGCACCTTGGGCTGGTTGGTGCGGGCGGCCTGCCGCACCGATCCGGTGCGCAACCGCGCAAGGGTGATGACAAAGGCGGCAAAGAACCAGTAGCGGATCATCACGACCATCATCACGTTGTAATCCGTCGCCAGATGCCGCGACAGCCCGTCCTGCACGGCAAAGACGAATGTGGTTGCCGTCATCAGGCCGATACCCAACCGGGTGTTGGAACTTTGCATGGGTTATTCCTTGATCCCGGTGGTCATGTGCCGTTTGCGACCGTAGCCGGGCTGACGTGTGACGGTGAAACCGGCTGCGGCCAGTGCGGCGCGCACATGGCCTGCCGCCGAATAGGTCGCGCAGGTGCCGCCTGTCTGGCAGTGGTCGGCCACCTGTTGCAGCAGTTCCGGTCGCCACAGGGCGGGGTTCTTGGCCGGTGAAAACCCGTCAAGGAACCATGCGTCGGCCATGCCGTCCCATGCGGGCAGGGTGGTGTTCGCGTCGCCCGCGATCACCCGCAACGTGAAATCGGGACCCGCGACATGCGACAGATCGGCGGCGTCCAGTGTCCCCACCGGCAGACCGTCGAACGGGGCCAGCGCGCGTGCGCGGTCTGCCTGTGTCATCGGGTGCAGTTCAAAACTGGTGAACATCAGGCGTCCCGCCACGCCGGAGGCGCGGAACGCGCGCAGGGCGCACAGAAAATTCAGCCCCGTTCCGAACCCCAATTCGGCAATGTGGAACCCGTCGTGAAACCGTTCCGGCAGGCCGTTGCCGCGCAGAAAGACGTGGGCGGTTTCATCGACGCCACCATTCAGCGAATAATAGGGATCATCGAACAGGTCGGACACCGGCACCGGGCCGTGTGGCGTGTCTTTCCAACTGAGGATGGCGGGCTGGTCGGTCATGGTCGTTTGCCTTAAGCGTCGGGTCAGGTCTGAACCGGAGAGGGCGCGATGGCAAGTGATGTGACGGTGCGTGGTGCAGGTGTTTTCGGCCTTTCCATCGCCTGGGCCTGTCTGCAACGCGGTGCATCGGTGCAGGTCATCGACCCGCATGGGCCGGCGTCCGGGGCCAGTGGCGGCATCGTCGGCGCCCTTGCCCCGCATGTGCCGGACCAATGGAACCCGAAAAAGGCGTTTCAATTCGAAAGCCTGCTGATGGCGGAGGATTTCTGGTCGGACGTGGCCTTGGCCTCGGGGTTGCCGACGGGATATGCCCGCAGCGGGCGGGTTCAGCCCCTGGCCGATGATGCCGCCGTGGCGCTGGCCCGGTCGCGGGCGCAGGGCGCGCGGGATCTGTGGCAGGGCCATGCCATCTGGCAGGTGACCGATGCGGCCCCGGGCGACCTGATCCCCGACAGTCCCACGGGGTTGTGGGTGCATGACACGCTGTCGGGTCTGATCCAGCCACGCGACGCGACCCGCGCCCTCGCGCAGGCGCTGACCCGCGCGGGCGTGCCGATCCTGACCGAAGGGCCGGACAGCGGCGCGGTGGTCTGGGCCACGGGCTGGCAGGGTCTGCAAGACATGACCGCCGCCCACAGCCGGATGGTGGGGGCCGGGGTCAAGGGGCAGGCGGCGCTGCTGGACGTCGATGCGCGCGGACAGGCGCAAGCCTTTGCCGGTGGTGTGCATATCGTGCCACACCATGACGGCACTACGGCAGTCGGGTCGACCACCGAACGCGACTTTGACGATCCCGGCACCACGGACGACCAGCTGGATACGGTAATCGCGGCGGCGCGCGCGGCGGTGCCTGCGTTGCGCGACGCAGCCGTGATCGCACGCTGGGCCGGTGTGCGCCCGCGCAGCCGCAGTCGTGCGCCGATGCTGGGCGCGCATCCGTTCAGGCCGGGCCAGTTCGTCGCCAACGGCGGCTTCAAGATCGGGTTCGGCATGGCCCCCAAGGTGGCGCAGGTCATGGCCGGCCTGATACTCGGCGGATGTGACGAGATCCCCGATGATTTCCGGGCTGCGGCGAACCTCTAATCCGCGGTAATATGCCAGTCGGGCGATGCGGCGACCAGTTCGACGGTGTTGCCATCGGGATCACGGGTAAACAGCCCGCGCCAGCCAGCCCAGTCGAAATCGGTGAATTCCGCTGGATGTCCCGCTGCAAGCAGCCAATCGCGGGCGGCGACCTGCTCGTCCCACGGCAGCGCCAGCGCCAGATGGTGCAACGCTGACCCCGCGCCGGTGGTCACAGGCCCCTTATCCGCGAACAGGGCGAGCACCGCCACATGGCCTGCGTGGCTTTCGCCCAATTGATAAAAGGTGATTCCGTCGCGGTAGCCGCCGCGCAGGCCGCCGGTGATGGGCGTCAGCCCCAAGATGCGGCCGTAGAAATCACGCATTGCGGCGTAGTCGCTGCAGCGGATAGCGATTTCGCCCAATGCGCGGGGATGAAAGGGGCGGTCGGTCATGTCGCCGCCGCCGTCAGGCACAGGCGTCCGTCCGGGGCGCGCACCCACAGATCGGTGGCGCGCCGGCAGAGTGTTGCGGCCTCGTGCACCAGCAATGGTGCTGTCGCGCGGTAGTCGAAACTGCGCAATGGCCCAAGCGCATCCGTCGCGAAATCCATCAGCAGATGTGCCAGCAGCGGCGCATGGACGACCAACCCGCCGTAGCCCTGCGCACGGGCATAGGGATCGTCATAGTGGATGCGGTGTCCGTTGAAGGTCAGCGCGGAATAGCGAAACAGCGTCACGCTGTCGAAATGATGGACGCGGGTGTCGGTCTGGTCGGTCGGTGCCCGTGGTGGTTCGGGTGTGTCCGCGTCTGTCGCGCGATAGACGATGTCCTGCCATTCGGTCAGCGCGAGGGTCTGGCGCTGTCGAATGTCATGCCGCAACCTGACAAAGGCCAGCCGACCGGACCGCCCGTCCTTTTGCGTGATCGTCTCGATCCGGGTGCGTCGTTCGGCACGCACACCGGCCAGCAGGTCGCAGTGGAACACCAGCCGTCCGGCGGCCCACATGCGGCGCGGCAACCCCAGATCGGGCAATCCGGCATCCTGTGCGGCGTGACCATTGTCGGCCAGTCCGTGCGGCGGTTCCGGGGTCCAGAAATAGACATGCTGCCCGAACGGCGGCAGTGGATCGCCAACGCTATAGCTGCGATCCACACCCATCGTCGCCGCCAGCGCCGTGGCGCGTGCGGGGTCCATCATATCGGTCAGGGTCAGGGTTTCGCGATTGTCCATGTCGGCAAAGTGCCGCAAGGTGCCGCTCAGGGCAATCGCGCAGGCCGCCCTGTCAGATCAGGGCGCGCAGCGCATCCATTTGTGCCTTGAGGAAATCCTGATAGCTGTCGGCGATCAGACGCCCGTTGTCGTCGAATTGTTCGTAGCTGGCACCGACCAGAACCTCTGGTCCGTTCAGCACGCGTGCGTCGAATGCCGTCAGCATCAGGCGCAGGGAAAACTGGGCACGTTCGCCACCCGACCGGCCAGCGGTGGCAGACATGATGGCGACGGGCTTGTTCTTGAGCACGGCACCGTCCGTGCGGCTGATCCAGTCCAATGCGTTTTTCAACGCGCCTGACGGGGCCTTGTTGTATTCGGGCGTGGAAATGACGACCGCGTCTGCCGCTGCGATCTGGTCGGAGAGGGTCTGGACCGCTGCGGGGATGCCCGACGCCTCTTCGAGGTCGCCATTGTACAGGGGCAGGTCGATGTCGCCAAATGTGAGCGTGTCCGCGCCGAACAACCGTCCTGCTTCTGCGATGAGCAGCCGGTTATGTGATGCCTTGCGCAATGATCCCGAAATGCCGAGAAGTTTGGCCATGGAAGCCTCCTTTGAATTTGTCGAGACTGAGGTAAGGCGCGGTGGCAAAAGGCCAATGTGCGAATGCGCGAAAGGAATGTGCAATGAGACACGGCGGTAAGATTCTGTCCGATCAGCTGGTGAAACTGGGGGTGGACCGTGTGTTCTCGGTGCCGGGCGAAAGCTTTCTCGCGGCGTTGGATGGGCTGTTTGACAGCGGTATCCAGAACGTCGTCTGCCGTCACGAAGGCGGGGCTGCGATGATGGCTGAGGCGCACGGCAAGCTGACCGGCAGGCCGGGCGTGTGTTTCGTCACCCGCGGGCCGGGGGCCTGCAACGCCAGCGCGGGCGTGCATGTGGCGATGCAGGACAGCACGCCGATGGTGCTGTTCATAGGCCAGATCGACAATCGCCACACGGACCGCGAAACGTTCCAGGAGGTCGATTACAAACAGATGTTCGGCGGGCTGGCGAAATGGGTGGCCCAGGTGGACGATACGGATCGCTTGCCGGAATACATCGTGCGCGCCTTTCGGCTGGCACAGTCCGGCAGACCCGGTCCCGTGGTGCTCGCCCTGCCCGAAAACATGCTGAGTGCCGCGTCGGATGTGCCCGATTTCCAAGGGGTTGTTGCGCAGCCTGCGGCTGATGTGGCTGCGCTGCCACGCGTGCTGGATGAGCTGATGCAATCCGCGCGTCCCCTGGTCGTGGTGGGTGGTCCGCATTGGTCAAGGGCCGCGCAACAGGCGCTGGAACGCTTTGCCACGGCCACGGGCGTGCCCGTCGTGACCAGTTTTCGCAGGCAGGATTACATGGACAACCGGCACGATTGTTTTGCCGGTGACCTGAATGTCGGGGTCAACCCTGCGCTGGCGCAACGGGTTCGGGATGCGGATTGCCTGCTGCTGCTGGGAACGCGGTTCGGTGATATCGAAACGCAGGGCTATACGCTGGTCGATCCCGCAGCACCGGCCAGGACGATCCTGCACATCCACGCCGATGCGGACGAGATCGGACGCGTCTTTGGTACGGACGCACAGGCGGTCTGCCCGGCGGACCATGCGATCATGACGCTGGCGGGACTGGTCGCACAGCCTGTCGCGGCACCGCGCTGGTCTGCGTGGACCGCCGCCGCGCGTGCGGATTACCTGGACTGGATCAGGCCGCGCGAGACGCCGGGCGCGGTCAAGCAAGAGCAGATCATCCGTTGGCTGTCCGATCATCTGCCAAGCGATGCAATCCTGACCAATGGGGCGGGCAACTACGCGGCCTGGCTGCACCGCTATTTCAGCTACAAGCAGTACGGGACACAGTTGGCACCGACGTCGGGGTCGATGGGTTATGGATTTCCCGCAGCGATTGCCGCGTCGTTGCGGCATCCGGACCTGCCGGTGGTCTGCCTTGCGGGGGACGGGTGTTTCCAGATGACCTGCAACGAGATGTCGACCGCCGTTCAGCACGGCGCCACCCCGATCGTGATCGTGATGAACAACGGGCGCTACGGCACCATCCGAATGCACCAGGAACGGCATTATCCCGGGCGTGTGTCCGGCACCGTGCTGGCCAATCCGGACTACGCGGCCCTGGCCCGCGCCTATGGCGGGTTCGGAGCGACGGTCAGGACGCAGGACCAGTTCGCCGAGGCCTTTGCTGCGGCGCGCGCCGCCGGGACCGTCGCGATCATCGAATGCGTGCTGGACCCTGCTGTTCTGGCACCCGGCGCATCACTGGGCGGGTAGCCGAATTTTCGCGAAAATTCGGGTGGGGGCGCTGCCCCCGGCTGCGCCTCCCCCGGGATATTTTTGCCCAGAAGAAGTCTAGACCACCTGCCAGGGGGTTGCGGTGTTTTCCTGCCAGTCGGTGCGATGCAAAAGCGGTGTGTCGTCCGATCGGGCAGGCAGGCCGAGGCAGAGATAGGCTGTCAGCTGCCAGTGTGGCGGGGCCGCCAGCGTGGCCTGCAACGCAACGGGGTCGAGGATCGAGACCCAGCCTGTGCCGATGTTGTCCGCACGGGCCGCCAGCCAGAGGCTGTGGATCGCGCAGACCGTGGAAAAGCTGAGCATCTCCGGCATGGTCTGGCGACCCAGGCCGTGTCCCTCGTCCGGGTTGTCGGCCGTGAAGACGGCGAGGTGGACCGGTGCTTCGCGCAGGCCCGCGAGTTTGAGGGCGTCATAGGCGCGTCGTCGGTCGTCGGTATAGGCCCTGGCCGCGGCGGCGTTGGCACGTTCGAAATTGGCGATCACCGCGGCGCGGGTTGCAGGCGTGTCCACCTGCATCACGCGCCAAGGGCGGGCATTGCCGACCGATGGCGCAAGGTCCATCGCCGCGCGCAGGCGCGCGATCCGGTCTGGCGCGATCGGATCGCTGCGGAAATGGCGCACGTCGCGGCGCCATGTCAGGATGTCTTGCAATGCGGCTGCGTGTGCCTTGGTCAGCTGCATGGTGGGTTAGTATTCGACACCGATCTGCGCCTTGATGCCGGCGCGGAAGGGATGTTTGACCAGTTCCATTTCCGTCACCAGGTCCGCCGCTTCGATCAAGTCGGCATGGGCGTTGCGGCCGGTCAGGACCACGTGGGTCATGGGCGGTTTTTCGGCGCGCAGAAAGGCCACCACCTCGGCTGCATCGACATAGTCATAGCGGATCGCGATGTTGATTTCGTCCAGCAGGACCATCTTGTTGGCCGGGTCGCGGATCAGGTCGCGGGCCTTGGCCCAGGCGGCCTGTGCCATTTCGGTGTCGCGGCTCTTGTCCTGGGTTTCCCATGTGAACCCCTCGCCCATGGTGTGAAACGCGCAGGTGCCGGAGAATTTCGACAAGATCAGGTCGCGTTCGCCCGTGCTCATGCCGCCCTTGATGAACTGGACGACGGCGCATTGCATGTCATGCGCGATGCAGCGGAAAATCATGCCGAAGGCGGCCGATGATTTGCCCTTGCCCTTGCCGGTGTGGACGATGATCAGGCCCTTTTCGTCGGTCTTTGTCGCCATGATCTTGTCGCGGGCGGCCTTTTTCTTGGCCATCTTGGCGTTGTGGCGTTCGGTGTCGTCGGTCATGGCGCGCTCCGGTTTTGATTGTGGGGTATTAGTAGGCGGCGACCAGATAGGGCGCAAGCAAGGGGGCAATCAGTGCCGTCAGCAGCGCGTTCAAGCCCATGCCGATGCCTGCGAATGCGCCTGCGGTTTCATTGACCTGGAATGCCCGCGCGGTGCCGATGCCGTGACTGGCCACACCCATTGCGAAACCGCGCGCGCGGTAGTCGGTGATGCGCAGTGCATTGAAAATGGGTGTGCCGATGATGGCACCCGTGACGCCTGTGACGATGACCAGCACGGCGGTCAGGGCAGGCTGGCCGCCCAATGCCTCGGTGATGCCGATGGCGACGGGGGCCGTGACCGATTTCGGAACAAGGCTGAGCAGGGTGTCGGGACCAACGCCAGCCAGTCGCGCGATCACCACGGCTGACACCATCGCCGTGCCTGCGCCCACGACCAGAGCGGCCAGCATCGGCAAAAAGCTGCGCCTGATCAGCGCGAGATTGGTATAAAGCGGGACGGCCAGGGCGACGGTCGCTGGTCCCAGCATGAAGTGGACGAACTGCGCACCTTCGAAATAGGTGGCATAGCTGGTGTTGGTCAGGGTCAGCACGACCGACAGGATCGCCACGGCCAGCAGGACCGGATTGACGATGGGCTTGCGTCCCGAGGCGCGAAAGGCCGTGTCACCGATGCCGTAGGCAATCAGCGTCAGGGTCAGCCACAACAGCGGCCCCTGTGACAGGTAGATCCAGATATCGGCCACATCGGTCATCGGCCCAGCACCCGTGCCACGCCGATGAAGGTATAGACCGCCGCAATGATCGCCAGCGCGGTCGACCCCAGGATGGCCAGTGCCAGACCCAGACCGTCGTCACCCAGCCGATCGAGCTGGCCCACCACGCCAACGCCTGCGGGCACGAACAGCAACGACAAATGTGCCAGCAACCCCTGTGCCGTGGTGGTGATCGCAGCAAGCCGCGGCACGGCCATCAACGCCACGAAGAGCAGCGCCATACCCAGAACAGGGCCCGGCAAGGGGAGGCCCGCGCCACGGCTGATCGCCTCGCCCAAGAGTTGAAACCCCAAGAGAATGGTCAGATGTTGTATCATGTTACCGGTCTAAGCGCAGAAGTTGTGGCAGGAAAGAAACGATTTTCACGGCTGCACGATCCGGAGCGTAAAAAGATGTGGCGCGGCCGGTCGCGGCTTGCCAAGAGAAGCGCCTGAACGACACAAGCGGGAATCCCTTGAAATGCGCATTTTTGTCCTGACCCTCTTTGCGCTTTATCTGGGCACGGCGGCGCTGGCTGTCGGGTTGTAGGTCTCCTGCCGCAACGGACTGTGGCGGCCGGCGCGCGTTCTGATGCAATCCGGCGGTGACATTGCGCTGCATGGTTGCGCGCTACAGCAATCCCGCGATGCGCGCGCGGGCCGAATTCGATTTGGGTGACCACAGGCCGCGGTCGATCGCCTCTTGCAGGCGGGCCGCGATTTCGGCCAGTGCGGGCGCGTTGGTCTCGGCGATGAACTGGCGGGTGTCGTCATCTGCCAGAACGGCCTCTTCGACGAGGTCAAAGTGGTGATTGCGCACCGCCCCGGTCGTGGCAGCAAAGGCAAAGAGATAGTCAACCGTCGCCGCGATTTCGAACGCACCCTTGTAGCCGTGGCGTTTGACGCCGGCGATCCATTTGGGGTTCACGACGCGGGACCGCACAACGCGGCCGATTTCATCCTCGAGCGTGCGGATCAGGGGGCGTTCGGGACGGGAATGATCGTTGTGATAGATCGGGCGATCCTGCCCCTGAAGCGTGGCGACGGCAGCGGCGGCACCGCCCTCGAACTGGTAGTAATCGTCGCTGTCCAGTACGTCGTGTTCGCGGTTGTCCTGATTTTGCACGATTGCATCGGTCTGGGTCAGACGTTGCTCGAATGCGGGGCGCGCGGCGGTGCCCTGTGCGTCGGCCCCGTAGGCATAGGAGCCCCAGGTCAGATAGGCCTCGGCGAAATCGCTGCGGTCCGACCAGATGCGTTCGTCGATCAGTGCCTGCAGACCCGCACCGTAGGCCCCGGGTTTTGACCCAAAGACACGGGCTGCGTCCTCGCCCGCGCGCGCGCGCGCGGCTGCGGGGTTGAGGTCCTCGGGTTCGTTTAGCGCCTGGATCGCGCGGGCGGCACTGTCGACCAGCGCGATCAACTGCGGAAAGGCGTCGCGGAAAAAGCCCGAGATGCGCAGGGTTACGTCGACGCGCGGACGACCGAGGGCAGATGACGGGATCACCTCGAACCCCGTCACGCGGCGATTGGCAGCGTCCCACGTCGGCTTGCACCCCATCAACGCCAGCGCCTGCGCGATGTCGTCGCCACCCGTGCGCATGTTGGCAGTACCCCATGCGGTCAGCAGCAGGCTGCGCGGCCAATCCCCGTGGGTTTGCAAATGCGTGTCGATCAGCAGGTTGGCGGATTTCCAGCCAAGCGCCCAGGCGGTCGGTGTCGGCACCGCACGGCTGTCGACGGAATAGAAGTTGCGCCCTGTCGGCAGGGTATCCAGTCGGCCGCGTGTCGGCGCGCCCGATGGCCCCGGCAGGATCGCGCGGCCATCCAGGGCCCGCAGCAGGGCCGCCCCCTCGTCCGGGCCACAGGCAGCGACAGCAGGGCGGATCCGCGCCTCGATTTCCGCGATGACGGCGGCCGACGCTGTTGGGCTGACGCCCAAGGCGCCCCGCCCACCGTCCCCTGAGGCGGCGCGCAGCGTTTCGGGAAGAGTGCCGCTTGTCAAAAGGTCTTGTGACAGCGCCTCGAGCCGCTCGACCGTATCGCCATTGGTCCGCCAGCCCCTTGCGTCGCCAAGTGCGCCGGGTTTTTCGGGTGCGGGGGCAGCAAGGTCGCAGTCCAGCGGGTCGATGGACAAGCCGAAATCCAGCGCGAGCGCACGCAGGAGCGAGGCATTCGCGCCCTTGCCATCACCGCGGGGGACGCGGGCCAGCGCGATGCTGAGGTCGATTTCCTGCTGGCCCGTGGGGCTGGCTCCAAAGACATGCAATCCGTCGCGGATCTGTGCCTCTTTCAACTCGCACAGGTAGGCGTCGAGTTTTGCCAGATCGCCTTCGGCCTCGCCCTTGAAACCTGCATCCTGGCTGAGGCCCGTGACCTCTGACAGGGACAGAATTTCGCGGCGCAGGTGTTCGAGACGGCGGGGATCGAGGCCTGCGGCCTCGTAATATTCGTCGACCAGCGCCTCGAGATCGCGCATGGGGCCATAGCTTTCTGCGCGGGTCAGGGGCGGTGTCAGGTGGTCGATGATGACAGCCGCCGCGCGGCGTTTGGCCTGCGTGCCTTCGCCAGGGTCATTGACGATGAAGGGATAGATATGTGGCACCGGGCCCAGCGTGACTTCTGGCCAGCAGGTGCCGGAGAGGGCCAGCGCCTTGCCCGGCAGCCATTCGAGGTTGCCGTGTTTGCCCATGTGGACCAGCGCATGCGCACCCCAATGGTGGCGCAGCCAGAAATAGAAGGCCAGGTAGTTGTGTGGCGGCACAAGGTCGGGGGAATGATAGGTCTCTGTGGGGTCGATGTTGTAACCGCGCGCGGGTTGCAGGCCCACGACCGCATTGCCGAACCGGTGGATCGACAGTTTGAAACCTGCGCCGGTGGATGGGGTGGATGCCTCCGCCGGGAGTATTTCCGGCAAGATGATGAAGGGGTCGTCGTCAGGTGCGCCCCAGCGCGTGGTGATCTGTTCGCGGACCTCCCAGGGGAGGGCGTCGAAGTACTGCCGGTAGATGTCGAGCGGCAGGAATTCACCGCCGCCGGTGTACGCGCGGTCGGTCAGCCAGTTGGTGGGCCCCGCCATCATCTGGTCCATCAGCGCCTGTGCGTTCGCGGGCGGGGTCGTCGCGTAGCCGGCGGATTGCATCAGTTCCAGTGCGTGGACCGTGGCGGCGGGGGTGTCGAGGCCGACACCATTGGCAAGGCGGCCGTCCTTGTTGGGGTAATTGGCGAGGATCAGGGCGACCTTGCGTTGGGCTGCGGGGGTGCGCTGAAGCCCGGTCCAGTTGGCAACAAGATCGGCCACCCATGTGATCCGGTCACCCTGTGCCTGATATGTGGCGATGGGACATTCGGTGGCGGCGTCAAAGAAGGCCTCGCCCTTGAAGCTGATGGCCCGCGTCAGGATGCGTCCATCGACCTCTGGCAGGGCAACGTTCATGGCGATGTCGCGGGCGGACAACCCCTGGGGACTGTCGCGCCAGGCCTGTTCGGTGCCGCCTGACAACACGACCTGGAACACGGGCGCGCCTTGTGCCTGCGGACCGGCCAGTGGGTTGTCGGGGCTGTCGTCGCCGTCATGCGGGCTGCCGACGGCAAAGGCGGTGGCGTTCAGGATCACCGATGGCGGGGCCTGTCGGAAAAGTTCCGTCAAGGTGGCCGTGGACAGCGGGTCCTTGAGCGACGCCACGAAGACGGGCAGCGGGTTCAGCCCCTTGCGTGACAATGCGCGTACAAGGCGGTTGATCGGGGCAAGCCCGCCGCCCTGGACCAGCGCCCGGTAGAACACGATGGGCACGACCGGTGCGCCGTCGGTCCAGTCCTCTTGCGTCGCAGTCAGGTCGGCCACGCCCGCGCCGGGCCAGTAGACACCCGCCCGCAGCAGCGGGCTGGCGGGGGCAGGGCGGTCGGTGTCGTCCACGATGGATTTCGCACAGGCCAGAAAGCGGACGGCGTTCTGCGGGCCGCCTTCGACAAGGTAGCTCCATAATGCGTCGTAGTCGGCGTCGGTGACGGTGCTGAGGCCGCGCAGATCAGGATCCTCTCGGTCGTCACCGGGCAGGAACGCGACGGGTACGCCAGCGGTCCGCAGCTGGGCTGCGTATTGCGTCAAGCCGTAGCGCCAGTAGCCAGCACCGCCCAGCACGCGGGCGATGACCAGCCGCGATTTCGTGGCACAGGCGTCCAGATGCAGGTCGACCGACATCGGGTGTTGCAGATGCATGAGGCTGGCCAGCCGCAGGCCGGGGGGCGCGTCCATTGCGGCGCGCGCCTCTGACAGGGCGGCCAGTTCGGTATCGGCGGCCGAGATTACTACCACATCGGCGGGTGTCTGGCCCAGATCGACGGGTTCCGTCCCGTCGGATATCGCGCCGGCGCTGGCGGCCAACAGATGCATTATGCTTGACCTTTCGACAGGTCAGCGTAGGTCGCATGCCAACCATTGATACATGAGGTAATCCCATGGACTACAGTAAATCCGGCGTCCCCAAACCGGGCCGCAACGCGCCCAAGACCCGCGACGGCAAGGGGCGCAACCCCCAGACCGGCGATGCGCGCAACGACAAGGCCGCCCTGTTGGAGCGGATGAAGGCCGGTCGCGCTGCCAAGCTGGCGGAAACCGGCGGCCTGCCGCTGGACCGTCCCAATGAGGGTGCCGACAAGATCGCCATCGACGAGATGGGTCCCAAGACGGTGCGCGGTCCGGAAAAGCTGGACAAGTGACGCTGTCATAGCCGGCATTCCATGAACACCGAATGCGGTCCCTCGACGTAGTCGCCGAAGGGGCCGCATGGCGTGAACCCATGCCGCGCATATAGCCTGTGCGCGGCGTAGAGGTCATCGCCACTCTCGAGGCGCAAGAGGGCGAGGCCCTGGGTGCGCGCCTCGGCGATCAGGGCTTGCATCAGGGCGGCACCTGCCCCCGATCCGCGCGCGGCGGGGTCCACGAACATCGATTTCACCTCGCCGTAGGCACCCTTGTTTGCAAGCGCGACACAGCCCAGGGCATCGCCGTCCTGGCTGGCGATGAAAAACCGGATGTGCGGCGCGGCCAGTTCGTCGACCGACAGGGCAAAGCTGAACTCCGGCGGATATTTCGACAGCAGGAACGCGTGGCTGGCCGTCAGCAGGCGGCGACCCTCGGGGTCGCGCGGGTCGGCTGGGACGACGGTCAGCATCAGGCAGACAAGGCTGCCGTGATCGCGGCACGGTCAAGACCGGCCTGACCGATCACCACGAGGCGTGCCCCCCGCGGGGTCTGCCCCAGCGGTTGATCGTAGTAGTGATCCACGCGCGGGCCGACCGCCTGCACCGTCAGGCGCATCGGTTTGCCAGCGACCGACGCGAACCCCTTGAGCCGCAGGATATCGTGGGCGCGGATCACGTCGGCAAGCTGGGTCGCAAAGGCCGCCGGATCATCGATTTCCGCCCGCTCGACCACAAAGGAATCGAATTCGTCGTGGCCGTGTTCGTGGGCATGGTGGTGGTGGTCGTGGTCATCATCGTCGTGATCATGGTCATCATCGTGATCGTGATGATGGTGGTGTACCTCGTGACGTGATTCCAGATCGTTTTCGGCACCGATCCCCTGACCCAGCAGAACATCAACCGGCAGGGCACCCATTGCGGTACGGACCACCTGAACCCCATCGCGGGATTCGGATTTGAGGCGGGTCGCGAGGGCGGCGGCGGCCTCTGGTTTCATCAGGTCGGTCTTGTTGATGACAATCATGTCGGCACAGGCGATCTGATCCTCGAACAGTTCCGACAGTGGCGTTTCGTGATCAAGGCCCTCGTCGGCGCGGCGCTGGGCGTCCACGGCATCGACGTTATGGGCAAAGCGGCCCTCGTCGACAGCGACGCCGTCCACGACGGTCACCACGCCGTCCACCGTCACGCGGCTGGCAAGGCCCGGCCAGTTGAACGCGCGCACCAGTGGTTGCGGCAGGGCCAGACCGCTGGTTTCGATGACGATGTGATCGGGGGCGGGGTCGCGGGCCAGCAGCGCCTCCATCGAGGGGATGAAATCGTCGGCCACGGTGCAGCAGATGCACCCGTTCGACAGTTCGACCACGTCGTCCTTGGCGCAGGCGTCCTGATCGCAGCCTTTGAGAATATCGCCGTCCACGCCGAGATCGCCGAATTCGTTGATGATCAGTGCGATACGCTTGCCATTGGCGTTTTGCAGCATGTGGCGGATCAGTGTGGTCTTGCCCGCGCCCAGAAAGCCTGTGACGACGGTGGCGGGAATTTTGGTAGCCATGGGAACGCTCCTGCGCGGAATAGGGATCGGGCCAAGGGGATACCCCTCGGCCCGTTGATGTCAGTTCGATGGGGCGTTGTTCAGGCGGCGTTGTAGACGCGGCTGTTCAGCAAGGGCGTGCCGTTGGCGCGCAGTGCCTTGGCACCTGCCAGCACGGCCAGATCAACCAGCGGTTCCAGCAGCAACACGGTCATGTAGGCCGCACCGAATGTCGCCAGCGACACCATCGTTTCGGCACCCATGCCCTGACCCCACATTACCCAGAAGGCAACCCAGGCCACGATACCGGCCTGATAGGTGGCGGACAGTTTCAGGGCCTGCGTATAGGTCAGATCGACATAAGCCGTGTCGGATGCGATGACCTTGCGTGCGACGAAATGCAGGCCCAGCAGGGGCACCAGCAAGGTGGTCACGTTCATCGCGTATTGCGGCAGATCGCTGGGGGACAGGAACAACGCCTGAACAAGCAGGCCCAGGGCCAGACCGATCGCGGCGGGGGCCGTGCCCAGCATCAGCAGCAGGGTCGATCCCAGGATCAGGTGGACCTCGGACGGACCTGCGGCAAAGTGGGGCAGGACCTCGAAAAAGATCACGGTCGCCATGGTGGCCATGGCCGCGCGTGCGCCAAGGCTGACCAGCCCGCGTTCCTGGGCGCTTTCCCATACCAGTTTTGCGCTGACGGTGGCAGCGCCTGCTGCGGTCACTGCGCCCAATGCCATTTTTGCGCCTGTCACAAGGCCCGGTTCGATATGCATAATGTCGTCTCCTTTGCCCGCCATCCCCGGCGGGTGGTGTTTCAATGTGCAGGGCCGGTCTCCTGGCTTGCGGGTCAAGGTGCGGCGTCGCCTTCCCGGGGTTGACCCCAGTGGCACATCGACGGCGCACTCTCCGCATACAGTCGCGGGGGCGGCTGCGGCTGGGGGCCTCCTTGATCGGATCGGCCCGTTCCGCATTCCCAGTTTCATCCCCGACGCTTTGCGTCTGTGTGGGGAACCTTGCACGCCCTTTGTGCGCCTCGGGAGCGTCCAGCGTCAAGGGCGGACTGCGGCGTTCTGTCAGGCTTTCCCGACGTGAGTTGCTGGCCGGGACTGCGCAATATCTTGTGGATAACTGGGTGGATCAGCGCAGATGCGGTGCTGCGCGCGTTGACTCGGGGCTTTGCCGTGGCGCATCCTGCCCGCCAGTCCAAGGATAGCGTGCGCAATGCAGTTCACCAGGCTCCGCCTGAACGGCTTCAAGAGCTTTGTCGACCCGACCGATCTGGTGATCGCGGACGGGCTGACCGGTGTCGTGGGCCCGAACGGTTGCGGAAAATCCAACCTTCTCGAAGCGTTGCGCTGGGTCATGGGGGAAAACCGTGCCTCTGCCATGCGTGGCGGCGGGATGGAGGACGTGATCTTTGCGGGCACGGCGACGCGGCCTGCACGCAATTTCGCCGAGGTCGTGCTGCAGATCGACAACGGCGAACGGCTGGCCCCTGCGGCGTTCAATGACAGCGATTCGCTGGACATAACGCGGCGCATCACCCGTGATGCGGGGTCTGCCTACAAGGTCGGTGCAAAGGATGTGCGCGCCCGCGATGTGCAGATGCTGTTTGCCGATGCCTCGACCGGGGCGCATTCGCCGGCACTGGTCCGGCAGGGGCAGATCAGCGAGTTGATCAACGCCAAACCCAAATCCCGCCGCCGTATCCTGGAAGAAGCGGCAGGCATTTCGGGTCTGTATCAGCGCCGCCACGAGGCAGAGCTGAAGCTGCGCGGCGCAGAAGGCAACCTGACCCGCGTCGATGACGTGATCGCGCAACTGGCGGCACAGCTGGGTACGCTGGCGCGGCAGGCGCGGCAGGCCGCACGCTACCGCGAGATCGGAACTGCACTGCGTCAGGCCGAGGGTGTTTTGTTGTACCGGCGCTGGCGGGACGCGGACGCGGCCTATGCCACCGCGCAGGCTGCGGTGCGCGACTGCACGACACAGGCCGCGCGGGCCGAGGCCGCTGCC
>NZ_LJAK01000005.1 GCF_001420005.1 Loktanella sp. 3ANDIMAR09 | reverse complement strand
CGCATCGCCGCACGATCCGCGATTCCACAAGGCGGCGGCGCTGCATGACCATCTGCTGCGGCAGGGCTGGGATCGCCTGACGGCGGGCGCGGTGTTCCATGACGCCTTGCTGGCCGACGGCGTGCCGCGCTGGCGGCGGTTTGCGATGTGGTTTGCCGTCAGCGCGTTCAAATTTCGATAGGGATGCCCCCGTCGCCTTCATTGGCGGCGGGGGCGTTTTTTGCGTTTTGGGGCGGTTCTGCTAAATCGGCGCGATACCTGACGCACAGATTCTCGTGCTTGGGGAGACGTGTCGCCATGCGCCAGCATCCGATGAAGTCGTCTAGCACTGCCGACGCTGGTTCGTCGCGATCAATCCATGCGCCGCACACTTCGCAGCGATGGATCATGTCGTCGCCTTCGGACGCGATCAAAAGCCGCAGGTAATCAGCGCGCGGGATCGTCACGGTGTCCATCATCCCCGCCCCTCTGCCACCCGCGCCCGCAGCCGCGCGATCTCGGCCTGTGCGGCGTCAAGGGCGTCGGCGGCTTCCTTTGCAGTGGCCGTGTAGAAGCCGAGACTGTTCCATACCGGGTCACGCAGCCGTTCCTGTATCGTCGGTTCAGTCATGGTCGGGGTCTCCTGTTGTGAACGGCTGGATTGAACAAACGCAACCAGATCAGACCCGTCGCCTTTGCCCGCCGCAAAATCTCCAGCCAGCCGCTCAAGGTGCGCCGCCAGATTTAACCGCTTGGCAATCCAGGCCGCATCGTCTGGGTTGGGGCAGTGGCAGATTGCGTTTCCCCTCAAAGATGGACGAACAAGGTGCCTTTCTTGTCGCTCAAACCGCTCCGCATTCTCGCGCAAAACGGGTTGGCGGCTCACTGGCGCATAAGCCCCTTGTCGCCATGTCGTTACATCATCCATCGGTCAGCCTCCTACTGTGTATGCGAAATTTGGCGTTTCATCCGGCGCGTGGCCTCGCGCAACCAGTATCGGAACGATCTACCGGAACCAGCACGGCGAGCCATGAATATCGCCTCATTTACGCCAAACGGATCATTCACTTTCATCATTGTCTGTCCTTTCTGTTTTGACAGCAGCGGCGGGTTTCGTGATGCCGTGCGCGGTTGGCCCCGGTTTCGCCGCCGAAAAACCGTTCCCAAATTCCCGCTTCGTTCCTGATCTGTCCGCGATGTTCCGCGCAACGCTTGGGAACGCCTGACGCCGGAAAATCAATCGCTTAGGCGCGAAATCGTTTCGTTTACACCGAAAATGTCGGGGGTTCGAGCCCCTCACCACCCACCACCGTATCCCCCATGCATCAACACAAACCTTGACGCGCGCCGTGGTGCGCGGCCAGATTGGCAGATGTTGATTCAGAAATCCGACTATGCCCGGACCCGCGCCGCGTTTCGCTGGGACATTCCTCGCCATTACAACATCGGTGTTGATTGCTGCGACCGCATCGCGGACCTGCGAACCGATGCGACCGCGATCATTGATGCATCCGGTGTCAACCCGCGCACCGTGACCTTTGGCCAGCTGCGCAGTCTCAGCAACCAGATGGCAAGGCTGCTGTCACGCCACGCGGGCGCGGGCAGCCGGATCGGCGTGCTGCTGCCGCAATCGGTCGAAACAGCGATGACACACCTTGCGGCGTTCAAGCTGGGGGCCATTTCCCTGCCGCTCTTTACCCTGTTCGGGCCTGACGCCCTGCGCCACCGATTGCGCGATTCGGGGGCCTGCGTGGTGGTGACCGACGCTGCGGGGGCCGCCAAGATCGACACGATCCGCGCCGATCTGCCGGATCTGGCCTGCGTCATCGTGATCGGTGCGGATCTGGACGCGACCTTGTCCGGATTGTCCGATGATTTCCCCCCGGCCCGGACCGCAGCCGATGACCCTGCGCTGCTGATCTACACCTCAGGCACCACTGGCCCACCCAAAGGCGCGCTACACGCCCACCGCGTTTTGCTGGGCCATCTGCCGGGCGTCGAGATGAGCCATGATTTCCTGCCGCAACCCGGTGACCGGATCTGGACGCCGGCCGATTGGGCATGGATCGGCGGATTGCTGGATGTACTCTTGCCCGCATTGCATCACGGCATTCCCGTCGTGGCCTGCCGCTTTGCAAAATTCACGGCAGAGGCAGCCTTTGCCTTGATGCGCGATCATGGTGTGCGCAACGCGTTTCTGCCGCCGACCGCGCTCAAGATCATGCGGCTGATGCCCGACCCGCCGCAACTGAACCTGCGCTCTGTCGCCAGTGGTGGCGAAACGCTGGGCACAGAGCTGATCGACTGGGGCCAGCGGGTCCTGGGATGTACGATCAACGAATTTTACGGTCAGACCGAATGCAACATGATCGTCAGTTCCTGTGCGGCACTGGCACCGGCTGTCCCCGGCGTGATGGGGTTTGCGGTGCCCGGTCATGATGTGCAGGTCATCAATGCTGACGGCCAGCCCTGCGCTGTCGGGGCCGAGGGCGATATCGCCTGCCGCGGTCCCGACCCTGTCATGTTCCTGCGCTACTGGAATAATCCGGCAGCCACAAAGGCCAAGATGCGCGGCGACTGGCTGCTGACCGGTGATCGTGGCATGTCGTGCACCGACGGTCGCATCCGGTTCAAGGGACGGGACGATGACATCATATCTTCGGGCGGCTACCGGATCGGTCCTGCGGAAATCGAGGATTGTCTGCTGACGCATCCAGCGGTCCAGATGGCCGGCGTCGTGGGTGCGCCCGATCCTGTCCGGGGCGAAATGATCGTGGCGTTTGTGCAACTGGTGCCGGGTGCGGCGGGGGACGATGCGCTTGCCAGCACATTGAGCGCGCATGTCCGCCATCGGCTGGCCGCGCATGAGGCACCGCGGCGCATCATCTTTGCAGACAGCCTGCCACTGACCACCACAGGCAAGATCATCCGCGCCGATCTGCGGGTGCAACTGGCGCAGGGCTGACGGGATCGCTGTTTTTCAAATATCCCTGGGGAGGTCTGCAAGACCGGGGGCTGGCCCCCTCCAACCGAACGCGCAGGTGCATCGCAATCATTTTCTGCCTTGTGCCGCATTTTGCGCATTCTCGCGCTTGACGGGGCAGGGGGGCTTGCATAGAAGCGCGGCACGCTTTGCGATACGCAAGGTGGTCAAGATGCGCGGTTGTAGCTCAGTTGGTTAGAGTACCGGCCTGTCACGCCGGGGGTCGCGGGTTCGAGCCCCGTCAACCGCGCCATTGACCCCCGAAACGTCCGCAAACGTGATGAAATGCGCGGTTGTAGCTCAGTTGGTTAGAGTACCGGCCTGTCACGCCGGGGGTCGCGGGTTCGAGCCCCGTCAACCGCGCCATTTCACCCCTTCACCATGCCACGTTCGATGCCGATTTTTCGCGAAAAATCGGTTGCGCGTCCGACCCTGCGACAGGCCGGACGCATTCTTGATTTTTCGCGAAAAATCGCGGCCCCGTCAGCGGGTCATCGCGTGCAGGATTCGCGCCCAGCTGCGCGTGCCCTTGTGAAAGGATGACAGGTCGTATTTCTCGTTCGGAGAATGAATTTGATCGTCGTCCTTTCCGAAACCGATCAGCATGGCGTCCATGTCGAGGTAGGTCTTGAAATAGGCGGCAATCGGGATCGAACCGCCACAGCCGACATAGGCCGCCGCATTGGGCCATTCGTCCGACAGGGCGCGGCGGGCCTGATCGAATGCGGGATGGGTCGTGGTCATCTGGCCCGCAGCCGAGGCCCCATGCGCATGAAACGTCACACCGCAATCGGCGGGAATCATGTCGCTGACCTGTTTGCGGAACGCAACGCGGATCGCCTCGGGATCCTGCTGGCCCACAAGGCGGAAACTGATTTTCGCGCTGGCCTGCGCCGGCAGGACGGTCTTGAACCCGTCACCGGTATAGCCTGCGGTCATGCCGTTGACCTCGCAGGTGGGGCGCGACCAGATCATTTCCAGCGGGCGGCGGCCCTGTTCGCCGGCGGGATATTTCAGCCCGACTTCGCCCAGGAACGCTGCGGCGTCGAAATTCAGGTCGTCCCATGCGGCGGCCAGTTCGTTCGACAGTTCCGGCACGCCATCATAAAATCCGGGCACCGTGATGCGGCCCGTCTCGTCATGCAATGCGGCAATCACCTTGGCCAGAACGCGGGCAGGGTTCATCGCGATCCCGCCATACATCCCCGAATGCAAATCCTTGGACGGGCCGGTGATCGTGACCTCTTCGCCCAGCAGTCCGCGCAATTGCGTGATGATCGCCGGTGTGGAATCACCGTAAAGGCCGGTGTCGCAGATCAGCGCGATATCCGCGCGCAACAGATCGGTGTTTTCCTTCAGAAACGGGATCAGCGATGGCGAGCCTGATTCTTCTTCGCCTTCGAAAAAGATGGTGATGTTGCCGGGCAGGGAGCCATGCACCGCTTTCCAGGCGCGACAGGCCTCGATGAAGGTCATCAGCTGGCCCTTGTCGTCGGATGCGCCACGGCCACGGATCACGGGGCCCTTGTCGGTCTGCTCGATTGCCGGATCGAACGGGTCCCGGTCCCACAGGTGCAGCGGGTCCACGGGTTGCACGTCGTAATGCCCGTAAAACAGGATGCTGGGGCCCTCGCCACCGGACTGCGCGACCACCATCGGGTGTCCGGTTGTCGGGTGTTTGGTGGCCGCGAATCCGATGGATTGCAGGTCCGCAACCAGCCAGTCGGCCGCACGGTCGCAATCGCCCTTGTAGGCGGGATCGGTGGAAATCGATGGAATGCGGAGCAGCTCCAGCAGCCGTTCGGTCGCAGGATCGAGGTTTGCGTCGATGTGGTCGAGGACTGGGTCAAGGGGCATGGCTGCGTCTTTCTAAGCTATTTGCATTCAAACCTAGTCGGTTTCACAACATGTGCCAGTAGCGTGACAGTGGGTCGCGTATTGTCGTCCGGTGATGCGCCCTATATGTCCGGGACCGATGAAACGATGACAGGACCTGCCCGGTGAATTACGACGCTGCCCTCGCGACCGCTATCGACCGTCTGCATGCCGAAGACCGGTATCGCACATTCATCGACATCGAACGCACTCGGGGTCAGTATCCACATGCTGTCTGGAACAAACCCGATGGCAGCACCCAGCCGGTCACCGTCTGGTGCGGAAACGATTATCTGGGCATGGGCCAGCATCCGGTCGTGCTGTCCGCCATGCACGAGGCACTGGACGCCACGGGCGCGGGATCGGGGGGCACACGCAACATTTCCGGCACCACCGTCTATCACAAGCGCCTGGAGGCAGAGTTGGCCGATCTGCACCGCAAGGAAGCAGCGCTGCTCTTTACCAGCGCCTACATCGCCAATGACGCGACGCTGTCGACCCTGCCGAAACTGTTTCCCGGTCTGATCATCTATTCGGATGCGCTGAATCATGCCTCCATGATCGAAGGCGTGCGCCGCAATGGCGGGGCCAAGCGGATCTTTCGCCACAACGATGTGGCGCATCTGCGTGAATTGCTGGCAGCGGATGATCCCGCAGCCCCCAAGCTGATCGCATTTGAATCGATCTATTCGATGGACGGCGATTTTGGCCCGATCGCAGAAATCTGCGACCTGGCACAGGAATTCAACGCACTGACCTATATCGACGAGGTTCACGCGGTCGGCATGTATGGCCCACGCGGTGCGGGTGTGGCCGAACGTGACGGGTTGATGGGGCGGATCGACATCATCAACGGGACACTGGCCAAGGCGTATGGCGTGATGGGCGGCTACATTGCGGCCTCGGCGCGGATGTGCGATGCGGTGCGGTCCTATGCGCCGGGTTTCATCTTTACCACTTCGATTCCGCCAGCCGTGGCGGCAGGGGCTGCCGCCAGTGTGCGCCATCTCAAGACCGATCAGGGGTTGCGCGACGCGCAGCAGACGCAAGCCGCCATCCTGAAAACCCGGCTCAAGGGGATGGGCCTGCCCATCATCGACCACGGCAGCCATATCGTGCCGCTGATCGTGGGTGATCCGAAGCACACCAAGAAACTGTCCGACATGCTGCTGCAGGATTACGGAATCTACGTGCAGCCGATCAACTATCCGACCGTGCCGCGCGGAACAGAACGCCTGCGTTTCACGCCCTCACCGGTGCATGGTCCGCGCGAAATGGACACGCTGGTGCGTGCCCTGGACGGTCTGTGGTCCCACTGTGCGCTGAATCGCGCCGATTTAGCGGGCTGACCTTTCTGCGAGTGCAAAGGCTGTGACGGTCTGCTAGATGTTGTGTGTCAACTTTCCATAAATAAATCGACTTTGGGTCGCATTTATGTGAGATAATGACATAAGGCAGGGCAGGCGGCGGTTAAGCATATGATCGTAAAGACTTTTCGGCGAAACAAAACGCCCGATGAGATCGAATCCAAGGGATTCGACGCATTCGACTTGCGCCTTGGCGACCTGATGCGCGGCGAGCGTGCCACCTTGGGCAAGAGCCTCTTGGACGTTCAAAGCGAGCTTAAAATCAAGGCGTCCTACATTGCCGCGATTGAAAATGCCGATCCTGCTGCCTTTGACACACCGGGTTTCATTGCCGGCTACGTGCGGTCCTATGCGCGCTATCTCAAGATGGACCCAGACTGGGCGTTTGACACATTCTGCCGTGAAAGCGGTTTTGCCACGGCCCACGGGATGTCCAAGGCGGCATCATCGACCAAACCCGCTGTCGGCACCGCAGCGCCCAATATGGGTCGTGATATCTTTGCCAGTTCGGCCACGCCATTCGTCCCACGCGGCGACCGGATGTTCACGGGTGTCGAACCCGCCGCTGTCGGGTCGTTGCTGGTGCTGGTCGCGTTGATCGGCAGTCTGGGGTGGGGCGGTTTCGCCATTCTGCAAGAGGTGCAAAAAGTGCGCCTTGCCCCTGTCGAACAAACCCCGG
This sequence comes from Loktanella sp. 3ANDIMAR09, assembly GCF_001420005.1. Lineage (GTDB taxonomy): Bacteria > Pseudomonadota > Alphaproteobacteria > Rhodobacterales > Rhodobacteraceae > Loktanella. The sequence continues at coordinate 262,234 of NZ_LJAK01000005.1, read as the reverse complement.
TCGTGCTGACTGATCTTGACCCGCTGGCCGGTGCCTCCGCATTGCCCGATACCGACATCGATGCAGCGCCCGAATTTGCCGGAACCAGCACCGAGGCGCTGGATCGTCTGTATCGCCCTCAGGCGCTCGAGGTGCCGGTCCTTGTGGCGCGGGACGCACCGATTTCGACGTTGAACCCCGGCACGATCGGCACGTTGATCCCCAATAGCGTCGATGCGGGTCTTGCGCAGGCGGTGGCCGATGCGGCTCCGACGCTCGAAACGCCGATCGGACCCTCCATTCAGGTCAGCGAAGAACCGGCCCCCGGCGTGCAGCTGGTGGCTGTGCGCCCTGCGTGGGTGCGTGTGCGCGCCGCAGACGATTCCGTCATCTTCGAGGGGATCATGAACGCGGGCGACACCTTTGCCCTGCCCAACACCGAAGAGCCCGCCACCCTGCGGGTCGGAGAAAGTGGCGCTGTGTATTTCGCCGTGAATGGCCAGCACTACGGTCCTGCCGGTCCCGCAGGCACCGTCACTTCGAACCTTGCCCTGTCCGCAGAGAGCCTGACCGCCACTTATGCGTTGGCAGACCTCGAGGCCGATGGCGATCTGGCGGCGGTGGTGAATGTCGCCGAAGTCGTGACCGAATAAACCCTGCCGGTGGTTGTCGCTGCACTGTGCAGGGATTAGGTTCTGACCAACAGTCCTGATCCGAAAGCTGCGTGATGTCGCTGAATTCAATCCGTCCCTGGCGCGAGATCGATCGCCGCAAATCCCGTCAGATCATGGTCGGCAATGTGCCGGTTGGGGGGGATGCGCCGATCAGTGTCCAGACGATGACGAATACGCTGACCACCGACGTCAAGGCGACGATTGCACAGATCCAGGCGGCCGCAGATGCAGGGGCCGACATCGTGCGCGTGTCTGTGCCCGACGAGGCATCGAGCAAGGCGCTGAAGCTGATCGTCCCAGAGGTCAGCGTGCCCATCGTGGCGGACATCCATTTCCACTACAAACGCGGGATCGAGGCGGCAGAGGCAGGGGCGGCCTGTCTGCGGATCAACCCCGGCAACATCGGTGACGAAAAGCGCGTCAAAGAGGTCATCAAGGCAGCGCGCGACCACAATTGCAGCATCCGGATCGGCGTGAACGCCGGTAGCCTTGAACGGCACCTGTTGGAAAAATACGGTGAACCCTGTCCCGATGCGATGGTCGAAAGCGGGCTGGATCATATCAAGATCCTGCAAGACAACGATTTTCATGAATTCAAGATCAGCTGCAAGGCGTCCGACGTGTTCATGGCGGCGGCGGCCTATCAGCAGTTGGCCGATGCCACCGACGCGCCCATCCATCTGGGCATCACCGAAGCCGGGGGCCTGATTTCCGGCACGGTCAAATCCGCGATCGGGATGGGCAACCTCTTGTGGGCGGGGATCGGTGACACGATCCGCGTCAGCCTGTCCGCCGATCCGGTCGAAGAGGTCAAGATGGGGTTCGAAATCCTGAAGTCCCTGGGGCTGCGCCATCGTGGCGTGAATATCATTTCCTGCCCCAGCTGTGCGCGTCAGGGATTTGACGTGATCAAGACCGTCGAGGCGTTGGAAAAACGGCTGGAGCACATCAAGACGCCGATGTCGCTGTCGATCATCGGTTGCGTGGTCAACGGCCCCGGAGAGGCGCTGATGACTGATGTGGGTTTCACCGGCGGCGGCGCGGGGCACGGCATGGTCTATCTGGCGGGCAAGCAAAGCCACAAGCAGGACAACGCCAACATGATCGAGCACATCGTCGAACAGGTCGAAAAGAAAGCCGCAGAACTGGAAGCTGCTGCCGCACAGGACGCGGCAGAGTAGTTACCGTCAGCCGTGATCGTTAATCGGTCACGGGGATGGCCCGCCACAACTGGCCGCTGACCTTTTGACAGGGGGCCATAAAGGCGGCCCCGCCCATGTCCCCACCAATGCGGTTGCCCTCCAGGCACTCGTTTTGCGGTGCGCGGAAACGGGTGGTCAGATGGAAATAGCCGTCTTGGGCAGGCATAATGCGCCAGTGTTGCCCCGAGACATTCTGACAGCGATCCATGAACGCACCGCCCCCCATCGCGCCGGCAATCTGGTTGCCTTCCAGGCATTCGTCGAAATCGGCGCGAAAACGGGTGGTTAGGCGGTAAAATCCGTCACCCACGGGCGTGGCGCGCCACATTTTTCCGGTGACAGCCCGACAAAGATCCATGAATGCCGTACCGCCACGGGCACCTGCGACGTGATTGCCCTCCAGGCATTCACCCGATAGCGCGCGAAACTGGTTTGTCAGGTAAAATGCCCCCTTTGGCAGTTGATCTGCAGAGGTTGCCGCAGGCCAGACAAGGGTCACGGTCACGGCGAGACAGCCCAGCAGGTGTCGTGAACGGCGACGGTCGCCCGTGATACCTGTCAGTTTCATGTGCGTCCTCCTCTTGGCTCGCGATGCGATCAGACCCGATGTTGCAAGGCTAGGTTCAGCGTGACGCGCCGGGCAAGCGTGATGGAAAACGACGAGCCGAATCTTGCCATATAGCAAGGGGGATTTCCGCCCATCCCGGCATAGGCACCCTGCACATCCGGCGCAGTCCGGCTGTGGTCTTGCCCATGAAAAAAGGCGCCAGATCGCTCTGACGCCTTTGTCTTGTGTTCCGGCTGATGCGTCAGGACGGCATCACGTCGCCACCATACCAGTCACCGATCCGCACCTCGATCCCGTCATCGACCAGTTCGGCAAAGGCATTGGGGTCCTGTGTGCCGCCGTCGCGGCCACGGTAGTGGTAGGGATAGACATAGGTCGGCGCGAACTCGTTCACGGCGGATGCGGCGGCCTCCATATCCATGGTGAACGGCAGGTTGTTCGACACAAAGGCCAGGTCGATTTCCGTCAACGCGCGCATCTCGGGCGTGTCCTCGGTGTCGCCGGACACGTAGATGCGGAACCCGTCAAAGCCAAGGATATAGCCGTTGTCGCGGCCTTCGGGGTGAAAGTTCAGGCGTTCCTCGGTGATGTTGTAGGCCGGGATCGCCTCGATTCCGAGGGTGTCGAACATGCCTGTTTCGCCATTGGCGATGGAGGTTGTCACAGCCTGAAGGTTTTCGGGCATCATGTCGAATACGGCGGGGTTGGCGAACATGACGGTCGCATCGGTGATGACGCCATTCAGCGTGTCCACATTGTAGTGGTCGCCGTGCTCGTGCGTGATCATCACCAGATCGGGGCGCGGGAAATTCGCATAAAGGGAGGGATCACCGACCGGATCGACGTAGATCGTGCCGACAGGCGTTTCCAGCACGATGGATGCGTGTTCGACCGGGTGGACAGTGATGTCGCCAGCTGGCGTGTTGAACACGTTGGACGTATGGGCGGCGGCCTGCGCTGCAAAAGGCAGCACGGTCATGGACCCTGCGGCCGCGCCGGAAATGAGGAATGTGCGACGTGTCGTTTTCATGTCAGTCTCCGATGTTTACGATTGAGGCTGACCTAGCGCGGCCTGATGCCGCGGCAACTGACGCAGGCGTGATCGGTCAGCTGCGCAGGTCGTCCACCAACTGTTGCAGCTGATCGGCCGGCACATAACCGCGCACCATCTGGTCGGCCACGACAAAGGTCGGCGTGCCACTGATCCGCAGCGCCTGACCCAGCGCGTGATTGTTGGCGATTACCTGCGTGACCGCATCGTCGTTCATCATGGCCGTGATTGCTTCGGTATCCAGTCCCAGCGTGTTCCCCAGCCGCACCAGCGTGTCGATATTGGGGCTGCCGTTCAATGCCATCAGCGTGTCGTGGACCGCCTTGTAGGCATCGTTCCCTGCGACCATCTTGGTCGCGATGGCAAACCGAGAGGCCAGCACCGATTCCTCGCCCAGAATCGGGAATTCCTTGACGATCAGGCGGATGTTGCCGTCGGCGGACAGCAGGGTTTCGACCTCGGGAAAGGCACGTTTGCAGTAGCCGCAACGGTAATCCATGAATTCAACGATCGTGATGTCGCCGTCCGGATTGCCGTCAACAAATGAAAACCCGTCGTTGGTCAGCGCTTCCATCTGGGACTGCACCATGGCGGCGTCGGCCTGTGCCTGCATCGCTTCTTCGCGGGCTTGCAGCACGTCGATGGCTTCCATGATGACCTCGGGGTTTTCCATGAGGTAGGCGCGCACCTCTGCCCGGAATGCATCGCGTTCTGCCTCTGACATCTGTGTCTGGGCCTGCGCGGGCAGGGCGATGGTCAGGGCGGCGAGGGCGGCAAAGGCGAGACGCATGGCATGTCTTTCGGTTAGGTTACGCGCAGCAGATGACCATAGAACCGCCCAACTGCCAAGCGCCGTGGTTGACGCAGACCAGCCTGCGCGGGCACAAGCATGGCAAAGAGCATAAAAGGTCAGGCATGAGACAATCCACCCGTGGTGACGTCGATCCCTTTATCGTGATGGACGTCATGGAATCCGCCCGCAAGGCCGAGGCCGCAGGCCGGTCGATCATCCATATGGAGGTGGGCCAACCCGGAACCGGCGCACCCGCCGCCGCACTCGCGGCGCTGAAATCGGACCTGTCGGATACGCTGGGTTATACCGTGGGCCTTGGTCTGCCGGCATTGCGGTCGCGGATCGCGCAGCACTATGGCGAGATTTACGGCATTGATCTGGACCCTGCGCGCGTTGTCGTGACGGCGGGTGCGTCGGGTGCCTTTGTGCTGGCGTTTTCGGCCCTGTTCGACAATGGCGACCGGGTGGGGCTGGGGCTGCCCTGCTATCCCAGCTACCGCCAGATCCTGCGCGCGATGGGGCTGACCCCGGCCGAAATCACGACGACACCGCAGGGGCGGTTTCAGCCACAACCGGGTGATGTGGACGGGCTGGACGGTCTGATCGTGGCCTCACCGGCCAATCCCACCGGCACGATGCTGTCGAAAACCGAACTGGCCGCATTGGCCTATGCCTGCGAAGATACGAACACCGCGCTGATCTCGGACGAGATTTATCACGGGATCGACTATGGCACCCGCGCCGTCAGCGCGCTGGAGGTCACGGATGATGTCTATGTCATCAATTCGTTTTCCAAGTATTTCTCGATGACAGGCTGGCGCGTGGGCTGGATGGTCGTGCCGGCCGATCACGTCCGCCAGGTCGAGAGACTGGCGCAAAACATGTTCATTTGTCCGTCCCACGCCTCGCAGCGACTGGCGCTGCATGCGATGGACGCGCGCCCCGAACTGGATGCCAATCTGGACGTTTACGCCGCCAACCGCGCCTTGTTGCTGGAGGGGCTGCCCAAGGCCGGTTTTGGCACCTTTGCGCCACCCGACGGGGCGTTCTACGTCTACGCCGATGTCAGCGACCATACGGACGATGCGCTGGCCTTTGCAGCCGAAATTCTGGACCGTGCGGGTGTCGCCGTCACACCGGGGCTGGATTTCGACCCGCGGGACGGCCACCGCTGGTTGCGGTTTTCCTATGCCGGATCGACAGCCGACATGGCCGAGGGATTGCGCCGCCTGACCGCATTCATGGCCGAGCGATGATCCGCGCGCTGGCGTTGCTGCTGTTGATGGCTGGCCCGCTTGCGGCGCAGGATTTCGGCGCATTGGCGCGGGTCGATCCAACACAAAGCCGGATTGCAGATGCGGGCGGCGATCTGGTGGTAGACCTGTCCCTGTCGCAACCGGTGCCCTACCGGGTGTTCACCCTCGACAATCCGATGAGGCTTGTCGTTGAATTCCGCGAGGTGGATTGGTCCGGCTTGCAGCCTGCGGACCTGTTGCGGGGCGGGCTGGCGACCGATCTGGGGTTTGGCGTGCCGCGGCCGGGGTGGTCGTCCCTGACGGTGGCCATCGCGGCACCGCTGGCATTGACCACAGCCGGGCTGCGTGTCGATGATCTGACGGGGCGTGCTGCCCTGAGCATCCGGCTGGCCCCCACCGATGCCGCCAGTTTTGCCGCGGCCACGGGCGGATCGCTGGATCGCAGCCTGCCTGCGCCCGCGCTGACCGCCCCCGATCCCGACGCGGGCCCGCCCGTCATCGTGATCGATCCCGGTCACGGCGGTGTCGATCCCGGTGCCTTGCGCGGCGGGGTCAAGGAGGCCGACCTGATGCTGGCACTGGGGATCGAGCTGGCCGACGCCCTGAACCGCACGGGCCGGTTGCGCGCGGTACTGACCCGGCAGGCCGATGACTTTGTCCCGCTGGAGGCGCGCATGACCATCGCGCGGGCGGCGCGGGCGGATGCGCTGATTTCGCTGCATGCCGATGCGCTGGACGAGGGTGGCGCGCAGGGCGCGTCGGTCTATACCCTGAGTGCCGAAGGTGTGGACCGCGCATCGCAGCGCATGGCCGAACGGCACGAACGGGGCGATTTGCTGGCTGGGCTGGATCTGACGGGGCAGGACGACCGTGTTGCAACCGTTTTGATGGACCTTGCACGGGCGCAGACACGGCCTGCATCGGATCAATTGGCCCAGGCGATCGTGGCGGGCCTGCGCCAGTCGGGCGCACGCGTGAACACCCGCGCGCGGCGCGAGGGACGATTGGCGGTGCTGAACGCTGCCGATTTCGCATCGGTCCTGGTCGAGGCGGGATTTCTGTCCGACGCAGGCGACCGCGAGACCCTGTCCACACCGCAGGGACGTGCGCCGATCGTGGCGGGGTTGACCACTGCGATCCTGGCTTGGGTCGATGCGCAGGCCGCGCGTGCACCCCTCTTGCGGCAGTAGGGCGCGACCTCATGCAGTCGTGATCCGGACGGGCGCGGAAACCGGCCGTCATCGGGTGCTTCCGCTTTTGACGTAACCACATGTCCGCCCTATAAGCGGGCAAGTTTCACACACCAAGGTAGGGTTACGTGCTGCGTTTCATCATGTCCTTTTTCGGCGCCATCTTTTCGATGGCGACACTGGGCCTTGCCATGCTGGCCGTCAGCATCGGTGCGGTGTTCTACCTGTATGGCCGCGACCTGCCGTCCTACGACACGCTGGCACAATATACGCCCAAGACGATCAGCCGGATCTATTCCGGCGAGGGCAATATCATCGACGAATTCGCCGTCGAACGCCGCCTGTTCACCCCGGCCGAGGAAATCCCCGATATCGTCAAGCAGGCGTTCATTTCCGCCGAGGACAAGAATTTCTACATCCACGAAGGTTACGATCCTGTCGGCATGGCCTCGGCCTTTGTGGATGCGGTGAAATCCCGTGGCGAGGACGTGCGCGGCGCATCCACAATCACCCAGCAGGTGATGAAAAACTTCCTGCTGGACGGATCGCGGTCGGCAGAACGCAAAATCAAGGAAATCATCCTTGCCAGCCGGATCGAGGGCGCGATGCCCAAGGAAAAGATCCTCGAACTGTATCTGAACGAGATTTTTCTGGGCAAGAACAGCTACGGCGTGACCGCAGCGGCACTGACCTATTTCAACAAGCCACTGACCGAACTGACCGTCGAAGAAGCGGCCTATCTGGCCGTCCTGCCCAAGGCCCCGTCGGATTATGACCCCGTGCGCCAATACGACCGGTCCGTGGCCCGGCGCGCATTCGTGCTGCGCGAGATGTGGGAAAACGGCTATATCGACGAAGAAACCTATCAGACCGCGCGCGTGGCCCCGCTGCGCACCGTGCAGAACGGTGATTTCGAGAGCTTTCGGTCCGAACTCCCGCCGCGTGATTATTTCACCGACGAGATCCGCCGCCAGCTCAGCCAGAACTTTGGCGAGGACGAATTTTTCTCCGGTGGTCTGGCGATCCGCGCCACGGTCGACCCGTCCTTGCAGGTCGAGGCGGCCCATGCGCTGCAACGGGCACTTGAAAACTATGACCGTGGGCAGGGGCGCTGGCGCGGCACCGGTGAAACCATTCCCGCCGATCAGCTGGACAACTGGCGCGATGCCTTGGCCGACCTCCAGGTGGCCCGCGACATCACGTTGGAAAGCCGCTGGTATCCCGCCGTGGTGCTGGACATCGCCGATCAGGAACTGACCGTCGGCGTCGAGGGCCAGCCAGAGGTCAAGTCCATCCCGCGCGAGGATATCGCGTGGATGTCGGGCGATTTCTTTGCCAACTTTGAGGTGGGTGACGTCGTCCACGTACGGCAGATGACCAATGACGCCGATGGATCGCTGATCCGCTGGACCCTGCGGCAAACCCCAGAGGTGCAGGGCGCATTCATGGCGATGGACGTGAATACGGGCCGCGTGTTGGCGATGCAGGGCGGATTTTCCTATCAGTCGTCGGTGTTCAACCGTGCAACGCAGGCAAACCGCCAGCCCGGATCCAGTTTCAAGCCGTTCGTCTATGCGGCAGCGCTTGATTCAGGCTATTCGCCCGCAACGGTGGTCGTTGACGCACCGATCGAGATCAACACCCCGCAGGGCGTGTGGCGGCCGCAGAACTATTCCAACCGGTTCTATGGCCCCACGCCGCTGCGCACGGGTATTGAGCAGTCGCGCAACCTGATGACCATCCGTCTGGCCCAGGAGGTCGGGATCGATACCGTCGGCAATTACGCCGAAAAATTCGGCGTCTATGACCGGATGAATCGCGTGCTGGCAGCCTCGCTGGGGTCCGATGAAACGACATTGTTCAAGATGGTTGCCGCCTATGCGATGTTTGCCAATGGCGGTGAACGGGTTGAACCCACGCTTGTCGACCGGGTGCAGGACCGTTTCGGCAACACCGTCTATCGTCACGATCAGCGGATCTGCGAGGATTGCGCCCTGACCAGCCTGCCGTCCGGCGAGGCCCCCACCATCACGTCAAACCGCCAGCGCGTGATGAACGAGGTGACGGCCTACCAGCTGACCTCGATGATGCAGGGCGTGGTTGATCGCGGCACAGCCAAGAATGCGATCAATCTGCCTGTGGCCATCGCAGGCAAGACCGGCACGACCAATGATGAAAAGGACGCCTGGTTCGTCGGATTTTCGTCCAATATCGCTGCGGGTTGCTACATCGGTTTCGACAACCCGCGTCCCATGGGCAAAAGCGCCTCGGGCGGCGGAATTTGCGCGCCCGTGTTCAACGCCTTCATGCGCGAGGCGATCAAGACCTATGGCGGCACGGCGTTTCGCGCCCCCCAAAGCTGTCAATTCATCAACATCGACCGTTTTACCGGCGCACGGATGCCCGACGGTGCATCGGGTGACAACATCATCGCGGAATGTTTCCGCGCTGGCGAAGAGCCGATCTTTGGCATCACCTTTGACGGTGGCTTTGCCATGGCGGCTGACCTGCCGTTGTTCGACGAGGTGCCGCAAGCGGCACGTCAGGTCACGACCTCGACCGGGGCCACGGCGACGGTCGGGCCGCGTGCTACCGCCGGCGCATTGTCGTCGGGCGGCCTATATTAACCTGCGTCGCTTGCCGACGTCAGCGGGCCGGGGTATTCCCGGCCCGATCCTATTTTGATGAGGGGCTGCCATGCGCGCCGAGACTGAAACCACCATCGCCGCCATTCAGAAATCGCTGGCACTGTTGGCGCAGCGTCTGGACTATGACACGGCTGCCCACCGGCTGGAGGAATTCAACGCCCGCGTCGAGGACCCGACCCTGTGGGACGATCCGGCAAACGCGCAGAAACTGATGCGCGAACGGCAGGTGCTGGTTGATGCGATGGACAGCTACCACAGCATTAAACAGGAATTGTCGGACAACGTCGAACTGATCGAGCTGGGCGAAATGGAAGGCGACGCCGGTGTGGTTGCCGAGGCCGAGGAGGCCCTGACTGCACTGCGCGCCAAGGCCGCCGAAAAAGAGCTGGAGGCGCTCTTGAACGGCGAGGCGGACGGCAACGATACCTTCCTTGAAATCAACGCGGGCGCGGGCGGCACCGAATCCTGTGACTGGGCCAACATGCTCAAGCGCATGTACATTCGCTGGGCCGAGAAAAAGGGCTACAAGGTCGAATTGCAGTCCGAAAGCCAGGGCGAAGAGGTCGGCATCAAATCGACCGCGCTGAAAATCAGCGGCCCGAACGCCTATGGCTGGCTGAAATCCGAATCCGGTGTGCACCGTCTGGTGCGGATCAGCCCCTACGATTCCGCAGCCAAGCGGCATACGTCGTTTTCGTCGGTCTGGGTCTATCCGGTCGTCGATGACAACATCGAAATCGAGGTGAACCCATCCGATATCCGCATCGACACCTACCGGTCGTCGGGGGCGGGCGGTCAGCACGTGAACACCACGGATTCGGCGGTGCGGATCACCCATGAACCGACCGGCATCGTCGTGACCAGCTCGGAAAAATCCCAGCACCAGAACCGTGATATCGCGATGAAGGCGCTGAAATCCCGCCTGTATCAGATCGAACTGGACCGCCGGAACGCAGCGATCAACGAGGCGCATGAAAACAAGGGCGACGCGGGCTGGGGCAACCAGATCCGGTCCTACGTTTTGCAGCCTTACCAGATGGTCAAGGACCTGCGCACCCGCTACGAGACGTCGGATACCTCGGGCGTGCTGGACGGCGATCTGGATGGTCTGATGGCGGCGACACTGGCGATGGATGTCAGCGGTAAATCCCGCGCCGAAGCGACGGCAGAGGACTGAACCTTGCCAATCCTGACCCGGCAGGGTCAGGTGGCGGCATGGACCATATACTTGACCAGGATGCACTGTCGCTGTCCGCAGCCTTGGCCGATGGCCAGCTGACGGCCGAACAGGTGATGCAGGCAACGCTTGACCGGATTGCACGGCGCAACCCGGATCTGAATGCCATCGTCGCCCTGCGCGATGCCGACGATTTGCTGGCCGAGGCGCGCGCGGCGGACAACGTCCCGCGCAAGGGCTGGCTGCATGGCATTCCCATCGCGGTCAAGGATCTGTCCAATGCCGCAGGTCTGCCCACGTCCATGGGGTCGCCCGCCTTGGCCGGGCGCGTTGCGAAAACATCCGACATCATGGTGCAGCGGATGCAGGACGCCGGTGCCATCGTGATCGGCAAGACGAATACCCCGGAATTCGGTCTGGGCAGTCACACCTTTAATCCGGTGTTTGGTGCGACGCAGAACGGATTGCGGCGCGGACGCAGTGCCGGGGGATCATCCGGCGGTGCCGCCGTTGCGCTGTCGTCCCGCATGATCGCAGTGGCGGACGGGTCCGACATGATGGGCAGTCTGCGCAACCCCGCGGGCTGGAACGGTGTTTACGGCATGCGCCCGACATGGGGGCTGGTCCCGTCGGAACCCGCTGGCGACAGTTTCCTGCATCAGTTGTCCACCAATGGCCCCATGGCGCGCAGCCCTGCCGATCTCTCTGCCTTGCTGGCCACGCAGTCGGGCCATGATCCACGCCAGCCGCATGGTTTGCCAGCCTATGTGCATGGCAGCCTGGACGCCGATCTGACGGGGCGCCGCATCGGCTGGCTGGGTGACTGGGGCGGGGCCTACCCGATGGAGGACGGTGTGCTGGATCATTGTGCAACGCAAATCCATCGCATGTCGGATCTGGGCTGTTCGGTGATGCAGATTACCCCACCGTTTGATGCAGCAGCACTCTGGGACAGTTGGATCACACTGCGCAGCTTTGCTATCGCGGGCAGCCTCGGGTCACTTTACGACAATGCCGCCACCCGTGACGCCCTCAAACCCGAGGCGATCTGGGAAATCGAACGGGGCCGCGCCCTGTCGGCGCGCGACATCCAGCGTGCCAGTAACATCCGGTCTGATTGGTTTCGTGCGGCGGCACGTCTGTTTGATCGGGTGGATGCGGTGGTGCTGCCCACGGCGCAATGCTGGCCGTTTCCGCTGGACTGGACCTGGCCCCGGGATATCGCGGGGGTCACGATGGACACCTACCACCGCTGGATGGAGGTCGTGGTCCCTGCGTCGCTGATCGGCCTGCCAGCCGTCGCGGTGCCGCTGCCACAGACCGCGGCGGGGGAACCGATGGGCCTGCAATTCATCGGGCGCGCCCGTGATGATCGCCGGTTGCTGGAACTGGCACAGGGCTGGCACCGGATCAACGCCTGACCAGCAGTGCCGCTATGATGGCCGACAGCGCCGCCAGCCCGGATGCCCCCCAAGCAATCAAGGCGAACCCGCTGTTCATCGCGTCCAGATGGCCGGGCAGGGTGGATACCTCGCCAAAGCTGGCGGGCCCGCCGTTGATCGCATAGCCGATGGCCACGACCGACGACATCGCCGCCACGGCGATCAACCCTGCGATCCGGCTGACAGCGTTGTTGATCCCCGATGCAATCCCGTCGCGTCCCGGACCTGCCGCGCCCATGATGCTGGCAGACAGGGGAGCTACGACCATGCTCATGCCCAGTCCGACGACCCCCATGGTCGGCAAAACCCCCAGCCAGAAATTCTGGGACGGGATCACCAGTGCAAGGCCCGCATAGCCGACCGCGACCAGCGCTGATCCGCCGGTGATCAGGGGACCGGCACCGTGCTGGTCCGCCATCTTGCCGAACCGGGTGGAAAACGCCGCGATGAACAAGGTGATCGGCCCAAAGGCAAAGATCGTCTGAAAGGCCGTCAGACCCCAACCCGCCACGGTGAGCATCGGCAAGAAGAACAGGATCGCCGACATGCCGAAATACAATAGAAAGGTCGACGCATTCGCCGCCGAAAACGTCCGGTTGCGGAACATCCACAGCGGCATCATCGGGGCCGCTGCGCGACGTTGCTGGGCCAGAAACACCGCGAGGACCAGACAGCCTGCCACGCCGGTCAGGACCGTCAGGCGGGTGTCATTGCTCCCCTCCAGATGGGTCAGTGTCCAGGCCAGCAGGCCCAGTCCGGTGATCGCCAGCACCGCGCCCGCGATATCGACCGGTTCGCCCTGGCGGCGCGGGTCGGCATTGACCGCCCGCCAGACCAGAAACAGCGTCGCAAGGCCAAGCGGCAGGTTGATCGCAAAGATACCGCGCCAGGCCTCTGGGGCACCGGACGAAAGCAAAAGCCCGCCTACGATCGGCCCCGCAGCAGTTGTCAGGCCCGATGCTGCGGCCCAGATGCCGATTGCGCGTCCGCGCTGTTCGCGGGGGTAGGCCCGCGAAATCATGGCCAATGAGCCCGGCACCATCAGGGCTGCACCCACGCCCTGGGCCAATCGTGCGACGATCAGCAGGTCCGGGGTCGGTGCCACAGCGCAGAGAAGCGAGGTCATCAGGAACAACCCGACACCAAGCGAGAAGACCCGCGCCAGACCGAACCTGTCTCCATAGGCCCCACCGGTCAGGATGAGGGCCGACAATGTCAGCATATAGGCGTTGTTGATCCAGGTGGCCTGATCAAGCGTCGCACCAAGCGATGCGCGAATCGCGGGAATGGCAATACTGACGACCGTGCCGTCGATGAACCCCATCGACGAAGCCAGGACACCCGCAGCCAAAATCCAGCCACGTCTGCCATCTCGCGCAAAGTCCGGCACGAAAACGGGCCGCGTCCGATAAGACGTGGCCCGTGAGGGATCATGATCCTGCGTCAAGGATCAGCTTTTGTCGGCGTCCCCGGATGCACCCTTGGGCGCAGCGGTCGGCATTTTCGCAGCCTTGCCACCGGCAGCCAGGGGGTCGTCCTGACGCTGAACCGAGCCTTCGAAGTGGGCACCGGATTCGATGGCGATTGTCTTGTGGATGATGTCACCCTCGACACGGGCTGTCGATGTCAGGCGCACCTTCAGACCGCGCACGCGACCGATGATGCGGCCATGAATAACGATATCGTCGCCGATCACTTCGCCTTTGACGGTGGCGCCTTCGCCGACGGTCAGCAGGTGGGCATGCACGTCACCCTCGACCTGACCTTCGATCTGCACATCACCGCTGGTTTTCATGTTGCCGGTGACCAGCAGGTCGGACGACAGGATGGATGCCGGCGGCTTGGCCTTGGCGGGGGTGGGCGATTTGTAATCGCTGCTGGACGACGCTGGTGCGGGGCTTGCAGGTGCAGGCGCGGCGGTGTCGGCCTTGGGGCCAGGTTCGTTGATCTTGGATTTAGAAAACATCTTGTCCCGCTCTTATGTAGGTCATCGGATTGACGGGTGTGCCACCCACGCGCACTTCGTAATGCAGATGGGAACCAGTAGACCGTCCTGAATTGCCCATATCACCGATCCGCTCACCGCGCGAGACCCTTTGACCGACCTTCACACGCATCGCGGAGAGGTGAGCATAGCGCGTCTCGATCCCGAACTCGTGCTGGATCTTGATCAGGCGACCGTAGCCGGACGACCAGCCAGCGTTCGTGACCACGCCATCGGCCGTCGCATAGATCGGTGTGCCCACGGGGGCCGCGAAATCGGTGCCCGCATGCAGGCGTCCCCAACGCTGACCAAAGCCTGAGGTAAAGCGGTAGGCCGCCTTGACCGGGGTATCGAACGGCGCCTTTTCGGCGGCGATGCGATACAGGTTGATTTCGTCCAGGCGGTTCAGGATGCCGTTGGCGCGTTCGGCGTTCGGATCGGGCGCACCGCCGCGGGTCGAGAACGACAGCGGTGTCAGAGGACCGCCGGACCCGGAATAGCCGCGGCGCACTTGGCTGATCATGTTGTCGGGGTTCATGCCAGCCGCGCGGAACATCTTGTCCAGCGGCTCGACAGATACCGTCATCGCGTCTTCGAGTTGGCGGAAGATGTCGTCGTTGCGGTCCTGCAAGAGCCGCAGTTCCAGCTGCGTTTCCGCAGCGCTGTCCAGTGCGAACTGCGCGTCGGCGGCGATCTTGTCGCGCTCTGCGGCGGTTTCGGCCAGCGCGGATGCCAGCAGATCAACGGTGCTGTCGGCCTGTGCGGACATCACCGCACCGGCGGCGGCGGATCCTGGCTCGGCGGCCAGCTGTTCCAACTCGAGGCGGGTTGCCTTGACGTCCTGCATGGTGTCGCGCAGCGTCGCCTGCACCACGTCCAGACCGGTTTCCAGCTCGCGGCGCTTGTCTTCGGTTTCCAAAAGCGCGCTTTGCATGATCGAGATCTGTTCAAGCGCGGAGCTGAACCGCTGCTGTGCCGCGACAGCCTCGGCGGCGCGGGCATCGCGTTCGGTCGAAAGGGCGTTCAGGCGCTGTTCATAGATGATCTGATCACGCTGGGCCTGCGCGCGGAAATTGCCGGCCCCGATACTGTCCATCAGGATCACGGCGGTCGATATGATGGACCAGCCGACAAGGAGCGATGCAACGCTCCACCCGACGAGCTGGTGAGAAGGACGCAGACGAATGAAACGGGTTTCGGTGTCCGAGCGAATAAAAAGCCGCTTTTCCGGAAATCTCTTTTCAAGCCGTGTGTGCACGGCCATCGCCAAACGTGATCTCACGCGTCTCTCCCTACCTGTCCCACGGCGCAGCTGCCTGTATTGTTTTTTGCCGCGTCAAGATCGTTTACAAAGACTGACGCATCGGAGCAACGCTTTTGGTAAAATTAAGTGACGATTAGATTTCTTGGGCAAGAATACGCCGAAGTCGCGCGAATCTGCATCATGATCCAGCCGCCAATGGCCAATAGAAATCCGGCGGCATCCCTGATTCCGCACGCTTTTCTTCGTTGAATGGTGGTTTCAGCGCGCCGTGGAAATAGCGCCTGACCAAGCCGTGGAATACGGGCGTCGGATCGCGGTTGTCGCGCCCGCAAAGAAAGTTGAACCATTTTGACCCGTAGGACACATGGTGGACCTCTTCGGCGTAGATCACGTTCAGGGCTGCGACCGTGTCCTTGTCGCCTGCGCGTTTGAAAACCTCGATCATGTTCGGCGTCACATCCAGACCGCGCGCCTCGAGCACCATCGGAACCACGGCAAGACGGCCCAGCAGGTCATCGGCTGTGTCTTCGGCCGCGCGCCACATGCCCGCATGGGCGGGCAAGGCCCCGTAATGCGAACCCTGCGCCTCAAGTCTGTCGCACATCAGATTGAAATGCTTGGATTCTTCGTCAGCGGCCTTGACCCAGTCGTCGTAGAAACCGATGGGCATGGCCGTGTCGGAAAACCGCGCGATGATGTCCCAGTGCAGATCCACCGCGTTCAGTTCGATATGCGCAACCGCATGCAGCAAGGCCAGCCGCCCTTCCGGAGAGCCGGGTTTGCGCTGGGGCACATCGCGCGGATCAAGCAGGTCTGGCCGGGCGGGGCGGGCCGGCTGGTCGGGCGGCGCTGCCCGGCCAATGGCAATGGGCGTGCCTGCAGCCCGCGCCGCCCGCCATGTCGCTGCATGTGCATGACTGACTGCCGTCTTGGCGCGACCGTCGGCGGTTGTCAGGACCTCGACCGCCATCTGTGCGAGTGTGAGGGTCACAGGGCCTGCGCCGCGTTGAGGACGGCATCGACGTGGCCGGGCACCTTGACCTTGGGCCAGACCTGCGCAATCCGGCCTTCGGTATCGATCAGGAAAGTTGCCCGTTCGATCCCCATGAAGGTCTTGCCGTACATCTGTTTTTCGCCCCAGACGCCATAGCGTTCACAGACATCGCCTTCGGCATCGGACAGCAGCACCACGCTCAGATTGTGCTTGTCGCGGAACTTGTCGTGTTTTGCGACGGTGTCCTTGGAAATGCCCAGAACAACCGTGTTGGCGGCCGCGAAATCGGATGCCCGTTCGGTAAATCCCACAGCCTCCTTGGTGCAGCCGGGCGTGTCGTCGCGCGGGTAGAAATAGACGACGACCTTTTGTCCTGCATATTGCGCAAGTGTTACCGTCTCACCACCGTCGCGTGGCAGGCTGATTTCAGGTGCGTTATCACCGGGGGCAGGTTGTGACATATGTGTGATCCTTCAGCAGTGGGCCCGGGCGCGGGGTTTCGCTTTGCGCCATCTGCGGCGAAACTAACGCGGTGAGGCGGACAGGCAAACCATGACAGACCCCGAAACAGCGACAATCCCGCGCAGGCGGATGCCGTCCCGCGGCATCAGGGCGCTGTTGTGGCTGTTCGTGCTGCCGTTTCTGTTGCTGTTTGTGGCCGGAATTGCGGTGCTGGACCGCGACATCACAGCCCCTGCATGGGTACGCGACCGGGTCGAATCGCGTGCCGCCGAGGTGCTGGGCGGCGGGACGCTGCATTTTGGCGATATCTATTTGCGCGTGGGACGTGATCTGCATCCGCAGATATGGCTGATGGATACGGTGCTGCGCGATGGCAGGGGGCAGGTGCTGGCCGAGGTCGACCGGATCGCAGCTGGCTTGTCCCCAAGAGGCGTGCTGTTCGAACGGGCGGCACTGGTGCAGCGGATCGCGCTGACGGGGACGCAGGTATCGGTCCGGCGTGACGCGGATGGTGCGTTTCAATTCGGATTTGACCGCCCCGGTGGCAACGGCGCGTTGTTGGCCGACGGTCTGGGCGGATTGGTGGCGCAGCTTGATGGGTTGCGCGAACGTCCGGCCTTTGCCGCGCTCGAAGGGGTGACGCTGGACGGTGTGGCGATGACCTATCGCGACGCGCGGGCCGATCGGGTCTGGACCGTGGACGACGGGCGGTTCGATCTGCGTTTGACGGCGGCGCGCACGACGGCCGCGCTTGCGGTCGCGCTAGCGGGGGATGCGGGAACAGCGCAGGTCGACTTGGCGCTGGACAGTCCGCGTGACAGTCTGGCTGCCGATATCAGCGTATCCGTGCGCGACCTGCCGGCGCGTGATCTGGCCAGCCAGTCAGCGGCGCTGGCCGTTCTGGACGCGCTGGATGCACCCGTATCCGCGCAACTGACGACTGCGCTTGATGCAGATGGGGTTTTGGCCCCGCTTGCCGTGACCTTGTCCGTTGGCGCTGGTGAAATTACAGGCGGGCCGGTTCCGCTGCCGGTGGATTCCGCCACGATCGTGGGCCGCTATGATCCCGAGGCCCAAAGGGTCGCGGTCGATGCGCTGTCGCTTGCATCTGCGTCCACAAGGTTTACCGCCCAAGGACACGTTCTGTTACAGGATTTCCGCGCGGGGCTGCCGCGCAGTTTCGTGATGCAATTGGTTGCGACCGAAATCGCGCTGAACCCGCGCGGGGTCTATGACGAACCCCTGCCGCTTGCGCGGGCGGATATCGACATGCGTCTGCGGCTTGCCCCCTTTCGTCTGGATATCGGGCAGGTCACGGTGACCGATCCGGCCATCACTGCGCAGGCTGCGATGACGGTGGCGGCTACGGCGCAAGGCTGGACCTCGCGTCTGGATATCGCGGCGGATCGCCTGACACCCGAGGCGCTGATGCGGGTCTGGCCGGAACAGGTCCGACCGGGCACACGTCGCTGGATTGCCAACAATATCGACGGTGGCACCCTGCAGGATGTGAACCTTGGGTTGCGGTTGCTGCCCGAAGCGGCACCCGTTCTTGCGGCCAGTTTCGGGTTCGAGGGCGCGCGGGTGCGCTATCTGCGCGATAATCCCTGGATCGAGGATGCGGCGGGTTTTGCCAGTCTGGGACAGGACCGGTTTGCGCTGTCGGTTTCCGCCGGTCGGGTGGTTGCCCCGCAAGGAGGGGCCGTCAGCGTGGCAGGGTCCACGCTGGTCATTCCCGATCTGGCAGAGAAACCGGCACGCCTCGACATCGACCTGCGCACCGACAGCACGGTGACGGCGGCGCTGTCGCTGTTGTCGCAGCCACCGCTGCGGTTGATGGACCGGGCGAACCTGCCTGTGACATTGGCAGACGGCCGCGCGGCGGTGCGCGCCGCAATTGGCCTGCCCATCCGGGACGGCGTGCGTGGGCCGGACGTGTCTTATGAGGCAACGGCGGTGCTGACGCGCATTGGCAGCGATGTGCTGGTGCCAAACCGCAGGCTGACAAGCAGCCGGCTGGAGGCCGAAATCGGGCCCGATGGTCTGATCCTGACCGGCCCGGCCAGTCTGGACGGTGTGGCGCTGCGCGGGGTCTACCGGCAGGGGTTCGGCCCCTCTGGCGCGCGACCGCAGATCACGGCGGATGTCACGATCACGCCCGGCGCGTTGCAGACCTTTGGTATCGGTTTGCCGCCCGGTGCCGTCCGCGGTCGCGGCCTGGCACGTATCGACCTGACCCTGCCTCGGGACAGCCCGCCACGCCTGCGCCTGACATCGGACCTGGCCGGTGTCGGCCTGTCCGTGCCCGCGATCAACTGGATCAAACCCGAGGCGACATCAGGCAGCCTGGCACTGACCGCGACACTGGGTGCCTCACCGCAGGTCGAGGACATCAGCCTCGAGGCGCCGGGCTTGCGGGCCACGGGCACCGTATCATTGGCGCAAGGCCAGTTGCAGGCGGCGCGATTTGACCGGGTGCGGGTCGGCAATTGGTTCGACGGGCCTGTCACCCTGACCGGACGCGGGGCCGGGCGGGCCGTTGGTGTGACCATCTCGGGCGGGGTGCTGGATCTGTCGCGCGCCCAGCTGGGCGGCGGGTCCGGTGGCGGGCAGGGCGGTCCGATCGACGTGACGCTGAACCGGCTCGATATTGCGGGGGGGCTGGCGCTGACCGGGTTCCGTGGCCGCTTTGACACGACCGGCGGGCTGACAGGCCGTTTCGACGGACAATTCAACGGGCAGGCCCCCGTGACCGGAGAGGTGACGCCGACGGGCGGTCGCACAGCCGTGCGTATCGCGGCAACGGATGCCGGCGCGGTGCTGCGCGCGGGCGGGTTCATGCAAGGGGCGCTGGGTGGCAATCTGGACCTGACATTGGTCCCGGCCCCGGAACGGCGCGCCTATGACGGCACACTCGCGATCCGCGATTTGCGGGTGCGGGACGCGCCGGGTGTCGCCGCATTGCTGGATGCCATCAGCGTTGTCGGCCTGTTGCAGCAGCTGGACGGTCAGGGGTTGTCGTTCGATACGGTGGATGCAGCGTTTCGGTTGACCCCCGATGCGATCACCGTGACACAATCCAGCGCGGTTGGACCGGGACTTGGCATTTCGCTGGATGGAATTTACACGCTGGCGTCAAAGCAGGTGGCGTTCCAAGGCGTCGTCTCGCCGTTTTACATCCTTAACGGGATCGGCAGTTTCCTGACCCGCAGGGGCGAAGGTCTGATCGGTTTCAATTTCAACCTTGCGGGAACGGCGGCGGCCCCACAGGTCACGGTCAATCCGCTGTCATTGTTCACGCCGGGCATGTTCCGCGAGATTTTTCGCCGCCCGCCACCACAGGTAAGCCGATGAAACTGTCTGATTTCGATTTCGACCTGCCCGAGGATCTGATCGCCACCCGTCCTGCGCGTCCGCGGACGTCGGCACGGCTGCTGGTGGCGACACCTGAACGACTGGACGACCGCCGGGTCAGTGATCTCGTCGATCTGCTGCAATCCGGCGACCGCCTTGTGCTGAACGATACAAAGGTGATCCCGGCGCGGCTGACCGGCACGCGCAGCCGTACCGGCGAGGCGGGCGAGACGTCGGCGCGGATCGAGGTCACGCTGCTGGCCCCGCAGGCCATCGGCTGGACAGCACTGGTCAAACCACTGAAAAAGGTGCGCGACGGCGAGGTGATCGTGTTTTCCGACACGCTGCGGGCCCGTGTGCTGGGACGTGCCGACGGGCAGGCGCATCTGGAATTCGACCTGACGGGCAGCGATTTCGACAAGGCTCTCGATCAGGCAGGACAGATGCCGCTGCCTCCCTACATTGCCGCCCTGCGCCCCGCCGACGAGGCGGACCGCACGGATTACCAGACGGCCTGGGCCCGGACCTCGGGTGCTGTGGCTGCACCGACCGCGTCACTGCATTTCGACGATGCCTTGTTGCAGGCGCTTCGCGACAAGGGGGTGCAGTTCACCTATGTCACCCTGCACGTCGGTGCAGGCACGTTCCTGCCGGTCAAGGTCGACGATATTGCGCAGCACAAGATGCACGCCGAATGGGGCGAGGTCACGGCCGAGGCGGCAGATCAGATCAATGCGACCCGAGCGGGCGGTGGCCGGATCATTCCTGTGGGCACGACCGCGCTGCGTCTGATCGAGACGGCAGCCACCGATGACGGGGTTCAGCCGTGGACGGGCGACACCGACATTTTCATCACGCCGGGGTTCAAATTGCGTGCAGCCGATGCGCTGATGACAAATTTCCACCTGCCGAAATCCACGCTGATGATGCTGGTTTCGGCGGTCATGGGGGTCGACCGCGTGCGCGACATCTACGCGCACGCGATCGCAGAGCGTTACCGCTTTTTCTCTTATGGGGATTCGTCGCTGTTGTTGCCGGGTGGCGATCCTAGCGGTTGAACAGGCGCAGCAGCGTGCGCTGATCCGGCAGACCCGTCGGGTCAAGCGCGTTGTCGGTCTGAAAGGCGCTGATCGCCTCGGTCAGTCCCGCATCGCCGTCGGCCACGTCGTAATCCAGCGCCGTCAACGCATCGCGCACGCCCTGCGCCACGGCGGCATAGATCTGGGCGGTGTTTTCGCCTGCGGTCAGGGTGAGGGGCTCACTGGCCTCGGTCAGTTTGACTGGGTCCAACTGCTGGATCAGGCGGCGTAGCGCCTCGAAAAAGGGTACATCGGGGTTCTGGCGGCAATACGTGCCGACCTGGGCGAGGATCAGGCTCTCTGATTGCCAGGGGGTCATGTCGAATGTGCCCGGTGTCAGCGCGTTGGTCGCAGTCAGATATCCCGATGCCCAGCTGCCAAAGCCTGCGACCAGTGCGGTGTCGCCCGCATCGTTCGCGGCGACCAGAACCGAACACCGCCCGACGCCGATCCCGTCAACGGCAAACCTGTTTTCGCTGTCGGCCGCCATGGCGGTCAGCGGGGCAAGGGCGGTGATCAGGGTCAGGCTGCGCAGTAACATCTGGTGGCTCCGTCGTTCTGTGTGATGCGTTCGGCTGTGCCCTAACGGATTGTAGGTTGGCGGAACAGGCACCGCGCGCGGATCAGCGATCAACCGCCTGCAACCTCTGGCACAATACGACCCCTCAAATGCGACTTGCGACACGGGCCGGCAAAAACACGCAAACTGTCACGCAGCCTTTGCCACAATCTGTTGCAAAGTGTTGACAACCTTCGCCATGACGGCGACGGGGGCACTTGACTGACTGCGTCACTGCTTGAAAGGGCCGCGCCATGATCAACGTATTCACCTCGTCCTGGGCGCTGTTCCTGGGCATGTTTATGCTGATGATCGGTAACGGTTTGCAAGGCACGCTGCTGGGTCTGCGCGGCGAAATCGAAGGTTTCAGCACGCTGCAGATCTCGATCGTGATGTCGGGCTATTTCATGGGGTTTCTGTTCGCCTCGAAAACGGTGCCCGAACTGATCCGCAGAGTTGGTCACGTGCGGGTCTTTGCGGCACTTGGATCGACCATCTCGGCTGTGCTGATCCTGTATCCCGTGCTGGCCGATCCGATTTCCTGGACAGTTGGCCGTGTGGTGATCGGGTTCTGTTTCTGCGGCGTCTATGTCACCGCCGAAAGCTGGCTGAACGATGCCTCCTCGAACGAGACGCGCGGGCAGGCGCTGTCGCTGTACATGATCGTGCAGATGGCGGGCATCGTCAGCGCGCAGTTCATCATCACGCGCGGCGATGTGTCAGGCTATACGCTGTTCATCGTGTCCAGTGCGCTTGTGTCCATGGCCTTTGCGCCGATCCTGTTGTCGATCAAACCGATGCCGGCCTTTGGCCGCACCAAGCCGATGAAGGTCACGCAGTTGATCCGCACGTCGCCGCTGGCCTGCGTCGGCATGTTCCTGCTGGGTGGCGTGTTTTCGGCACAGTTCGGCATGTCGGCGGTTTACGGCGCGCGGGCGGGGTTCAGCGTCGCGCAGATTTCGCTGTTCGTGTCCGGCATCTACACGGCGGCGCTGATTGCCCAGTATCCCATTGGCTGGCTGTCGGACCGTCTGGACCGGCGTATCCTGATTATCGGTGTCGCCTTTGTCGGTGGCTTTGGGTCGCTGATCGCCGGTTTTTTCCCGGCCTCCTACACACTCGCTTTGTTGTCGGGGGCGCTGGTGGGCGGGACATCCAACCCGCTGTATGCGCTGTTGATTGCCTATTGCAACGACTACCTCGAACGCGAGGATATGGCCGCTGCATCGGGTGGTTTGCTGTTCGTGAACGGCGTGGGCGCGATCCTGGGACCTGTCATCCTAGGCTATATGCTGGATATGATCGGACCCGCAGGATACTGGCTTTTCCTCGCGTTCCTGATGATCGTGATGGGTGCCTACGGTCTGGTGCGGATGGTTCAGCGTGAACGAAGCGCCGAGGAATTCGATCAGGTAAGCTATTCCGCGCTGAGCCCGTCGACGACACCGATCGTCACCGAGATGGCGCAAGAGGTTTACATCGAAAACGAGGAAACCGCCGCCGAGGACGCCATCGCCGAAAACAGCGAAGACGACACAACCGCGACACCCTCGGTCAACTGAGGCTTGCGCGGCGCGCGCGGATTTGCTTGGGTCTGGAACACTTTGGCCCCAAATTGTGCCTGCGCGGAGGGCGTTTAAGATGATTACACCACAGGATGTGTTGCGGTTCTGGCTCGAGGAATGCGACCCGGCGGATTGGTACCGACAGGACGATGCGCTGGATGCCAAGATCCGCGAGACGTTCATGGATCGCTGGCAAGAGGCCGAGGACGGCGGGTTGGGCCTGTGGCTGACATGCCCGTCAGAGGCGCTTGCCTATATCATTTTGACCGATCAGTTCCCGCGCAACATGTTTCGCGGTGACGGACGGTCCTTTGCGACTGACCATTTGGCGCGGTCGGCGGCAAAAATGGCAATCGACCGCGATTGGGATCTGCGGATCGACCCGCCGGCCCGCCAATTCTTTTATCTGCCGCTGATGCATTCGGAAAACCTGACGGACCAGGATCGGGCCGTTCGGCTACTGCATGCGCGGATGCCGGAGGGCGACAATGGTGTGCACGCGCAGGCGCACCGCGAGGTAATCCGTGAATTCGGTCGGTTCCCGTATCGCAATGCAGCACTTGATCGCGCCAGCACCAAGGCAGAGGTCGATTACCTGGCCAACGGCGGCTATGGTCTGACCTTGCGTAAGCTTCAGGCGGACCAGGCCTGAAACTTCGGGTTGCCCTTGGCCACGAGGGTCATATAGTTGGGTCAGGACATTTAGTTCAACGTTAAACTATTCTTGCGCAGGGAGCCGCGACATGGCCGCACAAAATTTCGACGTGATCGTGATCGGGGCAGGTCCCGGTGGCTATGTGGCCGCGATCCGTGCGGCCCAGCTGGGGCAGAAGGTCGTGATCGTGGAACGTGAACACATGGGCGGCATCTGTCTGAACTGGGGCTGCATCCCGACCAAGGCGCTGTTGCGTTCATCCGAGGTCTTCCACCTGATGCACCGGGCCAAGGAATTCGGCCTGTCGGTCGAAAAACCAAGCTTTGACCTGGCAGCCGTGGTCAAGCGGTCGCGCAATGTCGCGGGGCAATTGTCGTCCGGCATCGGCCACCTGATGAAAAAGAACAAGATCACCACGATCATGGGCGAGGCCCGGATCACCGCCAAGGGCAAGGTCAGCGTCAAGACCGACAAGGGCGAAGAGCAACTGGAAGCAAAGAACATCGTTCTGGCCACCGGTGCGCGTGCACGCAATCTGCCCGGCCTCGAGGCCGACGGTGACCGCGTCTGGAACTACAAGCACGCCTTGCAGGCACCACGCATGCCCGAAAAACTGCTGGTCATCGGGTCGGGTGCCATCGGGATCGAATTCGCCAGCTTCTTCAACACCATGGGCGCCGATACCACGGTGGTCGAGGTGATGGACCGCGTGCTGCCCGTCGAGGACGCAGAGATCAGCAAGTTCGCCAAGAAGCAGTTCGAAAAGCAGGGAATGAAGATCATGGAGAAATCCGTGGTCAAGCAATTGGACCGCGCCAAGGACAAGGTGACCGCCCATATCGAAAGCAAGGGCAAGGTCGAAAAGATGGAATTCGACACGGTGATTTCCGCCGTGGGGATCGTGGGCAACGTCGAAAACCTCGGGCTGGAGGATTTGGGCGTCAAGATCGACCGCACCCATGTGGTGACGGACGAATATTGCCGCACGGGCGTCGACGGTCTGTTCGCCATCGGGGATATTGCCGGCGCGCCATGGCTCGCGCACAAGGCGTCCCATGAGGGCGTCATGGTCGCGGAACTGATCGCAGGCAAACATCCGCACCCCGTCAAACCCGAGAGCATCGCGGGCTGCACCTATTGCCATCCCCAGGTTGCATCCGTGGGCTATACCGAGGCCAAGGCCAAGGAATTGGGTTATGATATCAAGGTTGGCCGGTTCCCCTTCATCGGCAACGGCAAGGCCATCGCGCTGGGTGAACCCGAAGGCATGGTCAAGACGATCTTTGACGCGAAAACCGGCGAACTGCTGGGTGCCCACATGGTCGGCGCAGAAGTCACCGAACTGATCCAGGGCTATGTCGTGGGCCGCCAGCTGGAAACCACCGAAGAAGACCTGATGAACACCGTGTTCCCGCATCCCACCCTGTCGGAAATGATGCACGAAAGTGTGCTGGACGCCTACGGTCGCGTCATTCACATGTGAGGATTGGGGGCGCTGCCCCCAAACCCCCGGGATATTTTTGACCAGAAGAAGGATGAGCGCCGCTGAATCTTGCGGTGTTCATCCTTTGTTCATTTTCGGGGCTGGCAAACGGCATTTGTCTTGCTATCTGAGAAGGGACACTGCCTTGGGGGCGATATGGCCGAGCTGAAGAACATCGAAGTGCGCGGCGCGCGCGAACACAACCTCAAGAATATCGACGTGGATATCCCGCGCGATCAGCTGGTGGTGATTACGGGCCTGTCCGGGTCCGGCAAATCCTCGCTCGCGTTCGACACGATTTATGCCGAAGGCCAGCGCCGCTACGTCGAGAGCCTGAGTGCCTATGCGCGCCAGTTTCTGGACATGATGGAAAAGCCGGATGTGGATCACATCTCTGGCCTGTCGCCCGCCATTTCGATCGAACAGAAAACCACGTCGAAAAACCCCCGATCGACGGTAGGCACGATCACCGAGATCTATGACTACATGCGCCTGCTGTTCGCGCGTGCAGGCACGCCCTATTCACCCGCGACCGGAATGCCCATCGAGGCGCAGCAGGTGCAGGACATGGTTGACCGTGTCATGGCGATGGAAGAGGGCACGCGCGGCTATCTGCTGGCCCCCATCATCCGCGACCGCAAGGGGGAATACCGCAAGGAGTTCCTGGAACTGCGCAAGCAGGGGTTC
Organism: Loktanella sp. 3ANDIMAR09; assembly: GCF_001420005.1. Taxonomy (GTDB): domain Bacteria; phylum Pseudomonadota; class Alphaproteobacteria; order Rhodobacterales; family Rhodobacteraceae; genus Loktanella. The sequence goes on along the minus strand of NZ_LJAK01000005.1, from coordinate 236,168 downwards.
CAGCGGGTCAAGGTTGACGGGCAGTTCTACGAATTGGACGAACCGCCCACGCTGGACAAAAAGTTCCGCCATGACATCGACGTGGTTGTCGATCGGATCGTGGTACGCGAGGGGCTTGAGACGCGGCTGGCGGATTCGTTCCGCACGGCGCTTGATCTGGCGGACGGCATCACGATCCTCGAGACCGCACCCAGTGAGGGTGAGCCGGAACGCATCACCTTTTCCGAGAATTTTGCCTGTCCTGTCAGCGGGTTCACCATTCCCGAGATCGAGCCGCGGCTGTTTTCATTCAACGCGCCCGTGGGGGCCTGTCCCAAGTGTGACGGTCTGGGCGTCGAGCTGTTTTTCGACGAACAACTGGTGGTCCCTGACGTCACGCTGAAAATCGAGGACGGCGCGCTGGCACCGTGGCGCAAGGGGAAATCGCCCTATTTCCTGCAAACCATCGAGGCGATCGCCAAGCACTACGGGTTCAAGAAAACCGCGCGCTGGAAGGATCTGGATCCCGCGATCCAACAGGTGTTCCTGCGGGGATCGGGCAAGGAAGAGATCAAGTTCCGCTATGACGAGGGTGGGCGCGTTTATACCGTCAGCCGTCCCTTTGAGGGCGTCATTCCGAATATGGAACGCCGCTACCGCGAGACAGACAGCAATTGGATCCGCGAAGAGTTCGAGCAGTTCCAGAACAACCGGCCTTGCGGTGCCTGTGGCGGATACCGGCTGCGCGAAGAGGCGCTGGCGATAAAGATCGGCAAATTGCATATCGGTGAGATCGTGCAGATGTCCATCGCGGACGCCTACGACTGGTGTCTGGCGGTGCCCGATCAGCTGTCCAAGCAGAAAAACGAGATCGCGCGCGCCATCCTCAAGGAAATCCGCGAACGGCTGGGGTTCCTGAACAACGTCGGTCTGAACTATCTCAACATGGCGCGCAATGCGGGCACATTGTCGGGCGGCGAAAGCCAGCGGATCAGGCTGGCCAGCCAGATCGGGTCCGGGTTGACGGGGGTTCTGTATGTGTTGGACGAACCAAGCATCGGTCTGCACCAGCGTGACAACGACCGATTGCTGACCACGCTGAAAAACCTGCGCGATCAGGGCAATACCGTCATCGTGGTCGAACACGACGAAGAAGCGATCCGCGAGGCGGATTATGTCTTTGACATCGGGCCGGGGGCAGGGGTGCACGGTGGACAGGTCGTGGCCAAGGGCACCCCGGCCGAGATCATGGCGAATGCCGATTCCGTGACCGGGCAGTATCTGACCGGCACGCGTGAAATCGCGGTGCCCACGGAACGGCGCAAGGGCAATGGCAAGAAGCTGACGGTGGTCAAGGCGACGGGCAACAACCTGCAAAACGTCACTGCGGATTTCCCGTTGGGCAAATTCGTCTGCGTGACGGGCGTGTCGGGCGGCGGGAAATCGACGTTGACGATCGAAACCCTGTTCAAGAACGCCGCGATGAAGCTGAATGGTGCTCGGCAGGCCCCGGCGCCTTGTGAGACGATCAAGGGGTTCGAGCATCTGGACAAGGTGATCGACATCGACCAGCGGCCCATCGGACGGACGCCGCGTTCGAACCCTGCGACCTATACGGGGGCGTTCACGCCGATCCGCGACTGGTTCTCTGGCCTGCCAGAGGCCAAGGCGCGGGGCTACAAGCCCGGACGGTTCAGTTTCAACGTAAAGGGTGGGCGCTGCGAGGCGTGCCAGGGTGACGGCGTCATCAAGATCGAGATGCACTTTCTGCCTGACGTCTATGTCACCTGCGAAACCTGCAAGGGCGCGCGCTATAACCGCGAAACGCTTGAAATCCGGTTCAAGGGCAAGAGCATTGCGGACGTACTGGACATGACCGTCGAGGACGCGCAGGAATTTTTCAAGGCGGTGCCTTCGATCCGGACCAAGATGGATGCGCTGATGCGCGTGGGTCTGGGCTATATCAAGGTCGGCCAGCAGGCGACAACGCTGTCCGGCGGTGAGGCGCAGCGCGTCAAACTGTCAAAAGAGCTGGCGCGCGCATCAACGGGCCGGACGCTGTACATCCTGGACGAGCCAACAACGGGTCTGCATTTCGAGGACGTGCGCAAGCTGTTGGAAGTGCTGCATGAATTGGTCGATCAGGGCAATTCGGTCGTGGTCATCGAACACAATCTGGATGTGATCAAAACGGCGGACCACCTGATTGATATCGGCCCCGAAGGTGGGGACGGCGGCGGCCGGATCGTTGCCGAGGGGACACCGGAGGAGGTGTCCGTCGTGGCCGAGAGCCATACGGGGCGTTACCTCAAGCCGATGCTGGATGCCAAGCGGGTCGCCGCAGAATAAGTGGGTCCGCACTCCGAACCTGTGGAATGCGGACCCTGACGATCAGATCACCTGCTTTGGGGGTCAGGTGACGGTGATCGAACCGGTCATGCGCGGATGGATCGAGCAGATGTAGGAATAGGTCGCGGCCCCCGGAAAGGTGAGCTGTGCAGATTGACCCGTGGCCAGTCGTGCTGTCTTGAAAGCGCCATTGTCGGCGGTGGCATCATGGGGCGCGCGGTCTTCGTTTCTGAAAACGACGGTATCGCCGGCCTTGATGGTGAGGTTCGCCGGGTTGAACGCCATGTTCTGGATTGTCACCGTATGTGTCGTCGGCTGCGCATGGGCCGCGGCATAGGCGGTCGTCGCCAACAGAGGAACGGCGGCAGATGATGCCATGATGCGCAGGGCGCGGCGGCGGGTGATCGGATTGGACATGTGGTTTTTCCTCCTCAGCTGATTGGATCCACGATCATTGCGCAAAAATGGTTTCAGCCGGTGAAAAACTTTTGGTTTGCCCTGTCGTTTTGGTCTGCCCGGCTGTTTCGGGCGACAGTCACAAAAAAAAGGTGACGCGCATTGCTGCGCGCCACACTGTGCATGGTGATCTGATGCGTGATCAGTCCATCGGCTTGAAGTTGAATTCGCCACCCTGCTTGATACCCGAGGGCCAGCGCGCGGTCACGGTTTTGGTGCGTGTGTAGAACTTGAACGCATCCGGGCCGTGCTGGTTCAGGTCGCCAAAGACGGATTTTTTCCAGCCACCGAACGTGTGATAGGCCAGCGGCACCGGGATCGGGACGTTCACACCGATCATGCCGACGTTGACGCGGTTGGCGAAATCGCGCGCCGCGTCGCCGTCACGGGTAAAGATCGCGGTGCCATTGCCCATCTCGTGGTCCATGGCGAGGCCAAGTGCCTCTTCGTAGTCGTTCGCACGCACGACCGACAGCACGGGGCCAAAGATTTCGTGCTTGTAGATGTCCATGTCCTTGGTCACGCGGTCGAACAGGTGCGGCCCGACGAAAAAGCCGTCCTCGTAGCCCTGCAGGCTGAAATCGCGACCGTCGACGACCAGTTCGGCACCCTGTTCCACACCGGTTTCGACCAGCCGCAGGATGTTCGCCTTGGCGGCTGCGGTGACAACGGGGCCGTAGTCCACGTCCTTGCCACCCGTGTAGGGGCCAACCTTGAGCGCGTCGATGCGCGGGATCAGTTTTTCGATAAGCGCATCGGCGGTTTTTTCACCGACCGGGACCGCGACGGAAATCGCCATGCAGCGTTCGCCGGCAGCGCCATAGCCTGCGCCGATCAGCGCGTCAGCGGCCTGATCCATGTCCGCGTCGGGCATGATGATCATGTGGTTTTTCGCACCGCCAAAGCACTGGACGCGCTTGCCGTTGGAACAGCCACGACCGTAGATATATTCCGCGATCGGGGTCGATCCCACGAAACCGACGGACTGGATCACGTCGTGATCGAGGATCGCATCCACCGCTTCCTTGTCGCCGTTGATCACTTGCAGGATGCCTTTGGGCAGGCCCGCTTCTTCGATCAGCTCGGCCAGCATCAGCGGGACGGATGGATCACGTTCCGACGGTTTCAGAATGAATGCGTTGCCGCAGACGATGGCAGGGGCGAACATCCACATCGGGATCATGGCGGGAAAGTTGAACGGCGTGATGCCTGCGGACACCCCCAGCGGCTGGCGCATGGAATACATGTCGATGCCTGGGCCAGCACCATCGGTGAATTCACCTTTCAGCAGTTGCGGCGCACCGATGCAATATTCGACCACCTCGAGGCCACGCTGTACGTCACCGGCGGCGTCCGGCAGCGTCTTGCCGTGTTCGCGGCTCAGGGCTTCGGCCAGTTTGTCCATGTCGCGGTGCAGCAGATCGACGAATTTCATCATCACGCGCGCCCGGCGCTGTGGGTTGGTCGCGGCCCATGCGGGCTGTGCCTTGAGCGCGATCTGGACGGCATGGTCCATTTCCTGGGCATTCGCCAGCGGCACCTTGGCCTGCACCTCGCCGGTGGCGGGATTGAAAACATCCGCGAAACGGCCGGACGTGCCTTTGACATGTGCGCCGTCGATGTAATGGGTCAGTTCTTGCATCATCGCCTCCTCTGGTTTGGCCAGACCTTAGTCTTGCGTTTTTGGGTGCGAAAGCGTCAATTTGACAAATTGGTTTTGCAAAAATGCGGGTGTGCGATGAATTGGGATGATATGCGCGTGTTCCTTGCGGTTGCCCGCGCCGAGAGCCTGTCTGCGGCGGCACCGGGGCTGCGGATGGACCCGGCCACGCTGGGGCGACGGATCAACCGGCTGGAACAGGCCATGGGTGCGGCGCTGTTCGTGAAATCACCCCAGGGCTATGCGGTCACGGATATGGGGGCGCGGATGCAAGAGGCCGCCGAACAGGCAGAGATCGCACTCGGCCGGGCCTGGGATATCGGTCAGACACCCAGCGCGGGCTTGTCTGGGCAGATCCGCATCGGCGCACCGGACGGCTGCGCCAACTACCTGCTGCCGCAGGTCTGTGCCGCGATCCAGGCCGACAATCCGGAACTTGAGGTTCAGATCCTGTCGCTGCCGCGTGTGGTGAACCTGTCGCGGCGCGAGGCGGATATGGCGATCACCGTCAGTCCGCCGCAGGCCGGGCGGCTGACCGTGCAAAAGATTACCGACTACCGCCTGCATCTGGCACAGAATCGCAGTCTGGCAGTCCCGCAAACACTGGAGGCGCTACAGGGCAGGGCGCTGGTGGGGTATATCCCCGACATGATCTTTGACGCAGCACTGGATTATCTGGGGCCGCTTGCGCGTGCCGGGGTGCAGCTGGCCAGCAATTCCGTTTCGGTGCAGTTGCAGATGCTGCGCGCAGGCGCGGGCATCGGCATCGTGCATGATTTCGCGCTGCCGTCGGCACCTGACCTGCACCGGGTCCTGATGGATCAGGTGTCATTGACGCGGTCGTTCTATCTGGTGAGGCACGACGCGGACCGCCGGTCAGAACGTCTGACCCGGTTTGCGGATCTTTTGCAGGCCGGGATCAAGTCCGAGGTCGCGCGACTGGAGGCTATTCCGGATCGTCCATCATGCTGATGCCGTGTCGCCGCATGTAGAGTGTTGCGGGAATGATCTCGATCAGCGCCATGGTCACAAGCGAAAAGAACAACCAGTTCGTGTCGAACAGGACCATCGAAAACCGGACCCCTGATCCGTAATACAGCAATCCCGCGAGGATCAGTGCGGCACTGCCGATAATCAGGTCGAACAGCGCAAGTCTGTTCATCGTCCGCACCCGCAACATGGGGTAGGCGAACCCATAGGCAAATCCCACAAAGACTGCGTTGATGGCCAAAATCGTCAGTTCCGGTGACATCGGACCCCCCATTGATTCCCGATGGAAAATCTATGTTGCGACCGTCACGACGGCAATGATCCTTGACCTGTGGCGGCGTGTCTGGAACCCTTGGTTCAGGCAGACGGGAGGGTCATCATGCTTGTGCAACAAATACTTGGGTCGAAAACCTCGCAAGAGATGTTCTGGGTCAAACCCAGCAGCAGCGTCGCTGACGCAGCCAAAGTGATGTCTGACAACCGGATCGGCACGGTGGTGGTGTCCAACGATGGTGCCGCACTGGCAGGCATCCTGTCCGAACGCGACATCGTCCGCGAAATCGGCAAGCGTGGGCCGGAATGTCTGGCCGACACCGTCGAGACCATGATGACGTCGAAAATCACCACCTGCACCACCCGCGACAATGCCCACAGCGTGCTGTCGATGATGACCGAAGGACGGTTCCGCCACTTGCCGGTCATGGACGGTGACGCGATGATCGGGTTGATTTCCATCGGTGACGTTGTCAAAGCTCGGCTGTCAGAGCTGTCGATGGAAAAAGACGCGCTCGAAGGCATGATCAAGGGCTACTGATCGCCCGACCGAATTGCGAGGTGCCGATGCGCACAGGATTATACCCCGGCACCTTTGACCCGGTGACCCATGGTCACATTGATATCGTGCGCCGCGCCTGTTCGCTGGTGGACAGGCTTGTGATCGGTGTCGCCATCAACCGGGACAAGGGGCCATTGTTCGATCTGCACGAGCGGGTCGAGATGATCCGGTCAGAGGTCGTGCCACTGGGCAAACCGCTGGGCACCGAAATCGTGGTGCATCCGTTTGAGAATCTGCTGATCCACTGCGCCCGTGACGTGGGTGCAGGGGTCATCATTCGCGGTCTGCGCGCGGTCGCTGATTTCGAATACGAATTTCAGATGGTCGGCATGAACCGCAGTCTGGATAACGGTATCGAAACCGTGTTCCTGATGGCGGATGCGAAAAATCAGGCCATCGCCAGCAAGCTGGTCAAGGAAATCGCCAGACTGGACGGCGATGTGTCAAAGTTCGTGACCCCGGCGGTAGTGGATGCCCTGCATGACAAGCTGAAGGCAGGCCGCTGAAATAAAAAGGCGGCCAGCCGGGTCATCCGGGGCCGCCTTGTGTCACGATACGCCGCATTTAACGATAGACGGCGTTATATGCGATCTTGTCCGCATCGGCGCGATCAATATCCAGATCCAGCGCCACATCCAGCGGCAGGCGACGCAGTTCCTTGCGGGTTTTTTCATAGACGGCGCGCTTTTGGAGCGTGCTCCGGATGGTCTCAACGAGGGTCATGGTAGGCTCCTTTCGGGCGAATTTGTTTCGATGACCCAAAGATAGGGATGCTGCGCTGCAGCACAACTGCCGCAGCGTGATAACCGCCTTGCATGAAATGCAGGGCTGAACGGCGTGTTTTGATGATTTTGGTGGCGGTGTGCCGGGATTTCAGGCGGCATCCGCGCGGGGCCGATATGAGCGAAAATCATGTCTAATGAGGTCCGCAAGGGCGCAAAAGACATGAATTCACGCGTGAAACACGTGTATTTTGTCCTGAATGGTCAGACTTGCGACAAGAACAGTCAACGCATTCGTCCGTGCCCACTTTTTCAGGGTGATCTCATAACGCAGATGCCGCAATTCTGGTTCCATACAAAAAGGCCGCCCCGGTGTGGGGGCGGCCTGATGTGCGGGGGGCGTGCGGGTGTTACAGGAACTTGCCCATGGCGACCGCGGTATCGCTCATCCGGTTGGAAAAGCCCCATTCGTTGTCATACCAGGTCAGAATGCGCACCATGTTGCCGTCCAGAACCTTGGTCTGGTCCATGTGGAACGTGCTGGATGCCGGGTCGTGGTTGAAATCGATGCTGACCATCGGCAGGTCGGTATAGGCCAGGATGCCTTTCATCGGGCCGTCTGCCGCTGCGCGGATCGCGTCGTTGATTTCCTGCACGGTGGTGTCGCGGCTGGCCTCGAACGTCAGGTCGACGACCGACACGTTGGGGGTGGGGACGCGGATCGCGACGCCGTCCAGTTTGCCGTTCAGTTCGGGCAGCACCAGACCCACTGCCTTGGCCGCACCGGTCGAGGTGGGGATCATGGACAGGGCAGCGGCACGGGCGCGGTACAGGTCCTTGTGCATGGTATCCAGCGTCGGCTGGTCGCCGGTGTAGCTGTGGATCGTCGTCATGAAACCCTTGGTGATGCCGACAGCGTCGTTCAGCACCTTGGCCACCGGTGACAGGCAGTTGGTGGTGCAGGACGCGTTGCTGACGATGATATCGTCGGCGGTCAGCGTGTCGTGGTTCACACCATAGACGATGGTCTTGTCAGCGTCCGAACCGGGGGCGGAAATCAGCACCCGCTTGGACCCGTTGTCCAGATGGGCCTGGCATTTTTCCTTGGAGGTGAAAATGCCGGTGCATTCCATCACGATATCCACGTCGGACCAAGGCAGGTCGGCGGGATTGCGGATCGCGGTGACGCGGATCGGGCCACGGCCCACGTCGATCGAATCCTCGGTTGTCGTCACGGTTGCGGGGAATTTGCCGTGCACGCTGTCAAAACGCAGCAGGTGCGCGTTTGTTTCTACCGGGCCCAGATCGTTGATCGCGATGACCTCGATATCCGTGCGACCGGATTCGACAATCGCGCGCAGCACGTTGCGCCCGATACGTCCGAACCCGTTGATTGCGACTTTGACGGCCATGAGAGACTCCATTTGCGTAAGAGCGCACCAGAGGGGTGCGCAGTTAGCGCAAACATTGTCTTTTTCACCGAAAGGTCAAGCGCAAGTGGGCGGAATCAGGCGGTAATCAGCGCCAGAATGCCAGCCATTGCAGCAATTCCACGAACTTGCGGGCCACAAACAGCGGTGCGTCCCACTGCAGGACAAAATGATCCAGCGCAAAGAATGCGGCGATGGCGATCAGGATTCCGACGGCGACGGCATTGGTCATGTGGATGTCGTAACGTCCGGCGGGATGCAGGTAAAGCGCGCTTAGTTCAGGCGACCCATGGTTGCTGCCACATCCGCCATACGTGCGGAAAATCCCCATTCGTTGTCATACCACGCCAGCACGCGGACCGTACGGCCGCCGATGACCTTGGTCTGGTCGGGGGCGACGGTGCAGCTTTCGGTGGTATGGTTGAAATCGATGCTGACCTTGGCCTCGGCGTCATAGGCCATGACGCCCAACAGCGCGCCCTGTGCGGCCTCGGCCAGGATCATGTTGACCTCGGCCACCGATGTGGACCGGCCCGCCTCGAATGTCAGGTCGACGGCGGACACATTGGGTGTGGGCACGCGGATCGCCGTGCCGTCCAGCTTGCCGGCCATTTCCGGCAGTACCTCGCCCAGCGCCTTGGCCGCACCGGTCGAGGTCGGGATCATTGCAAGGGCTGCGGCGCGCGCGCGGTACAGGTCGTCGTGGCGGCGATCCAGCGTGGGCTGGTCGCCGGTGTAGCTGTGGATCGTCGTCATGATGCCACGGTCAATGCCGATGGTGTCGTTCAGCGTCTTGACCAGCGGGGCCAGGCAATTCGTCGTGCAGGACCCGTTGGAAATCATCCGTTCGCCGCCTGACAGGTCACGGTGGTTCACGCCGTAAACCACCGTGCGGTCGACGTTTTTGGCAGGTGCGGAAATCAGGACCTTTTTCGCGCCCTGCGCCAGGTGCACCGACGCCTTGTGACCGTCGTTGAATTTTCCGGTGCATTCCAGAACCACGTCCACGCCTGACCAGTCCAGTGCTGCGGGATCATAGGTGGACATGACCTGGATCGGGCCTGTGCCCACGTCCAGCGTTTGCCCATCGACCGTCACGGGGCGGGCAAACCGGCCATGCACACTGTCGTATTTCATCAGGTGGGCGGTTGTTTCGATCGGGCCCGTCGCATTGATCCGCGTTACACGCACATCATCGCGCAGGCTCTCTGCGATATGGCCCAGCGTGCAGCGCCCGATGCGGCCAAAGCCATTGATCCCCAGCGTGATGGTCATGACGGTATCCTATGGTATTCCCAGTTGCGCCAGCCTTAGGGGAAGCTAGGTCAACGAAAAAGGGAAAATCCATCAAAATCAAAATGATAACGATAACAGCCGGTGGTTAACGCTAACCGTTTGCGCCAACGGTCGGGGTTGCGATCACGCGCCGACGCGCTAGGGTTCGCAAAAGCGTGATTGGCGCAGTCGAAGGAGAGACCATGAGCGGATTATTGGCGTTGCTGGATGATGTCGCAGCCATCGCAAAGGTCGCGGCGGCCAGCGTGGACGACGTGATCGGTCAGGCGACCAAGGCAGGGGCCAAGGCCGCAGGGGCCGTGATCGACGATGCCGCTGTCAGCCCCAAATACGTACAGGGCTTTGCGCCTGCGCGCGAATTGCCGATCGTCGGCAAGATTGCCTGGGGTTCGATCCGCAACAAGATCCTGATCCTGCTGCCGGCCGCGATGTTGCTGTCGGTCTTTGCCCCCTGGTTGATCGCGCCACTGCTGATTCTGGGCGGCAGCTATCTGTGCTATGAAGGGGCCGAAAAGATCGTCCATGCCTTTGGCCACAAGGACCCCCATTCCAAGGCGACAGGCGATCCGGCCCACCTCGAGGAAGAAAAGGTGAAAGGCGCGATCAAGACCGATTTCATCCTCTCGGCCGAAATCATGACCATCGCACTTGCCGCCATCGAGACGGATAACCTGTGGACCCGCGCGGCCGTGCTGTTCGTGGTTGCCGTGGGGATCACCGCTGTCGTCTATGGTGCCGTCGCATTGATCGTGAAGGCCGATGACGTCGGCCTGTTGATGGCCAAGAAGGGCCGGTTTTCCATCACGCGTCTGCTGGGGCGAGGGGTCGTGGCAGGCATGCCGAAATTCCTGTTCGTGCTGACCTGGGTCGGCACGGCGGCGATGTTGTGGGTCGGTGGTCAGATCATCGTGCACAGTCTCGGTCAGCTTGGCTGGCACGCACCCGAGGACCTGATCCACGGTTGGGCCGTGGCTGCCGCTGGCGGTGTGGGGGCCGCATGGCAGGGGATCGTGGAATGGGCCGTGACGGCAGGATGCGACGGCGTGCTGGGCTTTGTCTGGGGATTGATCCTGATTCCGATCGTGGCATCCGTCATCAAACCGGCAATGGCTGCGGTCATGCCCAAATGACACATGCGGCCCTGTTCATCGCCCGGTTCCTGATCGGGTTTTTGATGATCGGCGGCGCCGTAAACAAGGGGCTTGGGCCCGATGGCGCAGGTGGGTTGCTGGTCGCTGCGGGCCTGCCGTTCTGGCTGGTCTGGCCTGCGCTGGCCTATAATCTGCTGGCCGGCGGTGCCCTGTGGCTGGGCATCGCGGTGCGCCCGGTTGCCGTCACGGCCGCCATTTATTGCGCGGTGACCAGTTTTTTCCATCTGCAGGTTTTCCTCGCGCAGGACGATCCGTGGCAGTTGACCATATTCGTCAAGAACTGGGCCATTGCGGGGGGCTGTCTCGCGCTTGCGGTGGCGGGGTCAGGTGCCTGGGCCTGGAAACCGGATCATCCCCATGCGTGAGTGGCTGCGCGACCTCTACAAAGGTGAAAGCCCGCGCGCGGTCGCGTTTCGCTATGGTCTGCTCGCCTTTGATCTGGTGACGTTGGCTTATGTGATCGTCACGTCCTTCTTTGAGTCGTCGCCGGTCATTTTCGCGGCAGACCTGTTTTTCGGGACGATCATCCTGGTGGATTTCTGTATCCGCGCATGGCTTACACCCAGCTGGGGGCGGGCGCTGACGCGGATGGCAACCTGGGCGGACATCATCGCGGTCATCAGTTTTCTGGGGCCTCTGTTCGCCCAAGGGCTGGGGTTCCTGCGCGTGCTGCGCACCCTGCGGCTGCTCAAGAGTTATGAGACGGTGCGCAGGCTCAGACGGGATTTCGACTATTTCCGGCGCCACGAAGAGGTGTTTCTGGCGACCGTCCATCTGGGTGTTTTCGTTTTTGTCATGACGGGCCTGATCTATGCGTCACAGGTGCAGGTCAACGATGCCATCAACAATTATGCGGATGCGTTTTATTTCACGGTCTCGACACTGACCACGACGGGGTTCGGTGACATCGTGGCACAGGGCTGGTGGGGGCGGTTGCTGTCGGTCGTGGTGATGATTTTTGGCGTGACACTGTTCCTGCAACTCGCGCGGGTGCTGTTCCGCCCCAACAAGGTGCGGATCGAATGCGACGAATGCGGGCTGACGAAACACGACCGCGACGCAAGCCATTGCAAGCATTGCGGAACGATCATGCATATTGAAACGGATGGCGCTGTCTGATCGGGCCTCCTGCCGACGGTGAGTGCGGGACGCCTCGCCGGCGGGGCGGATATTTCTGACCAGAAGAAGACAGGGGGCAGCGCGATGCGGCCCCCTGTGATCGGTTTAAAGCAGGTCGCGCGCGGCGGCGGCGACGGCTTTGGCGGTGATGCCGAATTTTTCGAACAGCTCTTCGGCCGGGGCAGAGGCGCCAAAGCTGTCCATGCCGACAAAGGCGGATTTTTTCGCAGCACCGCGTTCACCCATCAGGATCATGTCCCAGGACTGGCGTACGCCCGCCTCGACCGCAACGCGGGCGGGGCCTGCGGGCAGCACGCGGCGGCGATAGGCCTCGTCCTGCTGCATGAACAATTCCATGCAGGGCATGGAGACCACGCGCGTGCCGATCCCTTCGGCCTGGAGTGCGTCGCGTGCCTGCATGGCCAGATGCACCTCGGATCCGGTGGCGATCAGGATCACGCGGCGCTTGCCCTCGGCCTCGGCCAGCACGTAGCCGCCAAAGGCCGTCAGGTTCTTGGTTTTGTGTTCTGTCCGGACGGCGGGCAGGTTCTGCCGTGACAGCGCCAGGACAGAGGGTGTTTTCGTGTCCGTCAGCGCCAGTTCCCAGGCCTCGGCGGTTTCGACCGTGTCGGCAGGGCGGAACACGTAGGTGTTCGGTGTGGCGCGCAGCATCGACAGATGTTCGACCGGCTGATGGGTCGGGCCGTCCTCGCCCAGACCGATGCTGTCGTGGGTCATCACATAGACCGCAGGCACCGCCATCAGCGCCGACAGGCGCATCGCACCGCGGGCGTAATCGGTAAAGCACATGAAAGTGCCGCCGTAGGGTCGCACGCCGCCGTGCAGGACCATGCCGTTCATCGCCGCGGCCATGCCGTGTTCGCGGATGCCAAAGTGGATATAGCGACCCTTGCGGTTGGCAGGGCTGAACACGCCCATGTCGGAGGATTTCGTGTTGTTGGACCCGGTCAGATCGGCAGAGCCGCCGATGGTTTCGGGCATGATCGGGTTGATCACCTCGAGCACGTTTTCCGACGCCTTGCGGGTCGCGACCTTGGGCAGTGTTTCTGTGGCCTGTTTCTTGAACGCGCGAATGGTCGAAGCAAGCTTTTTCGGGGCCTCGAGGTCATAGGCGCGGGTGAATTCCTTTTGCTTGGCGTCTGACAGTTTGGCAAAACGGTCGTGCCATGCGGCATGGGCGCTCTGGCCGCGGGTCGCCATGTCTTCCCATTGTTTCTTGACTTCGGCGGGCACCTCATAGGGGCCGTAGGGCCAGTCGTAGACCTGCTTGGCGTCGGTCAGCTGGGCGGGATCGGTCAGGGCACCGTGACCTTTGGACGTGTCCTGTGCGGCATGACCCAGTGCGATATGGGTCTTGCAGGCGATCATGGACGGGCGCGGATCGGCCTTGGCCGCGATGATGGCTGCGTCGATTGCGTCGGGGTCATGACCGTCGATGGACAGCACATGCCAGCCGGAGGCCGCAAAGCGTGCGGTCTGGTCAGTGATGTCGGCGATGCCCACATGCCCGTCGATGGTGATGTCGTTGTTGTCGAAGAACACGATGAGGTGGCCGAGTTCCTGCATCCCGGCAAGGCCGATGGCCTCTTGGCTGATGCCTTCCATCAGGCAGCCGTCACCGGCCATGACATAGGTGTAGTGGTTGACGATCTTGTCGCCCCAGACGGCGCGCTGATGGGCCTCTGCGATGGCAAAGCCTACGGCATTGGAAATGCCCTGACCCAATGGTCCGGTCGTGACCTCGACGCCGGCGCCATGGCCGTATTCGGGGTGGCCAGCGGTATAGGCCCCCCACTGGCGAAAGTTCTTGATCTGCTCCAGCGGGAAATCAGCATAGCCCGTCAGGTGCAGCAGCGAATACAGCAGCATCGAGCCGTGACCGGCGGACAGGATGAAACGGTCGCGGTCGGGCCAATGCGGTGTCTTGGGGTCGAAATTCAGATGCTTTTCGAACAACACGGTCGCCACGTCGGCCATGCCCATCGGCATGCCGGAATGGCCCGAGTTCGCGCCGGCCACGGCATCAAGGGTCAGCGCGCGGATCGCTGCGGCCTTTTTCCAATGGGTGGGATGTGCGGACTTGAGGGTTTCGATATCCATGTGGTGTTCCTGACGGGTGCAAAACAAAGTTGGTCGTGTCATATCAGGCGAACCGGTCAATTCAAGCGCGCCATTTGTGTGGATGCGACCGATGACTTAGGGTTTGGCGCGGAACAACGCCGAATCGTGTGATAAAGGACCGTTGAAGAGATGAACGATCTCAAGAGCTTGGAATACCGGATCAATACGGCATTGGACCGGATCAGATCCCATGTCGGCGAACAGGCGGGCCAATCTGACTTGCGGGCGCAACTGGCCACGCAGCAGGCTGCGAATGCAGCCCTCGAGGACCGGGTCGCTGCACTCAAGGCGCGTCAGGACGACAAGATCGCCAAGCTGGAGGCCGAGGTCGCCGCACATGCCGACCGCATGACAGAGCTGGACGGCGCCTTGCAGCGCCTGCGCGCCGCGAATGCCGATCTGCGCGAAGAGGCGGATGCGCTGCGGCAGGCCGCGATGGACGGTGTGCCCGATGCGGCTGATATAAATCGCGCGCTGATCGCAGAGGTCGAGGCGCTGCAGGCTGATCGTGCGGCCGAAGCAGCCGAGGTGGCCGCCTTGTTGGGCGAGTTGAAACCTGCATTGCAACAGGAGGGCTGATCATGCCGCAAGTCGAGATCACGATCGGTGGCCGCGTGTTCGAAGTGGCCTGTCAGGACGGCGAGGAACATTTCCTGCGCACGGCCTCTGCCATGCTGGACGAAGAGGCGCAGCATCTGTCGAACCAGATCGGGCGCATGCCTGAATCCCGTATGCTGCTGATGTCAGGGCTGATGCTGGCCGACCGGACCGCCGGGATCGCAGAACGTCTGCGCGAGGTCGAGTTGGAACTGGAAGGCCTGCAGGCCCAGTTTGCCGAAGCCCAATCACGCCCGGCCGAGCGGATCGAGGTGCCGGTCATCCCAGCCGAGGTGACCGATGCCTTTGCCGAGATCGCGGCCCGCGCCGAGGCATTGGCAGATTCGCTGGATAACACGCAAAAGGCCGACCCGTCCTAGGGTCGGCCCATGCCTGCCTGAATACGCACCGATTGACGGGCGCGTGGCCTGAGGGTCAGGCGTTGGCTTCGCGGATCTTGTCGGCAGCGGCCTTGTCAAACGCGATGTCATTTTCGGTGAGCAAGGTATCGAGTTCACCCGAAAGCGTCATTTCGGTGATGATATCGCAACCGCCGACGAATTCGCCCTTGACGTAAAGCTGCGGGATCGTCGGCCAGTCGGAATAATCCTTGATGCCCTGACGCACGCCGTCATCGGCCAACACGTTCACGTCGGTGTATTCGATGCCCATAAAGTTCAGCACACCGGCGACGCGGCTGGAAAAACCGCACTGCGGCATCGTTTTCGTGCCCTTCATGAACAGGACGACGTCGTTGCTGGTGACGGTTTGCTTGATTTGGTCTTCGGCGGTCATGGTCTGGTCCTTTTTGAAGGGGATCAAATTTTCTGCGAAAATTTGCGCGCGGATCAATCTGGTGCGCGTGTGGTCAGGGCGAGGGCATGCAGCTCGCCGTTGCTGCCATCCATCTTGCCCTTGAGGGCGGCATAGACGGCGCGTTGCTGCTGCACGCGATTTTTGCCGGCAAAACTGGCATCGACCACTTCGGCTGCGAAATGTGCGCCATCGTCACCCTGCACCGTAATCCTGGCGTCGGGGAATTCCGCGCGGATCAGGGCTTCGATTTCGTGGGCTGTGATGGGCATTGTCGGCTCCTTGCAGGCTTTTGCATAACCTATGAACGCGCCGCAGCGGGGGCAAGGGCCAGTGTGTGTCCCGCGGCGCGTTTGTCAGCGCCGCGGCAGCGCGGGATCAGGTCAGATGGCTGGCAAAGGCCCCGTGATAGACCGCTGCAAGATCGGCCAGCGGTGCACTGGACGCGCCGAATGTGACGTCGCTGCCGCCGGCATGACCCACGCGGGAAAGCGGCACGCCAGCGGCGTCTGCAGCCGCAAACAATGCCTCTGCACCGTCAAAGGACGCGGCGATCAGATAACGCGCCTGATCCTCTGCAAACAACTGCACGGTGTCATCGGTTTCGACGGTGATGCCGACATCGGCTGCCACCGCCATTTCGAATGCCGCAAGCGCAAGCCCGCCGTCCGACAGGTCGGTACAGGCCGTGATGGCGCTGCGGTTGGCACGGATGAAATTGCCATGCGCGCGTTCGGCCGCCAGATCAACCGTGGGTGCATCGCCTTCGACGCGGCCCAGGTGTTCGGCCAGCAGCGCGGTCTGGCCCATATGACCTGCCGTTTCGCCCAGCAGCAGCAGCATGTGACCGGATTCCGGCTGACCTGTGATGGCCTGCGTGTAATCCGCAATCAGGCCGACAGCGCCGATGGTCGGCGTGGGCAGAATGCCTTTTCCGTCGGTTTCGTTGTACAGCGACACGTTGCCCGACACGATGGGCATGTCCAGCGCCTTGACGGCGTCCCCGATACCTTTGATGGCACCGACGAACTGGCCCATGATCCGGGGTTTTTCGGGATTGCCAAAGTTCATGTTGTCGGTGGTCGCCAGTGGTGTGGCACCCACGGCAGTCAGGTTACGATAGGCCTCTGCCACAGCCTGTGCGCCACCCTGATAGGGGTTTGCAAAAACATAGCGCGGCGTCACGTCAGAGGTGAAGGCCAGCGCCTTTTGCGTGCCGTGTACGCGGATGATGCCTGACCCTGCGCCGGGGGTGCGCAGCGTATCGGCCATCACCTGACTGTCGTATTGTTCATAGACCCACGCCTTGCTGGCGTAGTTCGGGCTGCCGATCAGGCTGCGCAGACCGTCGATCGGGTCGACCTGCGGCACGTCACCCACGGGTGCGGCGGCAGGCGTTTCTTCCCATGGGCGGTCGTATTCGGGGGCTGTGGACGACAGCTTGGAGAGCGGCAGGTCGGCCTTTACCTCGCCGTTGTGGAGGATCAGGAACCGGTCCTCTGCAATGGTTTCGCCCACGATGGCGAAATCGAGGTCCCATTTGACAAAAACCGCGCGGGCCTCTGCCTCCAGCTCTGGTTTGAGCACCATCAGCATCCGTTCCTGGGATTCCGACAGCATCATCTCGTACGCGGTCATGCCGGTTTCGCGTTGTGGCACGTCCTCGAGGTTGAGCTTGACGCCCAAACCGCCCTTGTCGCCCATCTCGACCGCGGAACAGGTCAGGCCGGCGGCCCCCATGTCCTGAATGGAAATCACGGCCCCCGTGGCCATCAGTTCCAGCGTCGCTTCCATCAGGCGCTTTTCGGTGAAGGGGTCGCCAACCTGCACGGTGGGGCGCTTGTCCTCGATCGTGTCGTCGAATTCGGCGCTTGCCATGGTGGCACCGCCCACGCCGTCGCGGCCGGTTTTGGCCCCCAGATAGACGACGGGCATCCCGACGCCCGAAGCTGCGGAGTAGAAGATCTTGTCCGCGTCAGCGAGCCCGGCCGCAAATGCGTTCACAAGGCAGTTGCCGTTGTAGGATTTGTCAAAGCGGACTTCGCCGCCGACAGTGGGCACGCCGAAACAATTGCCATAGCCACCGACACCCGCCACGACACCGCTGACCAGCGATTTCGTCTTGGGGTGGCTGGGTTCGCCAAAGGACAGCGAATTCATCGCGGCGATGGGGCGGGCACCCATGGTGAAAACATCGCGCAGGATGCCGCCAACGCCAGTGGCCGCACCCTGATAGGGTTCGATGTAGGATGGGTGATTGTGGCTTTCCATCTTGAACACCACAGCCTGACCGTCGCCGATATCCACGACGCCCGCGTTTTCGCCAGGACCACAAATGACCTGAGGGCCGGTGGTGGGCAGGGTGCGCAGCCAGCGTTTGGATGACTTGTAGGAACAATGTTCGTTCCACATCGCGGAAAAGATGCCCATTTCCGTAAACGTCGGATCGCGCCCGAGGATTTTCAGCACCTCCTGCCATTCGTCGGGCGAAAACCCGTGTGCTGCGATGACGTCGGCGGTGATGATCGGATCGGACATAAAAGATTCCCCACGAGCTGTTCTGTGCCTTTTAGGGGAGGCGTGGACGAAGGGGAAGGCGATCCTTGGGCCGTGCTTCAGCCAAAAAAAATGCCGGGCACAAAGGCCCGGCGCAGTCCAACAGGGAGGTAGAGGCACACCAAATGATGTTTTTGCCTCTGTTTCAGCAGATAGGGCGCAAGGATTAAGCGATCAAGAAAAAACCATGCGCGCGCGTGCAGACCCGCTATGTGATGCGTGCATGGCGCAACACTCGCTGGGGTTTAGTCGTCGCGCCCCAGCTCTGCCAGTGATCTGCGGTGGGCAAAAATTTCATCCTGCACGAAATCGCGAAACGCCATGATCCGTTTCGACTGCCGCAATTCCTCGGGGTAGGCGAGGAATACGGGGACCTCGCCGCTTTCGAGGGATGGCAGGCAACGCACGAGGTGGGGGAAATCCTGCACCACGTAGTCAGGCAGGACACCGACGCCCAGATTGTTGATGACGCCCTGCAGGACGCCGTAATAGTTGTTCACCGTAAAGATCGACGTCACCTCGTGGGACAGCAGATGATGGATCAGCGTGGCACCGGCGCTGACCTGGGTCGACGACAGTTGCTGGCAAATCAGACGATGGTTCGAAATGTCGGTGATGTTTTCCAGCGGGCGGCGCTGGTCGAGGTAGGCCTGGGTCGCATACAGACGCATCCGCACGCTCATCAGACGTTTGCGGATCAGGTCCGCCTGTGACGGCTCTTTCATGCGGATGGCGACGTCTGCCTCGCGCATGGGCAGATCCAATACACGTTCCTCGAGCATCAGGTCGATCTTGATGTCGGGATACATCTCGTAGAGTTTGGGCAGCCGCGGGGCGAGCCATAGGGTGCCGAAACCGGTTGTCGTGGTGACGCGCAATTCCCCGAACACCTCTTCCTCGCTGTCACGAATGCGGGCGGCGGCCGCGTCGAGGCGACGGTTCATGGATTTCGTGGCATCGAACAGCAGCTCACCCTGTTCGGTGAGAATCAGTCCGCGCGCGTGACGGTGGAAAAGCGTGGTGTTCAGCGTCTCTTCGAGGGCGCGGATCTGGCGGCTGACCGCCGATTGCGACAGGTGCAGGACATCGCCTGCATGGGTCAGTGACCCCGCATCTGCAACCGCGTGAAATATTCGAAGCTTATCCCAGTCCATGACCCGCCCGTAGTGCCTTAAATTATTTGTAGTTTGAAACTTGGTTACGCTGACTCTGTTAAATATACAATCAAAGCCGCCCTCGGAATTATTCTTTGTAGGTCAGCAAATGTGACCTAAGATACCTGTATTGCAGGGAGGTTTGCATGACACGTCAAGATATTTCGCTGAACGATCGGTTCGATCTGTCCAAGCGGCATGTGTTGCTGAACGGAACACAGGCACTGGTGCGGTTGATGCTCATGCAGCGGGCACGTGATGCACGCGCGGGGCTGAATACTGCCGGTTATGTGACCGGGTATCGTGGCTCGCCGCTGGGGGCTGTGGACATGCAGATGGCGCGTGCGGCCAAACCGCTGACTGATGCACAGGTGACGTTCCAGCCCGGCCTGAACGAGGATCTGGCGGCAACCGCACTCTGGGGCAGCCAGCAGGCAGAACTGCGCGGCGAGGGGAAATACGACGGCGTGTTCGGCCTGTGGTACGGCAAGGGGCCGGGCGTGGACCGGTCCGGCGATGTGATGCGGCATGCCAACATGGCGGGCACCTCGCCCCATGGCGGTGTGATCATGGCGATGGGCGACGACCATACGGGTGAATCCAGCACCACGCTGCATCAGTCCGATTTCGCGATGATCGACGCCTATATGCCGATCGTCAGCCCAGCTGGCGTCCAGGAGGTGCTGGACTACGGCCTCTATGCCTGGGCGCTGTCGCGCTATGCAGGTGTCTGGGTCGGTCTCAAGACGATGAAGGACACGATCGAAGTCACCTCTGTCGTGGATGGCGATCCGCACCGGTTGTCATTCGTGACTCCCGACCTGGCCCTGCCGCCAGAAGGTCTGAACATCCGTCTTGTCGATACGCCCGTCGCCCAAGAGGCACGGATGATCGACCATAAACGGTTCGCGGCAGAGGCGTTCAGCCGCGCCAACAAGATGGATCAGCGCAAATGGGGCAAGCACGGTGCCAGGATCGGTTTTGTCGCGGCCGGCAAGAACTGGCTGGATTTGCAGCACGCCCTGTCACTGCTGGGCATCGATGCGGCCGAGGCGGAACGTCTGGGCATCACGACATACAAGGTCGGTCAGGTCTGGCCACTGGACATGGCGGGGTTTCACGATTTTGCGGCGGGTCTCGATCTCGTGGTCGTGGTCGAGGAAAAACGCAAGCTGATCGAGGTGCAGGTCAAGGAGGCGTTGTTCGACGACACCAACACCCGCGTTTACGGCTGGCACAAGGGCGATGAACATTCCGCCGGCCGCCGCGAAGAGATTTTTCCGACGCGCCATGCGCTTGACCCTATCTGGATCGCGGAAAAACTGGGCGGCATCCTGGTCGAAGAAGGCTGCGCCTCGGACGGTGTGATGCAGGGGTTGGATGCGCTGGCCGAGGCGCGCCGCGCCGACAATGTGCCGGAAATCGCGGCACGCCTGCCGTATTTCTGTTCGGGCTGTCCGCATAATTCCAGCACCAGGGTGCCGGAGGGATCGCGCGCCTATGCGGGCATCGGCTGTCACTACATGGTGCAATGGATGGATCGCGAGACCGTTGGCTTTACCCAGATGGGCGGCGAGGGCGCGAACTGGGTAGGTGAGGCACCGTTCAGCAAGACGGGCCATGTGTTCCAGAACCTTGGCGACGGGACATACAACCACTCTGGCGTGCAGGCGATCCGCTTTGCCCTGATGGCGGGGACGACGATCACCTACAAGATCCTCTATAATGACGCGGTCGCCATGACCGGCGGGCAGGGGAACGACGGTGGTCTGACCGCGGACCAGATCGTGCGTGAACTGCTGGCGATGGGCGTGCGCGACGTGCGCGTGGTCTATGACGAAAAAGAGGACGTGGATGCGTCCCAATTTCCCAGCGGCGTGCCGCTGGCGGAACGGTCGGAACTGCCGCGCGTGCAGGCGGAACTGGCAAAGGTGTCTGGCGTCAGCGCCTTGGTCTACATCCAGACCTGTGCCGCTGAAAAACGCAGGCGCCGCAAGCGTGGCCAGTTTCCCGACCCCGACAAGCGCGTGTTCATCAACACGGACGTCTGCGAAGGCTGCGGCGACTGCGGTGTGCAATCGAACTGCGTATCGATCGTACCGGTCGAAACCGAACTGGGCCGCAAACGCGCCATCGACCAATCGTCCTGCAACAAGGATTTTTCCTGCGTCAAAGGGTTCTGCCCGTCATTTGTAACCGTTGCAGGCGCGCAGTTGAAAAAGGCCGCGACGACGACCGTGGATGTGGGTGACCTGCCGTTGGCGGACCTGCCTGCAATCAATGGCACCCATAACGTCGTGATCACCGGCGTGGGCGGCACGGGTGTCGTCACGATCGGGGCCGTGCTGGCGATGGCGGCGCATCTGGACGGCAAGGGCGCTGGCATGATGGAAATGGCGGGCCTTGCACAAAAGGGTGGGGCCGTGCACATCCATTGCCGCCTCGCGGAACGGCCCGAGGATATTAGCGCGATCCGCGTGGCCACGGGCGAATGCGATGCCTTGATCGGTGGCGATCTGGTGGTCAGTGCAGGGGCCAAGACACTCGGCCTGATGAAAACCGGGCGCACGCGCGGCGTCGTGAACGCGCATGAAATCATCACCGGCGATTTCACCCGCAACACGGAATTTCAACTGCCCGTGGATGAACTGAAACTGAGCCTGAAGCGGCGGTTGCAGGACAAGGTGGCGTTGTTCGACGCGACCGAACTTGCCAAGGCAGCGATGGGCGACAGCATCTATTCCAACATGATGATCTTTGGTGCGGCCTGGCAGATGGGCGCGATCCCGGTGTCGCTGGAGGCCATTTTGCGTGCCATTGAACTGAACGGCGCGGCCGTGGACCGCAACAAACAGGCGTTCGACCTTGGGCGCTGGGCGGTGCTGCACCCTGAACGGGCCGCGCGGGTGTCAGAGCCGCAGGTTGTCGCATTGCCCAAGTCGCTGGACGACCGGATCGCGTTCCGTGTCGATCACCTGACCGCCTACCAGAACAAGCGGCTGGCGAAACGCTATCTGCGGATGCTGGATCGTTTCAGCGAGCCTGCGATGCGCGAGGCGGTGGCGCTGGGTTATCACAAACTGCTGGCCTACAAAGACGAATACGAAGTGGCCCGCTTGTTGTGCGACACCGAGGCCAAAGCGCGCGTGGCCTTTGACGGGGATGTGTCGCTGACCTATCACCTCGCGCCGCCGATGCTGACGAAAACCGGTGCTGACGGGCGACCCGTCAAGCGCGCGTTTGGGGCCAGGATGGCGCGTGCCTTTCCGCTGCTTGCGCGGCTCAAGGTGCTGCGCGGCACGCCGTTCGATCCATTCGGGCGCACCGCGGAACGCCGCATGGAACGGGCGCTGATTGCGCAATACGAGGCGGATATGGACCGTATCGCTGACCTGCCGGTCACCGACGCCATGATCGCGCTGGCACGTCTGCCGCTGGACATTCGCGGTTTCGGTCCCGTCAAACATGCCAATGCGGCCAAGGCGGAAAAGACGCGCGAGATGCTGCTGGCGGCCATCGCCCGTCCAGATCAGCAGGTGGCCGCGGAATAGGTTGCTGCCGTCCGCATTTTCCCGTCACCGTGCAAAACCCTGCATGGATTTCTGACGTCAACCGACGTATGGCTGATGCAAACACGTCCGCGCCATGATTGGCGCGGGCCCGGCACAGAGGGTACGGCAATGGCAGTGGGTATTTTCGACAGCGGACTGGGCGGGTTGACCGTTCTTGACGCAATTTCCAAGCGGTTGCCCGATCTGCCGCTTGTCTATCTGGGCGACAGCGCCAATGCGCCATACGGCGTGCGCGACGCGGACGATATCTATGACCTGACCACCCGTGCCACCCAGCGGCTGTTCGACGAGGGGTGCGATTTGGTCATCCTCGCCTGCAACACGGCCAGTGCTGCGGCACTGCGCCGGATGCAAGAAGGCTGGGTGCCCAAGGACAAGCGCGTGCTGGGTGTGTTCGTGCCGCTGATCGAGGCGCTGACCGAACGCGAATGGGGCGACAATTCCCCACCGCGTGAGGTCGAGGTCAAACATGTGGCACTTTTTGCCACGCCTGCCACGGTGCGCAGTCGTGCATTCCAGCGCGAGTTGGCATTCCGCGCCATTGGCGTTGATGTCGAGGCACAGGCCTGCGGCGGAGTCGTCGACGCCATCGAGGACGGCGATTTCATTCTGGCCGAGGCGCTGGTGCGCAGCCATGTGGATGCGCTGAAACGCAAGATGCCGGACCCTGATGCCGCGATGCTGGGCTGCACCCACTACCCCCTGATGGCCGAGGTGTTTCAGGATGCGCTGGGTGCCGGGGTCAAGGTGTTCAGCCAGGCAAATCTGGTGGCCGAGAGCCTTGCGCATTATCTCGACCGACGCCCCGAAATGGTGGGCAAGGGCATGACCTCGAAATTCCTGACATCCGGTGATCCGAAAAAGGTATCGGACCGTGCGATGCAGTTCCTGCGACATCCGATCACCTTTGCCAAAGCGTGAATTGAAGCAGGCGCACAGCGCCCCTATTTGATCCCACGAGGGAGACCATGACATGACCCAAAACGTCGCCATTCTGGGCGCATCCGGATATACTGGTGCAGAGCTTGTGCGCCTTATCGCCACGCATCCGTCGTTGGCAATCACCGGCCTGTCGGGCAATTCCAAGGCCGGGATGGCGATGGCGGACGTGTTTCCGCATCTGCGTCATCTTGATCTGCCGCGCCTGACGACGATCGAGGACATGGATCTGTCCGGCGTCGATCTGGTGTTCTGTGCGCTGCCTCATGCGACCTCTCAGGCGGTGATCAAGGCGCTGCCGTCGCATCTGAAAATCGTCGACCTGTCTGCCGATTTCCGTCTGCGTGACCCCGCGGCCTATGAAAAATGGTACGGCAAGCCCCATGCCGCGCCCGATCTGCAAAAAGAGGCTGTTTACGGCCTGACAGAATTTTACCGGGACCAGATCCGCACTGCGCGTCTGGTGGCGGGCACCGGATGCAATGCGGCAACGGGCCAATATGCCCTGCGTCCGCTGATCGCGGCGGGTGTCATCGATCTGGATGACATCAACATCAACCTGTTGGCGGCTGTGTCGGGGGCGGGGCGCGCGCTCAAGGAAAACCTGTTGCACGCGGAATTGTCCGAAGGGGCGCATGCCTACGCCGTCGGCGGCACCCACCGGCATCTGGGTGAATTCGATCAGGAATTTTCCGCCATCGCAGGGCGCGAGGTGCGCGTGCAGTTCACGCCGCATCTGATCCCCGCAAACCGCGGTATCCTTGCCACCGTTTCGGTCAAGGGCGATGCCGCAGCGATCCACCAAACCCTCTCTGACGCCTATGCCAAAGAGCCATTCATCGAGGTTTTGCCAATGGGACAGCATCCGTCCATCAAACACATCCGCGCCAGCAATTTCTGCCATATCGGCGTTGTGGCTGACCGCATCGCCGGGCGCGCGCAGGTCATCGCGTCACTGGACAACCTGACCAAGGGATCGTCGGGGCAGGCGTTGCAGAATGCCAACCTGATGCTGGGACTGCCGGAAACGGAGGGTCTGATGATGGCCCCGGTGTTCCCATGAAGGGTCTCAAGAAGAAACGGCGCATCCAGGTGATGGCGCTGTCTGGTGTTTGCGTCGTGGCGGTCCTTGGCCTGCTTGCGGTGCTGCCAGAGGAATCGTTCCAGTTCTTTCGTGCGCCATCAGAAGTCGCCGCCGACCCGCCGCGCGAGACAGAGCTCTTTCGCATCGGCGGTCTGGTCGAGGTCGGCACGCTGGTGCGCGGCACCGGCACGCAGGTTGCGTTCAACGTGACCGATGGTGGTGCATCGATTCCGGTCGTCTACACCGGTATCCTGCCGGACCTCTTTGAAGAAGGTCAGGGCATGGTCGGGCAGGGGCGTTACATCAATGGCACCTTCGAAGCCATTGAAATCCTTGCGCGACATGACGAGGAATACATGCCGCAAGAGGTGATTGACGCGCTCAAGGAACAGGGCACCTATGTGGAACCGGGCGCTGAGGTCGCAACCAATTAACCTTTGACCGCTGATCCTGCCTGCACCCCAGCAGGAGGATCGCGGATGCAGAGCGTTGAACAGATTGCGGCTGAAATCGTCGCCCGCGAGGGTGGTTTCGTTGATGATCCAGACGATCCCGGCGGGGCCACGCAGCACGGTGTGACGATCCACACGCTGCGGCGGCTGGGGCTTGATCTGGACGGTGACGGTGATGTGGATGCAGCCGACGTGCGACGGATCAGCCGCGACCGTGCCGTGCAAATCTATATTCAGCATTATTTCGAGGCCCCCCGGATCGGAGCCCTGCCGGCTGCCTTGCACGCCAGTGTCTTTGACATGTATGTCAATGCCGGCAACAACGCGATCAAGATTTTGCAACGTCTTTTCAATCGTATGCGGCTGGATGTTCAGGTTGATGGTGTCATCGGCCCACAGACCGCGGCCGCGGCCATCCGGGCGATGGAGGCAGCGCCGGATCATCTGGTCGATGCCTACGGAATCGCCCGGCGCAACTACTATTACGCGCTGGCGGACCAGCGCCCCGCCAGCCGGAAATACGCCCGCCGTCGCGATGGCGGCAGAGGCGGCTGGATCACGCGGGCGGAGACCTTCATCGCGCCACGCTATCATCTGAGTGACGCGCAGCACCGCGAAAGGACACGGGCATGGGACTGATCGACCGGGTGATGGGGTGGGTTTTTGGTGAAGGGCGCAATGTCGTGGCCGAAACGGTCGAGGTGTTCCGCGAGAACAGCGAAGGCCGCGCCCAGCGGATGACCGATGAAAAGGCGGCCGCATTGGCCCAATTCGCCGCCGAATTTGCGCAACCGCGCAAGGGGCTGTTTGACCGGATGATCGACGGGCTGAACCGGTTGCCGCGTCCCCTGCTGGCGCTGGGAACGATTGGGTTGTTTGTCGCGGCGATGACCAGCCCCGCGTGGTTTGCCAGCCGCATGGCGGGTGTCGCGCTGATCCCCGAACCACTGTGGTGGTTGATGGGGGCGATCGTCAGTTTCTATTTCGGCGCACGCTATCAGGTGAAAGGTCAGGAATTCCAGCGGTCGGTCGCGGAATCCGTGATCCGGGGCGAAGCGGTGATCAAGGACGCGGTCGCACCGCCCCCGGACACGATCGCACTGCCCGAGGGTTATGCCGACAATGCGGCCCTTGCGGACTGGTGGAGGTCCCGCAATGCAATCTGACTGGCCCGATTTCGTTGAAAAACGCCTTGTCGCGCTCGAGACGCATAATGCGGTTGCCGCGGTCCAGATGCTGAATGTGTCCGAACGGCTCAGCGCGATCGAGGACACGCTGAAATGGCTGGTGCGGCTGATTGTCGGCGGGCTGGTGGTGGCTGGGATCACCTATGTCGTCCAGGGCGGGCTGGCTGTCTGACAAGGGCGTTGTGCCGCAGATGAATTTGTTGCGAATCCTATGTCGGTGGCCCCTGCGATGGGCTATATTCCGGACATGTTTATTGAACTTGCACACTTCGCCCTGATCCTGGCCTTTGTCGTGGCCATTGCGCAAACCGTCGTGCCCATGGTGGGCGCCGCCAAGGGATGGCGTGGCTGGATGGCCTTTGCCGATCCGGCGGCCACTTCGCAACTGATCCTCGTGACATTCGCCTTTGCGGTCCTGACCTGGGCCTTTGTCGTGTCCGATTTTTCGGTCGCGCTGGTTTATTCCAACAGCCACACGTTGAAACCGATGCTGTACAAGGTCACCGGCGTCTGGGGCAACCACGAGGGGTCGATGCTCTTGTGGGTGCTGATTCTCGCGCTGTTCGGGGCAAGTGCGGCCTGGTTCGGTGGCAACCTGCCTGCCACGCTCAAGGCCCGGGTGCTGGCGGTGCAAGGCAGCATTTCAGTCGCCTTTATCGCGTTCATTCTGTTCACCTCCAACCCGTTCGCACGCCTGGCCGTGCCGCCGTTGGACGGACGTGACCTCAACCCGCTGTTGCAGGATCCGGGTTTGGCGTTCCACCCGCCGTTCCTCTACCTTGGCTATGTCGGCCTCAGCATGACCTTCAGCTTTGCCGTGGCCGCGTTGATCGAAGGGCGCGTTGATGCCGCCTGGGGGCGCTGGGTGCGGCCCTGGACGCTCGCGGCCTGGATGTTCCTTACCGTGGGCATCGCGCTGGGGTCCTGGTGGGCCTATTATGAACTGGGCTGGGGCGGTTTCTGGTTCTGGGATCCGGTCGAAAACGCAAGCTTTATGCCGTGGTTGATCGCGGCAGCCCTGTTGCACAGCGCCATCGTGGTGGAAAAACGCGAAACGCTCAAAAGCTGGACGATCCTGCTTGCCATCCTTGCCTTCGGATTTTCATTGCTGGGCGCATTCATCGTGCGCTCAGGGGTGCTGACGTCGGTGCACGCCTTTGCCAATGATCCTGAACGCGGGATGTTCATTCTGCTGATCCTCGGTCTGTATCTGGGCGGTGCGCTGACCCTGTTTGCAGCACGTGCGGGTGCCATGCAGTCGCAAGGCGCGTTCGGCACGGTCAGTCGGGAATCAGCGCTGGTGTTGAACAATATCCTGCTGGCTGTCAGCGCATTCGTGGTGTTCATCGGGACGATCTGGCCGCTGGTGGCCGAAATGGTGTTCGACCGGACATTGTCGGTCGGGCCGCCGTTCTTTGATGCCGCGTTCACGCCGTTCATGGTCATCTTGTCCATTGCACTGCCGCTGGGGTCGCTCTTGGCATGGAAACGCGGCAAGCTGGGCCGTGCCACTGGACCGCTGGTCGGGCTGGTGATCCTGTCGGTGGCCCTCGCCGGTCTGGCCTATGCGGTCTATTCGGGCCGGTCGATGGTCGGCCCCGTGGGCGTGGCCCTGGGCGTCTGGGTCGTCGGTGGTGCGCTGCTGGACCTGTGGCTGCGGGCCGGGCGCGGCCCGGTCGGTGATCGCCTGCGGCGCATCACGCGGCTGCCGCGGGCCGATTGGGGCAAATCGGTCGCTCATCTGGGTATGGGTGTCACCGTGTTCGGCATCGCTGCGATGACCGCATGGAACGTCGAGGATATTCGCGTGGTAAACGTGGGCGACACCTATCAGGTCGGTGATTACGCCGTCACGCTGACATCAATCGACGATATCGAGGGGCCGAACTATCTGTCCACGATGGCGAGCCTGTCGATCAGCCACAACGGTGCCGCACCGTTTGTCCTGACGCCGGAAAAACGGTTCTACCCGGTGGCGCAGATGCCCACGACCGAGGCCGCAATCGACAACGGGTTCTTGCGCGATGTCTATGCGGTGATCGGTGATCCGCAGGCCGGTGGCGGCTATGCTGTGCGCGTCTATCTCAAGCCCTTTGCCAACTGGATCTGGGGTGGTGCGATCCTGATGTCCCTGGGTGGTCTGATCTCGCTGACGGACCGGCGTCTGCGATTTGCCGTCGGCGCACGCAAACCGCAGGCGGTCGCCGCAGAATGAGGTGGCTCGCCCTGATCCTGTGCCTGTGGGCGCTGCCTGCCTTTGCGGTTGATCCAAGCGAGGTGCTGGATGACCCCGTGCTGGAGGAACGCGCACGCGAGCTGAGCAAGGGGTTGCGTTGCCCGGTCTGCCAGAACGAGAGCATCGACGAATCCAACGCGCCCATCAGCCGGGAATTGCGCGTGTTGCTGCGTGAACGGCTGGTTGCAGGCGACAGTGACGCCGAGGTGCGGGACTTTCTGGTCGCGCGGTTCGGGGAATTCGTGTTGCTGGAACCCGACCGCAGCGGGGTGAACATCATCCTGTGGTGGGCCGCGCCCGCCCTGTTGCTGCTGGCGCTGGGGATGGGCTGGACGGCGATCCGGCGCAAACCGGGCATGGCTGATGCGCAACTGACAGAGCACGAACGCGCCGAGCTGGAGAAAATCCTGCGATCCTGACGTTTGGTTTCCATGGCTTTGCCGCGGCCGTCGGTTAGGCTGCGCAAAACCATCATCAGGACTGCCCCATGGACTATACCGCCATCACCGTGAACGTCAGCGACGATGTCGTCACGATCACCATGAACCGCCCCGAAAAGATGAACGCGCTGAATGCAGCGATGCGGTCCGAACTGACCCATGCTGTCATGGACGCACCCAACCACGGGCGCGTGTTGGTGCTGACCGGGGCGGGCCGTGCGTTCTGTTCCGGTCAGGAACTCAGCTTTGGCGAGGCGGCGAACCTCGACCTCGAGGCGGTGTTGCGTGATGAATATGTGCCGATGTTGCGGGCCATCGTGGATTGTCCGCTGCCAACGATCGCTGCCGTGAATGGTGTGGCGGCAGGGGCGGGGGCGAACCTTGCGCTGGTGTTCGACGTGGTGCTGGCCAGCGAAGAGGCCTATTTCGTGCAGGCCTTTGCCAAGATCGGTCTGATCCCAGACGCGGGCGGTACATGGTTCCTGCCGCGTCAGGTCGGATTCGCCCGTGCGATGGGGGCATCGTTGTTCGCGGACAAGATCAGCGCAAAACAGGCCGCCGACTGGGGCATGATCTACGAATCCGCACCGGCAGATGATTTCGCAGCCCATTGGCAGGCGCGCGCCGCGCAATTGGCGCAGGGTCCGACGCAGACCTATCATCACATCAAACAGGCCCTGCGCGCCAGTTTTGACAACGACCTCGATACACAACTTGCGCTGGAGGCCGAATTGCAGGGTAAATGTGGCAAGACACGTGATTTCGGCGAAGGTGTCGCGGCCTTTGTTGAAAAACGCACAGCACGATTTCAGGGGCGGTAACGGAACAGGCAGGCCAAGTCCGGGTTGGTTCCCGAACCAAGAAGGAACCAACCCATGACCGACCAAGACATGCTGTTCAGCCCCATCGAGATGGGCACGATCACCTTGCCCAACCGCGTGCTGATGGCCCCGCTGACCCGCAACCGCGCCCAACCCGATGGCATGCCGTCGGATATGGCGGTGCCGTATTATCGCCAACGGGCCAGCGCGGGCCTGATCCTGACCGAGGCCACGCAGATTTCAGAAATGGGCAAGGGGTATATCAACACCCCCGGCATCCATACCGAGGCGCAGGCCGCCAAGTGGCGCGAAATCACCGACGCCGTCCATGCCGAGGGCGGGCGTATTTTCATCCAGCTTTGGCATGTCGGACGGATCAGCCACACATCCGTCCTGCCCGATGGCCGACAGCCCGTTTCCGCGACCGCCAAACCGGCAAAGGCACAGACCTTTACCCACGATGGTTTCGTGGATTGCTCTGATCCGGTGGCACTGGATGCGGACGGGATCAAGGAAACCATCAACGACTACCGCGAGGCCGCACGTCTGGCCAAGGTCGCAGGGTTCGACGGCGTCGAGGTTCACGCAGCAAACGGCTATCTGATCGAGCAATTCCTGCAAGACAGCGTGAACGACCGCACCGACGCCTACGGTGGCAGCGTCGAGAACCGGATGCGTTTCCTGCAAGAGGCGCTGGACGCCGTGGGTGAACACTGGGACGCCGACCGCATCGGCGTGCGCCTGTCACCGCTGGGTCAGGCCAACGACGGTGGTGACAGCGATCCGCTGACGCACTACAGCGCGATCTACAAGATGCTGAGCGACCGCAAACTGGCCTACCTGCACGTCCTCCAAAGCTTTCCGGGTAGCGACAACGGAGAAGGGCAGGATCTGATCGACGCCCTGCGCGGCCACTACGACGGCTTTTACATGGCAAACGGTGGCTATGACGCGGCCCGCGCCCGCGAGGTCATTACCAGCGGCCGCGCGGATGCCGTGACCTTTGGCCGCCCGTTCATCGCGAACCCGGATCTGCCACGCCGGTTCAATCTGGATGCGGCCCTGAACGCACCCGATCCCGATACCTTCTACGGCGGCGACGAAAAGGGATATACCGATTATCCGTTCCTTGACGACCACGAGGCCGGCTGACGGATCAGGGGCACCCGACAGGGTGCCCCTTTTCGTGTCAGGTGTCGGGCCGATGCAGCCTGTAATACGCGCTGTCCGACCAGACACCGCCGATGCAATAGGTCCGCGTAGCGCGATGTGTTTCGGTGAACCCCAGCCCGGTCAAGGCCGCGGCAGATGCGATATTGCGCGGGTCGATATCGGCCATCAGATGCGGGACCTGCGTGGTGGCAAACAGATAGGGAATGATGGCGTTCATCGCCTCTGTCACATAGCCCTGTCGCCAGTGATCGGGATGCAGGATGAACCCGACCTCTTGGTCGCGATAGAGACCGGCGCAGCCGATAACCCTGCCGTTCAGGTCCAGCGCAAAATAGGTCAACGGGGATTGTGCCATCATCCCGTCCAAACTGCGGGATGTCACCGCGGGACTGTCATGGGGCAGGGTGGACCAATAGCGCATTGCGCATGGGTCCGAATAGATGGCGAACAGATCGTCCAGATCGCCAGATGCGGGACGGCGCAGCACCAGCCGCGCCGTCACCAGAACAGGATCAGCGGTTTTCGATGTCAACGTAGTCACGGGTGGTTTCACCCATGTACAGCTGGCGCGGACGACCGATTTTCAGCTGCGGATCGGACAGTTGTTCCTGCCACTGCGACACCCAACCGATGGTCCGGCTCACCGCAAAGATCGGCGTGAACATCGATGTGGGGAAACCCATCGCCTCGAGGATGATGCCCGAATAGAAATCGACGTTCGGGAACAGCTTTTTCTCGGCGAAATACGGATCTTCTAGTGCGGCCTTTTCCAGCGCCTTGGCGACCTTGAGCGTTTCGTTGTTCTCGATCCCGAGCAGGTCCAGAACCTCGTCGGCGGATTCCTTCATCACCGTCGCGCGCGGGTCAAAGTTCTTGTACACGCGGTGGCCAAAGCCCATCAGGCGGAACGGGTCGTTCTTGTCCTTGGCGCGGGCGATGAACTCGGGAATGCGGTCGACCGTGCCGATTTCGCGCAGCATTTCCAGACAGGCCTGGTTCGCACCGCCGTGTGCCGGTCCCCACAGGCAGGCAATCCCTGCTGCGATGCAGGCGAATGGGTTTGCCCCCGACGACGATGCCAGACGCACGGTGGATGTCGATGCGTTCTGTTCGTGGTCCGCGTGCAGCGTGAAAATGCGGTCCATCGCGCGCGACAACACCGGATCGACGTTATAGTTCGCGGCCGGAACGCTGAAACACATGTTCAAGAAGTTCGACGCGTAATCCAGATCGTTGCGCGGATACACGAAGGGCTGGCCCACGTGGTATTTGTAGGCCATCGCTGCGATCGTCGGCATCTTGGCGATCAGGCGGAATGCTGCGATTTCGCGCTGCTTTTCGTCGTGAATGTCGGTGCTGTCGTGATAAAATGCCGACATGGCACCGACGACACCGACCATGATGGCCATCGGATGCGCGTCACGGCGGAAACCACGGAAAAAGTTCATCATCTGCTCGTGCAGCATCGTGTGATGCGTCACGATGAATTCGAATTCCTCAAGCTGTTCTGCATTTGGCAACTCGCCGTTCAGCAGCAGATAGCACACCTCGAGGTAGTGGGATTTTGCCGCCAGCTGGTCGATGGGATAGCCACGGTGCAAAAGCTCGCCCTTGTCACCGTCGATGAAGGTGATTGTGCTGTCCGTCGAGGCTGTCGACGTGAAACCGGGGTCATAGGTAAACACGCCAGCCTGCGCATAAAGCTTGCGAATATCGAGGACATCGGGACCAGAGGTCGGCGTGAAGATTGGCAGGTCATAGTCCTTGCCGTCGATCGTCAGCTTTGCGCTTTTTTCGGTCATAGTCAGTCCTTACTTTCACTCGTCGCCGGGGCGACCATATTGGGACGGCGCTTTCACCCTTGGATGATCAGGCCGCAGCGGCGGTGATCCGGGCCAGCGATTCCTCGCGGCCGAGCACCAGCATCATGTCGAAAACACTTGGGGAAACCGACCGGCCCGCCAGTGCCGCCCGCAGCGGCCCGGCCAGCTTGCCCAACTTGGTGTCGCGGGCGGTCGCAAAGTCGGCGATCGCCTCCTCTAACGTATTCCGGTCCCACGTAACATTTTGCAGGTGCGGCGTCAATTCTGCGAAATATTGCTGCGCCGTAGCATCAAGCGCCTTGGCGGCCTTTTCATCGGGCACGATAGGGCGTTCCGTCAGCACGAAATGCGCCTTTTCCAGCAGTTCGGGAAAGGTTTTGGACCGTTCCTTGAGTGCGGGCATCGCGCGCAGCAAACCATCCGCCTGACGTTCGGTCAACGCAAGCGCACCCGTCGCCGCAAGGTAGCCCTGAATTTCGTCGACCAGGGCGGCATCATCCATGATGGCGATATGCTGGCCGCTGATATGTTCCAGTTTTTTAAGATCGAACCGGGCGGGCGATTTGCCGATCCCGTCCAGATCGAACCAGTCGCGCGCCTGTGCATCGGTGAAAAATTCGTCGTCGCCATGGCTCCACCCCAGACGGGCGAGGTAATTGCGCATGCCGGCGGCCGGATAGCCCATTTTCTGGTAGTCGGCGGCGGCTGTCGCCCCGTGGCGTTTCGACAGTTTCTTGCCGTCGGCGCCGAAAATCAGCGGGATATGCGCAAGGGTGGGCTTGTCCCAACCCATCGCGTCATAAATCAGGTTCTGGCGGAAACTGTTGGCCAGATGATCGTCACCCCGGATGACATGGGTCACGCCCATGTCGTGATCGTCGACAACCACGGCCAGCATGTAGACGGGCGTGCCGTCGGATCGCAGCAGGATCATGTCGTCCAGCTGATCGTTCGACCAGGTCACATCGCCCTGCACCGTATCATGCAGCGTGGTTGATCCGTCGCGGGGTGCCTTGACCCGGACCACATAGGGCGCGTCGGGCTGATCGGCCTCTGGCACATCGCGCCACGGCGACCGGAACAGGGTCGATGTCTTGTTGGCGCGCGCGTCCTCGCGGAATGCCTCGATTTCCTCGGGTGTGGAAAAACATTTATAGGCCGTGCCGTCGGCCAGCATCTGCAATGCGACTTCGGCATGGCGGTCCGCGTTGGCCGCCTGAGAGGTCGGATCGCCGTCCCAGTCAAGACCCAGCCATGTCAGCCCGTCCAGAATGACTTGGGTGTTTTCCGGGTTCGACCGCGCCTTGTCGGTATCCTCGATCCGCAGCAGGAACGTGCCGCCATGCCCCCGCGCATAGAGCCAGTTGAACAGCGCAGTGCGCGCGCCGCCGATGTGCAGGGCCCCCGTCGGGGAGGGCGCGAAACGGGTGACGGGCGGGGTGGCTGTCATGGAAATTAACCTGTCGTTTACCAGTGCAGGCCAAGCTGCCCGCGTTGCGTGTTGGATATGGCGACAGGGGGTAAAGAACAAGTGCAAGCGGCCCTTTCGGCGCAGCGCGGTGGGTTGATCCACTGGTTGCCGGTTTGCCTCGGGATCGGGATCGGCGGCTATTTCGCATTGCGTTTTGAACCCGGGTTGCCGATCTGGATCGGGCTTGCCGGACTTTCGCTTGGGTGTCTTTTGTTGGCACGTGCGCTGCCGCAGGCCCATGCGCCGCTTGCACTGGCCGTTGCCTGTATCTGCGCCGGGGCTGGACTGGCCAAGGTGCAGACCGCGGCACATGATGCCCCTGTATTAAGCTTTCGATACTACGGTCCCATTGCGGGCCGTGTGGTGAATATCGACAGATCGTCTTCGGATGCGGTGCGCCTGACACTGGACCGGGTGGCGCTGGACGGTGTGCGCTTGGACCGGACGCCGCACCGTGTCCGTGTGTCACTGCACGGCGAACAGCCGATCACGGGCTGGCATCCGGGCGACCAGCTGGTGCTGACCGGGCATCTGTCCGCCCCGAATGGTCCTGCGGAACCCGGCGGTTTTGATTTTCGCAGACACGCCTGGTTTCAGTCGATCGGTGCTGTCGGCTATACCCGCACCCCCGTTCTGCGGTCCGCCCCGCCCGAAGGCGGCACTGCACTCCTCGTCTTTCGGATTCGCATGGCCATTTCCGAGGGTGTGCAGACACGCCTGCCCGGGGATGCTGGTGCCCTTGCGACTGCGATCATCACGGGCGACCGGTCGGGGATCAGCCAGGCGGCGCTTCAGGATCTGCGGGATGCGAACCTCGCGCATCTGCTAGCGATTTCGGGCCTGCACATGGGGCTGCTTACAACATTTATTTTCCTTGTGGTCCGCGTGGGGGTGTCGTGCTGGCCTGCGTTTGCACTGCGTGTTCCGGTGAAAAAGGTCGCGGCCGTTGCCGCCCTGCTGTCGGGTGCTGCCTACCTTGCGCTGTCGGGCGGGTCGGTTGCGACCCAACGCGCCTTTATCATGGTGTCCGTGATGCTGCTGGCGGTGTTGCTGGACAGACGGGCACTGACACTGCGGGCTGTGGCGCTGGCCGCCACGATCGTGCTGGTGCTGCGGCCTGATGCGTTGACCGGGCCGGGTTTCCAGATGTCGTTTGCTGCGACGACCGCCCTTGTTGTGGTGTTCCGTTTGCTGCGGGGGCGCCAGTTCGGGCCTCGCTGGATGCGTGGCATCGTCGGTGTCGTCATCTCTTCAGCCGTGGCGGGGTTGGCGACCGCACCCATTGCCGCGGCCCATTTCAACCAGGTGCCGCACTACGGGTTGCTGGCGAACCTGGCCAGCGTGCCGCTGATGGGCGCGATCATCATGCCGGCAGCGGTGCTGGCGGCCTGCCTGACACCGCTTGGCCTCGAAGGTGTCGGCCTGTGGATCATGGGTCTCGGATTGCGCTGGATCCTGGGGGTTGCGGGCACTGTTGCGGGTTGGGACGGTGCAGTCAGCCATGTCATCGCACCGGGGCCATCCGTGCTGCCCTTGCTCTGCCTTGGGTTGCTCTGGTTGATCCTGTGGCGCGGTCGGGCGCGTTGGGCGGGGGTCGTGGCCGTGATTGCGGCCTTCGGCCTCTGGGCCGGGACCACGCGACCGGATATCCTGATTGCCGATACCGGTGGTCTGATCGGGCGCATGACACCAGAGGGGCGCGCCCTGTCGCGGCCAACGGGCAACGGCTTTGTCGCGACGATCTGGCTGGAAAACGACGGTGCCCCCGCAGATCAGGCGGTCGCCGCCGCCCGTGCCGGGTTCCTGACCCAAGGCGCTGTGGTTTCAGCCACCATCGGGCCGCTGCATATCGTCCAGGTCCGGGGCAAGACCGAATTGGCCCGGCTCAAGGGATGCGGAGGCGCCGATGTGCTGGTCCTGACCGTGCCCGACGCTGTCACGCGACCCTGCCTTGTCCTTGACCCGGTCACGCTCCGCGCGGCGGGCGCGGTTGCCATCGACATCATGGATCCGGACGGTTTCACCGTGACGACTGTGCAGATGCGCACGGGACAGCGGCCATGGACACCGACAGCGCCACAGCGACGCGACCCTGTGGACGTCCAGATCGCGCGCGTTCAGTAGGTGCGGATCAAACCGACGAGACGCCCCTGCACCTTGACCTGATCATCGCGGAACCGCCGCGTCTCATAGGCGGGATTGGCAGCCTCCAGCGCGATGGTCGATCCTGTGCGCCGGAACCGCTTGAGCGTGGCTTCCTGATCTTCGACCAATGCAACGACGATATCGCCATTGTCGGCCGTGCTGGTTTCACGGATCACGACAACATCGCCGTCATTGATCCCGGCCTCGATCATCGAGTCGCCCCTGACCTCCAGTGCGTAATGTTCGCCCTTGCCCAACATGGACTGCGGCACCGCCACCGAATGCGACACCTCTGAAATCGCGGCAATCGGAACACCGGCGGCGATCCGGCCCATCACGTTCAATTCCACTGCCGCAATGCTGACATCGCGGTCCCGTGACGGGCCATTATCAGGGCGATCACCGTCAATCACGCGGGGCGTGAAGCCCGGTTTGTCCATCATGCTGTCGGGCAGTTTCACGATTTCCAGCGCACGGGCGCGATGTGCCAGCCTGCGGATGAAACCGCGTTCCTCCAGCGCCGTGATCAGGCGGTGAATCCCGGATTTCGACCGCAGATCCAGCGCTTCCTTCATTTCGTCGAATGACGGGGGCACGCCGTCGCGCTGCACGCGCTTGTGGATGAATTCCAGCAGATCGAGCTGTTTTTTGGTCAACATGGCAGGCCCCCGGGGTCAAGCGACAGATGTGTTCCCCGGTGTTCTACCTCTGTTCCCGTTTTGTGTCAATATTGCAGGCGCGCTATATCGCAATCACCGCAATCCGGTCACCTGCCTGCCTTGCCGGATCACCGACGGGCCTGACGGCCAGGCAATTGGCCTGTGACAACACGCTCAAGAGGGCGGAATCCTGGCGATCAAAGATCGTGACGTTGTTCCCCTCGCAAACGGCACGCATGTAGTGTTCGCGCGGTCCGTTCGCTGTCAGGTCATGGGTCAATAGGGCGGTGCTGCGCGGCGCTGGCTGGGCAGGAAGCCCGGACATGGCCGCAATCAGCGGCAACAGGAAAACATGACCGCAGACCATGGCCGACACCGGATTTCCGGGCAGACCGACCATCGCGGCACCATCCACGCGCCCCGCCATCAGTGGTTTGCCGGGGCGCATCGCCACCTTGTAGAATGCACGCTCCATGCCGCGTGCGCCCGTAGCGGCCGCCACCAGATCATGATCTCCGACAGACGCACCGCCGATCGTGACGATCAGATCAGCGCCGCGCGCCAGATCAAAGGCAAGCGCGAGACTGGCGTGCGTGTCCCGCG
Source organism: Loktanella sp. 3ANDIMAR09 (assembly GCF_001420005.1). GTDB lineage: Bacteria > Pseudomonadota > Alphaproteobacteria > Rhodobacterales > Rhodobacteraceae > Loktanella. Next base: position 198,314 of record NZ_LJAK01000005.1, on the reverse strand, counting down.
CGATGGGCAGCAGCCGCACGTCAGCACCATGGGCCCGCAGCAATGCGGCCAGACCATGATTGTTGGACGCGATGATCTGATCCGGCCCGGGTGTTTCGCCGGGCTGCACCAGCTCGTCCCCGGTTGCGACGATTGCCACGACGGGCCGTCGCGTCACGGGCACCCGCGCAATGTTCATGGCCGCCAGCAAGGCGATATCGGCAGGGGTCAGCCGTCGTGGCGCGCGCAGCAGGTCGCCTGCCAGGAAATCCGCCCCCGCGGGTCTGACGTAGGCATTGCCGTCCAGATCAGCGCGCAGTGTAATCACGTCTCCGTCGCGCTCTGCGTCCTCCTGGATCACGACGCGGTCCGCCCCTTGCGGCAGCGGTGCCCCGGTAAAGATGCGCACGGCCTGTCCATTGGCAATCGCACCGTCGAAACCGTGGCCTGCGGCGGCCTCTCCGATGACGTGAAACTGTGCGCCCGGAGCGACAGCCGCATCCTGCACCGCATAGCCATCCATCGCCGAGGCGGCAAAGGGCGGCTGCGTGCGTTGCGCCGCCACGTCGCGTGCCAGAACACGGCCCGCCGCATGGTCCAGCGGCACCCATTCCACGTCCAGCGGGTGAACCAGCGCAAAGAGCGCATCCAGCGCCTCCACCACGCTGATCATGGTGCGGCCTCACCGACGCTTGCGGCTTCCCAATCGGCAAAAGCGTTGGTGTTTGCGCACTCTGTCTGCAGGCCCACCCTCATTGAGCCGTGAACCGTCCGGATTTGCCGCCATCCTTGAGCGTGACGCGCACGCCGGAAATCACCATGTCCTTTTGCACGGCCTTGACCATGTCGTGCACGGTCAGGGCGGCGACCGATACGGCGGTCAGTGCCTCCATCTCGACGCCCGTTTTCCCGGTGGTTTTCACGGTGGCGCTGATACGCACGCCGGGCAGGGCGGGGTCGGGGGTCAGATCGACGCTGACCTTGGTGATGGGCAGCGGGTGGCACAGCGGGATCAGGTCGGCGCAGCGTTTCGCGCCCATGATGCCCGCCAGTCGCGCCGTACCCAGCACGTCGCCCTTGTCCGCGCGGCCCTCGGTGACCAGCGCCAGCGTTTCGGCCGTCATCGTGATATGCCCCTCGGCCACGGCAATGCGTGCGGTCACATCCTTGTCGGACACATCGACCATATGGGCATGGCCTGCGCTGTCGAAATGCGAAAGCGTCATATTACAGCCCTGCCGGGTTCACGGGGTTGGCCAGCAGATCGCGCGTGGCCTGTTCCACATCGTTCTGCCGCATCAGCGTTTCGCCGATCAGGAAGGTGCGCGCGCCGTAGCGGGCGAGGTCGGCCAGATCCTCGGGCGTGGCAAGCCCGCTTTCAGATACGATGGTGCGCCCGGCCGGCACGTGTTTGGACAGCGCCCGCGTGGTATCCAGCGTGGTTTCAAAGGTGTTCAGGTCGCGGTTGTTGATTCCCAGCAGCTGCGCATCCAGATCGGCGGCGCGGTCCAGTTCTGCGCGGTTGTGCACCTCGACCAGCACATCCATGCCCCATGATGCGGCTGCGTCCTCCAGCTCGTGGGCCTGTGCGTCGCTGACGCTGGCCATGATGATCAGGATGCAATCGGCACCCCAGGCGCGTGCCTGTGCCACCTGATAGGTGTCATACAGGAAATCCTTGCGCAGTACCGGCAGGTCGCAGGCGGCACGGGCCTGCACCAGATAATCGGGTGCGCCCTGAAACGACGGGCCGTCGGTCAGAACGGACAGGCAGGCGGCACCGCCTGCGGCATAGGACGTGGCGATGGCGGCCGGATCGAAATCGGCGCGGATCAGCCCCTTGGACGGGCTGGCCTTTTTCACCTCGGCGATCAGGCCATATCCGTCCTGTGCCGCGCGGTGCAGCGTGGCCGCAAAGGGGCGGACGGGGCCTGCGTCACGGGCGCGGGCCTCCATTTCGGACAGCGGCACTTCGGCCTTCTCTGCCGCGATTTCGTCCAGTTTGTAGGCCTTGATGCGGTCGAGAATGGTCTGTGTCATGCGGGGTCCGTCCAGTGAATGGGTGGTTCACTGCGGGTTGTAAGCCACGTGTTCACAGTTGAAAATGGCCCAGAGCCGAAAAACCCGCGATGCGCTGACAGTGGCGAGGGATGTGCCGCGGTCAACACCAGATGATGTGCGGCCTGCGGGGCAAAGCGGCGCGCAGGCCCACCCCACAGCACAAAGGCCCGCGGCGCGTCCTCCAACCGGGCGATGACCTGTTTGACCAGCACGTCCCAGCCCAGCCGCGCATGCGCCGATGCCGCGCCCTGCGGCACGGATAGCGCGGTGTTGAGCAGCAAGACCCCCTGATCGGCCCAGTCGTCCAGCGAGGTCTTGGTCCGGGATGCGCCCAGATCGGCCTGAATTTCCTTGAAGATATTGCCCAGCGAATCCAGCCGTCCGCCAAATCCGTCGGGGATTGAGAACGCCAGACCGTCGGCCTTGCCGGGGGTGTGGTAGGGGTCTTGTCCCAGGATCACGACACGGGTGTCGTCCGGTTGCGTGCGGCGCAGGGCTGCGAACATCAGGTCCTGCGGTGGATAGACCGGTCGCGCCTCGGCGGCCAGCGTGGCCTTGATCGCGGGCCAGTGGTCCGCCCAGAACGGTAGGTCAGCCCAGCCGCCCAGCCCCTCAGGCGGCGGTGACACGGGCCAATGCCTCGACCGCACGCAGGGCAGCACCGCTGTCGATGCTTTCGGCCGCCAGCGCCACACCGGCGGGCAGGTCCGCGGCCTTGCCCGCGATCAGCAGGGCTGCGGCAGCGTTCAGCAGCACAGCGTCCCGATAGGCCGATGGCGCACCATCCAGCAGCGCGCGAAAGGCGGTGGCGTTTTCGGCGGGCGTGCCGCCGACGATCTCGGCAAAGGGATGCACCGGCAGGCCTGCGTCCTGCGGTGTGACCTCGAATTCGGTGATGGCACCGTCCTTGATCGCGGCAACCCAGCTGGTGCCTGTGATCGTCAGCTCGTCGGTGCCGTCGGACCCGTGGACCAGCCAGGCGGCCTCGGTCCCCAAGGCCAGCAGGACCTCTGCCATGGGGCGGATCAGGTCGCGGGTAAAGGCGCCGGTCAACTGGCGTTTGACGCCTGCGGGGTTGGTCAGCGGCCCCAGGATGTTGAAAATCGTGCGGGTGCCCAGTTCCGCCCGCACCGGGCCGACGTGGGCCATGGCGGGATGGTGCATCGGGGCCATCATGAACCCGATCCCGGCTTCCTCCAGTGCGCGTTCCACCACATCCGCGCTGACCATCACGTTGATGCCCATGGCGGATTGCACATCCGCCGTGCCGGATTTCGACGACAGGTTCTTGTTGCCGTGTTTGGCGACGGGCACACCTGCGCCGGCCACGACAAAGGCCGTTGCGGTCGAAATGTTCAGCGTATGTTTGCCGTCGCCACCGGTGCCCACGATATCCATCGCACCCGCCGGTGCGCGCACGGGCAGGCATTTGGCGCGCATCACGGCGGCGGCGGCGGCATATTCGTCCACCGTTTCGCCCCGCGTGCGCAGCGCCATCAGGAACCCGCCGATCTGCGCTGGGGTGGCATCGCCGTTGAACAGGATGCCGAATGCATCCTCGGCCTGCGCGCGGGTCAGCGGACCGGTGGCCGCAGCAGCGATCAGCGGCTTCAACGCGTCGCTCATGCCGCGACCTGCGGTTTCACCTGCGCCAGATCGAGAAAGTTCTGCAACATCTGGTGGCCGTGCTCGGAACGGATGCTCTCGGGGTGGAACTGCACGCCCTGGATCGGCAGGTCCCGGTGTTGCAGACCCATGATCGTGCCGTCCTCCAGATGTGCTGTCACCTCCAGGCTGTCGGGCAGGGTGGCGGGATCGACCACAAGGCTGTGATAACGCGTCGCGAGAAACGGGTCAGGCAACCCCTTGAACACGCCCTGTCCGGCGTGATGCATGGTGCCCATCTTGCCGTGTACGATCTCGCCCGCGCGCACCACCTTGCCGCCAAAGGCCTGACCGATGGTCTGATGCCCAAGGCAGACCCCCAGCAGCGGCGTGCGCGTCTCGGCTGCGGCATGGGTCAGTGCCAGACAGATGCCCGCCTGATCGGGGTCGCAGGGGCCGGGTGACAGCACGATGGCCTGCGGGCGCATCGCCATCGCCTCTTGCACGTCGATCTTGTCGTTGCGCCGCACCTGTACATCGGCACCCAGATCACCCAGATAATGCACGAGATTATAGGTGAAACTATCGTAGTTATCGATCAGCAGGATCATGTTGTCACCGGGCCTTGGGTCAATTAGGGGCTACCGTCCGGGCGGGACCACACGGTATAGTCGCACCCGATATGAGGGCTGATGCAGGCAGGCGTCAAGGGCAGGCCCCGACAGGCAAAGGGATTAGCGGTATGGCATTCGTGAAAGGCGCGGCATGGGGCGTTGTTGTGGGCGGCATGGCTGTCGCCACGGGATCGCTGCTGGCACCGCAGCCTGTGGGCAACACGCCGCCGGCCTTGCCACAGACCGAGGCCCCGCAGGCAAACGCCACGCCTGAACCTTTGCCCGATGTCGCCATGATCGATGCGCCCGAGGCGTCGCAGCCAGCGGACATGACCGAACCCGCGCTGTCGTCCCCGACGGTCGAGGCCCAGACACCCGTCCCCCAGACGCAAAGTACGCAGCCACCCGATCCGGCGGTGATCGAACCTGCGTTGGTGTCGCCCCAACCCGACACGACGGTATCGATTGCCACCGCGCCCGAAGACCCCGTCCTGCCCAATCCGCAAAGCCAGTCACCGCAGGTGCCCGCATCGGAGGCGGATGTGACGCTGTCGACAGCGCCCCCACCGCCCGTCGTCGTGAATGTGCCGGAACCCGACGAAACGCTGCCGTCCACATCGGATGATGCAGCCGATGACCCCGTGGTCGTCATGGTCGAACCTGCCCCGGTAGCCGAGGACACACCGCCGCAGGATGCGCCCGAAACCGCAACCGTGACCGAAGATGAGGCGGTCACAGATGTCGCAGAACCCGACGCATCCGCGCCAGATGCGCCAACCGACGAACAGGTCATCGCATCTGCGCCGGTCGTGATCGATACGCCTGTCCCGCAGGTCCCGGAGGCTGTGGATGACCCGGACACCGCGCCTGCAACCCCTGATGACATCACGACACCCGATACTGCAGCGCCCGGTGCGGCACCTGCTGACGAAACGGTGGACAGCGCGCCGGGTGCCGCGCCCACTGTCGTCACCATCATCGACGGGCCCACCGGCACCACCACGGACCCTGCCACCGGTATCACGATCCGGCGTCCCGCAGGTGATACCCCCATTGCGCCTGCCGCAGAAGAGGCGGACCCGCTGCCCGCGCTCGTGGAATTCGCGGCGTTTTTCGACAATCCCGATGACCTGCCGCTGATGAGTGTGGTTCTGATCGACGATGGCGCTTTGCCGGACGGTCCCCGCGCGCTGCAAGAGGTGCCGTTTCCGGTCACCATCGTTCTGGACCCGTCGCGTGCCGGTGTGTCAGGGCTGATGGACGCCTACCGCGCAGGCGGGTTCGAGGTCGCAGCCCGCGCAAGCCTGCCGCAGGGCGGGACGGCCGCGGATGTTGCGGTCGCGCTCGAGGCGACGTTCGACGCCTTGCCGCAGACCGTGGCGCTGGTGCAGACCGACGGTGCCGCACTGGGGCGGTCTGATCCCGCCACGGAACAGGTCGTCGCTGCCTTGGCAGCTGACGGTCGCGGGTTGGTGCAGGCGGACAGCGGCCTGAACGGTGCGGCGACCGTGGCCGATGCGCAGGATGTGCCAAACGCGGCCATCTTTCGGGATCTGACGGATGTGGATCAGGACGCGCGTGTCATCCGGCGATTCATGGATCAGGCGGCATTCCGCGCGGGCCAGCAGGACAGTGTGATCCTGCTGGCCCGGCTCACGCCGGAAACCCTGTCTGCGCTGATCCTGTGGGGGGCTGCCAACCGCGCCCGGCAGGTCGCGATGGCACCGCTGTCCGCGACCCTTTTGGCCGGTAATGACTGACCGCTAGCGGTTCCCGCCCTTGGAAAACATCGCCGCATCGGCAGCGGCCTTGCGGATCGCATTCGATTTGTGGACGGTTTCCTGATATTCCGCCTCGGGGTCGCTGTCATAGACGACACCGCCACCGGCCTGAATATACAGGTTTTGATCCTTGAGGACCGCCGTGCGCAGCGCGATGCACATGTCCATGTCACCATTGGCACTGAAATAGCCGACACCACCACCGTAGACACCGCGCTTTTCGGGTTCCAGCTCGTCGATGATCTGCATCGCACGCACCTTGGGCGCGCCTGACACCGTGCCTGCCGGCATCCCCGCAAAGAACGCCGACAGTGCGTCCTGATCGTCGGCCAGTTCGCCCACGACGTTCGACACGATGTGCATGACGTGGCTGTAGTATTCGACCTTGAATTCCTCGGTCGGGCGGACCGTTCCGATCTTGGACACCTTGCCGGTGTCGTTGCGCCCCAGATCCAGCAGCATCAGGTGTTCGGCCAGTTCTTTCGTGTCGGCCATCAGATCGGCCTCGTTGGCGGCGTCCTCCTCGGGGGTGGCACCGCGCGGGCGCGTGCCGGCAATGGGCCGGATCGTCACGCGGCTGCCCGTCACCTGCACCAGAATTTCCGGCGAGGCCCCGATGACCTGGTAGCCGCCAAAGTTGAAATAGAACATGTAGGGCGACGGGTTGGTGCGCCGCAGGCTGCGATACAGTGCAAACGGCGGTTCGGGGAAATCCAGTGTCCAGCGTTGGCTTGGCACCACCTGAAAGATATCGCCTGCGCGGATATAGTCCTTGGCCCGTTCGACCAAGGCAATATAGGCGTCATGCCCGATATTGGATCGCGGTTCGCCCACGGGGGCCGGGTCGGCCATGTCGCGCCGGTCCGGCACGGCACGCGACAGGGCGCGTTCCGCCTCCATCACGCGTTCGGCCGCCTGCGCATAGGCCGCCTTGGCACTGACGTCCGCGTTGACCCAGGCAGGCGCCACAAGGATCACGTCACCCTTGACCCCGTCCAGCACCGCGATCACCGACGGGCGCATCATGACCGCATCGGGCAGGCCCAGCGGGTCGGGGTTCACATCCGGCAGATGTTCGACAAGCCGGATCATGTCATAGCCAAGATAGCCGAACAGACCGGCACTGGCCCCCGGCAGATCCACCGGCAGATCGATCCGCGATTCCGCGATCAATCCGCGCAATGCCTCCAGCGGGGGGACCGTATCGGCCACGAATCCATCGGGATCATAGCGTGCGGTCCGGTTGGTCCGGCTGGCACCTGCGTGGCAATCCCAGATCAGATCGGGGTTCATGCCGACGATGGAATAGCGCCCGCGGATTTCACCGCCCGTCACGCTTTCAAGCATGAAGCTGTTCACACCGGCATCGCCCAGTTTCAGCATCAACGACACCGGTGTGTCCAGATCGGCGGCCAGCCGGGTCCAGACAATCTGGTTCTGACCGGCATTGTAACCGGCGGCAAAGGTCTCGAAATCGGGGGACTGGCGCATGGTCATTGCATCTGTGAATTGACGGCGTTGACGGCGTTCTGATCGATCACCACATCCGTCCGCATCCGCACATCATTGGCAAAGGCATCATAGATGTCCTGCGCAAGCCCGGCGGCGATCTGTTCTGACAGCGCATCGCGTTGTGCCGCGACCCGTTCATTTTCGGGATCGGCGGGCGTCACGCGGTTCAGACGCACGATCAGCGCCCCGTCCGGGGTGGGCAGGGCCCGCACCTGTGACGTCTCCATCGCGAACACCTCTTGCATGAAACCAGCAGGCGCGCCTTCGACAAAGCTGCCGCGCGTCAGGTTCTGCTGTTCAACCGGGTCGAGGCCAAGGCTGTCCAGCCGGGTCATCGGCATGACTTGCGTTGCCAGTTCCTCGGCGCGGGCGATGATCGCCAGCCGTTCGGCGGCCGCACGCCATGCCGCTTCCAGACGGTCGCTGACCTCGGCCATCGGTTGCAGGGCAGGGGGTGTCACACTGTCCAGACGCACGGCAAAGATGCCCCCGTCCTCCAGTTCCTCGAGGGTGGTGAACGCACCCTCCTCGACGGCTGCCGCAGCTGCGCGGAAACTGTCGTAGGCGGCGGGACCCTCGGTCGTGTCGGGGGTGACACTGATGGTGTCCAGCTCTAGTTCGGTCCGGTCGGCCAGATCCTCGAGCGTGGCACCGCCCGCGATCAGGTCGTTGATCTGCTCGGCACTTTGGTTGATCACACGGCGGGCCTGCGCTGTCGCAAGCTCCTGTTCCAGATCGGGTGCTGCGTCCTCAAAGGGAATGTTTTCCGCGGCAAGGATCGCGTTCACGCGGAACAATGCCGGTCCCAGCGATGTCTCGATCGGGCCCACGACATCATCCGGTGCCGCGGCAAAGACGGCATCGCCAGCGGCCCCCAGATCGTCGCGGCTGACATCGCCAAGGTCGACATCCGACAATGACAGACCGCGCTGGGTCACCAGCGCGTCGAAATCGGTCTCGCTCGCTGCAATCTGCTGCTGTGCGGCGTCTGCAGCCGCGGCGTCGGGAAACACAAGCCGTTCGACAAGCCGGCGTTCGGGCTGCTGAAACTGGCTGATGCGGTCCTCATATAGGCTGCGTACCTGATCCTCGGGGATCGTGACGTCATCGGCCAACATGGCCGGGGTCAGCATCACATAGGTGATTTCGCGCGCCTCGGGGGCGGTGAACATGTCCGGGTTTTCGTCGTAAAAGGTCTGCAGATCGGCCTCGGTCGGGCCGGGCACCGGGGTGTCCAGGTCATCGACGGTGACGGGTGCAAAGACGATATCGCGGGTTTCACCCAGATAGGCCAGCAGCGTATCGACATAGACGGGCGGCATTTCCACGCCGCTGATCACGGCACCCTGCAACAGCGTGCGGGCCACGTCGGCGCGCAGGGACGCCTCGAATGCGGCCTCGGTCATGCCGGCATTGGCCAGGGCGCGACGGTATGTTTCACGGTCGAAATTGCCGGACAGGGACTGGAAGGCCTGGGTTGACAGGACCTCGTCGCGGACGCGGTCATCACCGATGGACAGGCCCAGCCGGGCGGTTTCGTTGTCCAGCGTCGCGATCGTCACCACCTGGTTCAGCACCTGCCGGTCCAGACCGCTGGCCTGCGCCTGCTGGAACGTGACACGGTTGCCGACCTGCGCCTCGAGGCTGCGCAACTGGTTGTTCAGCGCGCTCTGGTAGCTGGACACCGAAATCTCGGTGTCACCCGCCATGCCAAGCCGCTGGATCGATCCGGTAAATCCGCCGGTACCAAAACCGAGCAAGCCCACGAACAGCAGGATCAGGATCACCCAGACGCCGAAACGTGATTTCTTCTGCTTAGCCATGTGATGCGGTCCCCTGATACGTGGTCCGCGCTTCAATATGGGGGCCGGGCGGGTCGTGCAAGCCTCAGGGCGCGATCAGGGCCAGTCGGTCGAACAATTCCCCGATGGCAGGCCTGTCTACATTGGCAAATGCAATCCGTATTTCCGATGCCCCCAAGGGGTCAGACGCAGGTCGGAACATGGTTCCGGGCAGACACAGGATGCCTGCGTTCTTGACCAGCCAGGGCGCGAGATCTGCGGATGACATATCGAACGGGTGCCGCAGATAGGCAAAATAAGCCCCGCATCCGCGCAACTGCCAGCCTTTTTCCGCAAGCTTTGGAAAATGGTCGAGGATGGCCGCGCGCCGGTCCAGAATCTCGCGCCGTTCACCGGCCAGCCAGGGACCCAGATTGCGCATCCCCCAAAGGGCGGCACGTTGGCCCAGCTGGTTGGGGCAGATCGTGACGGTGTCGAGAAACTTTTCCACCTCCGCAAGGCGGGCAGTAGACGCGGCTATCGCACCTACCCGGTGGCCGGTCAGACGGTACGCCTTGGAGAACGAATAGAGCTGGATCAGCGTCTCATCCCAGTCGTCCGCAAAGAGGTCGTGCGGCGCCCCGTCGCGGGCGTCGAAATCACGATAGGTTTCATCCAGGATCAGCGCGATTCCGCGGCTGCTGCAAAGATCACGAAAATCTATCAGCGTCTGCGCCGGATATTCGACGCCGCCGGGATTGTTGGGACTGACCAGTGCGATCGCGCGCGTCTGTCGGTTGACCAGCTTTGCCGCATCCAAAGCCCGCGGAATCAGATCAGGTCCAGTTTGCAGAGGAACCGTCCTGACACCGGACATATCCAGCCACATGGCGTGATTGAAATAATAAGGCACCGGCAGGATGACCTCGTCGTTCTCGCCGCACAGGGTCGAAATCGCGGCCGCGAAGGCCTGGTTGCAACCCGATGTGATCGCAACCTGATCCGCGCGGATCCGGCCGCCGTAGGCACCGGACCACTGAATCCCCACCTCGGTCCGCAGGTCGGGCAAACCCAGTACTGGCCCATACAGATGCGCGCCTGCGTCCTCCATCACAATCCTGGCCATTTCCGCACGCATCCGCGCGGGCGGTGCGTCCAGCGGGGCGGCCTGGCTCACGTTCAGCAAAGCGCGCCCCTCGGGGTGGGTCACGCCATCCAGCCAGCGCCGCGCCTCCATCACTGGTGGCGGGAAAGTCAGTGACGTGCGTGATCGTGACATGAGACTATTCCCAAACAGAGCGGCTACGCCGCACGCGATTTTTGCCTTTGGCCTTCGGCCACGGCGGTATTTTGAGTATTTTTGGCAAGATGATGCGGATTGGTATCATCTTGCCCCAAATACTCCCGCCGGAGGCTCCTGCGATCTCAATCCTTGCCGCGGTAGGGTTCGACGTATTGCAGGGCCATGTCCCAGGGGAAGAAAATCCAGGTGTCCTGGCTGACTTCGGTGATGAAGGTATCGACCTGCGGGCGGCCTTTTGGTTTGGCATAGACCGTTGCGAAATGGGCCTTGGGATACATTTCGCGGACCACCTCGAGGGTGCGGCCGCTGTCGACGAGGTCGTCGACGATCAGGATGCCGGTCCCGTCGCCCATCATGTCGGCGTCGGGCATCTTGAGCACCTTGGTTTCGGATTGTTCCTGATGGTCGTAGGATTTGACCGAAATCGTGTCCACCGTGCGAATGTCGAGCTCTCTTGCGACGATCATCGCAGGGGCCATGCCACCACGGGTGATGGCCACGATGGCGCGCCAGCCGCCGCCCTTTTCGCCGGCCTCGCCCTCTGGTCCTAGACCATCGAGCCGCCATGCCAGCGCACGGCTGTCACGGTGGATCTGGTCCCAACTGATGTGAAAGCCTTTTTCGTGGGGCAGGCGGTCCGGCATGGGGTGTCCTTTCAGGGTGGTCAGGTCAGGGCAATCTTGAGGCCGAGCAGGGCCAGGAAACCGCCAAAGGCCCGGTCGATCCAGGTCTTTGCGCGGGCATAGGCCGCGCGCGGGCGCGGGAGTGAGAAAAGGCGGGCCACGATGACGTACCACAGCGTTTCATTGACAAACACGGCGGCGAGGATCGCCAGCTTCCAGGTCAGCGCCGTATCGGCAGGGACCAAGCCGACAAAGACCGCACCAAAGAATACGGCCGGTTTGGGATTGGAGGCAAAGGTCAGAAAGCCAAACCGGATGGCAGAGGCGGCGGTTCGTGGACGTGCGCCACTGTCAGCGGCGGGCAACGGGTCGCGGGCGTGTCGCCACATCATCACTGCAATGAAGAACAGAAATGCCGCCCCCACCAGTTTCAGGGCCAGAAAGAGCGTCGGCATCAGTTCGAACACCAGTGCAAGGCCCGCCATCGCGGCCCCCGCCCAGAGAAGCGCACCAAGGCCAAAGCCGAATGCCAGGGCACAGGCCACGCGAAATCCGTCCGATGCCGCGACCCGCAGCGCGACCACAAACGAGGGTCCCGGCGAAATGGCGGCAGCCAGATGGATCAGCACGACCGATGCAAAGGCGGCGATCGTCATTCCTTGGTGATGTCGGGGGCGTCGACCGCCTTCATGCCGACAACGTGGTAGCCTGCATCGACGTGCAGAACCTCGCCCGTGACGGCGCTGCCCAGGTCCGACAGAAGATAAAGCGCGGATTTACCGACCTCTTCTTGGGTGACGGTGCGGCGCAGGGGCGAGTTGTATTCGTTCCATTTCATGATCAGGCGGAAATCACCGATGCCCGAGGCGGCCAGTGTCTTGATCGTACCCGCGCTGATGGCGTTCACGCGGATGTTGTCCTTGCCCAGATCCTCGGCGAGGTAGCGCACGGATGCCTCGAGTGCGGCCTTGGCGACACCCATCACGTTGTAATGCGGCATGACCTTTTCCGCGCCATAGTAGGACAGCGTGAGGCACGACCCGCCGTCGGTCATCATCTTTTCCGCGCGCTGCACCACGGCGGTAAACGAGTAGACCGAGATGTCCATTGATGTCAGAAAGTTCTGGCGCGAGGTGTCGACGTAGCGGCCACGCAATTCGTTCTTGTCCGAAAACCCGATGGCATGGACGATGAAATCCATCTTGTCCCAGCGTTCGCCAAGCTGGTTGAACATCGCGTCCACGCTGTCCATGTCGCCCACATCACAGGGCAGCACGATGTCGGACCCGACTTGTTCTGCCAGCGGTGCGACACGTTTTTTCAACGCCTCGCCCTGATAGGAAAACGCGAGTTCCGCGCCCGCATCGGCCAGTGCCTTGGCGATGCCCCAGGCGATGGATTTGTCGTTGGCCAGACCCATGATGAGGCCTCGTTTTCCTGCCATCAAAGTAGAGGTCATGCTGGGCACCCTTGCGCAAATTCGAAACGTCTGTTCCGTTTAGGTGATGAACGGGCGCTGGACAAGTATTGCCGCAAAGGCGAAAACGTTGTCCGCGGCCATGTGATGGGCGCGTTTTGAAGGGTGGAGCGTTGCGATGACTGACCGGGACGGTATTTTTGCGGGCGATGATCCGTTCGATCTGACCCGGCGGTGGCTGTCCGAGGCCGAAGCGACCGAGATCAACGATCCCAACGCCATTGCATTATCGACGGTCGATTCGACAGGCATGCCCAATGTGCGGGTAGTTCTGCTCAAGCAGATCGAGGACGACGCCTTTGTCTTTTATACCAATTACGAAGGCACCAAGGCGCAAGAGCTGGACGCCAGCGGGCGGGCGGCGTTCGTGATGCACTGGAAATCCCTGCGCCGTCAGATCCGGGTGCGTGGTCTGGTCACCCGCGAGGATGGCGCGCAGGCCGATGCCTATTACCGCAGTCGCGACCTGAACAGTCGCATCGGGGCCTGGGCGTCCGCGCAGTCGCAACCGGTGGCATCCCGTCAGGCCTTGATGGACAGGGTTGCCGCCGCGACGCAGGCGCAGGGTGATGATCCCGACCGGCCCCCGTTCTGGGGTGGCTACCGTTTGCGTCCGCTTGAAATCGAATTCTGGGCCGATGGCGCGCATCGCCTGCACGACCGGTTCACCTGGCGGCGGCCCGCGTTGACGTCGGAATGGCAGATCCAACGGCTTTTCCCTTAGATGCTGCGCGGCATGAAACAGGAGTGTGTCTGATGGAGGTCGACAAGACCGGCGAGGAGATGACGGGCACCGTCAAATGGTTCGATCCGGGCAAGGGGTTCGGATTCGTGGTCCGCGACAGTGGCGGCCCCGACGTGCTGTTGCATTCGAACGTGCTGCGCAACTACGGGCAGGCCTCTATTTCCGAGGGCAGCGCCGTGCGGATGACCGTGGTCAGCACCCCGCGCGGGGATCAGGCCGAACGGATTCTGTCGATCACACCTCCCGCCGGCGGTGGCGGTGCGCCCCTCGATGATCTGGAACATCTGACCGATGACGCGCGCGCGCAGATGCCCCTGCTGCCGGCGCGGGTCAAATGGTTCGACAAGTCCAAGGGGTTCGGTTTCGCAAACGTGTTTGGTGCGCGCGATGATATTTTCGTACATGTCGAGGTGGTGCGCCGCTGTGGCCTGGCTGAACTGACTGCCGGAGAGGCGATCGCGATCAGGGTCATGCAGGGCGAACGCGGCCGCATGGCGGTCGAAATTAAATCTTGGGACCTGGGCGAGGATATCTGATGCGACTGACACTGACGATCGTGGCGCTGGCGCTGATGCCGGCGACAGGGGCCATCGCCGCAAGCTGCGATCCCGCCGTTGTCACCGTGCTGGGTGATTTCGGTCGCGCACGGTTCGCCGTGGATGTCGCGGATGACGACGCCGAACGCGCGCAAGGGCTGATGAATGTCGCCGAAATGGGCACGATGGAAGGCATGATCTTTGTCTATGATGCGCCGCAACCGGCCAGTTTCTGGATGCGCAACACGCTGATTTCGCTCGACATGATCTTTGCGGCCGAGGATGGCACGATCAGCCATATCCATCCGCAGGCGGTGCCTTTGGACGAAACACCCATCTTTGGTGGGGACAACATCAAGTATGTCCTGGAAATCAACGGTGGGCTTGCACAGCGGTTGGGGATCGATGCGGGCGACGTGTTGCAGCATCCAGCGATCGGTCCCGATCCCGTGGCACCCTGCGATCCGTAATTTCGGGCTTTTCAATCGTCGTGGCCTCCCTTATGGGTGGCGACGGTTCGGGGCGTAGCGCAGCCTGGTAGCGCATCTGTTTTGGGAACAGAGGGTCGTAGGTTCGAATCCTATCGCCCCGACCAACATCCACACAAAATGATCAGGGTCGCGACACCCGGTCCCGATTCTCCCCCCGCGGGGGATGACACATCATCTTGTGTGTGGCCCATTTGCACGGACACCCCGTTGTATCCAAATTGCGCGATTCGTGGGCAGCAGAAGTAAACATTGCGTTAACCACTGACCCTAAGTCACCGTAAACCCTGACGGAGTTTCGAGCCGTTCGGTGGATGAAATTGTGGACAAGCCGCGCATGAATCGGTGGGCTGTTTTTCGCCTCCGGCTTTGGCTTTTGGTCAATCAGGAAAAAGCTGATTTTGTGTAAATAAATCCGTTGACCCTCTCCCCCCATATACGTCAGGTTGTGCGGGCTGACACCAATCGCACTAGATGTAGTGTCCAGCATGTGCAGTTTAAGCGGTAAGCGTTAAGCGTGAGAGCCAGGTGGAAACCTGGCCAAGCCCGTTTTGACGCATCGGCTGAACGGACCCGCAGACGCGGGCGCACACGAATTGAGACAGGGCCGCAGCGCGGCAGGGCACAAAGGGATCGACCATGAAAATTGAACGCAACTTTACGACCCAGGGACAGGACGCCTACGCGGATATCGCCTTCAAGAGCGCCACATCCGAGATTCGCAATCCGGACGGCACAGTGGTTTTCAAACTCGAAGGCTGCGAAATTCCCAAGGCATGGTCCCAGGTTGCGTCCGATGTCATTGCCCAGAAATATTTCCGCAAGGCGGGTGTCCCGTCAGCCGTGAAAAAGGTCAAGGAAAAGGGCGTGCCCGCATTCCTGTGGCGTTCCGTTCCGGCTGACGACGCGACCTTTGGCGGCGAAACCAGCGCCAAGCAGGTCTTTGACCGTCTGGCAGGGGCCTGGACCTATTGGGGCTGGAAGGGTGGCTATTTCACCACCGAAGAGGACGCGCGCGCCTATTTCGACGAAATGCGTCACATGCTGGCCACCCAGCGCGCCGCACCCAACAGCCCGCAGTGGTTCAACACGGGCCTGCATTGGGCCTACGGCATCGACGGCCCGGCACAGGGGCACTACTACGTCGATTTCGAAACCAAGGAACTGACCAAATCCGCCTCCAGCTACGAGCATCCGCAGCCGCATGCCTGTTTCATCCAGTCTGTTGGTGACGATCTGGTGAACGAAGGCGGTATCATGGATCTGTGGGTCCGCGAGGCCCGTCTGTTCAAATACGGCTCTGGCACCGGCACCAACTTCTCGTCCCTGCGCGGCGAGGGCGAGGCGCTGTCGGGTGGTGGCAAATCCTCCGGCCTGATGGGTTTCCTGAAAATCGGTGACCGCGCCGCAGGTGCCATCAAATCGGGCGGCACCACACGTCGCGCGGCCAAGATGGTGATCGTCGACGCCGACCACCCCGATATCGAGGAATTCATCAACTGGAAGGTGCTGGAAGAGCAGAAGGTCGCCAGCATCGTCGCCGGGTCCAAGATGCACGAAGAAAAGCTGAATGCGATCTTTGCGGCGATCAAGGCATGGGACGGCAAGGCCGAGGACGCCTATGACCCCAAGGTGAACCCCGCCCTGCAAGCCGCTGTAAAAGCTGCGAAAAAGGTGGCGATCCCGGAAACATACGTCAAGCGCGTGCTGGACTACGCAAAGCAGGGCCACACCAGCATCGAATTCCCGACCTATGACACCGACTGGGATTCCGAGGCCTATTCCTCCGTGTCCGGCCAGAACTCGAACAACTCCATCCGCGTGACCGACGCCTTCCTCAAGGCTGTTGAAAACGACGACGACTGGAAACTGATCAACCGTCGCAACGGCGAGGTCGCCAAGATCATCAAGGCCCGCGATCTGTGGGAACAGGTTGGCCATGCCGCATGGGCCTGCGCCGATCCCGGCATCCAGTACCACGACACCGTCAACGCCTGGCACACCTGCCCGGAGGATGGCCCGATCCGCGGCTCGAACCCCTGTTCGGAATACATGTTCCTGGACGATACCGCTTGTAACCTGGCGTCCATGAACCTGCTGACGTTCTATGAAAACGGCGAATTCCAAGCCGAGGACTATATCCACGCCACGCGTCTGTGGACCATCACACTCGAAATCAGCGTGCTGATGGCACAATTCCCGTCCAAGGAAATCGCGCAGCGGTCCTATGACTTCCGCACGCTGGGTCTGGGCTATGCCAACATCGGCGGTCTGCTGATGAACATGGGTCTGGGCTACGACAGTGACGAAGGCCGCGCGATGGCGGGTGCGCTGACTGCGATCCTGACCGGCGTGTCCTACGCGACCTCGGCCGAAATGGCCGGAGAGTTGGGTGCATTTCCCGGCTACGCCAAGAACGCACAGCACATGCTGCGTGTCATCCGCAACCACCGCAACGCCGCCAAGGGCAAGCTGGTCGGCTACGAGGGGCTGGACATCAAGCCGGTCCCGCTGGACCGCAAGTCCTGCCCCGACGCCCGCCTGCCGAAACTGGCCATGGAGGCCTGGGACACGGCGCTGGAGCTGGGTGAAAAGCACGGCTACCGCAACGCACAGGTCAGCGTGATCGCACCCACCGGCACCATCGGTCTGGTCATGGATTGCGACACCACGGGGATCGAGCCCGACTTTGCGCTGGTGAAATTCAAGAAACTGGCCGGTGGCGGCTATTTCAAGATCATCAACCAGTCGGTGCCCGCCGCGCTGGAAAAGCTGGGCTACCGCACCAGCCAGATCGAAGAAATCATTGCCTATGCCGTGGGTCACGGGTCCATCGGTCAGGCACCGGGGATCAACCACACGTCGCTGGTCGGTCACGGCTTTGGTCAGGCTGAAATCGACAAGATCGAAGGCGCGCTGAAGGCCGCGTTCGACATCCGGTTCGTGTTCAACCAATGGACGCTGGGCGAGGATTTCTGCACCGGCACACTTGGCATCCCGGCGGACAAGCTGAACGATCCGACCTTTGACCTGCTGCGCCACCTTGGGTTCTCCAAGGCCGAGATCGACGCGGCCAACGCCCATGTCTGCGGGACCATGACGCTGGAAGGTGCACCCCACCTGAAAGAAGAGCACTACAGCGTGTTCGACTGCGCCAACCCCTGCGGCAAGATCGGCAAACGCTACCTGAGCGTCGACAGCCACATCCACATGATGGCCGCCGCCCAGTCGTTCATCTCGGGTGCGATTTCCAAGACGATCAACATGCCCAACGACGCCACCATCGTGGACTGTCAAAAGGCCTACGAGCTGTCGTGGTCGCTGGGGATCAAGGCCAACGCGCTCTATCGTGACGGATCGAAGCTGAGCCAACCACTCGCCGCATCGCTGGTCGAGGACGACGACGAGGCCGCCGAGATCCTGGAAACCGGCACGCATCACGAAAAGGCTGCGGTGCTGGCCGAAAAGATCGTCGAAAAGATCATCGTCAAGGAGATCATCAAGTCGCACCGCGAAAAGATGCCGGAGCGCCGCAAGGGTTACACCCAAAAGGCAATCGTCGGTGGTCACAAGGTCTATCTGCGAACCGGTGAATACGAGGACGGCAAGCTGGGCGAGATCTTTATCGACATGCACAAGGAAGGTGCCGGCTTCCGCGCGATGATGAACAACTTTGCCATCGCCGTGTCCGTGGGCCTGCAATACGGCGTGCCGCTGGAGGAATTCGTGGACGCATTCACGTTCACGAAATTCGAACCCGCCGGCATGGTGCAGGGTAACGACAGCATCAAGAATGCGACCTCAATCCTGGATTACATCTTCCGCGAACTGGCCGTGTCCTACCTCGACCGGACCGATCTGGCGCATGTCAAACCAGAGGGTGCGGCATTCGACGACATCGGCCGTGGTGTCGAGGAAGGTGTGACCAACGTGCAGACGCCGACCGAGTCCGCTGCCAGCCGCAGCCTGGAGGTGCTCAAGCAGATCAGCTCGACCGGTTATCTGCGCAAGCGGATGCCGCAGGAACTGGTGGTGCTGCAGGGCGGTCAATCCGCCATGGACGACACCGTCGCCGCACTGCAGACGCTGGTGCCCGAGATGACGGCCAAGGTTGCCTCCGCGATGGGGCAGGCCAGCAGCAGCGCCGCAGTCGCCACGGCGATTTCGGCCCGCGACAAGGCCAAGATGCAGGGCTACGAGGGTGACCCCTGCGGCGAATGCGGCAACTACACGCTGGTGCGCAACGGCACCTGCATGAAGTGCAACACCTGCGGCGGGACATCCGGCTGTAGCTAAAGTTTAGGGAGCCCCGAATTTTCTGCGAAAATTCGGGGCTTCAGCGTTCCGCTTCGGTTTGACCGGACGCGGACGTAGATCGGGCCGCAGGCATAAAACATTCCGAGCGGTGAACCAATCGAGCCTGATCGACGAACCTCAAAGGGCGCCCCTGTGGCGCCCTTTTTTTCAGTCATGCAGGGACAGGTCGCTGGTGCCTCGTGGCCCCGGTCAGACTCCGATGAAACGCACGCCGTTCATGGCGGCGATCCTCTGGACGTCTTCTTCGTAGAGGTCGCTCAGCTCTTGGATGTCCTCGGCGGTCATGCCCGGCAGATCGACGGTTTCCTCGATTTCCTCATCCAGCGCGTATTTGTCCAGAAACGCCGCGATGACCCTTCGTTTCTGGGACAATGTCTTGGGCGGATGGGCGTTGAGGTAGTTGATGTAGCGGTTCATGCCCTCGTTCGACATGATCGTGGCCAGCAGGTCATGCGCGCCGTTGATCTTGGTGTCCTGCGGCAACCCGGTCAGCGCGAGCACGATCTCGTCCCAGATCAGTGGCGTATCTTCGTTGCACCAGACCGTCAGTGTCAGATGCGGTGCCACCTGGAGGATGCGTTCGATCATGTCGGACCAGCGGATGTCGAACGGGTCCTTGCCGGCCATGAATTCGTCAAAGGTTTCGGACTTCGACTTGCGGAACGCATCGGGCAAAAAGGTCGCCGGGTCGCGAATGGCAAGAAAGATATCGAGGTCATCCTGCGGAAACAGCTGCAACATCCCCCGCAGCTTGAATTCGGTCTGCGCATACAGCACGCCGGCTTCGAAAATGCGGTTGGGAATGCAGATGAAATTCGAGTTGCTCAGCACCATGCGGTCCGGCGTTTCGTCGGACAGGATCGAATCCAGCATGATCTGACGGGTATCGGGGGCAGGGGGCAGACCGTTGAGGTTCTGGATCGTCTCGCGCAGCAGCCTGCGGTATTTGCCCGGCCCGGGGGCCGCGATATCATGCTCCTTGAGGATGGCACCGTTTTTCAGGATCGTGCGGATCAAGCGGTCTTCGTCCGTGCAATTTGCGCCAAGGTGCAGGGCGATTTCCATAAAAGAGCCTGTTTTCAGTTCTGGACGGTTTGTCGCAATATAACGGGAAATCTGGACAGCGAAACAGCTATCGGTTAGCGCAAGGCATGTCCGACCAAACTGCTCAGATATTGTCACAGCCGGGCCGTCCGGTCCGCCGCGGGGTCAACCTGTGGTCGGTCGGTGCGCTGGTGATCGCATTGATCGTGATTGCGCCGCTGGTGGCCGTCGTCTGGTTTGCGCTGAACCCAACCGAAAACATCTGGCCGCATCTGTTGCGCACCACCTTGCCGCGCTACCTGACGAACACGGGGTTGCTGATGGCAGGCACGGGGTTGCTGACGGGTATTGTCGGTACGGCCTGTGCCTGGCTGGTGGTCATGTACCGGTTTCCCGGACGTGGCTGGCTGCAATGGGCGCTGCTGATGCCGCTGGCGGTGCCGGCTTATGTGGGGGCCTATGCGCTGGTGGATCTGCTGGATTACGCAGGGCCTGTCCAGACCACATTGCGCGACACATTCGGCTGGGCCACGTCGCGCGATTACTGGTTTCCCCAGATCCGCACCCGCTGGGCGGCGGTGGTGGTGATCGGTGCCTCGCTTTATCCTTATGTCTACTTGCTGACCCGTGCTGCATTTCGCGAACAATCGGGTGCGGGATACGAGGTCGCCCGCGCATTGGGCGTGGGGCCGTGGGGGCGGTTTGGCCGGGTGGGCCTGCCGCTCGCGCGGCCAGCGATCGCGGCGGGGGTGGCCGTGGTGATGATGGAAACGGTCAACGATTTCGGCACCGTGGATTACTTTGCGGTGCAGACGCTGACGACCGGTATCTTTTCGGTCTGGCGGCAGGGCGGAAACCTGGGGGGTGCTGCGCAGATTGCCTGTGTTATCCTGACCGTGATCGTGCTGCTGGTCACGCTGGAAAAGAAAAGCCGCAGGCGCGCCCGCTTTGCCGCCGGGGCGCGCAATGTGCGCCCGGTTGAACCCGTGGCCCTGCACGGCTGGCGGGCCTGGGTGGCAACAGTGATCTGCACCATTCCGGTGCTGGTGGGTTTTGTCCTGCCGGTCAGCGTGATCGCATCCCATGCGATGAATGCCGCTGAATGGGCCGCACCCGGCCTCGCACAGGCGATGACGCGCACGTTGATCATTTGCGGCAGCGCTGCGGTTCTGGCCGTGTTGGGCGGGGTTTTCATGGTCTATGGCACACGTCTGTCGGGCCGCCGTCTGCCGCAGTTGCTGTTGCCTGTCACGGCGCTGGGATATGCGGCACCCGGCGCGGTGCTGGCCCTTGGCATTCTGGTGCCGCTGGCGGCCTTCGACAACCGGCTGGCCGATCTGGTCCTGGCGGTGACCGGGACCGATCCGGGCCTGATGCTGACAGGCAGCGCAGGCGTGGTCGTTCTGGCCTATGTGGTGCGATTCTTTGCCATTTCGGAGGGGAGCGCTGACGCAGCCCTGGGGCGCATTCCGGCCAGTCTGCCGATGGCCGCACGCTCGCTGGGGAAATCCGCAGGACAGACGCTGGCCCGCGTGCATGTGCCCCTGATCAGCGCCAGCATCGGGTCAGCCCTGCTGCTGACATTCGTCGACGCGGTCAAGGAATTGCCTGCGACACTTATGCTCTATCGTCACGATACCCTGTCCACGCGGGTCTACGCCAAGGCATCGCTCGAGGATATTTCAGGGGCCGCCCCGGCCGCGCTGATCATCTGCGGGGTGGGCCTGTGCGCGGTGCTGCTTCTTGCGCGCGCAAACCGCTGATTTGGCACAAAGCGGGCTTGCGTTTTCCGACGTGCGTTTTTATAGCAACGCCAACGGTGACCCAAGGGTCCACCGGCCCCTATAGCTCAGCTGGTAGAGCAACTGATTTGTAATCAGTAGGTCCGCGGTTCGAGTCCGTGTGGGGGCACCAAATCATCAAATGAAAACAATAGCTTAGCTGATGCGGTGCCGTTGTCGCCAGAGTGATGCACCTCTGTGTCCGGCTGGTGTCCGTAGGCATTCATTGTGGGTAAATCGCCATCGTGATGCACCGCGAGCGAAATTTATGCGGCTACCTGGCGGAAGTGCGTGTCGATTGCGGTCCGTGTTGCATGTCTGGGCAAGCGGGATTCGACTATTATTCCAGAAACCGAGTTTTGTTGAAGTTGCGTGAAGATTGATGTTGTGGCGGAGAGCTGCCGTTCGCCGCGGCCGCGAAAGCATTTCGACCACACCGCGAAAGCGGACATTCAGCCGAAAACCAAAACCGGGGCCAGCTCGATCGACACGATGGGCGGATTCCGAACCTTCGCTGCACATCGAATTATCGGCAGCTGTGCGCCGCAAACTGAAGTATGCGGTTAATGCCTGATCGACCGCTAGCCGAAGTTGACGCACAGTCGCCATGAGAATTTGGGGGGATGTAGCACAGGACGCAGACAGCTTATCCGCTGGCTAGTCTTACATACAGTACAGCAAGATAACGCGATGATCAGCTCTCTAAATTGAACGCTGTGATGATTAGAGGCTCCCATTCGTCGCCGATATTCTTGCCAAGCATCGCAATACGCACCTCGGGAATTAAGGGAATAAAATAGAAGCATTTGCCTTTCTAATATCCCCGGCGTTCCCCCGCGACGTGTTATAATTTAAAAACATGAGAAATGGAGTCCCTTAATCGCATGAAATTGGTGCCTCTCCGCGCGCCACCGAAGGCAATAAGCTGCTTGCCGCTAAACTTAACTTCTCTATTTTTTCTTGAAAGTTGTCTTTGCAAAATTGCGATAAGTGACTTTCCACGAAGCATACGCTTGAAATCTCGCTCAATTTCCTCTCGCAAACCAACAGGATAAACTTCCCCCTCCCGTAACTTCGTTTCGTTTAAATAGAAATCAGGATCATCAAGCACCTTATTCGGATGGGTGCGGAAAGCACTGTCTTTGCCCCTCAGTACACGGCTAACCGACAGCGCATACCAATCCAAGAATTTCGTGATGTCGTTATAGAAGCGCTCTTTCTCTTCAAGACTCATAAGGTTTTCGAGCTCACCATCGCAAAAAAGGTCATTCTCTACAGAGTATCCATCGGTCTGAACGAGCGTATTATCTCCTTGATAATCTGTGTTAGGCTCGTGAATCCATAAATCTTTATCGACAACAAAAACAAATCTAACATTTGTTAGACCATTCAACATTCCTTTAAGCTTTATCACCGATTCTTTGTTTCCAGCGGGCAGAACGTCCAAGCCGAGATGCGCTAGATCCTCTTCAATCTTACGGTAGAAGATAATATCATCCACTCCCTCTACAAGAACAGTCGGAAGTGAAGTTCGCTTGAGTAATTGGAACAGCTCATCAACGGTCGGGCGTGGCAGTTTACTATTCACACTCACTCACCTCTGTCGAAGCCAATAACCACCTCTTTATCTGGGTACTTTCCGTATATAAACGGAGAGTGAGTGGCGATAATAAATTGATTGTTTGATCCTTGGCTCTCCAAAATACTGAAGAGCTGGCGCTGCCAATCGACATGTAGACTAAGCTCGGGTTCGTCGATAAAAAATACTGCATCTTTATGAAAGGCATTGTAGCAGATAAAGCTAAGCATCTGCTTCTCACCCGCAGACAAAACATCGCTATTGACAGCCTCGGCGGCGTCGCCAAAATTCAAACGAGGCCCAAAAAAGATCCCTGAGTGCTGAAAAAGCTTTTCTATCAATTCACGCACAGCGTCCAATGGCTGCATCCTCTCTTTTCGAAAGACTTCGATACTTTCTATTTCGTTCCGTGTTTCAGACAGCAAGTCTCTAGCGTCAACAGGGTTCGATCCAGTTTCTTCGTAGTGCCTAATTTTTTCAATTACTCCTTTTGAAACTTTGGTCTGAAACGAGTTAATCTCCTCCGAAAATGTTGCGAATCTTTTCAGCAAAAGCTGAACAATGTCTTGAGTTGAAATGGCAGATACAAAGATGTGCTCCTCATTGCCAAGTGTGCTCGAAAGCCTACTAAGAGCTTCATCAATATCTGATTTCGTTCGACTTGGAGTACGAGTTGACACACGAGTGGATTTCTTTTGCATGGAGAAGCCACCTTCGATGCGGCGGAAAGTCGGGAAGAAGACGCTACTGCCAATACTCTCAATTACAGGATTGGCTTTATCTTCGGCAGCCTCTGCAAACGGGTTATGTTCATCTCCATCATCTTCAAAAAGGTACTCCGTTTGATCGTGAGTTAGCTCAACGACACAATGAACCGGACCTGTTCTAATTACCTTACAGCGATACTCACTCGTGAAAATCTCGCATGTTTGGAAATCAACTTCTCGCAATGCGAGTATTATGTTGCCGCTCATGATAAACCAAGCTAATTTCATTAGGGTAGTTTTTCCAGAACCGTTTCTTCCGGTTAGAATGTTAAGATCTCTATTTACGTCGATAATTCGCTCTCCTTCCACACCTAGGAGGCCGTTGACGACAATTTTCTCAATATGCATTGGATCAAGTATCTTTCTGACTGGCGTTGCTCGTCCACGACAAGGCTTTAGAGCGCAGCCTTACTAACGGTCGTTTTTTCCAGAAAATGGTAACATCGGTACGGATAGTTTTCCAGACTTAGCCTTCCAAAATGGCTGAATTAGCCGCTCGCTTTGCTTGAATGCAACAGCCGCTTCAGGTGGTCTGCCGACTTTGCCCTCGGCTTCCCTCAAATTCTGCTTAGGGCCGAACGTGACGCGCACGCTAGGGTCTTATCCAAGCGTGCGGTATTTCTTAGTCCCTCAGATAAGCATACTTGATCCTTGCTTCGTCTAGGCGAGCATGAAGGCTGCGCTTGTCTGTGTTCGCACGTCGGACCATATTTGCGGCACTGGCCGTAAGCGCAGCCTCAAACTTCTCCGCGTAACAGCCTTCGATAGCGGCGATAGATATGCTGAGGCCAAGCTTTTGCGTCTCCAACTCGTCAAGCTTTTGGGCGCGTTTCACCTCTGTGTAGTCTTCGGGCGACAAGTTTGGGATGTGGGTGAACAGGTCGTTTGCAACAGCTTTGCGGACCGCCTTCCAGATGTCGTGTTCCGGCCAGCGAGATCGGTTGGTGTCTGCGGTTGGTGCGCAGTAGCTTAGATCATCCATCAATTTTTCAAAAACGCGGGGCAGCATTTGGTAGAGAGAAGCCCAACTATTGATGGCCCAATCATCTTTGAGGTGTCTTTTCCCGGATCTGAGTTCAACACGCCAAATTTGCGAGGTTGCGCGCTCCGTCAGGTCCAGCGGCGGCGCGTGTGGACCATCAATCATTCTGCCCCAGATCGCGGGCCATTCATGCTTGCGGTGAACAATGACCTCTTCGCGCTTATCATAGATAATGGCTTGCCGCCCTGGCATCTTGCCAACTGTCACAGAGGTCGTGCGGCCAGACCGACCGTTCGTCTTGCGGTCTTCAAAAATGTCGTGGGAGCTTGTGCCAGTGTTTGAATACCGCAACACAAAGTTTTTGGGGGATACAGCGAAGTCTGGTGCGAGGAAGTCGATTGCAAAATCGACGCGGGACGGGCTGTAAGCCTCGACAGGTGCATGAATGCCAAGTGCCTTGAGAACCGCATCGCATCGCAAACGTAGTCCTTCAAGGCCATGCAGAGCGAGAGCACTTGATGCTGCAGAGAAGCGGACACCCCAAGCATCACCGGGCGATGGTTTCTTGAAGAACCAGTTTCCGGAGTTGGCCTCAGAACACGAATAGGCGTAGCCGCCGCGCGCACCGCTTTCCTTTACAACGAGCCAGACATCGTTGGCGATATAACATTGATCTTGACGAAACTCTTTCGCGCTTGCTTTTGTTTTAGCTAACGCAGCGTCCAGCGCTGTAGGGATGATGGCTTTGACAGCAAATTCGAGGCCGTCGAAGCCGCAATATATCGGTTTCATGTCGTTTCTTTCATTGATGTATTTCGGGAGGGGGGTGCTACAAAGACCCCCCATTGGCGCAAACGCCAGCGGCCCCGCGCCACGCCCGCTACCCAAGGGCAGCGCGGCGCGCGCTCGCTGGCGCGAGACGTTTCAAGGTCGTACTTCATGGGACTTGAGCCATTGGATCAGCGACGTTTTGAAGTAGCCAATCTTGTTGCCGTGCTTGACGCGGGGAGGCCCGGTGCGTTCTGCATTGCGGCGATCAAGCGTGCGGGTGCTCAGGCCGAGATAGGCCGCAGCTTGTAGCTTCGTGAAAAATTCGTCCGAGGACGGCAGATCAGTCATTACGACTCCTTTGCGTTTGACATTGGCGTCAGATGCAAAGCAGCCAACGCCACACTAAAAAGGTGTGGGTTTCACGGGACTGACTTTCTGATTTTGTGTTGAGCGCTTAGATTTTACGTCTTGCGTTTTTTTAGGCGTGACAGAGCGTTGTGGTATTTTGAGAGGTTTTTAGAGATTGGAAGTTTTGTCGTGTGAGCGTGTGTTTTGAATTTTCTGAGGTGTCAGTATTTGAAAATATTCTGCCTCATTGCCCAAGCGTCAACAACAAAATGCTTTTGGCTGCAATTGGCATCGCTTGTCTCTCTATGTCTCACCGATAGATCGCGCCTGAGGCGACTTCTGCCGCATTCAACAGAGAATCATCGAAAAGATGCGCATAGCGCGCCGTTGTCTGCGTCTGTGTATGACCGAGCATTGCGCCGATGATCGGAAGGGTCTGACCGTTCGAGACAAGCAGGCTGGCAAACGTGTGGCGCAGATCGTGCAGCCGGAAATCGGTGAGTTCGGCAGTTTCGCAGATGCGGGTCCATGTCTTCTTTATATCTGTCAGCGCTTGCCCTGTATGGGAGGCAAAGATGAACGGGGAAGTGCTTCGATCCTGCCGTGCCTTGAGCAGTTCCGTCACAGCAGACGAAACTGGAACGCGGTGCAGTTTACGTTGTTTCGTCGTGGCGGCGGGTTTGGTCCAGATTCGAAGGTCGGCATCAAATTGGTCCCATGTTGCTTTGAATGCTTCACCGCGCCGACAGCCTGTCAGAAGCATGAACAGGATCGCATCGCAGGACGTACGGCTTGGGTTCGACTTGAGTGCGGCAAGCAAGCGGTTGATTTCGTCCTCATTCAGATACCTGGTGCGACTGTTTTCCGGGTTTGCTTCGATCCCAACCGCCGGATTGGCTTTCATCCAGCCCCAGCGCATCGCCAGATTAAATGCCTTACGCAGTAATGCGATTGTGCGGTTGGCTTGGATGGGTGCGCGCCGCGTGATCTTGCGATGCAGCGCATCGATCTCGTTGAACGTCAGGTCCGACAGCTTGCGGCGGGCGAGATCGGGCAGGATCGACTTCTTCCACATCTGCAAATCGCCAACGATGGAAGCCTGTGACTTCTTTGGCAGGTGATCCGAGACGTAGCGGTCGTGCAAATCCTGAACGGTCGGTTCATTCATTTTGTCTGTGCGCCGCTGGAGAGGATCAATCCCAAGGTCCACGTCCCGGCGCAACTCTTCTGCGCGACGGCGGGCGGCAAGCAGCGTCCATTCTGGGTAGGAGCCAACCGTTATCCGGCGTTCGCGGCCACTGATCCGATAGTTGAGAATAAATGCCTTTTTACCCTTTGCGGTCACCCGAACGCCAAACCCGCGCAGACGCTCGTCGTAGGTGACTCGGTTGCCTGTCTTTGGTGCAGAGAGACCCTTTACCAAATTATCAGTGAGGCGGACGGCCCCATTTCGTGTCCGTGTGGTGTCAGTAGAATCAGTGTATGTCCGTGTCATTGGCTGTCTCTCGCTGTCAGGTGCTGTCCAAATTACGTCAGCAATTACAGTGAGTTGAGACTTATTTTTGTTGAAAATCAAGGTGCTAGAAAACGCTGATTTCGGCTTTGTAATCAGTAGGTCCGCGGTTCGAGTCCGTGTGGGGCACCATCTTTTATCACCGCTTGGACAATCGACGCCATTCTTGCAGGCCGTGCTGCGCATCCTGTCGCATCCCGTTGAAAGAGCCGGAGCATGCGCCATCTCTCGGTCAGGGACGCCAAGAGGAGCCGCGATGATCCGCCAGATACCGACCCGTGCTGCTGCACTGGATGCCATGCAGGATTTCGTGCCGGCGATGGGGCGCCGATATGAGAACCGTCGCAATTACGATCTCGGGCCGGGCCAGCACAGTGCGGTTTCGACACTGTCTCCCTATCTGCGCAGGCGTCTGATTACCGAACAAGAGGTCGTGGCGGCGGCCCATGCGGCGCACGGGCCGGACCGTGCCGAAAAGTTCATCCAGGAGGTCATCTGGCGCAGCTATTTCAAAGGCTGGCTGGAACGACGCCCGCAGGTCTGGGACAGCTACCGGACGGGGCTGCGTCATGATCTGGATACGCTGGACCGGGACAGACGGCTGCGACGCGATGTCGAATTGGCCGAAGCCGGTCAGACCGACATCGCCTGTTTCAACGCCTGGGCCCAAGAGTTGGTGACCACCGGCTATCTGCACAATCACGCGCGGATGTGGTTCGCGTCGATCTGGATTTTCACCCTGGGCCTGCCGTGGCGGTTGGGGGCGGATTTCTTTTACCGGCATCTGCTGGATGGTGATGCGGCGTCTAACACGCTCAGCTGGCGCTGGGTGGCCGGGCTGCATACCCGCGGCAAACCCTATCCGGCACGCGCGCAGAACATCGCGACCTATACCGAAGGCCGGTTTGCCCCGGACCACGGGACCTTGCCGAGGTCGACCACGGGCTGGAGGACAGCGAGCCCGACGGCCTGCCGGACCTGCAACCGCTGCGTGATGTGACCGCGCCGAAAACGGCTGTGCCGACCGTGTTGTTGATCACGGACGAGGATTGCTGCGTGACCGACTCTGACCTTGATGGACTGGACCTGCGCGGCGCTGCTGCGCTTGCGACCAGCCATCTGCGATCACCCCGGCCTGTGGCGGATCAGGTTGTCCGGTTCGAGCGCGGCGCCGTTGACGACACGGCGCAGCGGGCCGGGCTGACTGCCACCGCCATACAGGCTGATGATCCATCGGCGCTGGTCGACTGGGCGGCCAGTTTGGGGGCTGCACAGATCGTGACGCCCTATGTGACCCGTGGCCCGCTTTTTGACTGGATGACGCAGGCGCAGGGTGGTCTTGATGCCAAAGGCATCACCCTGACCGAGGTGCGCCGCGACTGGGACGCCGCAATCTGGCCCAAGGCAACAGCCGGGTTTTTCAAGGTGAAAAAGACCATTCCGGACCTGCTGGACCGGTTCATCACGTCCTGACCCTAGGCGTCTGATCGTCTGGCAAAGAGGGTGCCACCCTCGGCCCAGGCGGCTGCGGCCAATGCCACACTGGCCAGCACGAGCCCGCCACCCAGCAGGGGGATCAGTGTCCCGTCATAGAGGTAGCCCACGATCCCGCCCAGCACGCCGCCCAGCACCGTCTGTGCGGCCCCCAGCACGGCCGATCCGACGCCGGCCACATGGCCCAAGGGGTTCATGGCCAGCGCGTTGAAATTGGGGGGAACGATGCCCACACAGCTCATCATCACGGTAAACAATGTGATGAACAGCCAGAACGGCGTATGTCCACCCGCCGCGACGGCCAGCCCCAGATGCGCCAGCGTGACGACGATGAACAGACACAGTGCCGCGTGCGACAATCGCCGGGTTCCGAACCTTGCGACCAGTTTGCTGTTCACAAAGGCCGTGACGGACATGACCAGCGCCACGACTGAAAACCACAGCGTGAATTCCGCGCCCATGCCGTAGATCTGCGTATAGATCTGTTCGGCCTGGGCGATGAAGGCAAAGACAAAGGCAAAGAACGACCCCATCGCGATCAGGTAGCCGACCGAAATGCGGTTTGTCAGGACAATGCGGAATGCCTCGGCTACCGGGCGCAATTGCAGCGGTCGCCGGTCCGCGGGTGCCAGGGTTTCGCGCAGGCGGAACCACGTCCAGACAAAGGCGCCGGCCCCGATCCCGAACATCACGCCCGACACCTCGCGCCAGTTGCCCCACAGCATGATCAGACTGCCCAGATTGGGGGCCAGCACCGGCATGATCATGAAGACCATCATCACCAGCGACATGACGCTGGCCATCTGTTCGCCCGCAAAACGGTCGCGCACGGCGGCAGTGGCGATGACGCGGGTGGCAGCGGCCCCCACACCCTGCACGAAACGCATCGCCAGCAGGGCACCAAAGGTCGGCACAAAGACAGCGGCCAGGGCACCGGCCAGATAGATCGCCAGACCCGCAAACAGGATGGGTCGCCTGCCGAACCGGTCCGACAGCGGTCCATAGATGACCTGCGCGCCGCCGAAACCCAGCACATAGGCGCTGATGACGAACTGGCGCTGGTTTTCGTCCGATACGTTCAGCGCCGTTCCGATATTCTGCAGCGCCGGAATATAGACGTCGATGGCAGCGGAATTCAGCGCCATCAACAGGGCCATCATGGCCACGAATTCCACATAGGGAATGTCTGTGCCCGTCTTGCGCGGGATCGGTGTGGGACGGGCCGTCATGCGCGGTGCCTTTGGTTGTTTCGGGTCCGGCTTCTGCCCTTTTGGGACAAAGTGCAACCTGTGCGGCTGTGCGATTGCGCAGGTTGGTCAGTGGAAATCCCTACTCCTGGGGATCACGCGCACATCGCGCGGGTGCTGGCGTCCGCCCTGCGATGGCAGTGGTTTGGTCACGTGATCGGCCCGTGACACGGCGACGGGCATGGCGTCGGGGGCCAGTCGCAGCAGCGCGTCGGATCGGTCGATCAGGCGTGTGGCGACGATGTGGATGATCTCTGCGTCGCGCTGGATATAGCCTTCGACGGCCAGCAGGCGCGACTGCATGACGGCCTTGCGGTAGGTTGCCATGACCTTGGGCCAGACGACGATATTGGCCACACCGTGTTCGTCCTCGATGGTGATGAAACAGACCCCCTTGGCCGACCCGGGGCGCTGACGGATCAGCACGATCCCGGCCATGCGGATTTTCTGACCCATGTAGGAGTGCGGCAAATCAGCGGTGCTGGCATAGCCCTGCCGCGTCATGGACTGGCGCAGGAACGAAATCGGATGCGCCTTCAACGACAGGCGCAGCGTCTGGTAATCGGCCACCACCTGTTCGCAGACCGGCATGACGGGCAGAGGCACGGTGACCTCTGATCCCTCGTCGGTGCCGTCCTGAAACAGCGGCAGATCGGGTGCGTCGCGCAACCCCTTTGCCTCCCACAGGGCCTGTCTGCGGTCGATGAACAGGGACCGGACCGCGTCCGCCTCGGCCAGCCGTCGCACGATGGCTGCCGACAGCCCGGCGCGCGTGTGCAGATCCTTGACGTCCGTGTAGGGGGCGTCGCGTGCGGCCACGATGCGGGCCGCGGCCTCGGCCCGCAATCCGCTGATCTGCCGCATCCCCAACCGCAGCGCAAACCCGCGTCCCGCCGGTTCCAGCGTGCAGTCCCATTCCGAGGTGTTCACATCCACGGGCCGCACCGTCACCCCGTGATCGCGCGCACAGCGCACCAGTTGCGCAGGCGCATAGAACCCCATCGGCTGGGAATTCAGCAATGCTGCGGTAAAGGCCGCCGGATAGTGACATTTCAGCCAGCTCGACACATAGACGAGTTGGGCGAAACTGGCGGCGTGGCTCTCGGGAAATCCGTATTCGCCGAACCCCTTGATCTGATCGAAACACCGCTGCGCGAAATCCGCGTCATAGCCGCGTTTCACCATCCGCCCGACCATCTTTTCCTGCAACAGCTCGATCGTGCCGCGACTGCGGAAGGTCGCCATCGCCTTGCGCAGCTCGTTCGCCTCTGCGGGGCTGAATTCCGCCGCATCAATCGCGATCTTCATCGCCTGTTCCTGAAAGATCGGCACCCCCAGCGTCCGGCCCAGAATATTCTTCAGCTCTGACGGATCGTGCGGCGCGCCGGGACTGGGATAGCTGACCGGTTCCTCGCCCGACCTACGCCGCAGGTAGGGGTGCACCATATCACCCTGAATGGGGCCGGGCCGCACGATCGCCACCTCGATCACCAGATCATAGAATGTGCGCGGTCGCAGCCGGGGCAGCATGTTCATCTGGGCGCGGCTCTCGATCTGGAACACGCCCACCGTGTCGCCCTTGCAGATCATGTTATAGACGCGCGGGTCCTCTTGCGGCACGGTCGCCAGTGTCCAGTCCTGCCCGTAATGCGCTGAAATCAAATCGAAACACTTGCGGATGCAGGTCAGCATCCCCAGCGCAAGGATATCCACCTTGAGGATCCCCAGCGCGTCGATATCGTCCTTGTCCCACTCGATGAATGTCCGGTCCGGCATGGCCCCGTTGCCAATCGGCACGGTTTCGGTCAGCTTTTTCTGCGTCAGGATGAATCCGCCGACATGCTGGCCCAGATGGCGCGGCATGCCGATCAACTGGCGCGCCACGATCAGCGCGCGCCGCACCGTGGGGTCGCTCAGATCGACACCCGCCTCATCGGCGTTGTTTTCCGCAATCTCGCGCCCGAAGCTGCCCCAAACGGTTTTCGCCAGCGCCCCGGTGATATCTTCTGACAGTCCCATCACCTTGCCCACCTCACGGATCGCGCTGCGCGGTCGATAGTGGATGACAGTGGCACAGAGCCCCGCCCGGTCGCGGCCGTATTTGGCATAGATATGCTGGATGACCTCCTCGCGTCGCTCGTGTTCGAAATCGACGTCGATGTCGGGTGGCTCTTTGCGTTCCTCGCTGATGAAGCGTTCGAACAGCAGCGCGTGCTGTGCGGGGTCCACGGCGGTGATGCCCAGCACGTAGCAGACGGCGGAATTCGCCGCCGACCCGCGCCCCTGACACAGGATCGGCGGCTGCGCCTCCTCGCGGGCAAAGCGGATGATGTCGTGGATCGTCAGGAAATACTGGGCGATGTCCAGCTTCTGGATCATCGCAAGCTCCTTGCGCAGCACGGCCTGCGTCTGATCCGGTATGCCGTCCGGGTAACGCGCGGCGGCCCCCGCCCAGGTCAGCGCCTCCAGATGCGCCTGCGGGGTCGTGCCCTGTGGAATGACCTCCGAGGGGTATTCATAGGCCAGTTCGGTCAGGTCAAAGGTGCAGGCATCCGCCACTGCACGGGTCGCGGCGATCGCGTGGGGCCATTCGGCGAACAGCGCCTGCATCTGGGCCGGTGACTTGAGGTGACGCTCTGCGTTGGCCTCCAGCCGGTAACCGGCTGTGGCAAGCGTCGTTTTCTCGCGGATGCAGGTCATCACATCCTGCAAGGGGCGGCGTTGTGGCGCATGATACAGCACATCATTCGTTGCCAGCAGCCGTAGCCCGTGCCGGTCTGCCAGCGCATCCAGCCGGTTGATCCGTGCCCGGTCGTCACCGCGGTACAGATAGCTTGCCGCGATATGGCGCAGCGTCGGCAAGCGGCGCACCAGACCGGGCAGGGCACGCGCAAAGCCCGCCAGATCGTCGGGCGGCACGACAATCAGCTGTACCCCTTCGGCATGGGCCGCCAGGTCGTCCAGCGTCAGATCGCAGACCCCCTTGGCCTGCCATGTGCCGTCAGGATCGTGCCGCCGCCCCTTGGAAATCAGCGCGCTCAGCCGACCATAGGCCGCCCTGTCACGCGGATAGGCCAGAAAGGTCTCGCCTCCCACCAGTGCGATCCTCGTCCCGATCACGGGACGCATCGCGGCCTTTTTCGCC
Source organism: Loktanella sp. 3ANDIMAR09 (assembly GCF_001420005.1). Taxonomy (GTDB): domain Bacteria; phylum Pseudomonadota; class Alphaproteobacteria; order Rhodobacterales; family Rhodobacteraceae; genus Loktanella. The sequence continues at coordinate 164,821 of NZ_LJAK01000005.1, read as the reverse complement.
TCTGTGTGGATGCGGACAACCCCGGCGAGGGTGTTCAGATCAGCACAGCCAAGCGCGTCATATCCCAGCGCCCAGGCCTCTGCCGCGAAATCGGCGGCGTCTGATGCGCCCCGCAGGAACGAAAAACAGGTGAACAGCCCCAGTTCGACATAGGCCGATCTGGGGTTGGGGGGATAAACACCATCCTCCGGCAAGGTATGGCGGGGGTGGGCATTGTCGTTCTCAGGCACCGGGGGCGTCCCGCACATCGCGGTTGCATGGGGGCGCTGCCCCCGCCGCCTGTGGCGGCCCCCCCGGGATATTTTGGACCAGAAGAAGGTCCTGACGCCTGATAAGAATCCAGCGTTCCATGTCCGGAACAGGACACGGAACGCCTTCTCCTGGTGCGGTCATCGGCGTCCCCGCCTGTACCGCTCTTTCACAGTGCCACATGGTGGTTAAGAAACCCTTGCTTCTTCTGGTCAAAAATATCCCGGGGGAGCCCGCAGGGCGGGGGCAGAGCCCCCAGCAACGCCAGTCACCCAAAGCATCCGTGCACGAACCAGCGCGGAACATCGCCACGGTCATCACCCAGCACGCCATCGCGGTAGATCCACAGCCGGTGTCCTGCCTGTGCCTCGACCCGGTAGTAATCGCGCAGTCGGGTGCCCGGGCGGTCGTTCCACCATTCGGGTGCGATCCGTTCGGGCCCGGCAAAGCGGGTCACGCGGTGGGTCTGTTTGCGCCAGACGAATTGTGCGGGCGGTCCCTCTGGCACGGCGTAGAGCACGCGGATTTCCTCGGGGTTGTCGAACAGGCAGGGGGGGCGGTCCTGTGCGGCCAGAGCGGCAGGATCGGCGTCATGCAGCGACATCGCCGGCAGCCAGCCCGCTGCGCGTTCGGGCAGGTGGCTGGGCAGCGGGGCGGGTACCTGCACCGCATGATGGCCCAGACGGGCCACCAGCCGGTCGATCAGCTGGGCCGCTTGCGCACCGTCATCGGCGCGCCCGTCCAGCCAGGTCTGCACCTGGCGCATGTCTTCGGCCATATCCGCGCTCAGCGTGATCAGATCGAACCCAAATCCAGGGTCGATCCGGTCCAGCCTGTCACCCCAGAGCCGCATCAGATGCGCGGGATCGCGGCTGGGCCGGGCCGTCGCTGCGCTGAGCTGAGACACCTCGCCATCGGTGCGGTAGACCGTCACCGTTACGCGGCGTGCGCCAAATCCGGCAGCACCGAGCGCGTCACACAGATCCTTGCACAGGTCCGGCAGATAGGCGGTTGGGTCCTGCACGGGTTCGGCCAGTCGTGCCTGTACGGCAAAGCGGGGCGGCTCTGCCTCGGCGTTCACGGGTTCGGGCAACCGGCCCTGCAACTGGTCCAGCCGCGCCAGCGGGTTCTGCGGCAGGGCCGTCGTGGCAAAGCGTCTGGCCAGGCTGACACGCGGCACCGCAGCCAGATCGCCTATGGTTTTCAGCCCCAGCCGCTGCAACAGCAGCACGGTATCCCCCTCTAGCCGCAGCGCGCGGGCTGGCAGGGGGGCTGTGGCCTGCGCCAGCCCATCGGGGGTGACGACGGCCCGCACGGGACCAAAGCGTGCCAGCGCCCAGGCTGCGCCATGGGTGGGGGCCATGGCCAGCCGGGTGGACAGGCCCAGCAGGCTGAACTGGCCTTCGATTTCGCGCAGGAGTGCCGCCTCGCCTCCCCACAGGTGATCAGAGCCTGTCGTGTCCAGCACCAGCCCGTCATCACCGTCCAGCGCCGTCCAGGGACACCAGCGCCGCGCCCAGAGCATCAGCCGTTCCAGCGCCATGCGGTCGCCGTCGGTGTCGGCCCAGGCCACCCGCAGCGCGGGGCACAGCGCGCGCATGTCCACGACCCTTGCGCCTGGCTGAATGCCGGCCATGCGGGCCGCGCGATTGACCGCATGCACGATGGGGCCATGCGGACCCTCGACCGACAAGGCGACAGGCAGATCATCCGGGGGCGCATCCTGTCGCCCCGCAGCCCAGCGCAGCCAGCGCGCAATGGCCAGATCCTCGAACTGGATGCTGACGATGCGCCGTTGCAGCGGGTCGCGATCCGTCCGCGGGGCCTCGGGGGGGGCGGTTTCAGCCTTGCGCGCTGCCGGCACCGGAGGCGTTGTCGGGCGATGCGGCCGCACCGCGCGCCACAATGGTCCGGGCCCGGGGGCGTGAGTGGGTGCGCGGGGGGCGTCCTGATCCGGGACGCGCAGCTGTGTCAGGCGGCTCATCCAGTCCCCCCTGATCTAGGCGCGCGCGGCGGCGGGCATGGCGGTGTCGGGTGCCGTGGCATGGCTGAGCACCAGACCACGGTGATCCTGTCGCGCCACCCAGGACCCCGGCGCACGGCCCCGGGCGCGAAACAGTTCGGCCTGCCACAGCGGTGCCCCCGGCGCGCGGTTGTCATAGGGTTCGGGCAGCGCGGGCAGCGCAGCGATGCGCCAGCGCTGGCGTGCGGCACTCAGGTTAGGGGTGGCGGCACGGCGGACCAGCAGGGCAGGCACCGCCCGCGCCTCGGCCCGCAGGGCCAGCCGCTTGGTCGCGGTGAAATCAAGGGCAGGCGGGTCGCCCCAGACCTCGCCCAGGACGGCACAGACGCCGCTGCTGTACAGCGCCTCTTCCATGGCCCACAGGACATCGACGGGACGGTTTGCCATGACATGCAGCAGTTTCAATCCGCGCGGCAGTCCGGCCAGATAGGGGCGGCCCGCCTCGCGCCGTGAAATACGGTCCTGCACCCACAACACCGGGCGCGGATCACCCGCCAGCGCCGCCAGCTGCGCGCACACAAACCCGATCACCGCCGCATCCAGCGTGCTGGTGGCAAAACATTCCGACAGTGTCGGTTCCAGCGCATGCACATGGTCCATGGCCTGGTCTGCACCGGGAAAGAGGCTGTCCGACGGGTCCTGCACGGGGGGCATCCGATTCCATTTGTTCCTGATTTGTTCTAGTCCGTTCCGCCGGTTTCGTCAATTCGCGGGACCGTGTTCGCCCTCGTCAGGCAGAGGGTGATCGGCTAAGGTCTTGCGAGACAACAAAAGGATTTTTAGCATGTTTATCGGGTTGGACCTGGGCACGTCGGGGCTCAAGGGAATCGTGATCGATGACAACCAGCGTGTTCTGGCCGAAGCCGTCGCACCCCTTGCAGTGCAGCGCCCGCATGATGGCTGGTCCGAACAGGACCCCGCCGACTGGATCGCGGCCGCGCAGCAGGTCATGGGCGGCTTGCGCGATCAGGTCGATCTGTCGGCTGTGCAGGGCATTGGCCTGTCGGGACATATGCATGGTGCCACACTGCTGGACAGCAATAACGCGGTACTGCGCCCCTGCATCCTGTGGAACGATACCCGTGCCGCGCGCGAGGCGGCAGTGCTGGACGACAACCCCGACTTTCGTCGCCTGACCGGCAATATCGTCTTTCCCGGTTTCACTGCGCCGAAACTGGCCTGGGTGCGCAACCATGAACCCGAGCTGTTTGCCCGCGTGGCCAAGGTCCTGCTGCCCAAGGATTACCTGCGCCTGTGGCTGACCGGCGAGCATGTCGCAGAGATGTCGGACGCGGCAGGCACCAGTTGGCTGGACGTGGCCGCGCGCGACTGGTCTGACGATCTGCTGGCCGCGACCGGGCTGGACCGTGATGCGATGCCCCGTCTGGTCGAAGGATCACAGGCGTCAGGCATGTTGCGCCCAGCGCTGGCGTCTGACTGGGGCATGGGACAAGTCGTCGTTGCAGGCGGTGGCGGCGACAATGCGGCCAGCGCCGTGGGCGTGGGCGTGGTGCAGCCTGGACAGGCCTTTGTGTCGCTGGGGACCTCTGGCGTGCTGTTTGCCGCCTCTGCCAGCTATCAGCCCGATGCGGCCAGTGCGGTGCATACGTTCTGTCATGCATTGCCTGACACCTGGCACCAGATGGGCGTGATCCTGGCCGCAGGCGACGCGATCAACTGGTGGGCAGGGATCGCAGGGGCGAAAGCGTCTGATCTGACGGCGCACCTGGGAGAGCTGCGCGCACCGGGCGGCGCGCTTTTCCTGCCTTATCTGGGGGGAGAGCGCACACCGCACAATGACGCCGCCGTGCGCGGCCAGCTGATGCATCTGGATCATGCCACTGACCGCGACGCCATCACCCGTGCCGTGCTCGAGGGTGTCACCCACGCGTTTCGTGACAGCTATGACGCGCTGACGGGGACCGGCACGCAGATCGACCGGCTGATCGGTGTCGGCGGTGGCACGCGGTCCGACTACTGGGTGCAGGCGATCGCTACGGCACTTGGTCTGCCGGTGGAAATTCCGGTGGCCGGTGATTTCGGCGGCGCATTCGGGGCTGCGCGCCTGGGCCTGATGGCTGCGACCGGCGCGGGTGTCGAGGCGGTTGCCACAACACCGCAGATCGCGCGGATTGTGGAACCGGTGGTCGCGTTGCAGGACGATTTTGTTGCCGCCCATGCGCGGTATCGGGCGTCCTACGGGGCGGTGACCGGGTCGGGGGCGCTGCCCCCCGCCTGACGGCGTCCCCCGGAGGTATTTTTGGCAAGATGATGCACAGGCGGCATGCCCCCTGCATACGGTGTTTGCCACAGGCGCGAAACGAAAAGGGGGCCGCGGATCGCGGCCCCCTTTGGAATCAGGTTGGTCGGGGTCAGTTCAGTTCTGCTGCGTATTCCGCATCGAGCCGCGCCTGAACATCGGCGACGGTTGCGAGCATGGAATCCAGTGCCGCGTTGCCGCCTTCGACGTTTTCACGGAACCAGTCCTGCACCGGGGCTGCGGCCTCGAGGAACATCTGCTTTTCCTCGGGGGTGGGGACGTAGATGTCGCCGCCGCCGTCAACAAAGGCCTGGTAGGCCTCGATGGATTTCCGCTTGGGCGAGGCGAATGTCGCCTGCTGCAACTGGTAGAATCCATCGGCCACGACCTTGCGCAGATCCTCTGGCATGGACATGAATTTTTCGTTGTTCATGAACCACAGCGCGCCCATGTAGGCGTGGCCGTCCAGGGTCAGATACTGCAGGCCCGCATCGGGGAATTTCATCGACATGATGTCGGTGATGCCGTTCTTCGTGCCCTCGACCACGCCGGTTTGCAGCGAGGTGAACAGCTCTGGCCACGGAATGCCCGTGGGCGAGGCCCCCAGCGCGGAGGTCAGCACCTGCGGCAGTTCTGCCGGAACGGTGCGGATTTTCAGACCTTCGAGATCAGAGGGCTGCTGCACGCGGCGTTGCGTGTTGGCAAAGTTGCGCCAGCCACCGGTGTTGCCGATGGTCATCAGGCGCACCTGATCGTCAGAGGCGTCGCGCACCAGCTGGCGCATGGTCGCCACGAATGGCGATCCGTTGTCCAGCACGGCTTCGGCCACGCGGTCGTCGGCCATCAGGTAGGGCAGGTCCAGCACCTGCACGAAAGGAAACAGCGAGGCCGTACCGCCGGAGGTCGAGATGTAGACGTCGATCGACCCTTCGGCCACGCCCTCGAGGCATTCCTCGCCGGTGGAACACAGCTGCGTGCCGATGAACATCTCGACGGCGATCTTGCCGTTCGACGCGCTCTCGACGTAGTTCTTGAACACGACCAGACCGTCGTAATCCTCGTCGTTTTCGTTGGAATTGGCCGTTGCGCGGATGGTGAATTCCGTGTGGGCCTCGGCCCAGGCCGCGGTGGTGCCCGCCAGCATGGCGGCGGCCAGGGCCCCGGTCAGCAGATGTTTCATGGTCTCTCTCCCTTGGTTGGTGACGTCAGTCTCTTGTTATTGGGCGAACCCCGTCAAGCGGGGAATCGTCATGGATATCTCGGGGATATATGTGATCAGAAATATGACAAAAATTTCGACCGCGAGAAACGGCAGGATCGCGCGGGCGATGGTTTCCACCCGTTCGCCCGAGACGGTCGAACTGACGAACAGCACCAGCCCCATCGGCGGCGTGGCGAGGCCCACGGTGAGGTTCACGCTCATGATCATGGCGAAATGGATCGGATCGACGCCGAGGCTGACAAAGATCGGACCCAGGATCGGGCCGAGGATGATGATCGCGGGGCCCGCATCCAGAAACATGCCTACGACGAACAGCAGTATATTGATCAAGAACAGCAGGATCAGCGGATTGGACGACAGCGACAGCATGAAATCCGACATGATCTGCGGCGCGTAGGACAGGGACACCACCGTCTTGAACGCGACCGCGGCACCCACCAGCAACAACACGGCCGCGGTGCCAAGTGCCGATTTCGACAGCACCGCCCAGAGGTCGCGCAGGGTCATCGAGCGCAACACGAAAAAGCTGACGATCAGCGCATAGGCCACGGCGACGGCAGAGGCTTCGGTCGGGGTAAACACCCCCAACAGGATGCCGCCCAGAATGATGATCGGGGTTTGCAGCGGGGCCACGGCCTTTTTGCAGATCAGGCGGAAATCGGGGCTGACACGTTCACGCAGGCGCAGAAGGCCGAAATGCACGGCAATGACCGACACGGCATAATGCATCCATCCGCCAAAGCCATTGGCCGTCATGATCAGCCCCGTGAGCGCAAAGACCAGATAGCCAAGGTTCAGACGCAACAGCGCGAAACTGACCCAGTATTCGGTCCGGCTGATGGTCTGTCCGGGGCTGACGATGCGTTCGGCCTTGGGCAGGTCATAGCGGTCGGCCATCAGCCGCACGGTCAGCATCAACCCCAGCCCGACCAGAATACCCGGCACGATACCGGCCAGAAACAGGGCCGCGACGCTCTCGCCCATGACGTAGGCGTAGATGATCATGATGCCGCTGGGGGGGATGATCGGGCCGATGACGGAACTGGCCGCGGTGATCGCTGCGGCAAAGCGGCGTGTATAGCCGTTTTTCTCCATCGCGGGGATCAGGGTGGAGCCCAGCGCCGAGACATCCGCCACCGCAGAGCCCGACATGCCTGCAAACAGGAACGACGACAGGATGTTCACATGCGCCAGACCGCCGCGGAAATGGCCGATGAGGGCCTGCGAAAACTCGACCAGCCGCATGGTGATGCCGCCGCGGTTCATGATCTCGCCTGCCAGCATGAAGAACGGCAGCGCCATCAGCGGAAAGCTGTCCATGCCGTTGTAGAAATTGCGGTAGAGACCCGCCACCACGTTGCGTTCGTCGCCTTGCAGAAGGATCAGCGCGATGGGCGAGGCCATCAGGGCAAACACGATGGGCAGGCCGATCAGGATCAGCAGCAAAAACAGGGGCAGGAACCACAACAGCATTATTCGGCCCCCACCGCATCGGTGCCCGGCAGGGGGCGCAGCCGGTCGGCCCCGCCCAAAAGCGTCACGATCTGGCGCAGCATCAGTTCGGCATTCACGAGGATGAGCAGGCTGATTCCGACCCACAAAGAGGCAAACATCCACCAGTTGCGAAACCGGATGGTGTCACCGCCAAAGATGTCCAGCGGCAGGCGCAGCGCAGGCAGGCGGCCCCGGCCCGACATCGTGTCGATATGGTTGTTCAAACCGCGTTCCCACAGGATCAGCAGCACCCACATGGTGATCGTCAAGAGCACCAGCGACAGCAATGCTGCCATAAGGCGGGGCAGGGCGCGTTCCAGCATGTCGATGCTGACGAAGCCGCCCCGGCGGTAGGCGACGGGGGCCATCAGACCGGTCATCCACAACATGCCGAAACGGGCGGCCTCTTCGGTCCAGTTGGGGGCGTCGTTGAGCACATAGCGGAAAAACACCTGACCCAGGATCAGGGCTACCATGATGGCAAGTGCGATCACGGCCGCAATCCGGCCGATGGCCAGCAGCGTCGTGTTCAGTTTCTCGAGGGGCCAGAGGACCCCCAACAGGACCGGCATGCCGGCTCCTCCCCTGTCTGTGTGCCCTGTGGCGGGCGATGGCGGGGGCGCTGCCCCCCGGCTACGCCGCCCCCCGGAGTATTTCGGGCAAGATGATGCCTGTCAGTCGCCCTGGAATGCCCCGTATTTGCCCGCGTGAAACACCAGCGGTTCGCCGCCGCCGTGATGCGCCTTGGTCACCCGGCCGACGACGATGACATGATCGCCCGCGTCGTGGGTTGCCTCGAGGCTGCATTCGAAGGTGGCAAGCGCGCCTTCGATGATGGGCATGCCGCAATGCGACAGGTGGGTCGGCACCTTGGTGATTGCGGTTTTCGACGCGATGATCGCGGCACAGATGTCGCGCTGGTCGGATGCCAGCACATGCACCGCAAAGCGGCGCGAACCCGCGAAATGTTCGAACCGCTTGCTGGCCTTTGCGGGGGACCACAGCACAAGCGGCGGGTCCAGCGAGACACTGGCAAAACTGTTGGCCACGATGGCGACCGGCCCCTCGGGGCTGTCGGTCGTGATGACGGTCACGCCGGTGACGAATGTCCCCAGCGCCCCGCGAAAGCTGTCGGGGTCCGATGACGGGTCGAAGGTGGCGATGGTGCCTGCGTCCATGCTCATGCGACTTCCTCTCCGCGGGCTGCGGTATACAGTGCGAACCATTGCGGCCGCGTGAGTGCGATGTTCAGTGCGTCTGACAGGGCCTTGATCCTTGATAAGGTGTTCGTGCCCATGACGGGCAGGATTTTGGCAGGATGCGCCAAGAGCCAGGCGGTGGCAACGGCGGCAATGTCGGTTCCCGTGTCTTTTGCGATGGTTTCCATCTCGGCCGTCAGGGCGGCGTTCGATCCGTCCATCAAACTGCCGCCGCCAAGGGGCGACCATGCCATCGCGGGTTTGCCCAGGCGTTGCAGATGCGCCAGATCGCCGTTCACAAAGGCATCGCGGGCGGTCAGCGACAGTTCGATCTGGTTGGTCGCAAGCGGTGTGTCCATTGCAGATTGCAGCAGGTCCCAGTCCCAGGGGCGGAAATTCGACACGCCCACGGCGCGCACCTTGCCTGACGCCACCAGATCATCCAGCGCGCGGCCGGTCTCAAGATGGTCCATCAGCGGGTCGGGGCGGTGGATCAGCAACAGATCAATCCTGTCCAGCCCCATCAGCGACAACGACGCATCGACGGACGCCTCGATGTACGCGCGGGTGGTGTCATAGTATTTGACCGGCGCACCTGCATGGCGGCCTGCATCGACGACGATATCGCATTTGGTCACGACCTCGATCTGGTCGCGCAGGGCGGGAGCCTGTTTCAGCGCGGTCCCCATGATTTCCTCTGCCATGTAGCCGCCATAGATGTCGGCCTGGTCCATGGTGGTGATGCCCTGGTCCAGACAGGCCTCGATCTTGGCCTGTACGTGGGCGGGGCTGGTGTCGGCGTCATCGCCCAGACGCCACATGCCGTAGACGATACGGCTGAAGTCGAGGTCGTCGGTGATCGAAATGCGGTCCATTAGCGGCGGTCTCCTGCGCCCAGGGGCGTCATCGGTGTGGTGGCGGGCACGCGGCCATAGGCCTGCGGCAGCGAACAGGTTTTCAGATGTGGCATGACGCGGGCGCCGAAATGCCGGGCCTCATCGATATGCGGGTAGCCGGAAAAGATAAACGCGCGAATGCCCATTTTCTGATAGGCTTCGATCTTGGACATCACCTGATCGGTGGACCCCACGAGGGCGGCCCCACACCCGGAGCGCGCGCGTCCGATGCCGGTCCACAGCCCCGGTTCGACATAGCCGAACTGGTCCGCCAGTTCACGCGCACGCGCCTGATGCGCCACACCCAGCGAGATGGAATCATGCGCCCGGTCGCGGATCAGCTTTCCGTATTCGTCGTCCAGTTTGCTGGCGATGTAATCGGCGTATTCGCGGGCCTCGGCCTCGGTGTCGCGTACGATCATGTGTACGCGCAGGCCGTAATCGAGTGTCCGGCCGTGGGATGCGGCCCTTTGGTTCACGTCGCGCATGCGCTGGGCCAATTGGTCCATGGTTTCGGGCCACATCAGATAGACGTCGCATTGCGCGCCGCACAGTTCCAGTGCCGCGGGGGAATAGCCGCCGAAATACAGCAGGGGGCCGCCGGTCTGATAGGGGCGTGCGGGATCCGTCGAGACGCCCGCGAACTGGTAGACCTCGCCGCTGAAATCAATCGTGTCCCGCGTCCAGGCCTGTCGCAGGATCTCGACCACCTCGTGACTGCGGCGATAGCGGAACGCGCTGTCGGCGACCTCTCCGGGGAAATCGCTGCTGATCACGTTCAGGGTCAGGCGCCCCTGCAACATGTGATCCAGCGTGGCCACGGTGCGTGCCAGCATGATGGGCTGCATTTCCCCGCAGCGGATGGCGGCGAGGAAATTGATGCGTTCGGTCAGGGGGGCCATGCCCGCGACATAGGACAGCGTGTCCTGACCGACCTGATAGGACGAGGGACACAGCAGGTTGCGAAATCCCTGCTTTTCCGCCTCCAACCCGATGTCGCGGCAGTGATCCCAGCTGGATCGCAGATCGCCGTCGGGGACGCCGAGAAACTGGTAGTCGTCAGAACAAAGCGCCGAAAACCATGACACCTCTGCGGCATCAAGGTCGGGGCTGGTGATGGGTACGATTGTCTGGTTCATCCGACTTGCGTAGCACTGGCCCTGACGTGTAGCAATAGTGGATCAATTCGGACAAAGCATGGCAAAGACACTACCCAAGTATATCGCGGTCAGCGAAAGGTTGATCCGTCAGATCACGGCGGGGCACCTGGCTGATGGCACCCGGCTGCCGGGCGAACGCGAGATGGCGCGCGATCTTGGGCTGTCGGTCGGCACCCTGCGCAAGGCGCTGGCCGTGCTGGCGGACAAGGGGCTGCTGGACCGGGTGCAGGGGTCGGGCAATTACGTCCGCCACCGCGCAGACGTGACGTCCATCTACAGTTTCTTTCGGTTGGAACGGCCCGAGGGTGGCGGTTTCCCCTCTGCCCGCGTGCTGGACGTTGGCCGCAATCCGCGCCCGTCCTTTGCCCCGCGTGGCTGGACCCACCCGCAGGCCTGGCGCATCCGGCGTCTGCGGCTGCTGGATGATCTGCCCGCCGCACTCGAGGAAATCTGGATCGACGGCTGCCATGCGCTGGGCGTGCGCGATTTGAGCGAATCTCTCTACCGCGCCTACAGCGCACGGCTGGGTCTGACGATCACCCGGATTGCGGATCGGATCGGAATGGGGCAGGTGCCGGACTGGGCACCGGTCGATTTCGCCCTGTCCCCCGGCACGCCATGCTGCCTTGTCTGGCGCGAGGGCTGGGAACAATCTGCAACGCCGATGGAGGTGTCGCGGACATGGTTCGATCACGACAAGGCACGCTATGTCTCGCGCGCAGGAAAAGGCTGAAAAGTTGAAAATGTTGAATTACGGAATCGTCGGCTGCGGGATGATGGCCCGCGAGCATATCCAGAACATCGCCCTGCTGGATGATGCCCGCGTGGCGGTCGTCTTTGATCCCGTGCCGGAGCTTGCACAATCGGGGGCCGCGCTGGCCGGGGGCGCGCGTGTTGCAGACAGTCTCGAGGATCTGCTGTCTGAACCTATGCTGGACGCCGTGGTCATCGTCAGCCCCAACGATTGCCACGTCGCGCAACTGCGCCAGATCACCCAGACCCGGCCCGTCGCGGTCCTGTGTGAAAAACCGCTGTTCACCGATCCCGCGGACATGACGGCCGTTGAGGGTATTGTCGCCCGGCACGCGGCCCCGATCTGGGTCGCGATGGAATACCGCTATATGCCACCCGTCGCCGCATTCCTTGCGCAGGCGCAGGCGGCAACCGGCGGGATCAAGATGCTGACGATCCGCGAACACCGTTTTCCGTTTTTGCCCAAGGTTGGCGACTGGAACCGGTTCAACGCGCGATCCGGCGGGACATTGGTGGAAAAATGCTGCCATTTCTTTGACCTGATGCGTGTCATTCTCGCATCCGACCCGGTCCGGGTCATGGCCAGCGCCGGGCAGGACGTGAACCACCTGACCGAAACCTACGACGGCCAAGCCCCCGATATCTGGGACAACGCCTATGTCATCGTCGATTTCGCCAACGGAACCCGCGCCATGCTGGAATTATGCATGTTCGCCGAAGGGGCGCGCTATCAGGAGGAAATCACCGCAACCGGACCGCAGGGGCGCATTGACGTGCAGGTGCCGGGGCCGGGGCGGTTCTGGCCGGCGGCCCTTGGTCCTGCACCCACGGCACAGCTGACCGTCAGCCCGCGCAGTCCAAAGGGGCCGCATACCCTGGAAATCCCCGTCGATCCGGTGCTGCTGGATGCGGGCGACCACAATGGATCGACCTTTTACCAACACCAACGCTTTGCCGCTGCCGTGCGCGGTGCAGGCCCGGTCGAGGTGACGCCCGCAGACGGCATCTGGGCTGTGATGATGGGGCAGGCGGCGCAGGAATCGGCCCGCACCGGACAGGCCGTGACACTGACACCACCAAAGGACATCCCATGATCGACCACATCGACGCGCTGCTGGACCAGATGACGCTGGCAGAACAGGTGCAACTGCTGTCCGGCGCTGATTTCTGGTCGGTCAAGGCACCCGACCGTCTGGGCCTTGGCACGCTGCGGGTCACCGATGGGCCCAACGGCGCGCGCGGTGGCGGGTCACTTGTGGGCGGCGTCACCGCTGCGGCCTTTCCGGTCGGCATCGCGCTGGGCGCGACATGGGACCCTGACCTTGCGCATGAGATCGGCACGGCCCTCGCGGCAGAGGTCAGATCAAAGGGCGCGCATATGCTGCTGGCCCCGACGGTGAACCTGCACCGCAGCGTCACCAATGGCCGCAATTTCGAATGCTACGCCGAGGACCCCGAACTGACCGCCGCGCTGACCGTGGGCTATATCCGCGGCCTGCAATCCCAGGGCATCGCCGCCACGATCAAACATTTCGCAGGCAACGAATCCGAGATCGAGCGCACGACCATCAACAGCGACGTGGACGAGCGGTCGTTGCGCGAACTTTACCTGCGCCCCTTCGAGGCTGCGGTCAAGGACGCGGGCACCTGGGGGATCATGTCGTCCTACAATAAACTGAACGGCACCTATACGGCTGAAAACGCATGGCTTTTGACCAAGGTGTTGCGCGACGACTGGGGCTATGACGGGATCGTCATGTCCGACTGGTTCGGGTCGCGCAGTACCAAGCCAACCATGGATGCGGGCCTTGATCTCGAAATGCCGGGTCCGACCCGCGACCGAGGCGACACGCTGGTGCAGGCGGTCGAGGCAGGCACGGTCGATGCCGCCACCGTGCGCCGCGCCGCGCGCAACATGCTGGTGCTGATGGACCGCACCGGGGCCCTGCGTGACCATAGCCCGCATCGCGAAGTTGCGGATGATCGCCCCGCCACCCGCGCCTTGATCCGGCGGGCAGGGGCTGCGGCAACCGTCCTGCTGCAAAACGACGGTATCCTGCCGCTGGCACCGCAGGGCACGCTTGCCGTGATCGGCCCGAACGCGAAAACAGCCCGCATCATGGGTGGCGGTTCGGCCCAGTTGAACCCGCATTACAGTGTTGCACCGTGGGATGCGCTGCTGGACCGGATGGGGGCCGATGCGCTGACCTATGCACCCGGTTGCACCAACCACCGCTGGGAACCCCTGCTGACGGGTGATTTCGACGTGGCCTACCGGCCCAAGGATCAGCCTGATGCCGAGCCCGTCCACACCACGACCACCAACGGGGCCGAGATGTTCATCATCCCGCCCATCGGTGACGGCACGTTGTCCCCCAGCGACGTGCACGTGACGCTGACCGGCACCTATACCCCCACCGACAGCGGCACGCACCGCGTCGGCATCACGGCCACGGGCCCTTGTGCGATCTACCTCGATGATGCGCTGATCGTGGACGGGCGCGACTGGCAAAAGGGCCGCACCTTCTTTGAGGAAGGCTGCGACGAGGTGGTGGGCAGCATCGACCTGACCGCCGGCCAGACCTACGCCGTGAGGATCACCGTCACCGCCCGCAGTGGCGACAACCTGCAATTCACCGCCCTGCGCGCCGGGATCGGCAAACCCATGGGCGACGCAGAGATTGCCGCTGCCGCAAACGCCGCCGCACAGGCCGACCGCGCCGTGGTCTTTGTCGGGCGGTCCGGGGAATGGGACACCGAAGGGTCCGATCTGGAAGACATCACGCTTCCGGGTCGTCAGGACGATCTTATCGCCGCTGTCGCTGCGGCCAATCCCAACACCGTGGTCGTGCTTCAAACCGGTGGCCCCGTGGAAATGCCCTGGGCTGGCGATGTGGCCGCCATCCTGCAAGCCTGGTATCCGGGCCAGGAGGCGGGTCATGCCATCGCTGACGTGCTGTTTGGCGACGCAGACCCCGGCGGGCGTCTGCCGCAGACATTCCCGGCAAAATGGTCCGACAACCCGACCCAATCGCAGGACCGCCAGGTCTATCCCGGTCTGGACGGGACCGTCCGATACGCCGAGGGTCTGCTGATCGGCTATCGCCACTACGACCGCCACGGCATCACGCCGCTGTTCCCGTTTGGTCACGGGTTGTCCTATACGCAGTTCGCCCTGTCGGACCTGTCCGTCACACCAACCGACACCGGGGCCAGCGTCACGCTGATCGTGACCAACACCGGCGACCGCGCGGGGACCACGGTCGCACAGATCTACGTGTCCGAGGATGCGCCACAGGTGCCCCGCCCCGACAAGGAGCTGGAGGGATTTGCCAAACTGTCACTTGATGCAGGCGAGGCGCGGACGGTGACAATCCCGCTGGATCACCGGGCCTTTGCCTATTGGGATCAGGACGCGCAGGGCTGGCGCGTGGACGCAGGCACATTCACGATCCATGCGGGGTTTTCGGCAACCGACCTGGTTGCGCAGGCGCAGATCGCGCTGAAAAACTGGACGGGGGCGGCCTAGCCCCCGGCCATTTCCTTGACCATGTCGAAATCGTAGATGCTGCGCGCAGTCAATTCGCGTGCAATATCTTCACGCCCCAAGGCACTGAATTGGCGGTATATTTCGACATGCGTATGTTCCGTGCCCAGCCCGCAATCCACCAGCTGTTCATAAACGGCGCGGCCTTCTTCGACGCGTTCCAGCATCATCAAGAGCCGCGCCTTGGCCGCCAGCAGGCGCTGCGCACCATGGGCGGGTTTCAACCCGCGTTCCAGAACGGCGAGCGATTCTTCCAGTCGATCGGGGTTGCGGCGGATCATGTCCGAGGTCATCAGATGCACCTCGATGAAACGGTGGTCCGCCACGGCCAGCCGGTTGTAGATTTCCCAGCATTCGTCGCGTTCCTTCATCCGCCACAGACGCCAGCCCAGTTCCGCCTGATAGGTCGGATGCCAGCCCATCAGGTTCGATGCCTTGCGTAGCTGGAACAGCGCCGTCTTGTCCGCCCCCTGGCTGAACAGCACGTCCGAGATGCGTTTGCGATAAAGTGGTGTGTCAGGGGCCGCCGCGATGGCGCGACGCTGGCATTCCAGCGCCGCGTCCACGTCACCGGCGGCAAACAGCAGCACACCGCGCGCCGAGGTCAGGGCAGGGCTGCCGTCCAGCTTGGAAAAGGCGCGTTCCAGCATGTCCAGTGATTTGGCAATCTTGGATTTGTTGGTGAACGCCCGGTTCAGTTTCTTGCCGCAGGTCAGCCGCCAGTCACGGACCACGATGTCCCACATATGGAAATCGCTGCGACCCTCGGGGTCGTATCCCTTGGGTGCGATCGTGTTCAGCTCGGCCAGGGCCCTGCGGCCCTGCGGAAAGACGTTGCCCTTTTGCCGGGTCATCGCGGGATCAAACGGATAGAAGTTGTCCGGCGTCACGACATCGGCGGTCAGCCCCAGGTTCACGGCACCATGCACGACGTTTTCGAGTGGCCGGAACCAGAACGCCGCATGCAAACGGTCCAGTGCCGTGTCGGTGTTGCCCTGCGCCAGATGATGCAGCGCGGAATAGGTGTTCACCGTCGCCATGGAATCGTCACTGTAGCTGGGCCGCGCATAGGCCAGGTCACGGATATCCTCGCAGGCGGCCAGATCGCCTGTGGTCACCGACAATTCGCACAGCAACTGGTAGGCGAATGATTTGTCCAGCCCGTCATCCATGTAGGCGCGGATGATGCGACGCGCGCGGGCGGGATCGCCCAACTCCTTTTGGCGTTCGATCAGGAAATGCAGGCACTGGCCCACGTCGCCCATGTTGATGAACAGGGTTGATCGCGCCTCCAGACGGTCAGTCATCCGGTCCATCGCGGCGGCCCGGTCCTGCGGCGACAGCGCGTCCTCGACCGCTTGTAGGCTGCATCCGCCGATGGTCATGGCGGTCTGGCTGAACGCCGAGGAGGGGGGCCCGTAGATGTTCTTGCAGCGCGACATCGCAAAAAGTTCGAGGAAATCGCGCGCCCCCGGTGTCAGGTCCGTATCCCCCAGCAGGTCGTCAAACCCCTGTACGCGGGGATCGACCTTGCGCAGGCGTTCCACCTCGACCGGCGTATCGGAAAAGATCAGCACCCTTGCCGCGGGATCGGCCAGCGTGCGGCCCAGATGCTGTTCGTAGAATTCACGCGGAATGAACTTGTTGGGCCACAGCTTGTTCGACGTGATCGGGTCATAGATGATGTCGCCGCGCCGGATGTGGTAGGCGGTCAGCTTGGTCCCGGCGAATATACTGTCGATCCGTTCGATCATCGCGCGCACGGGGGCGCTGAAACGGATGCTCTCGACGGCCAGAGGCAGGCGGGCTGCGACCTCCTGAGGGTTTTCCCACGGCAGGACGGTGACCCCCATCGCGGCTCCGGACAGAAAACTGGACCCCTGCGCGATTGCGGCGCGGAATTTTTCGGGCGTCCAGCCCGTGTGCTGGGTCAGCGTCGACAGGTCGATCAGGTCGTCATAGACCTCACCCAGCACATCGCCGTCAAAGAAATGCTGCGCCACCCAGTCCGCGTCAAAGATCGCAGTCGGATCGCGCATTTCCTCTGACGTGCGCCCGCCGGTGGTCCAGCCGACGAAAAACGGCAGATCATAGTCCCGCGTGATGCGAAGTGCGTTCAGCATCGCGATCATGCGCCCGCCCATGCGGTCGTTGCGATGGGAAATGATGCTGCCCTGTAGGTCGGCGGGGGTCATGCTGCTGCCTTTGATTGCGCCTCTTGCGGGCGTTGGGATCGAACATGGCGCGAATTGCGCCCTTGGTCAAAGCCCTAGCGTTAAAGCATGCAGCAACTGTGGCCGGTTGGCGGCAATCCCATGCCTTTGGTCAGCGTCCCAGACGGCGGGCGATATCTTCGGCCAGACGGGTCAGTGCCACCCCCTGTGCGGCCACGGCACCGGATTGATCGGGCGCGGACATCGGGATCACATAGTCAAAGGCCTGTGCGCTGTTGGGATAATCGATCCCGTCACCACCGATGAAATACTGGCCCGACAGGCGGTAGGTGCCGGTGACCGCGCTGCCCAGCATGTCGGTCACACGCACATCCACCACCACGTCGGGGATCGACGGGAACGGCCACGGCTCTGGCCCGACGACGGCCGACAGGATGTCATCCATCTGCCGGGCCAGCGCCAGTGTCACGCCGCGCCCGGGATCGTCCGCCGACAGCAGATCACCGTCCGACGTGATGACACCCGGTGCGGTTTCCAATGCGATTTCCTCTGACGCGGCATAGGCGGGCAGCGTCACATCGCGCAGCACCACCGTGCTCATGCCCGCGGTCAGGTTCAGTGCCGACGGCGGCACGGGGGCCGACAGGCGGGTGGTCGTGGTGCTGCACGCGGCCAGGGCCGCAACCCCAAGGGCGATCAATGCTGGTTTCATGGTCATGGTCTATCGCCCCGTGATGAGTGAGTTCGGATTGCGCTGGATGGTCCGCGCAAGGTTTGTGATCGCATCCGCGGCCTCTTGGATCCCGCGCAGCACGCTCGAGATATCGTTGTTGAACCGCGACCGCTCGCCGTAGCTGGCGATGACCTCGCCGGACGAGGTGATCAGCGCACCGGCCTGATTGGTCAGGTCGGGCAGGGTGTTCGCGGCTTCTTCGATGGCCTGCGCCGCATCGGACGCGGATTGCAGTGCGGCATTCACGTTTTCGATCGCACCGCCCTCGCGCACCTCTGCCAGCGTCAGCTGCACCTCGTCCAGCGCAGAGGACAAGGACGCAGGCAGCGCCTGTGCCGACGGCGTGGCGGTGATGTCGGTCACGCTTTGCAGCAGTTGTGTTGCAGCGGCCGACAGCTCGTCCAGATCCATGCGCGCGGCCTCGGCTGACAATGCGTTCAGCTGCTCGGTGATTTCCGGCAATTGCTGGGACGCCGTGTCGATGCTTTGCGCAGCAGAGGCTGCCGCGTTGATCGCTTCGGTCAGGCGGGCCGAGATGTTCTGCGCCGTCAGGTCCGACAGGATCTGGCCTGCCTCGTCTGCCACACCGCGCAATTCGCCGGGCAGGGCCTGCACGTCCTGGCTGGCGATCAGCAGACGTGCCTCGTCCAGCAGCTGGTTCACAAAGACCGGCACCTCTTGCAAGTCGTCGTTCGTCGCCACCTGTTCGATTGCGGCCAGCGATGCCTCGGCCTGTGCAAGCAGTGCGTCCAGTTGCAGGGCATTGGCCTTGGCGATGACCTGTTCCAGCTGGGTCGAAATCTCGGGCAGGTTTTCGGTGCCGGCAGAGACATTGGTCAGGATACCGTCCAGCTGGCCCGCGATATCGGCGTCACCCACGGCCCGGATGATCCCCGACAGACCGCCGATGGTGTCCTCCAGCGTGTTCAGCAGGTTGTTCACCTGTCCCGGCACGGCCTGAATGGCCTCACTGCCGACAACATCGCGCACATCCGCCAACAGACCCGCCACCTGTTCCGGCGTGTCGATGACGCCATCCGAACGCAGCAAGGCGTTGGCGCTGTCCATCACGTCGATGGCGGCGGCCAGCAGTTCCTCGATCGGCAGATCGTTGATCCGCGCCAGCACGCCTTCGGCCTGATCGGCGACATCGGTGATGTTCGAGGCCGTCGTGGGTATGATCGGATAGGGCTCTGCGCTGACATCCAGCGTGGCCTGTGCGGCGTCTGCGACCTCGATCAGTTCGACCGTCAGGTTGCCCGACAGCAGGTTGCCCGTGACCAGCCGCGCCCGCAGGCCCTGATCCACGAAACTTGCCAGCAAATCCAGTGCGTTCTGCGGCGTTGCTTCTTCGCCCAATCCCAGACGGCCGGGTTCGATGGCCAACACCGTGCGCAATTCGACACGGCGGCCTGCAAATTCATCCTCGACAACCACGGCCCCCAGTTCAGAGACCTGACCGATGCGGATGCCCTGAAACCGTACGTCGGACCCCACGGACAGGCCGCTGACCGATCCGTCGAACAGCACCGCCACGTTCAGTTTCGGGCGGCCCACCTCGTTGAACAGGCTGGACCGTGCCGATTCCTCGTCGGTGAACAGATCAAAACTGGCCCCGTCGGTGATCGGCGATCCACCCGAGACCACCGTGTCGAATGCCACGCCGCCTTCGATCAAGGAGGCAAGCGAGCTGACATCAACCGACACGCCGCCCGCCCCCAGCGAGATGCTGAAACCCGCCGTGTCCCAGAACCGCGTGGAGGAGGTGATCAAGGCGTCATAGGGTTCCGCCACGAATGCACTGACCGAAACGCTTAGCCCGTCGGGTGACAGCACGGGTTCGGACAGGACACCGACCTCGATGCCCTGATGCAGCACAGGTGCGCCAGCCGACAATGCACTGCCTTCGGTCGTGCGCAGCACGATTTCGGTGCCTGTCTGGCCCGGAGGCGACACCGGCGCGCGTTCCAGACCGACAAAGGAGGTCTGTGCCACGTCCGCCTCGCGGTCCCAGTCGCCTTCGATGTAGACGCCGGACAGGACCGTATCCAGACCGGTGATCCCGCGCACGCTGACATCCGGGCTGATGATCCAGAACTTGGCATCCTGATCCATGAACGGCCAGACCGCCTGATCGACGCGGGCAAAAACCAGAACCTCTTGCAGGTCGTCGGAAAATTCGACCCGTTCGACCGTGCCCACGGTCACGTCACGGTATTTGATCTCGGTCTCGCCCGCGTTGATGCCGGATGCGCTGGGAAATGAAATCTCGATCTCGACACCGCGGTCGGAAAACGATTGCCAGGCCACGCCGACCGACACCAGCAGCGCAAGGATCGGCACCAGCCAGACAAAGGACAAACGCCGCCAAAAGCTGGGCTTGCCCGGTTTCATGTCGAGTTCCGCGGCAGCGTATTCTTCAGTCATGGCGGACAGGTTCCTCTTCATCCCAGATCAGACGTGGGTCGAACGCCAACGCTGACAACATCGTAAATATGACCGACAGCCCAAAGCTGAGCGCCGCAATACCCGGATTGATGGTTGCGACGGCATTCAGTTGCACGAGTGCCGACAGAATGGCAACGACGAAGACGTCGATCATCGACCAGCGCCCGATGAATTCCACCACGTCATACAGTTTGTGGCGCTGGTGCTGGTTGCGGCTGGACCTGTGTTGCACAGCCCAGGCCAGATAGGCGATCGCGATGAATTTGCCGACCGGAATCATGATCGAGGCGATAAACACGATGGCCGCGATCCCGTAGCTGCCATAGTGGACCAGCTCGATCACGCCGCCGATGATGGTCTGCTCCGACCGGTCAAACAGTGTCGAGGTCAGCAACATCGGATAGATATTGGCCGGGATGAACGCGATGATCCCGGCGACCAGCCAGGCCCAGACCTTTTGCAGGCTTTCGGTGTCGCGCGACCGGATCGGTCCGTGGCACCGCTTGCAACGCACGGCACCGCCCGCATGGACCTGTCCACACCGGCGGCAGCCGATCAACCCCGCCTGCCGGGCGGTGATCAGTCGCGGGAGGTCAGGTCGAGAGCTTTCCAAACGGTATACCTACTCATGATGCGGTCGTTGAAGATGGTGATGATGACCAGCGTGACAAAGGCCCAGAACGCAGGTCCGATGGTGACCTGCGCCATGCCCGTGATCTTGACCAGGGCCACGGCCACGCCGACCATGAAAATCTCGGCCATGGCCCAGGGGCGCAATTGTTCGGTCATGGCAAAGGCGATGCGCGCGCCCGGACGGGGTTTGTGACCCAACACCAGTGGACCTACCGCATAGATCAGCGCCAAGAGACGGGTCAGCGGCAACACGATGATGAACAGCGCCACCGCGATGGCGACCGGCACGCCATTGCCGGAACTGAACGCCATGATCGCGCTCAGCACCGAGGTTTCATTGGTGAACCCGGCCGCATTGATGTCCAGAAACGGAAAACTGATGGCTGCCATCATCAGGATCACGGCCGCACAGGCCAGGCTGACCATCTGCACCAATGCATCTGACCGCCGGGTGACCAGCACGATACCGCAGCGCACGCAACGCGCGCTGCCACCCTCGGGCAGGGCGCGTTCGATATGCAGCGTGTCGCAATGCGGACAGGCAATCAGATCATCCAGGGGTGGCAGTGACATGGATTCCAACAGGGTTTGCACCGCAGTACGATTGCGGCTGGTCAGGTGAACCCGTGGCATCATATTCCGGACAGAGACCTGAAATGACGTCAGAAAGGGCATTATTCGTGTCAAACTATTCTATTGAGCCGCCAAGGCAACCCGCGCTTGCCGTGGTGGGATCAGACTTGCGTTACCCCGTCGCCCGGATTTTCTGCATCGGCCGCAATTACGCCGACCACGTGGCCGAGATGGGCGGCGACGTGACCCGCAGTGCGCCGATCTATTTCACCAAATCGGCACATCACCTGCTGACCGATGACGCCGACATGCCCTATCCGCCCGGCACGCAGGATCTGCACCACGAGGTCGAACTGGTGGTTGCCATCGGCGCATCTGCGACCGGCATCGACAGAACCGCGGCAGACAGCGTCATCTGGGGATATGGCGTGGGGCTCGACATGACCCGTCGCGATTTGCAGGGCACCGCCAAAAAGGCAGGCCAACCCTGGGACACGGGCAAGGATTTCGCGGGCTCGGCCATCATCGGTGCGCTGACCCCGGCCTCGGAATTTCACCTGACCGAGCAAAAGATCCATCTGTCCGTCAATGGCGAGACCCGTCAGGACTCGCCGCTGGCCGCGATGATCTGGTCGGTGCCAGAGATCATCGCAAACCTGTCCACGCTTTATACACTGATGCCGGGCGATATCGTCATGACCGGCACACCCGCCGGTGTCGCGGCGGTGAACAGAGGCGATACGCTGGTCGGGCAGGTCGACAGGCTGGCCCCGGTGCGCACACGGATCGTGTGACGCTACTCTCCCTTTGGGGTCAGCGTGATGTCACAGGCAATAGCACGGTCCAGCACCCGCTGCGCATTGGGAATGTCATTGCTCTCGGCGCGGCGGGTGGCGGCGGCACGGCTGTAATTCAGGCTGAGCCAGCGCTGGATCAGCCTGCTGCGCAATTGTGGCATCGGCACCTCGACCCGCACGGTCAGGTCCCACAGCTCCGCCAGATTGTGCCAGGGCGCTTCGTCGAACATCAGGTAATTGCCCTCGACGAGGATGACCGGACAATCGGCGGGAATCGCGATGGCACCGGCCACGGACAGGTCGCGGGTGCGGTCGAACACCGGGGCCACGACCTCGATATTCTCGCCCAGCCTGCGGATCAGATGCAGGAATCCGTCCCCGTCAAAGGTCTCGGGCGCCCCTTTGCGTGCGCGCAGGTCGCGGGCGTCCAGAATGGCGTTGTCCAGATGAAACCCGTCCATCGGCACGACGAGGGTCGGGCATTTTTGCAGGTTCAACCGACGCGCCAATTCCTTGGCCAGTGTCGATTTGCCGGACGCGGGGGCACCGCAAATGGCGATCAGGACCCGGTCACGTCCCTCGCGCAGGGCATGTATCCGATCTGCAAGCAGATTGACCTGATCTGTGATATCCATCACGGCGTTGCTTCCTTGTTCTGACCCGGCCGATTGTGCCGCACCGCCGACGCTACCCAGCGTGGCCCCTGATTTCGAGGGGAAATTTGTGACACCTCATCACTTTGTGCGGTTCAATCTTTGCGAATGGGCCCGACCCGGCGTAGCAAGGGGCCATGACAGCGCAGACCAGCGATCCTGACCAGCAGACCACTGCGAAACCGCCGCGCGGCCTGTTGCGCCGCGCCGTGTCCTTGCTTTGGGCGGTGTGGCAGACGGCTTCTGAACGGCACATCAGCCTGATTGCGGGCGGCGTTGCGTTCTTTAGCATCTTTGCGCTGTTTCCGGCGGCTGCGGCGATCATTTCGCTGTTTGGCCTGATTGCCGACCCGGTGGTCGTGGTCGAGCAACTGGAGCTGATGCAAGAGATCATTCCAGAAGACACCTACCTGTTGCTGACCGAACAGATGGCGCGTTTGCTGGCGACGCGCAGCGATACGTTGGGGTTTGCCTCTGTCGTGTCCTTGTTGCTGGCGGTCTGGGCCGCGCGTCTGGGGGTGGCGGGCCTGATGTCGGGTCTGAACGCCATTGCGGGGCGGCCTGCGCGCAATGGGTTCAAACAGATCATCGTGGCCCTGACGCTGACAGTTTCACTGGTTGCCATGGCGCTTGTCGCCATGGTGGCGGTCGTGCTTGCGCCGATCTTCATCGCCTTTGCGCCGATCGCGAATGACACGGCCTGGCTGCTCGAGGGGATTCGCTGGCTGGTGGCGCTTGTGGTGCTCTACAGCGCGCTCAGCATCCTGTATCGCTTTGGTCCGAACCAACGCGGCGCGCGCCTGCGCTGGATGACGGTGGGGGCAGGGACCGTGGTGATCCTGTGGATCGCGGCCTCGGTCATGTTGTCGTATTACCTGGGAAATTTCGCCCGCTACAACGAGGTCTACGGGTCTATCGGCGCGGTCATCGGGATGCTGCTATGGCTATATATCACGGCCTTTCTGATCCTGCTGGGGGCGGCGTTGAACCTGCATGTGCACGGCAATGTCGACGGCAAGCATGACGCGGCAGATGCGACAAAAGTGTCACCCCCGCGGCAGTAATAAGGCGGCTGCCGCCCAGATTCATCTGGATTTATAAATTCCGTCTCGCTACGCTGACGGCAATCAAAATCGATACGTCCCTCGATGGGCGTGCACATGAGGCGGAGTATATTATGTCGGCGATTGAATTCGTCGTTCGCAACGATGCGGGCGGCTTGCAACGTGGCGCGGTGTCCGGGAACGGGCAGGACGCGAACATCATCGTATCTCAGGGTCAGGACGTTTCGCTGAATTTGCAGCGCAGCCACGTGCTGAGCTATGCGCGTCAGGGGCAGGCGCTTCAGGTGATGCTGGTCGATGGCCAGGTGATCACGATCCAGGGTTTCTTTGGCCCGGACGGCGCCCCCCTGAACGATCTTTTCCTCTCCTCCGGCGGTCAGCTGGCGCAGGTGCAACTGGTGCCGGGTGACGGCAACCTGTTGCTGGCGCAGTACATCGACGAAGACGGGTTCGGCAAATGGTCGCCCGATGACGACCTCTATTTCATCGAAGTGGCGTCGCTGGATATCGCCGGCACCGAAACCGGTGCAGATGTCGGTATGCTGGGCGTGCCCCTGCTGGCTGGTCTGGGCGGTATCGGCGGTGGTGCCGCTGCGGCTGGTGCAGCCGCACTGGGCGGCATTGCGCTGCTGGGTGGCAGCGGCGCCGAGAGCGATGACGACAACACCGATGGCGGCACCCAGGGCGGTGGCGGCGACGGCGACACGGACGAGGACGGTGAAGGCGGCGGCGAAAACGGCGACGGTGGCGGCGGCGGCGGTGGAACCGGCGGCGACGGCGGCGACAGCGCACCTGAAATCGTCATTTCGGGCGGCACACGCAGCACCGGCACCGTCGTCAACGGCGAAGACTGGAACGACGGTGTGGAAATTTCCGGCACCGGGACGCCCAACGCTTCTGCGTCGCTGGTCATCAACGGATCGACGATCCCGTTCGACATCGACGACAACGGTCAGTGGTCGGTCACCGTTCCGACAAATGTCGCGGGCGAGGGTGAATATTCCTACGAGGTCGTGGCAACCGTGACGACCGGTGGCGGCACGTCCTCTGCGACCGATTTCCTGGACGTGGATACCGTCAACGAGATCACCCTTGATACCTCTGCCGCTGGTGGCGACGGGACGGTCAACCTGGTCGAACGCAATGCGGTCGGCGTGCTGGTCACCGGCACCGCCGAGGCGAACGCCACCGTGACCGTGACCTTCAACGGCAACGGGTCAGGCAATATCACGCACACCACGCAGGCCGATGGCAATGGCAACTGGACCTACACCTTCTCGGGTGCCGAGGTGCCCGGTGGTGAATATCAGGCCGTCATCAGTGCCACATCCACCGACGCGGCAGGCAACGCAGCCTTTGCCCGCGGCACGGTCGAGGTCGACACCCTGGCATCCGTCGATATCCGCGAGGAAATCGTCGGTGGCAACGGCGTCATCAACCACATTGAGCGCGGCGCACAGACCATCGACATCACCGGTCAGGCCGATGCCTTCTCCGAGGTGCGCGTGACCTTTGAAAACGGGTCCAAGACCGTCGTCGCAGGCGAGGACGGCAGCTGGACTGCGAATTTCTCGACTTCGGTCATCCGCAGCGGCAACGTCGAAACCTTTACCACGATCACCGCAGTCGCGACCGATCCGGCAGGGAACGTCGTGACCGATCAGGCCGATGTGCGTCTGGATACCTGGGTCAACCGCCTGACGCTGGATACCCCGGTCGAAGGTGCGGACAACACGGTCAACCGCGCAGAGGCATCTGACGGTGTGACGCTGACCGGCACCGTCGAACGTGGTGCCACCGAGGTGATCGTGCGTTTCGATGCCACGCAAAGCGGGTCATCCAGCGCAATCGTCACCCGGGCCGCCACCGTGGACGCCAATGGCAACTGGTCCGTGACCTATGCTGCCGGTGAAATCCCCGACGGCACCTATCAGGCCGATGTGACGGTCGCGGCCAAGGATCTGGCGGGCAACAGCCGGTCGATCACCGGCCAGTTCGATGTGGATACCGATGTGCCTGATGCACCATCGGTCGAAGGTATCGGCGACTACGACCGTGGCGTGACCTTTGTCACCATCGACGGAAATTCCGATGACATCCGGGTTCATTCCTATGACGAGGGTGGCAACGGTCGGTCCCTGATCGCGACAGACGGCGACGGCATGAAGAATTTCCCTGCCGACGGCGAGGAGACTTTCAGCTTTGACGCACCCGTGGTCGATGGCAAGCAGCTGGTGATCACCGCCACCGACGATGCCGGCAACAGCAACTCCACCCTGCTGGTGGTGGATGTGAACGGTGTGGTCGATCTGAACGCTGCCGGGCTTGATACCTTTAACATCGGAGCGATCGACCTGGATCAGGGCGACAATGCGCGCCTGACGCTGACCAAGGAATCGATCGACGCACTGTCGAGCAACGACAACGTGCTGGTTGTGCACGGATCCATCGACGACAGCGTCACCTTCAACGGGAATGCTGCGCTGACAGGCACCCAGCAGATCGATGGCCGTTCGTACAACGTCTACAGCCTTGGCGACGACAGCGAGCTGGTGATCGACAGCAGCATCGCGTTTTCGCAGAACATCGTCTGACGATCCTCCCGGTCCGGGCAACCGGACCAGCATCAGGGGGGCAGGCAACGTCCGTGCCCCCCGCCTCTCCCCAAAGTCCAAGGCAGGGCCGGGGGTGGGCACTCCCCAAAGACTATAAAAATAACGGGCGGGCTGCGGGTGAGCTATCGGCAAATCACAATGACGACGGGGGTGGTGTGTCTCGCACTTTCCCTCACTGCCTGCGGGCGGAACGATACGGATGCAGAGGTGGCACGCGCACAGGGTGCGCCACTGGATTTCGCGGGGGCCGCGGCGGCACCGACGATGGATGCCACGCTGCCGGGTGGCGACACGTCCGACATCATTGCAGGGCTCAAGGCGCGGCGGACCGTGCTGAATGACGGTCTATATGCCGGTGTGGCCCATGCCGCCGTGTCCAATCGCACGTCGCAGGCCGAACAGGATTTGCGCGCCGCACGGTTTCGCGCACAGGCCCAGTCGAAAAACTGGCTGCCGTCAATGGGACCGCAGGTCAGCCTGTCATCGGTCGGATCGCTTGTGACGACCTTGTTCATCGAACAGACCATTCTGGACAATGGCCGCAACAAGGCCGAACGCGCCTATGCCAACGCCGAGGTCGAAGTGGCCTCTGTCACCTATGCGCAGGATGCCAACGATCGCGCATTCGAGGCGCTGAACCTTTTGTTGACCGCCCAGGCCGCCGAGGCGCGCGCAGCTGTCAATGCGGCGGCCCTGCCGCAGCTGGAACGCTACGCCTACATCATGGACGAACGGGTCAAGGGCGGCGTCAGCAACCCTGTCGACGCCAGTATCGTGCATCAGAAACTGCAAGAGATGCGCGCTGACCGTGACCTCGACCTCGAAGGTGCGGCATCGGCGCGGGCTGAACTGGCGGCAATGACCGGCGCACCGGTCACCGGCAGCACGACCGATGCCGTTTTCCGCACCGAATTGACGGCACAACCCTTGCCCGACCTCAAGGCCGAGGCCGAGGCGACCCTTGCCGGTGCCGAGGCTGACGCCGGGCGTGCCGGATTTTTCCCGCGTCTGGCCGGTATTGCCAGCATTGGTGACAGTTCCGACGTAGGGCTGACGGCCCAGATGGATCAGGATATCGGTTTCGGCACCCGCGATGCGATGCGCGCGATCGAGGCGCAGCGCGTCGCCGCCATCGCCGCCGTGTCCGAAACCCGCGAGGACACCGCCCGGACATTGGCCAAGCTGGAGGCAGAGCGCAGCTCGCTGACGCGGCAACTGGCGCAGGCCGAACAACTGGCCGAGGGGGCCGCGCAGACATTCAACACCTACGTGCAGGCGCAGCGCGACGGTCAGCGCACCGTGCGCGAGGTTGTCACCTTGATGGAATCCCGCGTGGGCACCGCCCGGCGTGCGGCATCCCTGCGCTATGACATCATTCGCAACGATTTGAAAACTGCCGCCCTGCGCGGCGTCCTGGTTGACGGAGACATCCTATGAGCGGTCCGGTTCTTGCATTCGACGTCGCCAATTCGCGTGGCATGAAACTGGCCAAGATCGACCCGGTCAAGGTGCCTGCCGATCAGGCCACCGACGGATCAGCCACCGCTGCCCCTGCCGCGCCAAAGATCGTTGTCCATTCAGCGCTTGCCGTCGAAAAGGCAGCGATTACAGCGACCTATGCCGCGCTCTTGGGTCAACCGCTCAAGGCGACGGATGTGCTCGAGGGGCAGGCGGCGGATGCCCATGGCGATTTGGCCCCCGCCAATCTGGTCGCTGCATTGAACGAAGCAGGGCTGCGGGCGCAGGCTATTGTCGCGCTGCCGCCCAAACTGTCCCACTGGCCCGCAATCGCGCGGCTGACCTCGGACAAACTGGTGCTGGTGCTCGAACAGACCAAGGACACCATCGTCGTCCATGACCCCAGCGCACCTGACAATCGCGAAGAAGTATCGCTGCGCGAATTCACCGAACATTTCACAGGCCGGATTATCCGCGCCGAGGTGCCGGCCGCCGTTCTGACCGAACGTCACGGCACGAAGGCCGCGAAGCGTCACTGGTTCTGGGCGGAAATCCTGTCGTTCCGCCGCATCATCGGCGAGGTGGCCCTGGGATCGCTGGTTGCCAACCTGCTGGCGGTGGCTGTCGCGCTCTTTTCGCTTCAGGTTTATGACCGGGTGATCCCCAATCAATCCACGGCGACCCTGTGGGTGCTGACCATCGGTGCGGGTCTGGCCATGCTGATGGAGGCCGCCCTGCGTATCGCCCGCGCGCGCCTGATGGACAATGCAGGCCGCCGGATCGAACTGCGGTTGCAGGACATGCTGATGAACCGCCTGCTGGGGATGAAGGCCACGGCCGCGCAATCGCCCAGCCAGACCTTTGCCGCGATGCGCGAATTTTCATCCATTCGCGAATTTTTCACCGCCTCGACCATCGGTTCGCTGACGGATATTCCGTTCATCTTTCTGTTTCTGGCGCTGGTCTGGTCCATCGGCGGCCCGGTCGTCTGGGTGCTGGTTGCGGGCGGCGTGCTGATGGTGCTGCCGTCACTGTTCCTGCAAAAGAAAATGATGGACCTGACGCTGGCCGCACAGGGTGCTTCGACAAAATCCAGCCGCCTGCTGCAAGAGGCCGTGTTCGAGGCCGACACCATCAAATCGCAGCGCGCAGAGGGGCGTTTCAACCGCATGTGGGCCGAACTGACGGGGCTGTCCGCCCTGTCCACGTCCGAGCAACGCCGCCTGTCCACCACGCTCACCTACTGGGCGCAGGGCGTGCAGCAGGCCACCTATGTCGCCGCTGTCGTGATGGGGACCTTTCTGGTGTTTGCCGGTGAATTCACGGTCGGGACCATCATTGCCGTGGGCATTCTGACCAGCCGTACGCTTGGGCCGCTGAACGGTCTGGCGGGGCTGATCGCGCGTTGGTCCAATACCAAGGCCGCATTGACCGCCCTCGACCAGATTGCCCTGTCCGATCAGGACAACGATGCCGCGCGCACCTACCTGCGCCGTGAAACGGTGGCGGGTGAATACGAATTGCGCGACCTTGCCTATACCTATGACGCCGATGGCGCGCGCGCGCTGGATATTGCCTCGCTCAAGGTGCCCGCAGGCCAGATCGTCGCCATCCTCGGGGCCAACGGGTCCGGCAAATCGACACTGCTGAAAATCCTGTCCGGCCTGCATGTGCCGACTTCGGGCCGCGTGCTGATCGATGGTGTCGACATGGAACAGGTCGCCGCCCGCGACCTGCGCCGGTCCATCGGCTATCTGGGCCAGGAGGTGAAACTCTTTGCAGGTAGCCTGCGCGACAACCTCAACCTCACGCAGCTGGAACGCGACGACGACCGGATGCTGGCGGCACTGGATTTCGCGGGCCTTGGTCCATTTGTCCGCGCCCACCCCAAGGGGCTGGATCTGGACATCCGCGACGGCGGGGCAGGCCTGTCGGTCGGTCAGCGTCAGTCCATTGGCTGGGCGCGCCTGTGGTTGCAGAACCCCAGTGTGTGCCTGCTGGACGAACCCACATCCGCGCTGGACCAGACGCTGGAGACAACGCTGATCAGCCGCCTCGAAGGCTGGATGTCCGGGCGCACCGTGATTGTCGCCACGCACCGGATGGCACTGTTGAAACTGGCCGACCGCACCATGGTGCTGCACAATGGCCGGCTTGCCGTGGACGGACCCCGCGATCAGGTCCTTGCCCATTTGAACAAGGAGGCATCGTGATGGCCGTTGCGGATACCGAATTTCAGGGGGCCGCACGCGGTCCCAGCCTGATCATCTGGCTGGTTGCGGCCACCGTCATCATCTTTATCGGCTGGGCCAAATTCGCCTGGGTTGACGAACTGGTCCGCGCCGAGGGCGAGGTGGTCAGCGCATCGCGCCCGCAGATCATCCAGAACTTTGAGGGCGGCATCCTGGCCGAACTCTTTGTCTCCGAAGGCGATACCGTCGAAGAGGGCGATGTCCTCGCCCGGCTGGAAGGCACGCAATTCGTCTCGGCCGTGCAGGACCTGTCCGAACAGATCAATGCCGCCACCATCCGCCGCCTGCGGCTGGAGGCCGAAATCGCGGGCCTGTTCGATTTCGAGGTCCCTACCGACATTGCCGAGGCCAGCCCCGGCATCGTGCAATCGGAACGCGCCCTGCTGGCCGCGCGGCAGGCCGATTACGCGTCCAAGGTTGACGGCGCGCGCCGCGTCATGGACGAAACCGGCAATGAACTGGCCCTGATGGAGGACATGCTGTCGCGCGAAATCGTGTCGCTGATCGAAACCACGCGGGTGCGCAAGGCCTTTGCCGACGCTGAAATCAAGTACAACGAGGTTGTCACCGGTGCCGATCTGGCCCGTGCCACCGAATATACCGAAACGCTGCAAACGCTGTCGCAGCTGGAACAGAACATCAAGATCGCCCGCGACCAGCTGGACCGGACCGTGATCCGCGCGCCCATGCGCGGCGTGGTCAACAATATGGCCGTCACCACCATCGGCGGTGTCATCCGTCCGGGCGAGGAGATCTTTCAGATCATCCCGCTGGATGATGCGCTCTATGTCGAGGCACGCGTGAAACCGCAGGACATTTCCGGCGTGACCACGGGGCAGGACGCCACGGTGAAACTGACCGCCTATGACTACACGATCTACGGTTCGCTCAAGGGGACGGTGCAGACCGTCAGCGCCGACACGTTCAAGGACGAACGCCGCCCCGAGGGCGATGCCCATTACCGGGTCATCCTGCGCGTGGATCAGGAAAATCTGGGCGTGCGCCAGCAACGCATCGAAATGCGCCCGGGCCTGATGGCCACGGTCGAGCTGCACACCGGCGAGAAAACCATCCTCAGCTACCTGACCAAGCCGCTGTATCGGTCGTCAGAAGCGTTTCACGAACGCTAGAGCTCTGCGGCAGCCGCCGCGCCTTGCTGTCGGTTGCACGTATCGCCCGGCAATCAAGGTTGGCTTCATCTTAGTGAATCCAACCTTGATTGCCCCGCGATTGACGCCCGTGCCGCGAGGGCGTTTTACGTCAAAAACCGGGTGATCTTCAGCGCTTGTTCATCTGAATGAAGCATTCACCCTCTAATGACATAAGATGTTTCGCATGCGAAACATGTCGATATCGTTATGTAACGGCAGCCTTGGCGTGAAATTGCGGGTCGTCCCACAGCCGGTCTGCCATCACCCGCGCAATCACCTCCACGGCCGCATCCACGTCGCTTTCGTCGATGAACAGCGGCGTGAACCCGAACCGCATGATATCGGGCGCGCGGAAATCGCCGACCACACCATGCGCGATGCAGGCCTGCATCGCGGCGTAACCCTGCGGATGACGAAACGATACCTGTGATCCGCGCCGTGCCGCGTCGCGCGGCGACGCCAGCGTCAGGTCGGGGCAGGTGGCCTCGACCCCAGCGATGAACCTGTCGCACAGCGCCATGGAGGCCGCGCGGATATCGGTCATGTCGACCGTGTCCCAGATGTCCATGGACGCTTCGAGTGCGGCCATCTGAATGACGGGCGGCGTGCCAACGCGCATCCGTGCCACGCCATCACCGGGGCGATAGCCCTGCTCAAAGGCGAACGGGGCCGCATGGCCCAGCCAGCCTGCCAGAATTGGCCTTGCGGCTTCGGCGTGCCTAGGCGCGACATAGATGAACGCCGGCGCACCGGGTCCACCGTTGAGGTATTTGTACGTGCAGCCGACCGCGAAATCAGCACCGCAGCCCGCCACATCGACGTCCATCGCGCCAGCCGAATGCGCGAGATCCCAGATCGTGATAATCCCCGCGCTTTGTGCGCGCGCCGTGAGCCCCGCCATGTCGTGCAGCCGTCCGGTGCGGTAATCGACCTGCGTCAACATCAGCACCGCGACCTCGTCGGTCAGCGCCTCCGCGACGTCCTCGGGGTCCACGATGCGCAGTTCCAACCCGCCGCCCAGTGCTGCGATCAGCCCCTCGGCCATGTAGAGGTCGGATGGGAAATTGCCGCTGTCGGACAGGATGACCTTGCGGTCGGTCATCGCCAGTGCCGCGGCCAGGGCCTGAAACACCTTTACCGAGAGTGTATCGCCGACGGTGACATGACCTTCTTCGGCCCCGATCAGCCGTCCGATCCGGTCTCCCAGGTCCATCGGTTGGGCCATCCAGCCCGCACGGTTCCATCCCGTGATGACCATCTCGCCCCATTCGTCGGTCAGGGTGCGGGCCACACGTGCCGGCGTCGCCTTGGGCAGCGGACCCAGCGAATTGCCGTCGAGGTAGATCATCCCGTCCGGCACATGGAACAGGTCCTTGGTTTTTGCAAAATCGGTCATACAGCACCTCCAAATTTTCGCGAAAATTTGGCCCGGTCCGGATTTTCGCGAAAATCCGGCATCAGACCTGCCCCCCCGATATCTCGATTGTCTGGCCGTTGACACTGCGCGCGCCGTCCGAACACAGCCACATCATGGCTGCGGTGGTTTCCGCAACATCCAAGAGCTGCTTGCTGCGGTTGGCGCTGGCGACCAGTGCTGCGGCACCTGCCTTGTCCACGTCGAACTTGCGCATCAGGCCCGGCAGCTGCGACTGCACGATATCGGTATCGACAT
This sequence comes from Loktanella sp. 3ANDIMAR09, assembly GCF_001420005.1. Lineage (GTDB taxonomy): Bacteria > Pseudomonadota > Alphaproteobacteria > Rhodobacterales > Rhodobacteraceae > Loktanella. Next base: position 131,795 of record NZ_LJAK01000005.1, on the reverse strand, counting down.
ACCCCGGGCAGAGCGCGTTGAAGGTCACCGGGCGTTTGTGCAGGTATTCTTCTGACAGCCCCCGGATCAGGCCGATCACGGCGTGTTTCGAGACGGTGTAGGGGACCGCGTTTTTCAGGCCGCGCACCCCTGCGATGGAACTGACGACGATCATGCGGCCCGTCACGTCATCGGGCAGTGATTCGAGTGCCGCCTGAAATGTCAGGAACACACCGTCGAGGTTCGTGGTCATCGTGCGCCGCCATGCCGCGAGCGAGGTTTTGGCGAATGCGCCCCCCTCTGCGATACCCGCGTTGGCGATACAGATCTGCACGGGCCCCCGGTCTGCTGCGGCCGCTGCTATCCCGTCTCTTACTGCGGATTCGTCACCGACATCCATTTGCAGCGGGTGCAACCTGGGATGCTCGGCAGCGGCTGCCTGCAGCACGTCCAGTCTGCGGCCGGTGATCGTGACGCTGGCGCCGGCATCGGCCAGCGCGATCGCGATATCGCGTCCGATGCCGCTGCCGCCGCCCGTGACAAGCGCGTGTTTGCCCAGATGTTCCATAATCGTCCTTTCGTTTGTCCGCAGCCTACGGTTTGATGCAGCGGGGACAAGGAGTGTAAGCAGATGAAACGCATTGATCTGCCGCCGGTCTGGCTGGCGCTCTGCGCAATGGGTGTCTGGCTCAGCCGTGGGATCTGGACGGCGGGCACCGCTGTCACGGTCGGGATCGGGACCGCATTGATCGTGCTGGGCATCGTGATGATGGCGATTGCCGTCGTCACCATGGCGCGCAGGCATACGACCGTCATGCCGCACCGTGAACCCAGCGCGCTGGTCAGTCACGGAATCTTTGCCTGGTCACGCAACCCGATCTATCTGGCCGACGCCATTGTGCTGGTGGGATTGTGCCTGCGCTGGCAGGCACCCTTGGGCCTGCTGCTTGTGCCGGTGTTCATCTGGTGGATCACGCGGCATTTCATCGCTGCCGAAGAAGCACGCCTGCGCGCTGCATTCGGCACAGCCTTTGTGCATTACGCGCAAAGGACGCGGCGTTGGCTTTGATGTTACCGCCATCGGCGACTTGTGAAATATTATTGCGCGGTCTAACACTGGCGCGATCAAAAATGGGGGACTTCGATCCGTGAAAATCGGCGCACCAACAGAAACGTACAAGGGCGAGGCCCGCGTGGCCATGACGCCCGCCTCGGCCCGGGATTTGCAGAAACTCGGTCATGAATGTCTGGTTCAATCCGGCGCAGGCAATGCTGCGGGGTTCACGGATGACGCCTATCGCGCGGCAGATGTGACTGTGGTCGACGATGCCGCGGCATTGTTCGCGCAGGCCGACGTCGTGGCCAAGGTGCGCCCGCCATCGCAGGACGAGGTCAAGATGCTGCGTCAGGGCCAGACGCTGATTTCGTTCTTCTATCCCGGTCAGAACGCGGAGCTGATGCAGGCCGCCAATGACCAGGGTGCCACCGTCATCGCGATGGACATGGTGCCGCGTATCAGCCGCGCGCAGAAAATGGACGCGCTGTCCTCGATGGCAAACATCGCGGGCTACCGTGCCGTGATCGAGGCTGGCAACAACTTTGGCCGGTTCTTTACCGGGCAGGTGACGGCTGCGGGCAAGGTGCCACCGGCCAAGGTGCTGGTCGTCGGTGCCGGTGTGGCCGGTTTGGCCGCGATCGGCACGTCCACCTCGCTGGGTGCGATCACCTATGCATTCGACGTGCGTCCCGAGGTGGCCGAACAGGTCGAATCCATGGGAGCAGAGTTCGTGTTCCTCGATTTCGAAGAGGAACAGCAGGACGGGTCCGCAACGGGCGGTTACGCTGCCGTGTCCAGCCCGGAATTCGCCGCGGCCCAGCTGGCCAAGTTCCGCGAGATTGCACCCGATATCGACATCGTCATCACCACCGCGTTGATTCCCGGCCGCGACGCGCCGGAACTGTGGACCGAGGACATGGTCAAGGCGATGAAGCCCGGATCGGTCATCATCGACCTGGCTGCCGAACGTGGCGGCAACTGCAAACTGACCGTGATGGGCGAAAAGATCGTCACGGAAAATGGCGTGACCATCGTGGGTTACACCGATTTCCCGTCCCGGATGGCGACGCAATCCTCGCTGCTATATGCGACCAACGTGCGGCACATGCTGTCCGATCTGACCCCCGAAAAGGACGGCCAGATCAATCACAACATGGATGACGACGTGATCCGGGGGGCCACGGCCACCCATGCAGGCGAGGTGACGTTCCCGCCACCCAAGCCCAAGGTTGCAGCCATTGCCGCCCAGCCCAAGAAGGCAGCGGCCAAGGAACTGACGCCCGAGGAGAAACGCGCCAAGGAAGTGGCCGCGTTCAAGAAAGAGACCAAGACGCAGGTCGGTCTGCTGACCATCGGCGGCGCGTTGCTGCTGCTGGTCGGTCTGGTCGCACCCGCCAGTTTCATGCAGCATTTCATCGTGTTTGTGCTGGCGGTCTTCGTCGGGTTCCAGGTCATTTGGGGTGTCGCGCATTCGCTGCACACGCCGCTGATGGCGGTCACCAATGCGATTTCGTCGATCATCATTCTGGGCGCATTGACCCAGATCGGGTCGGGGTCATGGCTGGTTGTCATCCTCGCCGCACTCGCGGTGTTCATGACAGGTATCAACATCTTCGGGGGCTTCCTCGTCACACGGCGCATGCTCGCCATGTTCCAGAAGTCCTGAGGGGGTAAACAGACATGGAATTCGGTTTCACAACAGCGGCCTATGTGGTCGCAGCCATTCTCTTCATCCTGTCGCTGGGCGGTTTGTCCGGCCAGGAAAGCGCCAAACGCGCGGTCTGGTACGGCATCGTCGGCATGGCGCTGGCGGTTGCGGCGACCCTGATCGGACCGGGCAGCGGCTATTGGTTGCTGTCGGTGCTGATGATCATCGGCGGTGGTCTGATCGGCTATCAGCTGGCGACCAAGGTGCAGATGACGCAGATGCCCGAACTGGTCGCAGCGATGCATTCGCTGGTTGGTCTGGCGGCGGTGATCGTGGGCTACATCGCCCACATCGAAATCGCGCGGCTGATCGAACTCGTGGCAACCAGCGGTCCTGATTTCGACCGCAGCTCTCAGGGGGTGTTTGCCGGGCTTTTGCTGAAAAAGACCGTGACCGAGATGAACATCCTGCGGGTCGAACTGTTCCTGGGCGTGTTCATCGGGGCCGTGACCTTTACCGGGTCGGTGATTGCCTATGGCAAGCTGGCGGGCCGTGTGAATACGGCGGCGGCGAAACTGCCGGGCGGTCACATGCTGAACGCCGGGGCTGCGGGTTTGTCGCTGCTGTGCCTGATCTGGTATTTCAACACTGGCGGCTTTTTCCCGCTGTTCATCATGACCTTGGCTGCGCTGTTCATCGGGTATCACCTGATCATGGGCATCGGTGGTGCTGACATGCCTGTCGTGGTGTCGATGCTGAACAGCTATTCCGGTTGGGCGGCGGCCGCGATCGGTTTCAGCCTTGGCAACGATCTGCTGATCGTGGTCGGCGCATTGGTTGGGTCGTCCGGTGCGATCCTGTCCTACATCATGTGCAAGGCGATGAACCGGTCGTTTGTCAGCGTGATCCTGGGCGGATTCGGCGGGCCTGCCGGTGAACAGATGGCGGTCGAGGGAGAACAGGTCGCCATTGACGCCGACGGTGTCGCCACGGCGCTGAACGAGGCGGACAGTGTCATCATCATCCCCGGCTACGGCATGGCGGTGGCACAGGCACAGCAGGCGGTCAGCCAGTTGGTGACCAAGCTGCGCGCGCAGGGCAAGAATGTGCGCTTTGCCATTCACCCGGTGGCGGGGCGTCTGCCCGGCCACATGAACGTGCTGCTGGCCGAGGCCAAGGTGCCCTATGACATCGTCATGGAAATGGACGAGATCAATGATGATTTCCCCAGCACCGACGTGGCCATCGTGATCGGGTCGAACGACATCGTGAACCCGGCCGCACAGGACGATCCCAACAGCCCCATCGCCGGGATGCCGGTGCTGGAATGCTGGAAGGCGAAACAGGTGTTCGTGTCCAAGCGCGGGCAGGGCACCGGTTATTCCGGGATCGAGAACCCGCTGTTCTTTAAGGACAACACGCGGATGTTCTACGGTGACGCGAAACAATCGCTCGAGGCGCTCTTGCCCAAGATCGACTGATCGCAACCACCAGTCTGACGGGAACCGACGCCCGGTGCCGCAAGGTGCCGGGCGTTTTTTTTGCGACTGGTGCGGCAATTTTGTCGCCGCGTCGGCGGATGTTCTGACGGGGTGAAACGAATCTTTGTCGTACGCGGGCAGCGCAGTAGGGATATGACAAATCAACTGTGGGGGGATCTCATGCCACGTCTCGTTACTGCTGCAACCTGTCTGGGCCTGACCGCCCTTTTGGCCGCCTGTGGCGGCGGTGGCGGTGTGACCGTCGACCGTGATTTCGTTGTCGGCAAGGCCGATCAGTTCGAGGCATTGTCAGACCGGCTGGATACGATTGCGCCGACCCAATTCACCGCGATGCCGACCAGCGGCAGCGCATCCTTCAAGGGAGTGGGCGGGTTCTTTGTCGAAAACAACGTGAACCGGGTCTCGGATGATCTGACCATTGCAGGCGATGCCGACATCACCGCCAATTTCAGTCGCGGCACCGTGACGGGCGATGTGACGAACCTGTTCGGTGTCGTGGGGGACAACGCCAAGACGGGCCGTTTCTTTGACGTGGATGGGGACATCCAGCTGGGTAGCCGTGGGTCATCCATCGGACGTGGCGCGCCCAACAACTTTGCCACAACCTATGACGGAACGCTGCGCACCGACAACGACGGCACATTCGTGCTGCGCGGGACCGTTGATGGCAAATTCGGCGGCACGCGTCCGCCCTCTGCAGGAACACCTGCCACAATCCGCGCCATCGGTGGTGTCGACGAGGATGCAGGCATCACCCGCAACGGGCGCGCAATCGACGCGGAATTCCTGGTGATCGGCGAACAGTAACGGCTGTTTGCCGAAGTCTTTCGCTATGTTTGATGATTTCGCCCGGCGTGACATGCGCCGGGCGTTTTGCGTTTAACCGGGCCAGAACGCGCCTGTCAGCGGGGTGCCGCCGTCCATTGTCCGGGGGCAATGCCGTCCACGCACCATTCACCGATCCGCCAGCGCACCAGCCGCAAGGTCGGACAGCCCACATGCGCCGTCATGCGGCGCACCTGGCGGTTGCGGCCTTCGGTCAGGATGATTTCCAGCCAGCAATCCGGCACGGTCTTGCGGAACCTGACGGGCGGATCGCGGTCCCACAGGTCCGGTGCGGGGATGCGTCGCACCTGTGCCGGGCGGGTCGGCCCATCCTTGAGCGTGACCCCAGTGCGCAGCGGGGCGAGGGTGGCGTCAGTCGGGTCGCCTTCGACCTGCACGAGGTAGGTCTTGGGGGCCTTGAAGCGGGGGTCCGCGATGCGGGCCTGCAATCTGCCGTCACTGGTCAGCAGCAGGAGACCTTCGCTATCGCGGTCCAGGCGTCCGGCAGGGTAAACCCCTGATGGCAAACCGAAATCGGACAGCGTGCGACGCGGTGTCGGGCTGCGCGCATCGGTGAATTGCGACAGCACGTCAAAGGGTTTGTTCAGCAAGATCAGATCAGACATCCCACTGTCCTAGCCTGCGGATGGCAGCGGTGCAAAATAAATGCGGCTGCACGAAAAATCCGCTTGATCGGCGCGGGCGGATGCATCACATGCGCCGATACAGACGCCAACGCACGCGCCCGGGTCGATTTGCACGACCCTTGTAGCGACGGTAACGTCTCCCTTGGAACTGAGCGGTCTCGGGTGGGTTAATCCATCCAATGGCCGGGTCTACTGGAGATGACCATGAATGCATTTGCTGGCGCTGCTGCGCCCACACGCGTGCCGACACCCAAGCTTGATACATGGGTCGCATCACAGGATTTCGACAAACCGACACTGGTCATTGATGTTGACCGGGTCGCGGAACAGTACCGCGCGCTCAAGGCGGGTCTGGGCCACGCCGACATCCATTATGCGGTCAAGGCGAACCCTGCACCGGAAATCCTGAAACGCCTGTCCGATCTGGGGTCGCATTTCGATGCCGCGTCCAAGGGTGAAATCCAGATGTGTCTGGATGCGGGTGCAGGCCCGGATATCATCAGCTTTGGCAACACCATCAAGCGCGCGGCGGACATCGCATGGGCGCATGCGGCGGGAATCACCTTGTTTGCCGCCGACGCCCCCGAAGAGCTGGACAAGATCGCCGCAAACGCGCCGGGCGCACGGGTCTACATTCGCCTGATCGTCGAAACATCAGAGGCTGACTGGCCGCTGACGCGCAAATTCGGCTGCGACAGCGACATGGCGCTGGACATGCTGGATTACGCCAAATCGGTGGGCCTGTCGCCCGTGGGTCTGTCGTTCCACGTCGGTTCGCAAACCCGCCGCGCCGAGATGTGGAAGCCGACGCTGGACCAGTTGTCGATCATCTGGAAACGCGCCAAGGCGGAAGGTCACGACCTGACCTTGCTGAACATCGGTGGTGGTTTCCCCGCGTTCTACGGCGAAGCAATCGACACACCGACGGATTATGCCGGTCGCGTGATCGCGCTGGTGACTGAGACCTTTGGCGATATTCCCCAGATCATGGCTGAACCCGGTCGTGGCATGGTGGCCGAGGCCGGTGTCATCGTGACCGAGGTGATGCTGGTCAGCCGTAAATCCGACCGCGACGTGCACCGCTGGGTCTATCTGTCGATCGGCCGTTTCTCGGGTCTGGCCGAAACCGAGGGCGAGGCGATCCGCTATCAGTTCGAGACCGATCGCGACGGCGATGCGACGGGTCCCTGCATCGTCGCCGGGCCGTCCTGTGACAGCGCCGATGTGCTGTACGAGAAGCGTCCGATGCAGTTGCCGCTGACCTTGACCAGCGGCGACCGGGTGCTGATCCGCAACACCGGGGCCTATACCTCGACCTATTCCAGCGTGTCGTTCAACGGCTTTCCGCCGCTGGATGTGGTTGTGATCTAAGGGTTTTCACCGACCCATCACGTCAATGGCGGCGCACGGTATACAGTCGTGCGCCGCTAAGTCGTTCTGCTACGGGCATTTTATCGCTTTACCCAAGGGCGGACACCGCTAGGTTGATCCACAACAGTTTCGAAGTGGATCACCGATGCCGCCGATTGCCGACCACCCGCTGCGCTATGCGATGGCCAATGAATTGCACGCCCGCCCGTTTCCGGCGGTGCAGGCCCCGTCGCGCGCAGCCTTTCTGGCGATCAAGCCGGCTGAAAACGCCGCGGGCCGCGACCGCGATGCGGATCGGGCGCATCTGATCGAACTGCTGGACCGCCACGGCGCGCAGCATCCGCAACCGGGAGCCACCCATTATTCCGGCTATCTGGGCAAGCATCTGCTGAAATGGGAAAGCCATACGGAATTCGTGACCTTTACCCTCTTTGGCACCGGCACGGCGGAACGCCCTTTTGACGGATCGACCTTTGGCATGTTTCCCGAAAGCTGGCTGGCCAAGGCACCGGGGGTGCGCATCACCTCGGCCCTGATCCGGATCGAACTGTCAGAGGACGACGACGGCATCACCGACAAGATCGACACCTGGTTCGTGCCGGAAAGCCTGGCCATCAGCCGCGTGCTTGACGGCGAGTTGATCATCGCATCCGATTTCCGGATCGACGAGGCAGGGCATATGCGGTTTGCCATCTTTGCGCGGCCCGCCGCCGGAGAACGGCGCACGGGGCGCGTGGTACAGCGGTTGTGCGAGATTGAGACCTACAAGGCGATGTCGATGCTGGGTCTGACGCGGGCGCGTGATCTGGGGGCCGATATGGCGCAGATCGACGCCCGGCTGACCAATCTGCTGGAACAGATGTGCGGCACGGTCACCGAACCTGCCGAACTTCTGCACGACCTCCTGCGGGTGTCGTCAGAACTGGAGAATATCGTGGCGCAATCGGCGTTTCGGTTCGGTGCAACGGGGGCCTACGAGACTATCGTGAACCAGCGGATCGAGGTGCTGCGCGAAACCCGCTACGTCGGGCGCCAGACATTCGGTGAATTCATGATGCGGCGGTTTGACCCCGCGATGCGTACGGTCAAATCGACCGAGGCGCGGCTCAAGGCGATGAGTGACCGTGCCTTGCGGGCAGGGGATCTGCTGCGCACGCGGGTGGATGTCGACCGGTCCGCGCAGAACCGCGATCTGCTGCGCAGCATGGATGCGCGGTCGGACATGCAGTTGCGGTTGCAGAAAACGGTCGAAGGGCTGTCGACGGTGGCGATCAGCTATTACGCGGTGAGCCTCGTGCTCTATATGACGGGACCGCTGGAAGACATGCTGGACGTCAGCAAGACAACGATGGCCGCCATGGTGACGCCGCTGGTGCTGCTGGCGGTCTGGTTCATGGTCAAGCGCCTGCGCAGGCATCTGGAGTAGCCGAATTTTCGCGAAAATTCGGTCGCGTCCAATTTTTCGCGAAAAATTGGGGCGTCAGGCGAATGTTGCGCTCAGGTTGTGGGGCCGGAACAGGCCCACCTTCCATGCAAACACCAGACTCACGGCGGCTGCTGCGACGTTGGCGGTGAAGGCCGCGATGGGAATGCCGGTGAAATCCAGCAGGCTTACACCAAGCCAGGCCAGCGGCAGATAGAACACAAAGATGCGGCCCAGCGACAGGACCATCGACCAGCCCGCCCTGGACCTTGCGTTCATGGCCGCGTTGACCACGACGACAAACCCGTAACCAAAGAGCGACCAGCCCGTGATCTGCATATAGCTCGCGGCGTAACCTGCCGCTGTCTGGTCCGATGCAAGCCAGCTGGCAAAGCCCGTGCCGAACGCGAACAGCACGACACCCACCAGCAGACCGTAGCCGATACAGAATGCCAGGGCCGCCTGAACGCCGGCGGCGGCGCGGTGGGGTTGGTCCGCACCCCAGTTCTGGCCCACAACAGGTCCGATGCCCGACGACAGCGCCAGCATCGGCACAAGCGCCATCTGCTGCACCCGGGTGGCCGCACCAAAGCCCGCCACGGCCTCGGTGCCCACGGTCGCCACAGCGGCGGTCACCGCTGCGAGGCCCGCTGGGTTGATCGCGTTGGAAAAGGCGGCGGGGGCACCGACCCTGGTCAGCTCTTTCAGCGACCACCAAAGGTCACACGCGATGTTGTCGACCCAGACGAGGATGGATGTGCGAACGGCATAGGCAACCGAGATCACGGCAAAAATCACGTAGGACAGGAATGTCGCCAACGCCGCTCCCTCGGTCCCGAGGCCTGCGGTAAAGATCAGCAGCGGGTCGAGGCTGATGTTCAGGATCGCGGCGAGCGTCATCAGAACGGCTGGCGCAACAGAGCTGCCATGCGCGCGGAACAGCGCGCCTGTCTGCATCTGCACCACCAGAAACGGAAATGACGCGCACCACCACGGCATGAACAGCGCGATTTCGGTCATCGCGGCCTCGCGCGCGCCGATCAGGCGGAACAGGGCGGGGTAGCCCACATAGGTGATCACGGCGACCAGCAGCGCGAGGCTGACACCCAGGCCCACGGCATGCAGGCCGATACGGGTCGGGTCGCGTTCGGTATTCCTGGCACCGATGGCCTGGCTGACCGTGGCGTTGGACCCTGCACTCAGTCCGATCGACAGCGAGGTGATCGCGGCCGTGACGGGGTAAATATAGCCGACGGCGGCAAGTGGCGCGCCACCGAGCTGGCCCAGGAAATAGGCGTCCGCAAGGCCCACGGACAAGGTGGCAAGGATGCCGATCACCATCGGTGCCGACAGCCGTGCCAGCGCGCGCCAGACGGGACCGGTGGTCAGATCGCTCTTGTCGGTGCTCATGTCTGATCCCTCAACCGCAGTGCCAATGCCCAGGGTCGGGGATCGGTGGTGTTACAAACCCCTGATGCGAGGGTCTAGTGCGTCGCGCAGCCCGTCACCGATGTAGTTCACCGCCAGAACTGTCAAGGAGATGGCAAGGCCCGGCCAGACCACGCGTTCGGGGAAACTGACCATGCGGGGCACGGCGTCCGCCAGCAATTTGCCCCATGTCGGGTAATCGGGCGGAAACCCGAGGCCAAGAAACGAGATCGCGGATTCGGTGATGATCGCGGTGGCAAGGCCCAGCGTCGCGCTGACCATGATGGGTGACAGCACGTTGGGCAGCAGGTGGCGCGTGATGACGCGGCGGCTGGGTGTGCCGATGGACCGCGCTGCAAGGACGTATTCGCGTTCCTTCAGCGCCAGCACGTCGCCACGCACGATGCGGGCGGTCTGCATCCAGCTTGTGATGCCGATGCCGATGACGATCAGGATAAAGATGCCTTGTTCGGGGCCAAAGGCCGCGCGCAGCGGATCGCGAAACAGCAGCATCATGACGAGCAGAAGCGGCAGCAGAGGCAGGGCAAGGAACAGGTCGGTCAGGCGCATCAGCACGCCGTCGAGGCGCGGGAAATAGCCTGCGATCACACCGACGAAGGTGCCAATCAGGATTGCAAGGATCATCGCGGTCCAGCCTACGGCGAGGCTGATCCGCCCGCCCTGCATGGTCTGCGCCATGATGTCCCGGCCCAGGTTGTCCGTGCCAAAGGGATGCGCCCAAGACACGTTTTCCGCACCCCACAACGCGTTGATGATCGGGCGGAGGTCCTTGTTGCGGATATCCAGCTTGGCCGGGTCCAGACCCCACAGCCACGGACCGATCAGGCAAAACAGCGTGATGCCCAGCAAAAAGATCAGGCCCGCCATTGCCCCCTTGTGACTGCGGAACTGGTCCCAGACGTCCCACCATTGGTTGCGGTCCTTGACCGGGGCCACGGGGGTCGGGTCGCCTGCGGGCAGTGCAGGGTTGGCTGTGCGATCAGTCATAACGGATCCTTGGATCAAAAACGCCGTACAGCACGTCGGCTATCAGGTTGAACAGGACGATCAGCACCGCGAACAGGAAGGTCAGCGTCATGACCATCGGGATATCGTTGCCCTGCAGCGCGATGATCAACAGTTGCCCCAAGCCGTTCACCTTGAAGATCTGTTCGGTGATGATGGCTCCGCCAAAGATGCTGGGGATTCCCAGTGCAATCACGGTGATGACCGGGATCATGGAATTGCGCAGCACGTGGCGCAGAACGACGACGCTCTCGCTCAGGCCCTTGGCGCGGGCGGTGCGGACGTAGTCCTGACCGAGGTTGTCCAGCATGGCGGCGCGCATGTAGCGGCTGATCTGGGCGGTGGTCTGCAGCGCCAGCACCATGACCGGCATGACCATCTGTTTCAGCTGGAACACGAAGCTGTTCCAGTCGCGGACCTGATGGGTGGTGTCATAGATTGACGGCAACCAGCCGAGCGACACGGAAAAGATCACGATCAGGAGCACGCCCGAAAAGAACGGCGGCACGGAAAAGCCGATCATCGACACGAATGTGCCGGCCTGATCGAACACCGAATATTGCCGGTAGGCGCTGATGATACCGACGGGCAAGGCGATCAGCACGCCCACGACATAGGACATGCCGACAACCCACAGCGTCTGGGGCAGGCGCTGAGCGATGGTGTCGAACACCGGGCTGCGCGACTGGAAACTGATGATGCGTTGCTGACCCTCTGCCAGCGACGTGCCGAATGCGCTGTCGATCCAATAGGCTGGTTCTACGATAAAGAACTGTTTGAGCCACAGCGGAAAGCGGACCCACCAGGGTTCCCCCAGTCCCAGCGCCTCGCGCATCTGCTGTTTGACCTCTGCCGGAATGGTCAGCGGCATTGATGCCATCGGGTCACCGGGGGCCAGTTCCAGCAGCATGAAGATCACAAAGGCGATCAGCAAAAGCGTCGGAATGGAGATCAGTAACCTGCGGAAGGTGTAGGTCAGCATGATGTCAAACGCCTTGGCTAAGTGTCTTTGTTAAGGGTGGGCGGGCCCGCGTGGCCCGCCCGATTGTCAGGTTCAGCGGTTGTCGCCGGTGCGATACCAGTCCGCGACGTTCCACAGTTCCGAATCCCATGTGTTCAGAACCACGCCGCCGAGGCTGTTGGCATGGGCGGACAGACGACCACGATCCACCAGCGGGATCATCATGCCGTTCTGGACCGCCATGTCGTTGAGTTCGCGGGCGATGCGGCCACGCTCGTTCAGGTCGGCAGTCTGGGTCAGCTCTGCGTGCAGGGCGTCGTATTCTTCCATGCAGAAACGACTGATGTTTTCACCCTGCCACTGTGTGTCAGGTGTGGGGGCCGCGTCGCACTTGCCGTTGCCCAGATAGGCCTGCGGGTCGGTGCCGGGGAAGTTGTTGGCGTACATCTGCACGTCAGCCATGAACTTCTGGAAGGTATCGGGCGAACCCGGATCACCACCAAAGAACACAGAGCTGTCGATGTTGCGCAGTTCGACCGACAGGCCGATCTGTTCCCACCAATCCTTGATCAGCGCCTGAAAGTCCTGACGAACAGCGTTGGTCGAGGACTGGAACAGCATCGCCATCGGCACGCCATCGGGGGTTTCGCGCACGCCGTCACCATCGGTGTCGACATAGCCTGCCTCTTCGAGCATGGCCTTGGCACCTTCGATGTCCTGCGTATCACAGGTCATGGACTCAGACGCATAAAGATCAGGTGCCGGCACCCAGTTGCATGTCACACGACCGGCCTGACCGTAGCCGACTTCGACCAGCAGCGGACGGTCGATCGCCATTGACAGCGCGTTGAACACGGCCGGATCGCCCAGGAACGGGTGCGGACGGATGACCGAACGCTCTGCGTCAGACAGGGACGGATCGGGGTTGGTGTTGTTCAGCATGATGCGTTCGACCAGCGTGCCGAAACCGGCGACGGGCATGCCCTGACCGCCTTCTTGCATCTGGGCGATCACGTCGGGGGCCAGCTGCAGGTTCCAGGCGTAGTCGAATTCGCCGGTTTCCATGACGGCACGGCCAGCGGCGGTTGCATCGCCGCCACCCTTGAGCGTGACAGTCTGGAACGCGGGCTTGTTCGCGTCACGGTAGTTCGGGTTTGCCTCGAACTGGATCACGTCGTTGGTGCGGAAATCCGTCACGACGAACGGGCCCGTGCCGATGGGCATAAAGTTCTGGTCGGTGCATTCCGGTGCCTTTGGCCCCAGGCAATCCGCGAATTGGGCGGCCTGGATGATCGGGCTTTCCGCGCCGTTGAACGCCGAATAGGGGTAGGGTGTCGCTGCGGCAAAGTTCACGATGACCGTCAGATCATCGGGGGTTTCGACGCTGGTGATGCCGTCGAATTTGGTTGCCTGTGCGCAACCGCCGCCTTCTGCGGTGCAGTAGTCATAGGTGAATTTCACGTCGGCAGAGGTGAACGGCGTGCCGTCGGACCATGTGATGCCTTCGGTAATTTTATAGGTGATCGAGGTCAGATCCTCGGCCACGCCACCGTTTTCGACTGTGGGCACTTCGTCCACGAGCCATGGCACGATTTCGCCCGTTTCGTTGAACCGCATCAGGGGTTCGAGAACCAGCGATGCGGCCTCGACGTCCTTGGTGCCGCCCGACAGGAACGGGTTCATGATGGATGGCGCTTGCCAATAGATGATGTTGACCTGGCCGTCGCGGCCACGCTCGCCTTCGTGGGCATCGGCATGCACCATGGGCGCTGTGCCCATGGTCGCAATCGCGCCCAGCAGAATTGTCTTCATTTTCATGCTTTAACTCCCTTGTTGGTTTGCATGTGCCTCGGCCTTTTCGGTCTCTGAGGCGTGGTTTTCATAGAGGTGGCAAGCCACGAAACGGCCTGGTTCCACCTCTTGAAAAGTCGGGTCGATGCGTTTGCACACGTCCATGACGGCAGGGCATCGGGTACAGAAATTGCAACCCTGTGGCGGGTTGGCGGGGGATGGCACGTCGCCTTGCAGCACGACACGCTGGCGGGTCTGTGCCTTGGACGGGTCGGGTTCGGGGACAGCGGACAAGAGCGCGCGGGTATAGGGATGCAGCGGCACGTCATAGAGCGGCCCGCGCGGGGCCAGTTCGACGACCTTGCCCAGATACATGACCGCGATGCGGTTCGCGATATGGCGCACCATCGACAGGTCGTGACTGATGAACAGATAGGTCAGGCCGAATTGTTCCTGCAGATCCTCCAGCAGGTTCACCACCTGCGCCTGGATCGATACGTCGAGGGCGGCGATGGGTTCGTCGCAGACGATGAATTTCGGGTTCAGGGCCAATGCGCGGGCGATGCCGATGCGCTGCCGCTGACCGCCGGAAAAGGCGTGCGGATAGCGTTTCGCAAAGGCGCGGTTCAGGCCCACAGCGTCCATCAGTTCAGCCACCTTGGCGGCCTTTTCGTCCCTGGACATCGAGGTGTGTTCGTCCAGCGGTTCGCGGATGATCGCCTCGACTGTCATGCGCGGATTGAGCGACGCCTGCGGGTCCTGAAACACCATCTGCATGGTCGGGCGCATTGCGCGCAGGTCGGATTGGCTGGTCTGGCTGATTTCGACACCGTCGATTTCCACGCTGCCGCCGGTGATGTCATACAGGCGCAACACGGCGCGGCCACAGGTGGATTTGCCGCAACCGGATTCGCCCACAAGACCGAGAGTTTCACCGCGCTGAATGTCGAAACTGACGCCGTCCACGGCCTTGACCGCGCCGGTCTGGCGGCGGAACAGGCCCGAATAGATCGGAAAATGCATCTGCAGGTCGCGGATGCGGACCAGTGGGCTGTTGTCATCCAGCATCATGGGCGTCCTTTGCGACGAAACAGGCGGCATCATGGCCCGCGCCAAAGTCATAGCGCGGCGGATTGGCCTGCGCGCAGCGCGGCTGTGCCACATCGCAGCGATCGCGGAACGAACAGGCGGTGGGGGCCGCAGACAGAATGGGCGGCTGGCCTTCGATGATGGTCAACCGGCGCGCGCGTTCCTCTGAAATCTTGGGGATCGTCGTCAGCAGGGCGCGGGTATAGGGATGCTGGGGGTTCTGAAACAGCTCTTTGACCGGGGCCTGTTCGACGACCTGACCGCCATACATGACCATCACGCGGTCGGCGATGCCTGCGATGACACCCAGATCGTGGGTGATCCAGATGACGGCCATGCCCAGTTTGTCGCGCAGTTCCTTCATCAATTCGATGATCTGCGCCTGAATGGTCACATCCAGCGCGGTTGTCGGCTCGTCCGCGATCAGCACCTTGGGATCGCAGGCCAGTGCGATGGCGATCATCACGCGCTGGCGCATCCCGCCGGAAAACTGGTGCGGATAATCCGACAGCCGTTGGGCCGCACCCGGAATACCGACCAGTTCCAGCAATTCCTGCGCGCGGGCGCGGGCAGCCTGTTTGGTCAGCCCCATGTGGGTGCGCAGCGGTTCCATGATCTGATAGCCCACGGTGAACACCGGGTTGAGCGATGTCATCGGGTCCTGGAACACAAACCCGATCCGGCCCCCACGCACACGGCGCAAATCGTCATCGCTGACATTCAGCAGGTTTTGCCCCTCGAATGTCACGGTGCCTGCGCGCACATCCGCCGGCGGCGAGGGCAACAGGCCCAGCAGCGACATCATGGTGACGGATTTACCCGATCCGCTTTCGCCGACAACGCCCAGCAGTTCACCCGCCTTGAGGTCAAAGCTCACGTCATTGACCGCGTGGACTTCGCCACCGCGGGTTTTGAAAACAGTCGTAAGGCCCTGCACATCAAGCACAGCCTGCGCCCCGTTGGGCATGGGCGAACCTCCCTGGTTCGATATGGTTGATCGCGGTCCGTCATTGGCGCGGTCCGTCGACAACCAGAACGGTAACAAGAAAATTTCCCCTCGCAAGTGCCAAAGGTTGCTTGACGCGGATGCGGATCGGGTGGCTGGTCACCGCGGGCCTGTCGCGCGATAAGGGCACAAACCGCAGGCGAGGGCACAAGATGAAGCAAGTGATATGTATCAATTGGGGTACGAAATACGGGCCGCTGTATATCAATCGCCTTTATGGTATGGTTGCGCGGAATATCACCCCGCCTTTTCGTTTCACGTGTTTTTGTGACAATCCCGAAAATATTCGCGCAGAGGTCGACTGCCAGCCCCTGCCAGAAATCGACTATGAGATTCCCAAGGCCAAGACGGGAATTTGGCCGAAATCGCGGCTGTGGGGGGCGGCGTTGGGCGATCTGCAGGGCCCCGTGCTGTTTCTGGACCTCGATGTGATCGTGACGGGATCGCTGGATTCGTTCTTTGAGGCGGGTGCGCCGGAGGATGTGATTCTGACACGCAACCGGGTGGTCGTTTTCGAAAAGCTGGGTCAGACCTCGGTGTTCCGGTTCATGGCCGGTGGACTGAAGCCGTTGCAGGACCAATTCAAGTCCGACCCGCAGGGCATCGCCGAGGAATACCGCTATGAACAGCGGTTCGTGACCCGCAATGCGCCGGGTGGCGTGAAATTCTTTCCTGACGGATGGGTGGCCCATTTCCGGCGCGATTGCCGCAGGCCGTTTCCGCTGAACTATGTCCTGCCGCCCAAGCTGCCCAAGGGCGCGCGAATCGTCATTTTTGCCGGGCACCTCAATCCGCAGGACGCGATTGACGGACGGTGGAGCGATGCTGTCCCGCCGCGCAGCCCGCTGGCGCATCTGCGCGCGATCGGTCAGCGTGATCGGTCGGGCAGTCTGTGGCGCTATCTGCGGCATTATATCCGTCCGGCCCCGTGGGTGGGCGAGCACTGGCGGCCTTGAATATGTCCGGGGCCGGGTTCAGGATGCCCTGACCAGACCGGAGCCCCCCATGACACTGACCGCAAGAGACCTGCTGGATCGCCTCGTGAGCTATCCCACCATCAGCCGTGACAGCAACTTGGACCTGATTGATTTTGTTGAGGATTATTTGCGCGGCTATGGTGTGGAACCTGTCCGGGTGCCAAATGCGGACGGGACCAAGGCCGCGCTTTATGCCCATATCGGCCCAGCGGTGGATGGTGGTGTCGTGCTGTCGGGGCACACGGATGTGGTGCCGGTTGACGGGCAGGCTTGGGACACCGACCCTTTTGTGGTGACGGAACGCGACGGGCGGCTCTTTGGGCGCGGGACATGCGACATGAAAGGGTTCGATGCGTTGGCGCTGTCGGCTGTGCCGCTGGCCCTGGCGCGCGGGATCAAGCGGCCGTTGCAGATTGCGCTGTCCTATGACGAAGAGGTTGGCTGCCTGGGTGCGCCGCCGATGATCGACCACATGGTCAGCCACGGTCTGCCGCGCGCCGATACGGTGCTTGTGGGCGAGCCGTCGATGATGCAGGTGGTCACCGCGCACAAGGGTGGAATCGGATTTTCCGTTCATGTTCAGGGCTTTGAAATCCACTCTTCGCGCATCCACGAAGGTGTCAGCGCGATCATGCAGGGCGCGCGTCTGATCGACTGGGCCAACCAGCTGAACGCGGAACGCGCGCAGGCCACGCCCAGCACGCTCGCTGCTGCATTCGATCCGCCCTATACCACCGCGCATGTGGGTGAAATTGCCGGCGGCACCGCGCATAACATCACCGCCAAGGACTGCCGGTTCGACATGACCTTTCGCGTGGTCCCCGGCGAGGACGTCGATCATTGGCGTCAGCTTTTCCTGAACGAAGTCAAAAGGATCGAGGCCGAGATGCAGGCCATTCAGCCCACCACCCGGATCACGGTCGTTGAATATTTCGGCCTGCCGGGGCTGGCACCAGAGACCGCAGGCCGCGCCGAGGCGCTGGCGCGCCGTCTGACCGGCGACAATGCCACCCATGTCGTCAGCTACGGCACGGAGGCCGGCCAGTTTCAGGAACGGGGCTATTCGGCCTGCGTCGTGGGACCGGGTGACATTGCCCAGGCCCACCAGCCCAATGAATTCATCAGCTGCGACCAATTCGCCAAGGGCGAGGCGTTCATCGCGCGTCTGATCGACGATCTGGCGCGATGATGGGTCCGGTCACGGCGGCCACACCGCAGCAATTTGCGGCAGACCTGCCCAACCAGACCGAGGTCGTGGTCATCGGCGGCGGCATCATCGGCGTGATGACGGCCTGGGAGTTGGCCCGCGCGGGCGTTCCTTGCGTCCTGCTGGAAAAGGGCCGTGTCGCGGGCGAACAATCCAGTCGCAACTGGGGCTGGATTCGCGCACAGGGCCGCGACATCGCCGAATTGCCGATCATGCTGGAATCGCAGGCCATGTGGCCGCGTCTGGCGGCAGAGGCGGGCGACGTGGGCCTTGCGCAGACCGGAACGCTGTATCTGGCGCGGGATGCCGCTGACATGGCGCGCTATGCCGATTGGATCACGCAGGCCGCCCCCTATCAGGTGTCGTCGCGGCTGCTGACGTCGGATCAGGTAGCAGACCAGATACCCGGTGCCGCACGTCGCTGGGCCGGGGCGCTGTGGACACCGACCGATTACCGCGCAGAACCCTGGGTCACGGTCCCTGCCTTTGCCCGCGCGGCACGGGATGCGGGCGCTGTCATCATTGAAAATTGCGCGGCGCGGACGCTTGATCTGTCCGGCGGACGTGTCACCGGCGTGATGACCGAGGCCGGGCTGATCGCCTGCAAGCGCGTGGTCCTGGCCGGCGGGGCCTGGTCGTCCCTGTTTCTGCGCAACCACGGGATCGGCATTCCGCAGCTGTCGGTGCGGGCAACGGTCGCTGCGACCGTGCCGCTGGGGGATGTAAACCCCGGTGGGGCCGTCGACGACCGGCTGGCCTGGCGCAAGCGCCGCGATGGTGGCTTCAGCCTTGCGCCTGCGGGATTTCACGAATTGTTCGTGGGGCCGGACGCGTTCCGCGCCTTTGGCGGATTCGCACGGCAGCTGATCAAGGACCCGCTGGGTACGTCCTACAAGCCATTTGCACCAAAGGGCTTTCCGGATGCCTGGGGGACCCGGCGGCAATGGTCCGGCGATTGTGCCAGCCCGTTCGAGGCGATGCGTGTCCTCGACCCGCGGCCCAATGCGGCCCGGGTCAAACGGCTGGCCCGCGATTTTGCCACGACCTTTCCGGGCCTGGGCGAGGTGAAAATTGCGCAAGCCTGGGCGGGGATGATCGACGTGATGCCCGATGTGGTGCCGGTCGTGGATCACGCGGACACCATTCCGGGCCTGACCATCTGCACCGGCATGTGCGGCCATGGGTTCGGCATCGGACCTGCGATGGGGCGTATCGTTGCGGATCTGGCGCAAGGCAATGATGCAGGCCACGACATCAGCCGCTTTCGCCTGTCACGGTTCAGCGATGGTTCGCGCCTGGTGCTGGGACCGAACCTGTGATGCTTGCAGGGGCTGCGCAGGGGTGACAGGATCAACCCAAAGGAGATATATCATGCCCGTCAAGAACCGCTTTGCCGAACTGCACGACGACATCACCGCGATCCGCCGTGACCTGCACCAGCACCCCGAGATCCTGTTTGAAACACACCGCACCGCGCAGGTGGTGGCCGACCGTTTGACCGCGATCGGTTGTGATGAGGTCGTGACCGGGATCGGGCGGACTGGCGTTGTTGGCGTGATCAAGGGCAACAGCGATAAATCAGGCAAAGTCATCGGCTTGCGCGCCGACATGGATGCACTGCCTATCCATGAGGCGACCGGGTTGGACTATGCGTCCAAGACACCGGGTGCCATGCACGCCTGTGGCCACGACGGACATACCGCGATGCTCCTGGGGGCCGCGCAATACCTGGCAGAGACCCGCAACTTTGACGGGACCGTGGTGGTCATTTTCCAACCCGCCGAAGAAGGCGGCGGCGGCGGACGCGAGATGTGCGAGGACGGTCTGATGGACCGCTGGAACATCGACGAGGTCTACGGCATGCATAACTGGCCCGGCCGCCCTGTCGGCAGCTTTGCCATCCGGCCCGGTGCGTTTTTTGCCGCCACGGACCAGTTCGACGTGGTGATCGAAGGCAAGGGCGGACATGCCGCCAAACCCCATGAAACCGTGGACAGCACGCTTGTCGCCGCACATTGCGTGACGGCGCTGCAATCCATCGCCAGCCGCAACGCGGACCCGGTCGATCAGGTCGTCGTTTCCGTCACCTCGATCGAGAGCTCGTCCAAGGCCTATAACGTCATCGCCCAGCGGGTGCATCTGCGCGGCACCGTGCGCACCATGTCCGCCCAGATGCGCGCGCTGGCCGAACAAAGGCTGACCGCGATCTGCCAGGGGACGGCGGCCACCTTTGGCGCGCAGGCCGAGGTGACCTACCACAAGGGCTATCCTTGCATGGTGAACCACGACGAACAGACCGCATTTGCCGCCGACGTCGCACGCGCGGTGTCCGGCAGCTGCGATGATGCGCCTCTGGTCATGGGCGGCGAGGATTTCGCCTTCATGCTCGAGGAACGCCCCGGCGCCTATATTCTCGTGGGCAACGGCGATACGGCCAGCGTCCACCACCCGGAATACAATTTCGATGATGCCGTGATCCCGGCGGGATGTTCCTGGTGGGCCGAAATCGTGGAACGCCGGATGCCGGCTGCCTGACAAGCAATCGCTGTTTTGAAAATATCCCGGGGGAGGACCGCAGGTCCGGGGGCAGCGCCCCCATCCCCGGACGATCAATCGTGCAGCAGGTCGCGGTAGATCGCGATCAGCTGTGCGGCCTCATCCGCGATGCGAAATCCGTTTACGGCGCGCGGGCGGCAGTTGGCCGACCAGCGGCGCAACATGTCCGGATCGGCCAGGGCCGATTGTATGGCTTTTTCCAGCGCCGGGTAATCTTCGGTGTCAATCAGGGTGCCGGTTTCGCCGTCCGCCACGATCTCCTCGAATGCGCCGGTGCGGGTGGCGATGCAGGGCACGCCGCAGGCCATCGCCTCGAGCGGGGTCAGGCCGAACCCTTCGTTGCGTTGTGGTGCGATATAGAGGTCGATCGCCTGAAACCATGGCGCGATGGTCCAGCCGGGGTCCTCTGGCAGGATATGGATGCGGTCGGCCACGCTTGATGCGGCAACGCGGGCGCGCAGGTCGTCCATGAAACCTTTGAAGTGTTCCGTGACGCCACCCATCATGACCGCATGGGCGTTCGGGAAATGCGGCAGCAGGGCAATCATCGCGTCGATGAACAGGTCGTTGCCCTTGGACGGACGGATGCGGCCAAAGCAGCCGAGCAATGTCGCGTCCACAGGCAGGTTCAGCCGCGCGCGCAGGGCCGCGCGGTCATCGGCGGGGCAAAAATGATCGGTGTCGATGCCGTGGTGGATCACTTGCGCGTCGCGCCTCAGAAATGACGCGGACCGGGCAGAGGTCGCGACCAGTGCGTCCTGTTTGCCGATCAGCCATTTGGTATAGCCCGAATGATCGCGCTGTGCGGCGGATGTGAACATCAGTTTCAGCGGCTGGCGCAGGATATGTTTCAACGCAAGGCCCGCCAGCATCTCGTTATTGCGACGTGCGTGCCAGACACGGGGGCGGCGGCGCATGGTGAACAGATCGCGGATGCGGATCTGCGGGATGTCCGGCGGCAGCTTTGGCCCGACGCTGGCGATGGCGATGTCCCGGGCCTGCAACGGCACCAGACGCAGAACGGTCGAGGTCACGCCGGAATATCGCTTTTTCAGGTTCGGGGCGATCACCTGCACGGTGTTGGCGTCGGTCATGGGGCGTGGTCCTTGGTCAGCGACAGCAGGCTGCGGGCGAGGTCGGCGGTGCCGTCGCCCTGCGCCTGTTTACAGGCAATTGCGGCATTGGCCATGGGCTGTGCGGCGTTGCCGGTCAGCAGATTGTCCAAGGTCCGTGCCAAAGTGTCCGGTGTCACGGCGCGCGCGCCACCTGCCGCGTTCAGCGTCGCATAGTCCGCTGCGCAATTCGCGACCTGAGGTCCGTGCAGGATAGCGGTGCCTGTGCAGGCCTCCCACGGGTTGTGACCGCCTGCATCGCCGAATGATCCGGCAATAAAGGTGACAGGCGACAGGCGATACCATGTTCCCATCTCGCCCAGCGTATCGGCAAGATAGACGTCACCGGTGGGCGCGTCCCCGGCGCTGCGGCGGGTGACGGTCAGACCGCGCTGTCGGGCGAGGGTCGCGATCTCGTCCGCGCGGTCCGGGTGGCGCGGTGCAAGGATGAGGCACAGGTCAGGATGTCGCGCGCGCAGGGCGACATGCGCATCGAGGAGGGGCGCGTCCTCGCCTGTATGGGTCGAGGCGGCCAGCCAGCGAGGGCGACCGGCAAGTGCGGTTTCCATTGCGGCCTGCAAGTCTGGGTCACCCGGTGCAGGTGTTGCTGCCGCCTTGAGGTTGGCCCCCACCTGAACACGTGCTGCACCCAGGCTGCGCAGGTTCTGCGCCGTGGCCTCGGTCTGGGCGATAATCAATGCGAATTGATCCAGCAACCACCAGGCAGGGGCGCCAAGCTGTCGCCAGCGTTTGACGGAACGGTCGGACAGGCGGGCGTTCAGCAGCACGAGCGGCACGGCGCGGTCTGCACAGGACCGGATCATGTTGGGCCAGATTTCCGATTCGATCAGCACGGCCAGATCGGGTCGCCACTGCGCGTGAAAACGGCGCAGGACGGCAGGGCTATCAAGTGGCGCGAACTGGTGGATCGCACGGGCGGGCAGGCGGCGCGCCAGGATCTCGGCTGATGTCGCCGTGCCAGAGGTGACGAGGACGCTCAATGCGGGGCGCTGTGCGTGCAGCGCGTCGATCAGCGGCAGGATCGACAGTGTTTCGCCGACGGATGCGCCATGAAACCAGATCAAGCTGCCCTCAGGCCGGGGCTGCGTGGCCTGGCCTGTGCGTTCGCGGGCGCGGGCGGGGGTGACGCCCTGATCTGTCAGTTTGTGGATCAGCCTGCGCTGCAAGACGGGCACCGCAAGGGACGCGAACCCGGCGTAGGCGCGCAGCAGAAACGGCGGGCGCATCAGCCGCCGGTATGGCTCATGTGGCGCGACACCTGACCGTCGACCTCTTGGCGGGAGTAGTCGAAATCATGGCCCTTGGGTTTGAGCGCGATGGCGGCGCGGATCGCGTCCTCCAGCACCGAATCCGATTCGGACGACCGTAGCGGGCCACGCAGGTCGGAATGACCCTCTTGACCCAGGCAGGTGTAGATTTCGCCGGTGCAGGTGATCCGCACGCGGTTGCAGGATTCGCAGAAATTATGGGACAGCGGCGTGATGAAACCGATTTTCTGACCGGTTTCTTCCAGCTGCACGTATCGGGCCGGGCCGCCGGTGGACAAGGGCAGGTCCGTGACGGTGTAATGCTGCGCCAACTGGCTGCGCAGATCCTTGAGCGACCAGTATTGGCCGATTCGGTCCTCGTTGCCGATGTCACCCATGGGCATGACCTCGATGAAGGTCAGGTCGATGTCACGGCTGGCGCACCAGCTGGTGAGGGTGAACAGCTCGTCCTCGTTGAAATCCTTGAGGGCGACGGCATTCAGTTTCACCCGCAGACCGGCCTTTTGCGCGGCGTCGATGCCGCGCAACACCTGGGGCAGGCGGCCCCAGCGGGTGACGCGGGCAAATTTCGCCTCGTCCAGCGTATCAAGGCTGACATTCACGCGGCGCACGCCCGCGGCATAGAGGTCGTCGGCGAACCGTGCGAGCTGGCTGCCGTTGGTGGTCAGCGTCAGTTCCTTGAGCGCACCGCTGTCGAGGTGGCGCGACATGGAGCGGAAGAACGTCATGATGTCCCGGCGCACCAGTGGTTCGCCGCCGGTGATCCGCAGCTTTTCCACGCCGAGGCGCACAAAGGCACTGCACATGCGGTCGAGTTCTTCGAGCGTGAGCAGTTCCTTTTTCGGCAGAAAGGTCATGTTTTCCGACATGCAGTAGACGCAGCGGAAATCGCAGCGGTCCGTGACGGAAACACGCAGATAGCGGATGGCGCGGGCGAAAGGGTCGATCAACGGTGCATTCATGCGGCGAGCCTAAGGGCCGGCGGCGCTGCGCGCAAGCAGTGCACTTGGCCTTGTCACGCGGGCGGCATGACGTATCTTGCAAGGTATGAAAGCTTTATTCCTCATACCCGTCCTTGCCCTGTCTGCCTGCGAGGCCATGATGGTCCCCGCGTCAGCCCCTGCCACTGGTCCGGCGGCTGCATCAGCGCCCGTGGCCCCGTCCGCCACGCTGGACCCCACGCCGCCACCGCCGCCGCCTGCGGCGGCCGTGACGGTCGATGATTTCGACACGACCACGGCAGAGGACAAGGCCGAGGCGCTGGCGGTCACGGCACCGGCCGCCGCGGCCCTGGGCACCACGCTGGTCAGTCTTGGATCGCCTGCCGATCCGGGGATCTGGCTGAAAACGCCGCTGGTGAGCGAGCTGACTCCAGGACGCGTGGCCTATGGGGGCAATGAGGCCAACGTAGAGCTGCGACCCTCGGGCGGCGTCGTGGGATCCGGCAGCGAAATGTCATTGCCCGCGATGCGGGTGCTGGAAATCCCGCTGACCGAAATCGCCGAAGTGACGGTGTCGCGCAGGTAGGGCTGACCGGGCGGGCCTGCCCGCCCGATCCTGGGGCGCTGCCCCAGACCCCGGGATATTTCCGACCAGAAGAAGACTATTCGACGGTCACTGATTTCGCGAGGTTGCGGGGTTGGTCGACGTCGGTGCCTTTGGCGATGGCGGTGTGGTAGGCCAGCAGTTGCGCCGGGATGGCGTAGAGGATCGGTGCGAGGAACGGGTCGATTTTCGGCAGGATCAGGGTTTTCCACACGCCGTCGGAGGCGATCTTTGCGCCTTGTTCGTCGGTGATCAGCAGGACCTTGCCGCCACGGGCCATGACCTCTTGCATGTTGCTGACGGTCTTGTCGAACAGCGGGTCGGTCGGTGCCATGACGATCACGGGAACATGGGCGTCGACCAGGGCGATGGGGCCGTGTTTCAATTCGCCGGAGGCATAAGCTTCGGCGTGGATGTAGCTGATTTCCTTGAGTTTCAGCGCGCCCTCGTGGGCGAGGGGATACATCGACCCGCGGCCCAAAAACAGGATGTCGCGGGCCTCTGCCAGATCGGCGGCGATGGCGCGGGCCGCGTCCTCGATCCCGAGGGCGGTGTTCAGGATGCCGGGCAGTTGGCGCAACTGTCCCAGGTGCGCGGTCAGGGTCGCGGCGTCGATTTCACCGCGGTCGTGTGCAGCCTTGAGCGCCAGCAGTGCAAGCGTGGTCAGCTGACAGGTAAAGGCCTTGGTCGAGGCGACGCCGATTTCGGCACCTGCATGGATCGGGAGCGCCAGATCGCTTTCGCGGGCGATCGAGCTTTCTGCCACATTGACGACCGACACGATCTTGTCCGCCTTGCCGGCCATGTAGCGCAGGGCCGCCAGCGTATCGGCAGTTTCCCCCGACTGGCTGACAAACAGCGCCACGGTGCCGGGTGTGACGGGCGGTTCGCGGTAGCGGAATTCGGAGGCGACGTCGATTTCGACAGGCAGGCGTGCGATCTGTTCGAACCAGTATTTCGCGACCATGCAGGCGTAATAGGCCGTGCCGCAGGCAACCATCGTGAGGCGTTCGATGCGGGTAAAGTCGATGCCCGGATCGGGGAGTGTCACCGCGTCGGCGTCGGGTGCGATATAATTGGCCAATGCACCTTGCAGCACGGTGGGCTGTTCGGCGATTTCCTTGGCCATGAAGTGTTTGTAGCCACCCTTGTCGGTAGCGGCAGCTCCGCCTTCGATCTTGCGGATGGGGCGGCTGACCTGTTCGCCTGCGGCGTTGCGGATGTCGACGGATGTGCGGGTCAGAACGACCCAGTCGCCCTCATCCAGATAGCTGATGCGGTCCGTGATCGGCGCAAGCGCGATCGCGTCCGAGCCGATGAAGTTTTCGCCGTCGCCGTAGCCGACAGCCAGCGGACTGCCCTTGCGGGCGGCGATCAGCAAATCGTCCTGACCGTCGAACAGAAAGCAGACCGCATAGGCGCCTTCGAGCCGGGCGATGGTGTCGCGGGCGGCCTCGCGCGGGCTGTGGCCGAGGTCGAGGTAGTATTGCGCCAGCAGCGCGATGGTTTCGGTATCTGTGTCGGTGGAATAGCTGATGCCGTTTTCGGCCAGAAACGCCCGCAATTCGCGGAAATTCTCGATGATGCCGTTGTGGACGACGGCGACGCCCGCAGCGCGGTGCGGATGGGCGTTCGCCTCGTTCGGGACGCCGTGCGTGGCCCAGCGGGTGTGGCCGATGCCGACCTTGCCCGCCAGCGGTTCATGCACCAGCCGGTCCTGAAGGTTCACCAGCTTGCCCACCGCGCGGCGGCGTTCGAGTGTGCCGTCGTTGATCGTGGCGATACCCGCGCTGTCATAGCCGCGGTATTCCAACCGCTTGAGGCTTTCGACGAGGAGGGGGGCGGCCTCGTGCCTGGACAGCACGCCGATGATTCCGCACATGTCAGTGGTCCTTTGTCTTGGCGGCCTTGAGGGCCTTGAGTTTGTCCATCAGCCGCTGCGCGAGGCCTGGTTTGTTGACCTGACGGGCGCGCGCGATTGCCAGCGCCTCGGCCTGCACATCCTGCGTGATGACAGAGCCCGAGCCGGTCAGCGCACGGGCACCGACGGTGACGGGGGCGACCAGCATGGTGTTCGACCCGATAAAGGCGTCGTCGCCCACGGTGGTGCGATATTTGAACACGCCGTCGTAGTTGCAGGTGATCGTGCCTGCGCCGATGTTGGCACGCGCGCCGATGGTCGCGTCGCCGATGTAGGACAGGTGATTGACCTTGGCCCCCTCTGCCAGTGTGGCGTTCTTGATTTCGGTGAAATTGCCGACCTTGGCGTTTTCGGCCAGTTCCGCACCGGGGCGCAGGCGGGCGTAGGGGCCGACGACGGCGCCACGGCTGACATGGCAGCCCTCAAGGTGGGAAAAGGCGCGGATCGTGGCACCGCTCTCGACCGTCACGCCGGGGGCAAAGACGACATAGGGTTCGATCAGGGCGTCAGCGCCGATATAGGTATCATGGGCGAAAATGACCGTGTCGGGTGCAGGGATCGTCACACCGTCCGCCAGCGCCTGCGCGCGCATCCGGGCCTGAAACGCGGTTTCGGCTGCGGCCAGTTCAGCGCGGGTGTTGATGCCCAGCGTTTCGGATTCGTCGCAGGTCACGACGGTGGCGGACAGGCCGCGCGCGCGGGCCAGCCCCACGATGTCCGTCAGGTAATATTCGCCGCTGGCGTTGTCGTTGCCCACCGCGTCGATCAGGGAAAACAGCGTGTCCGCGTCGGCGGCGATCACGCCGGAATTGCAAAGGTCGATGGCGCGCGTGGCGTCATCCGCGTCCTTGAATTCGACGATGGCCGACAGCGCGTCGCCGTCCATGACCAGCCGCCCGTAGCGACCGGGATCGGCGGCGCGAAAACCCAGCACGACAATGTCGTGGTCGGAGCGGGCGGCGACCATCGCCGCGAGCGTGTCGCCCGTGATAAAGGGCGTGTCACCATAAAGCACCACCGCGTCGCCGGTGAAACCTTCCAGCGCGGGGCGTGCCTGTGCCACGGCGTGGGCGGTGCCCAGCTGTTCGGTCTGGCGCACTACCGTGATGCGGTCGTCAAAGCCAAGGGCGGATTTTTCGACCAGATCGGCACCGTGACCGGCCACCACGACGGTGCGGTCGGGGTCCAGTGCACCACCTGCCGACAGCGCGTGCAGCAGCAAGGGGGCCGCCCCGATGGGATGCAGCACCTTTGGCAGGTCGGACTGCATGCGGGTGCCTTTGCCGGCGGCGAGGACGATCAATGCGGTTGCCATCTGGACTTTACGCTCCAATTCAAACTGGACGCGTTGTAGCTGATAGGGCAGAGCGCACAAGACAGGCGACTGTCACAAAGCTTTACGGTCGGTAATATGGCCGAAATGACAGGAGTGGCCGATGCGCTGTGTGGTTTTTGATCTGGATGGAACGCTGGCCGATACCAGCGGTGATCTGATTGCGGCGGCGAATGCCTGCTTTGCTGATCTGGGTCATCCAGCCCCCCTGAAGGCAGAGGCGGACGGGGACACGGCGGTGCGCGGTGCGCGGGCGATGTTGCGGCTGGGATTTGCGCGGATCAGGGGCGAGGGCGACCACGAGACGGATGTGGACGCGCAGTATCAGCCGCTGCTGGATCATTATGCGCGCGATATCGCCAGTCATACCTATTTCTACGACGGTGCGCTGGATGCGATTTCGCGGCTGCGTGCGGCGGGCTTTCGTGTTGCGATCTGTACCAACAAACCCGGCCATCTGACGGATCTGTTGCTGGATGCGCTGGACGCAAAGGACCATTTCGATGCGGTAGTGGCAGCTGATACCTTGGCCGTCAGCAAACCGGACCCCGCGCCGTTTTTCGAGGCGGTTGCGCGCGCGGGTGGCGATGCGGCGCGCGCCTTTCTGATCGGTGATACCCAGACCGACCGCGATACGGCACGTGCGGCGGGGGTGCCCATCGTTCTGGTGTCCTTTGGTCCCGCAGGCGCGCGGGTGCTGGACATGGCGCATGACGTGGCGCTGCACAGCTACGCCGAACTGGATGATGTGGCGGTGCAGCTGTTAGGCCGTTGACGCTGCACGGAATATCCGGAACACTCTGCCGCCATGGGGGAATGTTTCAACGTCTCGGTCGCGCAACGGTCCTGCCAAAGGTCTTGGCGGTGGGTGGCATGACGCGTTCCGAGATCGAGGCAGAGGTCCGCGCCATGCTGGCCCGGCTGCAACAGCCCGATGAGGGCTGGACGCTGGACGCCGTGCCGCGCGGTGACGGCACCCCCCATGTCGAGGGCAACGGGCCGGCCTATACGCTGGTCATTGATGCCGACGGGGCCGAAGTGTCCCGCGAGACGATGGATGGCTACGAGGTCGTGTATCAACTGCTGCGCCTGCAGACCAAGCGCATTGCGATGGCCTGCGAACAGGCGGCCCGCCAGATGACCATGCCCGGTTGGATTGCCCCGGTCGGGGCGTGGTTGCCGGGCCGGCTGATCGCGCAATTGGGGACCGACACCTATTCGCGCAGCACATGGATCGATGCGCATTGCCGCTTGATGGATCATCTGCGCGGCGACTGGGGTGCACGGGTGCGCGGTGAACACGAGGCGCTGCTGCGCCGCTATCCGCTGACCAGAAACGAGCGCGAGAATTTCAGACAGCTGGACTTGCGGCCGTATGGGGTGAGGCGGTGAGGGGCGGGTCCCAGGGGGGCAGCTTCGTCCGCTGAGCGAGACAAGGCGGCCATTGGCACTTGTTCCTCCAATGGCCGCTTTGGCGTGCGTCAGGCCGCTGCAGTCGCTTCAATCTCGAACAGCAATCCGGGAATGGCGAGACGTGTCACACCCAACAATGTCATGGGCGGGGCAACCTGATGGGGCCCGAACCGCATGCCCATCAGGTCGAAATTCTTCAGCGCCTCGTCTACATCTGTTGCGTAGACCCCGAGCTTGACCACATTGCTCAGGTCCATCCCTGCGCGTTTCAGGACGGTTTCGAGATTGTCGAGCGCCAGACTGATCTGTGCGCGCATATCGCCTGGATGCTGAGGGGCGCCGTTTTCGTCCACTGAGGTCTGCCCCGCGCAAATCACCTGCCGCGTCGCGCCGCCGATCACCTCGGCCTGATTGTAGCCCAGCTTGATCGACCAGTCCCAGGGGTTCACTGCCGTCCGTTCCATGTCGCAATCTCCTTGTTTTCACTTGCTGGAATCGGTGTAGGACGAAATAGTGCCAAATATTGTCACTATTTGTGATAGGGTCGAGATATGAACCCGAGACTCAGACATGACGCCATCGTGCGCAGCCTTCGCCGCAACGGCACATCCACTGTTGATGCACTGGCCCAAGAGGTTGGTGCCTCCCGCCGGACCGTCTTGCGCGATATCGGCGCACTGCGGGACGAAGGCTATGTGATCCATTCCGACGTCGGCCGCGGCGGTGGGCTCCAGCTTGACCCGCAGTCGATGCAGACCCGGGCCAAGTTGTCCGTGCCCGAAGTGTTCGCGCTGCTGATCAGCGTCGCGGCAATGCGAGCCGCCGGGAATTTACCCTTCTCGGAACTTGCCGACGCGGGGTTGGCCAAGATCGAAAAGGCCTTGCCGTCGGACAAGGTGAAAGACTTACGCGCGTTTTTGGAGTGCCTGCACATCGGCCAGCTGTCACCTTTGCAGGATTTGTCGGACATGGGGACAATGGACCCCGACCTGCTTGGAGCCTTTGAGACGGCGTTTCTGGGCCGGCACTTGATCAGGTTCGACTATAGAGATGCAAAAGGACGCAAGACCGAGCGGCAGGTGGAACCACAAGCCATGCTGATCCTGCCACCCCTATGGTATCTTGTCGGCTGGGACCCTGCACGCGACGACTTCCGCCATTTCCGCATGGACAGGATCAGCGACCCGGAAGCGGTTCCGAATACAAACTTTCGCCGTCGGCATGTTCCATTCGAAGATGATGTCTGTCCTTACAACGCACTGCACCCGGAGCGTTGAAGTCGTCATTCGTGGTAAGTGCAGCATCCGCAACATTGGGTTCAAACCGGCAATACGCTGCGACCCGAATGATTGGCTTCAGTTCATAGGCTGTCGCGCGACTGAGATTACCGCAATGACGCTGATGTCATATGCATGGAAAGAAGCCGGACACTTACTCGGCCACCGGCACATACAGCGGCACGGTCGAGATCGACATTTTGGCGGACCCCTGGGTCAGCTCTGTCGCGTGGGCGAGGTAGATCAGGGTGTTGTTCGCCTCGTCAAAGATGCGTTTGACGCGCAGGGATTTCAGCAGCACCGACTGGCGTTCGCGGAAAACGTTTTCGCCGTCGTCGCTGCGGTCGATGTCACCGATCACGATGGGGCCGGTCTGGCGACAGGCGATGGACGCGTTGGACGGGTCCTCGAACCAGTTGCCGTTGGACAGCCGGTCGATGATTGACCGTTCGAAATAGGCCAGGTGGCAGGTGACGCCCTGCACCTCGGGGTCGGTCAGCGCCTCAATGATGATGTCGTTGCCGACCCAGTCGACGCCGACCTTGCCGACTTCTTCTGCATGGGCGGTTGCGGGCAGGGTGAGCAGGGCGGCGGTGAGAATATGTTTCATGAGGTGCGACATATGGTGCAGGGTGAAAAGGGCAAGGCGCTTGACCGGAGTGGGGGCGCTGGATTAGGAATTGAACAAGTGTTCAATAAAGGGACAAGCCATGTTCAACGCGTCGATGACTTTTGATCTGGGCGAGGATGTGAACGCCCTGCGTGACATGGTGCACGACTGGGCGCAGACCCGTGTCAAACCGATGGCCGCCGACATTGACCGTGACAACGCCTTTCCATCCGCGCTGTGGCGCGAAATGGGTGATCTGGGCCTGTTGGGTGTCACGGTATCAGAGGAATACGGCGGGGCGGGCATGTCTTACCTCGCGCATACGGTCGCGATCGAGGAAATCGCGCGGGCCAGTGCCTCGGTCAGCCTGTCCTATGGTGCGCATTCCAACCTGTGCGTGAACCAGATCAAGCTGAACGGGACCGACGCGCAGCGGGCGAAATACCTGCCCAAGCTGGTGAGCGGCGAACACGTCGGCGCATTGGCGATGAGCGAGGCGGGGTCGGGGTCTGACGTGGTGTCGATGACGCTGAGCGCGGAAAAGCGGAACGATCATTACCGTCTGAACGGCACGAAATACTGGATCACCAACGGCCCTGACGCCGATACGCTGCTGGTTTATGCCAAGACCGACAAGGACGCAGGGTCCAAGGGCATCACGGCGTTCCTCATTGAAAAGGACATGACCGGTTTCAGCACCAGCGCGCATTTCGACAAGCTGGGGATGCGCGGATCGAACACGGCCGAGCTGGTGTTCGATGATGTGCAGGTGCCGTTCGACAACGTGGTCGGCGAAGAAGGGCGCGGCGTGGCCGTGTTGATGTCGGGGCTGGATTACGAGCGCGTTGTGCTGGCGGGGATCGGGCTGGGCATCATGGCCGCCTGTCTGGATGAAATCATGCCCTATCTCGCGCAGCGCAAGCAGTTCGGACAGCCCATCGGGTCGTTCCAGCTGATGCAGGGCAAGATCGCGGATATGTACACGGCGATGAATTCGGCCCGCGCCTATGTCTATGAGGTCGCGCGCGCCTGTGACCGTGGCACCGTCACGCGGCAGGACGCGGCGGCCTGCTGTCTTTATGCCTCTGAACAGGCGATGGTGCAGGCGCATCAGGCCGTGCAGGCGATGGGAGGGGCCGGCTTTATGGCCGATGCCCCTGTGGCCCGCCTGTTCCGCGATGCCAAGCTGATGGAGATCGGCGCCGGCACGTCCGAGATTCGCCGGATGCTGGTCGGGCGCGAATTGATGAAGGCGATGGGGTGAACAGGTTGCTGTTCCTGCCCGTGGCGGCCCTGACGCTTGCGATGGGATACGTTGGATTCCAGCTGGGCCAGCCGGTGACCGAGACGGATATCATCACACGCTATGCGGCCCGCTATGTGTCAGAGGCTCCGGCGGGGGCGGCCATGACCGATTGTCTGGCGACGCCGGGTGTGGGCGAAGTGCGCCTGACCGTGATCTGCACGCATTCGGGGGGCGACAGTTTTGTCTATCCCGCAGGACCCCGTGGCGGACTGATCCGCGATGCCAAAGGACCCGACGCATGAGATTTTTCTCCATCTGCGCTGTGGCGCTGTCGGGGGCCACGGCTGCATCCGCGCAGGATCTGGTCTATTCCGATCAGGCGACGCAGTCCTGTCTGGCCACCGTCACCGGGCTGGACCGTCTGGGGTGTGTCGGTGCCTCTGCCGGTGCCTGCATGGTCGACACGCCCGGCGGTGATACGACCGTGGGCATGGGCGGCTGCTTGGACCGGGAACGGCAATTCTGGGATGACGCCCTGAACGAGGCCTATGCCGCATTGATGGTAATCTACACCGAAAGCGATGCATTCGCCGCATCCGAGGGGATGAATCTGCCCGTCCAATCCGATGCGCTGCGCGATATGCAACGCGCTTGGATCGGCTACCGCGATGCGCGGTGCGACTTCGAACGGGCGAAATGGGGCGGCGGGACAGGCGGTGGACCGGCCACGATCCAGTGCCTGATGGGTTTGACGGCAGAACAGACCTTTGTGCTGCGCGATGGCATGGACGGGCTACAATGACACGACAGGCACACGAAGAGGCGCTGGCGCTGGTGGCGCAGGCAGCTCAGCACGCAGTGGCGGGCGGCGGGGCGCGGTCGCGCGAACGCCATGTCAGCCGGGGCAAGATGCTGCCGCGCGACCGGGTCGCCGGACTGCTGGATCCCG
This sequence comes from Loktanella sp. 3ANDIMAR09, assembly GCF_001420005.1. Classification (GTDB taxonomy): domain Bacteria; phylum Pseudomonadota; class Alphaproteobacteria; order Rhodobacterales; family Rhodobacteraceae; genus Loktanella. The sequence goes on along the minus strand of NZ_LJAK01000005.1, from coordinate 98,607 downwards.
GTGCACCGTTTCTGGAAATCGGGGCGACAGCGGCGCACGGGATGTATGACGATGCTGCCCCCGGTGCGGGTGTGATCGCGGGCGTGGGGCGGGTGCATGGGCAGCAGGTCATGGTCGTGTGCAACGATGCCACCGTAAAGGGCGGCACCTATTTCCCGATCAGCGTGAAAAAGCATCTGCGCGCGCAGGAAATCGCGGCCGCCTGCCGTCTTCCTTGCGTCTACCTCGTGGACAGTGGCGGGGCGAACCTGCCGCAACAGGACGAGGTGTTTCCCGACCGCGACCACTTTGGCCGTATTTTCTATAATCAGGCGAATATGTCGGCGGCGGGGATACCGCAGATTGCCGTGGTGATGGGGTCCTGCACGGCGGGTGGGGCCTATGTGCCCGCGATGGCCGATGTGTCGATCATCGTGCGCGATCAGGGGACGATTTTTCTGGCTGGTCCGCCACTGGTCAAGGCCGCGACAGGCGAGGTCGTCAGCGCCGAGGATCTGGGCGGCGGCGACGTGCACACGCGCCTGTCCGGTGTGGCCGATTATCTGGCAGAGGATGACGCCCATGCGCTGGCATTGGCACGGCAGGCGGTCGCCTCCTGCGCGCTGGGTAATCACGGCACGGTTCAGAGGATCGCACCCCGTCCACCCATTGAGGACCCCGCGACGCTGTTCGACGTGGTGCCCGCTGATTTGCGCACGCCTTATGACATCCGAGAGGTCATTCGCCGCATCGTGGACGGGTCCGACTTTGATGAATTCAAGGCGCGGTTCGGGGACACGCTGGTCACGGGCTTTGCCCATATCGACGGTTGGCCCTGCGGGATTGTCGCCAACAACGGGGTGCTGTTTTCCGAGGCCGCGCAAAAGGGTGCCCATTTCGTCGAACTGTGCAGCCAGCGCAAGATCCCGCTGATTTTCCTGCAAAACATCACCGGGTTCATGGTGGGTCAGCAGTATGAAAACGAGGGGATCGCGCGCCACGGTGCCAAGATGGTCACGGCTGTCGCCACAACCCGCGTGCCAAAGATCACGCTTGTGGTGGGCGGCAGCTATGGCGCGGGCAACTATGGCATGGCGGGGCGTGCCTATTCGCCTGATTTCATGTGGACCTGGCCCACATCGCGCACCGCCGTCATGGGCGGCGAACAGGCGGCGGGTGTGCTGGCGACCGTGACACGTGACGCCAAGGAACGGCGCGGCGAGGCGTGGTCCGCAGAAGAAGAGACCGCCTTCAAACAGCCGACGATCGACCAGTTCGCGCGGCAGTCGCACCCTCTGTATGCTTCGGCCCGGCTGTGGGACGACGGTGTGATCGACCCGCGCGACAGCCGCGCCGTGCTGGCGCTTTCGCTGGCTGCCAGCTGCAATGCGCCTGTAGAGGAGACACGTTTCGGCGTGTTCAGGATGTAAGCCATGTTCACCCGTATCCTGATCGCCAACCGGGGCGAAATTGCCTGCCGGATCATGCGCACGGCGCGTGCGCTGGGTGTCGAAACGGTGGCTGTCTATTCCGACGCCGACGCGGACGCGCTGCATGTGCGCATGGCCGATAGCGCCGTGCGGCTGGGGCCTGCACCCGTGGCCGACAGCTATCTGCGCGGTGATCAGATCATCGCGGCGGCACGGGATACGGGCGCGCAGGCGATCCATCCGGGCTATGGTTTCCTGTCGGAAAACCCCGATTTCGTGGATGCGGTGGTGGATGCGGGGCTGGTATTCATCGGTCCCAGCGCCGATGCGATCCGCAAGATGGGGCTCAAGGACGCGGCCAAGACCCTGATGGCCGACGCAGGTGTGCCGGTCGTGCCGGGCTATCAGGGCGACAATCAGGACGCGGATCATCTGGCCGGGCAGGCGGCTGACATCGGCTATCCGGTGCTGATCAAGGCGGTCGCAGGCGGCGGCGGCAAGGGGATGCGACTGGTCGAAAGCCCGGGCGATTTCGCCGAGGCGCTGGCCAGCGCGCAGGCCGAGGCGCGCACGGCATTCGGCAACGCGCGGGTCTTGATCGAGAAATACATCCAGCAGCCGCGCCATATCGAGGTTCAGGTCTTTGGTGACGGCAAGGATGCGGTGCATCTGTTTGAGCGCGACTGTTCGCTGCAACGCCGCCACCAGAAGGTCATCGAGGAGGCACCCGCCCCCGACATGACCGCCCAGGTGCGCGCTGCGATGGGCGATGCGGCGGTGGCTGCAGCCCGCGCGATCGGCTACGCCGGTGCCGGCACGGTGGAATTCATCGTGGACGGGGCAGGCGGGCTGCGCCCGGATGGGTTCTGGTTCATGGAAATGAACACGCGGTTGCAGGTCGAACACCCCGTGACAGAGGCGATCACCGGGGTGGATCTGGTCGATTGGCAGTTGCGCGTGGCGGCGGGGGCGCCGCTGCCTTGTGCGCAGGAGGATCTGACCATAACCGGCCATGCCTTCGAGGCGCGATTGTACGCAGAGGATGTGCCTGCGGGTTTCCTACCCGCCACAGGCACGCTGGATCATTTGCAGTTCCCCGCTGGTGCCCGGATCGACAGCGGGGTCGCGGCAGGGTCAGAGATTTCGCCCTGGTATGATCCGATGATCGCCAAAGTGACCTGTCACGGCCCCGACCGGGCGACCGCATTGGGCCGGTTGTCGCGGGCGCTGGCCGACACGCAGGTCGCGGGTTGCATGACGAACCTGGGGTTTTTGCAGCGGCTGGCGGCGCAGCAGGATTTCGTGGCAGGGCGTGTCGATACCGGGTTGATTGGTCGGCACGATGACCTGACGGCGGCGGTTGTGCCGACGGCTGCCTATACGGCACTGGCTGCCGTTCATGCGGCGGGTCTGCATGTGGCTGTGCCACACGGCGGTTTCACGCTTTGGCAGCCCCTGCGCCATCTGGTGACCCTGCGGCTGGCCGAGGCCGATGTGCAGGTCGCGCTGACCGTTCAGCGCGACGGGATCGCGGCAGAGGTCGCGGGCGAGGCGGTGATGCTGCGGCGGGTCGCGGAGGGTTGGACCTGTGACGGTATGCGCATGCCGCAGGTCGCGGTTCACGCACGGCAGATTACCGTCTTTGGTCGTGATCCCGTGACCTTTGATCATCCCGATCCGCTGGCGCGTCAGGGTGCGGGGGCGGGCGGCGACGCCGTATTGGCACCCATGCCGGGTCTGGTGCAATCGGTCGCCGTGGCGGTCGGTGACAGTGTCCAGGAGGGCGCGCGGATGGCCGTCCTTGAGGCGATGAAGATGGAACATGTGTTGCGCGCGCCGCGTGACGGGGTCGTGGCCAGCGTGACCGCAGCCCCCGGCGATCAGGTCAAGGCCAAGGCCACTCTGATCACACTGGAACCGTCATGATCCGTCTGCATCACAGCCCCGGCACGCGGTCTGTCCGGTCCCTGTGGCTGCTGGAAGAGCTGGGCGTGGACTATGCGCTGGTGAACTACACGCTGGACAAGAGCCTGCGCGAACCGGGCTACCTGTCGCTGAATCCCGCAGGCCGTGTGCCTGCGCTGGAAATCGACGGTGTTGCCTTGTTCGAGAGCGGGGCCATCGCCGAGGTATTGTGCGAACGGTTTTCGCCCGACAGCCTTGGCCGCCCCGCGGGGCATGCGCAGCGGGCGCAATGGCTGCAATGGGTGCATTACGCCGAAACGATCAGCCAGCACTGCGCAAATCTGACCCAGCAGCACCTGATGCTGCGCGAGGATCACATGCGCAGCCCGATCATCATGCAGCTGGAATCAAAGCGCCTGGCCAAGACCATCGGCGTGCTGGAGGACGTTCTGGCGCAGGATGATTACATGCTGGGCACGTTTTCCGCCGCCGATATCGGTGTGGCACAGGCCGTGGGCATGGGGCAGAAATTCGTGCGACTAGATCCTTTTCCCCGTGTGGCAGGCTGGATCGACCGATTGTCGCAGCGGCCTGCCTGGGCCGTGGCGATGAAGGACGCCGATCTGTTTTATCCGCAGGATTTCTACGCCCCTTGGCCACTGCCGAACAACTAGGCCGTGTTGCGGTCTGCATGGAATTTGCGCGGCGGGTGCAGTTGACCCTGTCCCGGCAGCCGACTAAACCCTTGCCAACCAACCGGGCCAGTGGCCCGCAAGCCAAAGGGGCGTTCCGCAATGGAATTTCTGCTGTCCGAATATTTGCCGATCATGATCTTTCTGGGTCTTGCCATTGCATTGGGTCTGATCCTGATGCTGGCCGCTGCCGTTGTTGCCGTGCGCAACCCGGACCCCGAAAAGGTGTCGGCCTACGAATGCGGGTTCAATGCCTTTGACGACGCACGGATGAAATTCGACGTGCGGTTCTACCTTGTGTCGATCCTGTTCATCATCTTCGACCTCGAGGTGGCGTTCCTGTTTCCCTGGGCGGTGGCGTTTCAGGATATCTCGATGACGGCGTTCTGGTCGATGATGGTGTTCCTTGCGGTGCTGACCGCCGGTTTCGCCTACGAATGGAAAAAGGGCGCGCTGGACTGGGAGTGATCCCGGCCCAAGTGACCGGTGCAGGACAGGGTGTCGCCTTGACCTCTGACAGCGCTGGTCATAGGTCCAAGGATGACGGGCGAGGGTGCCCAGCACGATCTTACTGGCAGGAGTGAGCGACCATGGGTATCGCGACAGGTGTTAACGATGCGGGTTTCGACCGCGAGGTCGGCACACAGGCCCTGAACAAGGAATTGACCGACAAGGGGTTCCTCGTGACCTCGACGGCGGACATGATCAACTGGGCGCGCACCGGATCGCTGCACTGGATGACATTCGGTCTGGCCTGCTGCGCGGTCGAGATGATGCACACCTCGATGCCGCGCTACGATCTGGAACGGTTCGGTACAGCGCCGCGCGCATCCCCAAGACAGTCCGACCTGATGATCGTGGCCGGCACTTTGACCAACAAGATGGCCCCCGCGCTGCGCAAGGTCTATGACCAGATGCCCGAACCCCGCTATGTGATCTCGATGGGGTCCTGTGCGAATGGCGGCGGCTATTATCACTACAGCTATTCCGTGGTGCGCGGATGCGACCGCATCGTGCCGGTCGATATCTATGTGCCGGGCTGCCCGCCGACGGCAGAGGCGCTGCTGTATGGTATCCTGCAATTGCAGCGCAAGATCCGCCGCACCGGAACAATCGTTCGCTGATGCTGCGTGCGGCCATCCTGTCCGCGACCACCGTGTCGCTGATGCCGGTGGCAGTGCAGGCCAGTGCCGCGCATGACGCCCGGCGGGCCTGTCTGGCCGCACAGGTGCCGTTGCAGAACGCGGCGCTGGTGCAGACCGAAGCAGGAACGCATCGTATCGCGGTCACTGTCAGGAACGATCTGGACTGGCCCATCAACGGCATCCGCATCGGCTGGGGTTTCAGTGTCGCAGGCGAAACCGTCCTGAGCGACGCCATCGGATCGTATATCCCCGATGCGATTGCACCCGGCGAAAGCCGCGATTTCAGTTTCTACGCCCCCGCGCCGCCGGTGTCGCCTGACCGCGGGACATTGACCGCTGTCACGATCGACGTGGCGGACGCGCAGGGCAATCAATACGTCAACGACGTCCGTGTCATGGGCGGCGGCTGGACAAACCTCACATCCGCGATGGAGTGCAACCTATCATGAGCCAGACACCTGCAAGCGCGCAGACCCAAGCCCTGAGCGAACTGGGCCAGCACCTGGAACTGAAACGCAATGATTGCGTGTTGTCCTGGGACGTGGCCTTTGGTGAACTGACGATCAAGGTCGCGGTGGCAAACATCGTGGGCTTTGTCGAGTTTCTGAAAAACGATCCGGCGTGCAAGTTTTCGACACTTGTCGATATCACGGCCGTGGATCATCCCCAGCGGCCCAAGCGGTTCGAGGTCGTCTATCATTTGCTGTCGATGTATCAGAACCAGCGGATCCGGCTGAAGGTCGACATCCGCGAAGAGGACATGGTGCCGTCGATCATTTCCGTGCATCCCAGTGCCAACTGGTTCGAACGCGAAGTGTTCGACATGTTCGGCATCCTGTTTTCGGGTCATCCCGATCTGCGGCGCCTGCTGACCGATTACGGTTTCCGCGGCCATCCGCTGCGCAAGGATTTCCCGACCACCGGTTACACCGAGGTACGTTACGACGAAAAGCAAAAGCGCGTCGTCTACGAACCCGTGAGCCTCGTGCAGGAATACCGCCAGTTTGATTTCATGTCCCCCTGGGAGGGGGCGGAATACATCATCCCGGGCGATGAAAAGGCCAAGGAGGCCGCAAAATGATGGACGGTGATATTCGTGTAAACACCTACGACGACGGGTCCACGGACGCGCGCACGGGTGAACAGCAGATCCGCAACTTCAACATCAACTTTGGTCCGCAGCACCCTGCGGCCCACGGCGTGTTGCGTCTGGTGCTGGAACTGGACGGCGAGATCGTCGAACGCTGCGACCCGCATATCGGCTTGCTGCACCGTGGCACCGAAAAGCTGATGGAAAGCCGCACCTACCTGCAGAACCTGCCGTATTTCGACCGGCTGGATTACGTCAGTCCGATGAACCAGGAACACGCGTGGTGTCTGGCGATCGAACGGCTGACCAAGACCGAGGTGCCGCGCCGGGCGCAGTTGATCCGCGTGCTGTATTCCGAAATCGGCCGTATCCTGTCGCATCTTCTGAACGTGACCACACAGGCGATGGACGTCGGCGCGCTGACCCCGCCGCTGTGGGGATTCGAGGAACGCGAAAAACTGATGGTGTTCTATGAACGCGCCTGCGGTGCGCGTCTGCACGCCAATTACTTCCGCCCCGGCGGTGTGCATCAGGACCTGCCCGACCAGTTGATCGAGGATATCGACACATGGTGTCAGGATTTCCCGCGCGTGCTGGACGATATCGACGGGCTGCTGACGGAAAACCGGATTTTCAAGCAGCGTAACGCCGACATTGGCATCGTCACCGAACAGGAAATTCAGGAATGGGGTTTCTCGGGCGTGATGGCGCGCGGATCTGGCCTTGCGTGGGATTTGCGGCGTGCGCAGCCCTATGAATGCTACGACGAATTCGAATTCCAGATCCCGGTGGGCAAGAATGGCGATTGCTATGACCGCTACCTCTGCCGGATGGAAGAGATGCGCCAGTCGATCCACATCATGCGTCAGGCCTGCGAAAAGCTGCGCGTGGAAAAGGGCGACGTGATGGCACGTGGTAAAATGACCCCGCCAACACGTAGTCAGATGAAAACCGACATGGAAAGCCTGATCCACCACTTCAAGCTCTATACCGAAGGGTTCCACGTCCCCGCAGGCGAAGTCTATGCCGCGGTCGAGGCCCCCAAGGGCGAATTCGGCGTGTATCTGGTGGCCGATGGCACCAACAAACCCTACCGCGCCAAACTGCGCGCGCCGGGTTACCTGCACCTGCAAGCGATGGATCACGTCGCCAAGGGGCACCAACTGGCCGACGTCGCCGCGATTATCGGCACGATGGACGTCGTTTTCGGGGAGATTGACAGATGAACAAATTAGTTAGCCTTGCTGCCCTGATGGTTATGACAGCCTGCGGTGCGACCGTGGCCGGTGTCGATACGCGGTATTCCGATGTGTCGTTCTCGCAGGTGGGCAGTGGCGGATTTCCTGAACTTGCGCGCGATCTGGGCACGCTCAGCGCGCCGGGCTGCGTCATGGACCGGGCCACATGGTCCGATGCATTTGTCGAACGCAACATCACCACCTCGCGCCGGGTCAGCAATGCGCTGAGCGCGATGACCAACAACGGTCAGGCAACCTATGATCAGGGTGCCGGCGTCCTGACCATCGCACCGGAGTTTTGTGCATCATGATGAACCGCATCATCATTGTCGGCGCATTGGCCGCCGTCGCCGCCTGTTCGCCGGGCATCCCGCGTTTGGGCAACAACATGCCGGCTGATCCGATGGACCGCGTGGCCCCGCCGCCCACGATCGAGCAGCCCGCGTTGCTGACCGCAAAGGAACGTCTGGTGCAGGGGATCGAGGCCAATGGCTGCGAGCTGACCACCGCCAACGCGGGTGCCGTTCTGAATGACGCCACGATCAGCCAGGCAGAGCTGGGATCGCTTATCCCGCAACTCGAAAGCGAGGGCCGGGTCGAGGTCTCTGGTGACAGTTCCATTCGTGTGGTAAGCGACCGCTGCATTTGATCCGACCTCTGACGATCTGCCTGAAAAAGACCTGAAAGACCCTGACCATGCTGCGACGCCTGTATCACGACCAGCCTGAAACCTTTGCCTTTACCGATGCCAACAAGGCTTGGGCCGAAGGTCAGATCACCAAGTTCCCCGAAGGGCGGCAGGCGAGCGCGGTGATTCCGCTGCTGTGGCGCGCGCAGGAACAAGAAGGCTGGCTGACACGCCCGGCCATCGAATACGTGGCCAAATTTCTGGGCATGGAATATATCCGCGTCCTCGAGGTGGCGACGTTCTACTTTATGTTCCAGCTGCAACCCGTTGGTTCTGTGGCGCATATTCAGGTTTGCGGCACGCTGTCGTGCATGATCTGCAACGCCGAGGACCTGATCAGTGTCTGCAAGGACAAGATCGCCCCCAAGCCGCATCAGCTGTCCGCTGACGGCAAGTTTTCGTGGGAAGAGGTCGAATGCCTGGGGTCCTGCGCCAACGCGCCGATGGCCCAGATCGGCAAGGATTACTACGAGGATCTGACCGCCGAAAAGCTGTCTGACCTGATCGACCGCATGGCCGCGGGCGAGGTGCCGGTGCCCGGCCCGCAGAACGGGCGTTTCGCGTCCGAACCGCTGTCCGGCCTGACCAGCCTCAAGGATCACGACAGCGGCAAGGCTCAGTACAACGCGAGCGCCCAACTGGCCGTTGATATTGGTGACACACTGAAACGCATCGACGGCACCGAAGTGCCGCTGCTGACACCCTGGAACACCGCCAAGGCCGCAGACAAGAACACCAAGGCCGCCGCACGTGATGACCTGATGTCACCCGAGGGGCCCGATGGCAAGCAGGGTGGCCGCGTCAGCGGTGATGCGCCAGCGCCGCGCAATGTGGGTGCTGCCTCTGACGGCACAGCCGAGGCTCCGGGCGAGGCGCCAGCGGATGCAACCGCGGCCAAACCGGCCGAAGGCAGCGTCGCCCCCAAGGCAAAGACCGATACCAAGGCTGCGTCCAAGCGTGCGTCGACCACCGATTCAAAAGGTGCCTCTGCAACCTTGAAAGGTGCGGCTGGCAAGGATGGGTCGGACACGCCCGCACCCGGACCGCGCAAGGCCGGTGCTGGCGCTGTGACGGGGGCTGCCGCGAACTCTGCTGATACAACGGATGCAAAGGGTCTTCCCGGTGCTGCAACGGCCAAACCGGCGACAGCCGCTGATAACCCGCTGGAAGGCGTGGCCGAGGAAAAACCCGTGACCCTGGACGCGCCGCGCGATGGCGGTCCTGATGATCTGAAACGGATCAAGGGCGTCGGACCCAAGATCGAAGGCATTCTGCACGAATTGGGTTTTTACCATTTCGACCAGATTGCGGCCTGGACCACTGCCGAAATGGCTTGGGTCGATACGCGGCTCAAGTTCAAGGGCCGCATCCTGCGCGACGACTGGGTCGGTCAAGCCAAGGTCCTTGGGGCCGCGTAAACCCTGCGGTTCGCAAAAATTCTATGTCTCACGTAAAAGTTGCTTTAAGACGGCCCTAGGGCCGTCTTTTGCGCTGCGCGTTGACGGCATTTGAAAATACCGGACCCTGTGGGTCCGTGTGACTTGCAGGGGGAATTGCAAATGAAAACAACTGCACCAAAGGAGCTGGGCATCCTGGTCGTGGCCGGGGTGTTCGGCCTGATCGCAGGTGGCGTTGCGCTGGCCGTTTTTGGCACCGGATTCATCGCGGCATTGTTCATCGCGGGACTGGTGGCTGTCATCGTGGCCGTGGTGCTGTGGTTGGGCTGGCGTGAACCTGCGGGTCGCAACACGCAGCCGGGTTACACAGCCAAGGGCGAACCGATTGGCGCAGATGCGGCAGCGCGTGCAGCAGGTGCCGCAGCGCATGGCGTCGGCCATGCGCCTGCGACCACTGCGGCCTCTGCCACGGTCGCGGCTGGTGCAACGGATGCGTCCGGATCGCAGGGGTCTGCCGCAACTGCGCAAACCGCCGGCACATCCGGAACTGCAGAGACCAAGGCCGTCAGTGCAACACCGGCCAACGAAAGCGCCGCTGCATCGGCCCCGAAGGCCGGCACATCGGCCGCAGGCGACCCGAATGCGCGGACAGTGCATGCGGGGGCAGGGGCCGCAGGTGGCATTGCAAGCGAAGTGTCCGGCGACACCGGCGCATCGGTCGTCGAGGCCAAGCCCGCCGCCGCTGCACCCGTCAAGGCAAAGCCCGGCAAGCCCGGCACCGCGTCGGTCGAGGCCGCGCCGTCTGATGCCGACAAGCCCAAGCTGCTGGATCAGGCGCGTGAAGGTGGCCCCGACAATCTGAAGGAAATCAAGGGCGTCGGGCCCAAGATGGAAACCATGCTGCACGGTATGGGCATCTATCACTTTGACCAGGTTGCGTCCTGGACGGACAAGGAACTGGCTTGGGTCGACAGCAACCTCGAAGGGTTCAAGGGCCGTGCGAGCCGTGACAACTGGGTGTCTCAGGCAAAAATTCTGGCCGCCGGGGGCGAGACCGAATTTTCCAAGAAGGTCGACAAGGGCGGCGTCTACTAAATCATGTCGAATCACACAGACGATACAACGCGACAGGGGCGGATCGCCGCCCTTGTCATCGCTGGCGCGGGTTTGCTGGCGATCCTCGCACCGTGGTTGGTGGCCGTGACGGGGCTGGCACCGCGATTTGAAATCCTGTTCTACCTCATCTCGCTGGCTGCGTTCATTTGGTCACTGGTTGTCACCGTCAGAATCTGGCAAAAGACGCGGTAACGGGCGCAACACGCCAACCAGAACTTGAGGACCCGCACCATGTTGCAAGATCAGGACCGCATCTTCACGAACCTTTACGGGATGCACGACCGCTCTTTGAAGGGCGCGATGGCGCGTGGCCATTGGGATGGCACCAAGAACATCATCGCCAAGGGCAAGGACTGGATCGTTGACGAGATGAAGGCATCCGGCCTGCGTGGTCGTGGCGGTGCGGGTTTCCCGACGGGCCTGAAATGGTCCTTCATGCCCAAGGAATCGGACGGGCGTCCCAGCTATCTGGTCGTGAACGCAGACGAATCCGAGCCGGGCACCTGCAAGGACCGTGAAATCATGCGTCACGATCCGCATACGCTGATCGAAGGCTGCCTGATCGCCAGTTTCGCCATGCAGGCGCATGCCTGCTACATCTACATCCGCGGCGAATACATCCGTGAAAAAGAGGCGCTTCAAAACGCCATCGACGAGGCATATGACGCGGGTCTGGTCGGACCGAACGCCTGCGGGTCCGGCTGGGATTTCGACATCTATCTGGCCCACGGGGCGGGTGCCTACATCTGCGGCGAGGAAACCGCGCTGCTGGAATCGCTCGAAGGCAAAAAGGGCATGCCCCGGATGAAGCCGCCGTTCCCGGCGGGTGCGGGACTGTATGGTTGCCCGACCACGGTGAACAACGTCGAATCGATTGCCGTGGTGCCGACGATCCTGCGCCGTGGCGGTGCATGGTTCGCAGGCATGGGCCGCCCGAACAACGCGGGCACCAAGCTGTTTGCGATTTCCGGTCACGTCAACAACCCCTGCGTCGTCGAAGAAGAGATGTCGATTCCGTTCCAGGAACTGATCGACAAGCACTGCGGCGGTATCCGGGGCGGGTGGAAAAACCTCAAGGCGGTGATCCCCGGTGGATCCTCTGTGCCGTGTCTGACGGCCGAACAGATGGACGGCGCGATCATGGATTTCGACTGGCTGCGCGAACAGCGGTCCGGTCTGGGCACGGCAGCGGTCATCGTGATGGACCAGAGTACCGACATGATCAAAGCGATCTGGCGACTGTCCAAATTCTACAAGCACGAAAGCTGCGGCCAGTGCACGCCCTGCCGCGAAGGCACGGGCTGGATGATGCGCGTCATGGAACGTCTGGTCAAAGGCGAGGCGGCGGTCGAGGAAATCGACATGCTGCTGGACGTGACCAAGCAGGTCGAAGGTCACACGATCTGTGCGCTTGGTGACGCAGCGGCCTGGCCGATCCAGGGTCTGATCCGCAACTTCCGCGGCGAGATCGAGGACCGGATCAAGCACAAGCGCCCCATCGCGGCGGAATAAGGTCCATCAGACACACATCTAACGCTAGAAAACACCGCTGCGGCGGTGTTTTTGTTTGTGGATGTTGCGTCGATGTTTCGCGACCGCCTAACCTGACCCTACGTCGCCGTAAGGGGTTGTGATGGATTTTTTTGATTTCAGCAATTTTGCAGTTGAGGGCACGCCACGTCTGCGCCGGATAACGGCGGCGATCGGTGTCATCCCGGGTGCGGGGATGGGGTACCTTTTTGCGGACGTGCAGAACGGGTCCGGTGTTTTGTATAGCCTTGCAGGGGCTGTATTGGGTGCGGGGCTGGGCTGGCTCTTTGCTGCATTTGTCGTTTTGGCGGTCGTTGCACTTGCTGCCGTATGCGCTGTCCTGGCTTATGTGTGGATCACGGCGGGGCCATGATGCATCTTGCCGAACTCAACATCGGTCGCCTGATTGCGCCGACGGATGATCCGCGTGTGGCTGAATTCATGGACAACCTCGACCGGATCAACGGGCTGGGCAAACGGATGCCCGGTTTCGTCTGGATGATGGAAGGGTCGGGCGAGCCGGGCACAGGCAACACGGAGGCCAAGATCGACGGCGATCCGCAGTTCGTGGCGAACCTGACGGTCTGGGCCGATTTCCCCAGCCTGCGCACTTACGTCTTTGATACCTTGCACGCCCGGTTCATGAAGCGGCGCGCGGAATGGTTCGAACGGATGACCGACCAACATTTCGTGATGTGGCCTGTGCCCGTCGGTCATAAACCCACGCTGTCAGAGGCGCTTGCGCGGCTCGAGGACCTCAAACGGGACGGTGATACGCCTGCGGCCTTTGGCTGGGGCTGGGCGCGGGCCAATCTGGGCGGGACATCGCCTGACGCTGCCCCTGATATTGCATAGCCGCTGCGGCGGACCGATATCCAGTTCAACAAAACAAAGGATTATCGAGATGCGCAACCTGATGATTGCCGCGATTGCCGCGACCGGCCTGACCGGTCCTGCGACCGCACAGGGGTTGGCCGACGAGGCAGAAATCACCAATGGCCTGCTGGTCGTGGGCATGGCCTATGAAATCAGCCGCCAGTGCGACGACATCGACGCGCGGACCTTTCAGGGAATCCGCACGCTGCTGAACCTCAAATCGCGTGCCCGCGATCTGGGCTATTCCAGTGACGAGGTGGACGCCTATATCGACGACGACGCGCAAAAGGACCGGTTGGAAGCGATTGCGCGTCGCCAGCTTGTGCAGCTGGGGGCCGTGACGGGCGATCCTGACAGTTATTGCACTGTGGGGCGCGACCAGATTGCCAAGGGCAGCGGGGTCGGCAGGCTGCTGCGCTAGGTCGCGGTATCGCCTGCGAAAAAGTCGTCCGCGCGTCTGGCATCAGCCTGTCAGGCGCGTTAGAACCCCGGATAACGCACTTTGGTGCACCAGCTGTCCGGAGCCTTTCATGTCCGACCTCAAGAAAATCAACATCGACGGTCAAGAGATCGAAGTCGATGGTGCCATGACCCTCATTCAGGCCTGCGAACTGGCGGGGGTCGAAATTCCCCGGTTCTGCTACCACGAGCGTCTGTCGATCGCGGGGAACTGCCGGATGTGTCTGGTCGAGGTCGTGGGCGGCCCGCCCAAACCGACAGCGTCCTGTGCGATGCAGGTGCGCGATCTGCGCCCCGGCAAGGACGGGGAACCGCCTGTCGTAAAAACCAACAGCCCCATGGTGAAAAAGGCCCGCGAGGGCGTCATGGAATTCCTGCTGATCAACCACCCGCTGGATTGCCCGATCTGCGATCAGGGCGGCGAGTGTGATTTGCAGGATCAGGCGATGGCTTACGGCGTCGATTTCAGCCGTTTCCGCGAACCCAAGCGCGCGACCGAAGATCTGGATCTGGGACCGCTGGTCGAGACCCACATGACGCGCTGCATTTCCTGCACCCGTTGCGTGCGCTTCACGACCGAGGTCGCGGGCATTCACCAGATGGGCCAGACGGGCCGCGGCGAGGATGCGGAAATCACCTCTTATCTGGGTGAGACCCTGAATTCCAACATGCAGGGCAACATCATCGACCTGTGCCCGGTCGGCGCGCTGGTCAGCAAGCCCTACAGCTTTACCGCGCGTCCGTGGGAGCTGACGAAAACCGAATCCATCGACGTGATGGATGCGATGGGGTCCAGCATCCGCGTCGATACCAAGGGGCGTGAAGTCATGCGCATCCTGCCGCGCAACCATGACGACGTGAACGAGGAATGGATCAACGACAAGACGCGCTTTGTCTTTGACGGCCTGCGCCGCCAGCGCCTGGACACGCCCTACATCCGCGAGAACGGCAAGCTGCGCAAAGCCGAGTGGCCCGAGGCGCTGGCCGCCGGAGCGGCCGCCATGCGCGGCAAGAAGGTCGCCGGTCTGATCGGTGATCTTGCTTCTGTCGAAGGTGCCTACGCGCTCAAGCAGCTGGTCGAAGGTCTGGGCGGCTCTGTCGAATCCCGTGTTGATGGAGCTGCTCTGCCGGCGGGCAATCGCGGGGCCTATGTCGGCACGGCGACCATCGCGGACATTGATACGGCCGACAATATCTTCTTGATCGGCACCAATCCCCGCACCGAGGCTGCTGGCCTGAACAGCCGCATTCGCCGCGCCTGGTCGCGCGGTGCAACCGTTGGTCGGATCGGCACACCGGTTGATCTGACATACGACGTCGTCGAGCTGGGCACTGATCGTGCCGCGCTGGAAAAGATCGCGGCGATGGATCACAGCGACAAGACCGACAAGGCCGGTGTCATGATCATCGGGCAGGGCGCCTTGACGGGTGACGATGGTGCTGCGGTTCTGGCGCTGGCGCTGAAAACGGCGCAGGCCGCCAATTCCAAGGTTATGATCCTGCATACGGCCGCCGGTCGCGTTGGCGCAATGGATGTGGGGGCCGTGACCGAAGGCGGTTTGTCCGCTGCATTGGACGGCGCTGAAGTCATCTATAACCTTGGCGCGGACGAGGTCGAAATACCGGCTGGTGCCTTTGTCATCTATCAGGGCAGCCATGGTGACCGTGGGGCGCATCGCGCCGACGTGATCCTGCCCGCCGCCGCCTATACCGAAGAAAACGGTTTGTTCGTGAACACCGAAGGCCGCCCGCAGCTGGCGATGCGCGCTGCATTCCCTCCGGGGCAGGCCAAGGAAAACTGGGCGATCCTGCGGGCATTGTCCGCTGAACTGGACGCCACGCTGCCATTCGATTCGCTGGCCCAGCTGCGCCGGGCACTGGTCGACGCGCATCCGCATCTGGGTCGCATCGACGAAGTGGCCGAAAATGCGATGGTGCTGCCGGATGCTGGAACATTGGGACAGGGTGATTTCACCTACGCCGTGCAGGATTTCTACCTGACGAACCCGATTGCGCGGGCCTCTGGCCTGATGGCGGAACTGTCGGCCAACGCCAAGATGCGTCTTACGGACAAGATCGCGGCGGAGTAAGACCGATGCGCCGTGCCGCCGTGATGATCCTGGGGCTGGCCGCATGCGCGCCAATGGCCCCGAATGCTGTGCGCCCGGACTATCTGGGCGTGCAGACTGATCTGCTGGATGGCGATCTGGTGAATTTCCGTGTCGCGCTGCGCGGCACCGACGATCCTGCACTGGTCGAAAATTATGCAGAATGCGCCGCGGCACAGTATGCGCTGATCCGGGGGCAGGCTTTCACCCGATTGGTGCGGGTGAATACGTCCAAAGAGGGTGGCACTTGGCGGTCAGATGCTGTTTACACCATCTCGCCGGACCTGCCGCGCGGCCGCGCGTCGATTGACGCCGTGGTCAAGGTTGCAGATTGCGGCGCATCGGGTATTCCGACCGTCTGACGCTTGAGGAAACGGATATGATCAACTTCTTCACCACGACCAACACGGGCCAGGTCCTGTTGATCCTTGGCCAGTGTTTGCTGGTGCTGATTCCCTTGCTGCTGGCATTGGCGATGCTGATGTATGCCGACCGCAAGGTCTGGGCCGCCGTGCAGATGCGCCGCGGTCCCAACGTGGTCGGCCCCTGGGGTGTGCTGCAATCCTTTGCGGATTTCCTGAAATACATCGTCAAGGAAATCGTGGTGCCCGCTGGCGCGGACAAGCCTGTCTATTTCATCGCGCCGATGATCACATTCGTCATGCCCGTCATCGCCTGGTCGGTCATTCCGTTCAACGATGGTTGGGTGTTGTCCGACATCAACGTGGCGATCCTGTTCGTCTTCGCGGTCTCCTCTCTCGAGGTGTATGGCGTCATCATGGGGGGCTGGGCGTCCAACTCCAAATATCCGTTCCTGGGATCGCTGCGGTCGGCGGCACAGATGATTTCCTACGAGGTGTCGCTGGGCCTGATCATCATCGGCATCATCATCTCGACAGGGTCGATGAACTTTGGCGCCATCGTCGAGGCGCAGCGCGGGGCGGGTATCTTTAGCTGGTACTGGGTCGCGCATTTCCCGATGATGTTCCTGTTCTTTATCTCGGCGCTGGCTGAAACCAACCGCCCGCCGTTCGATCTGCCAGAGGCGGAATCGGAGCTGGTTGCAGGGTATCAGGTCGAATATTCGTCCACACCGTTCCTGCTGTTCATGATCGGTGAATTGATGGCCGTCGTGCTGATGTGTGCGCTGGTGTCGCTGCTGTTCCTGGGCGGCTGGCTGTCACCGATCCCCGGCCTGCCGGACGGCGTGCTGTGGATGGTTTTGAAAATGGTGCTGTGCTTCTTCATGTTCGCCATGGTGAAGGCCATCACCCCCCGCTACCGCTATGACCAGCTGATGCGGATTGGTTGGAAGGTGTTCCTGCCGATGTCGCTGGCCTGGGTCGTGATCGTGGCGTTCCTTGCGAAATTTGAAGTGTTTGGGGGCATGTGGGCCCGCTACACGATCGGAGGCTGATATGGACTATACCCGCGCCGCCAAATATTTTCTGCTGCAGGACTTCTGGAAGGGGTTCGGTCTGGGGATGAAGTACTTCTTTGCCCCCAAGGCGACCGTGAACTACCCCCATGAAAAGGGTCCGTTGTCACCGCGTTTCCGGGGCGAACACGCGCTGCGTCGCTATCCCAACGGCGAAGAACGCTGCATTGCGTGCAAATTGTGCGAGGCCGTCTGCCCTGCACAGGCCATCACGATTGACGCGGCACCGCGCACCGATGACGGCAGCCGCCGCACGACGCGCTATGACATCGACATGACGAAATGCATCTACTGCGGCCTGTGCCAAGAAGCCTGCCCGGTGGACGCCATCGTCGAGGGGCCGAATTTCGAATTCAGCACCGAGACCCGTGAAGAGCTGTACTACGACAAGGAAAAACTGCTGGCGAACGGTGACCGTTGGGAATCCGAAATCGCACGCAACCTTGAAATGGATGCGCCCTACCGATGAGCGACGAAAACCCCTTTGCCAAGATGATGCAGCAGGGTCAGGACTGGGCGCGCCAGTTCAACCCTGACATGTCGTCGTTTGTGCCCAAGGGGTTTGCGGATCTGTTTCCGACCATGTCTGCCGACATGATGGAGACTTTCTTTGGTAAGGGGTTGAACCCGGACGGGCTAGACGCCAAGACGCGGCTGCTGCTCACGCTTACGGGCTTGACCATCACCGGTGCCGCAGCCGAGGACCAGATCCGCATCACGGTGCGCCATCTGATCGCGGCCGGTGCCACACGCCAAGAAATCGCCGAGGCGATTGCGCAGGCGGGACTGTTCGGCGGTGTGCCGGCAATGACAACGGCGATGACCCTCGCCACCGAGGAACTGAGCAAGGACGACGACGCATGACGGTCATGGCCTTTACGTTTTATATGTTCGCGATCACCACGTTGCTGGGTGGTCTGATGACCGTGTTGTCACGCAACCCGGTCCATTCGGTCTTGTGGCTGATCCTGGCGTTTTTGTCGTCGGCTGGTCTGTTCGTTGTACTGGGTGCCGAATTCGTCGCGATGCTGCTGATCATCGTCTACGTCGGCGCGGTCGCGGTGCTGTTCCTGTTCGTCGTGATGATGCTGGACGTGGATTTCGCCGCACTCAAGGCCGAGATGTCGAAATACCTGCCGATCGGTCTGCTGATCGGCATCGTGATCCTGATGCAGCTGGCCGTTGCCTTTGGCGTTTGGGAATTCTCGAACGAGGTTGAAACCCGGTTGGCGGCCCCCGCCGATATCGGTGAAAACACGGCCCTGATCGGCCTGCTGCTGTATGACCGTTACATTCTGCTGTTCCAGCTAGCGGGCCTGATCCTGCTGGTCGCAATGGTGGGGGCCATCGTGCTGACACTGCGCCACCGCGTTGACATCAAGCGTCAGAACGTCGTGGCCCAGATGCACCGCGATCCGGCCAAGGCGATGGAACTGAAGGACGTGAAACCGGGGCAGGGCCTGTAAGGCGCGCCACCACTAGACCACCGGGGCCCGTCCCCGACCCAAAGACTTAGCGGGGCGCCACCCCGGAGGGACGTATATGATCGGACTTGAACATTATTTGACGGTCGCCGCGGCGCTGTTCGTGATCGGGATCTTTGGCCTGTTCCTGAACCGCAAGAACGTGATCATCCTGCTGATGAGCATCGAACTGATGCTGCTGGCGGTGAACATCAACTTTGTCGCGTTTTCCAGTTTCCTCAACGACATGGTCGGGCAGGTTTTCACCCTGTTCGTGCTGACCGTCGCCGCCGCCGAGGCCGCGATCGGCCTTGCGATCCTTGTCTGCTTCTTCCGCAACCGCGGGACCATCGACGTTGAAGACGTCAACGTGATGAAGGGCTGAACACATGTTTTCGATCATCCTGTTTGCGCCGCTGGTCGGCGCGCTGATCTGCGGTTTCACCTGGAAGATCATCGGCGAAAAGGGCGCGCAGTGGACGGCGACCTCGCTGTTGGTCCTGTCCGCTGTCCTGTCATGGGTCGCATTCGTCACATTTGACGGCACGACCAATTCGATCAGCCTGCTGCGCTGGATCGAAAGCGGGTCACTGGCGACCGACTGGGCGATCCGCGTCGACCGCCTGACGCTGATCATGCTGATCGTCATCACGACCGTGTCGAGCCTCGTGCACCTGTATTCTTTTGGCTACATGGCGCATGACGACAATTTCAGCGACGACGAAAGCTATCGCCCCCGTTTCTTTGCCTATCTGTCGTTCTTTACCTTTGCGATGCTGATGCTGGTGACGGCCGACAACATCGTGCAGATGTTTTTCGGCTGGGAGGGCGTGGGCGTCGCATCCTACCTGCTGATCGGTTTCTATTTCAAGAAACCCAGCGCCAATGCCGCAGCCATCAAGGCCTTCGTGGTCAACCGGGTCGGTGACTTTGCGTTCTTGCTGGGAATCTTTGGCCTGTTCTTGTTGACCGACGGGATCAGCTTTGACGTGATCTTTGCGCAGGCACCGCAGATCGCGGAAACGCAGATCCAGTTCCTGTGGCGTGAATGGAATGCGGCAGAGGTGATTGCGATCCTGCTGTTCATCGGCGCGATGGGTAAATCGGCGCAGTTGTTCCTGCACACCTGGCTGCCCGACGCGATGGAAGGGCCGACACCGGTCTCCGCGCTGATCCACGCCGCAACCATGGTGACCGCCGGTGTGTTCCTGATCTGCCGCATGTCGCCGATCATGGAATTCGCGCCCGTGGCGACCGGGTTCGTCGTGTTCCTGGGTGCGACGACCGCGTTTTTCGCCGCAACGATCGGTCTGGTGCAGAACGATATCAAGCGGGTCATCGCCTATTCAACCTGTAGCCAGCTGGGCTACATGTTCGTGGCCGCTGGTCTGGGCGTCTATTCCGTCGCGATGTTCCACCTGTTGACGCATGCCTTCTTCAAGGCGCTGCTGTTTCTCGGGGCCGGTTCTGTCATCCACGGGATGCACCACGAACAGGACATGCGGAACTATGGCGGCCTGAAAGACAAGTTGCCCAAGACGTTCTGGGCCATGATGATCGGCACGCTGGCAATCACGGGTGTGGGTATTCCGCTGCTCTATGTCGGGTTCCCCGTCGGGTTCGCGGGTTTCGTGTCCAAGGACGCCATCATCGAGAGCGCCTATGCAGGCACCGCCGGTGGCTATGCCTTCTGGATGCTGCTGATCGCTGCGGGCATGACCAGTTTCTACAGCTGGCGTCTGATGTTCCTGACGTTCTACGGCAAACCGCGCGGCGACAAGCATACGCATGAGCATGCACACGAAAGCCCGACCGTCATGTTGGTGCCGCTGGCCGTGCTGGCATTCGGTGCGATCTTTTCGGGGATGGTGTTCTACAAGCCGTTCTTTTCGAATGATACCAATGTTGCCGTGTTCTTTGGCGCGGCGGACAAATCCGAGGTCACGGTCGAGGAAGACCACGCCGCTGGTTTCAGCCTGATTGCGCCGGCCTATGCCGCGACTGCCGAAACCGAGGGCGAGGGCACCGGTGACGATCATGCCGCGGACGTCTGGCCCGCAGAGCCGGGCAAGGGTGCGATCTACAAGGCACCGGACAACCACGTCCTGCACGAGGCGCATCTGGTGTCCAAATGGGTGAAGGTGTCGCCGTTCATCGCGATGCTGCTGGGACTGGGACTGGCCTATCAGATGTACATCCGGCGGCCCGATCTGCCCGCCAAACTGGCTGAACAGCAGGCCCCGCTGTACAATTTCCTGCTGAACAAATGGTACTTTGACGAGCTCTACAACTTTGTCTTTGTGCGTCCTGCCTTGTGGGTCGGCGGGTTTTTCTGGAAACGCGGTGATCAGGGCACCATCGACGGCGGGATCAACGGTCTGGCCATGGGAATCGTGCCGTTCTTTACCCGCACCGTGAACCGGATGCAGTCCGGCTAT
Organism: Loktanella sp. 3ANDIMAR09; assembly: GCF_001420005.1. Taxonomy (GTDB): domain Bacteria; phylum Pseudomonadota; class Alphaproteobacteria; order Rhodobacterales; family Rhodobacteraceae; genus Loktanella. The sequence continues at coordinate 77,615 of NZ_LJAK01000005.1, read as the reverse complement.
CTGTTCACTTATGCCTTCGCCATGGTTGTCGGGATCGCGATCCTGCTGACATGGGTCACGTTCACCGGAGGGGCCAACTGATGGGCAACCTACTTTCGCTCACAACCTTCATTCCGCTGATCGGTGCTGCCATTCTGGCGTTGTTCCTGCGGGGCGACGATGCGGCCGCACAGCGCAACGCCAAGTGGGTGGCCCTGGCCGCGACCGTCGCATCGTTCCTTGTGTCGCTGTTCATCCTGGCAGAGTTTGACCCCAACGATACCGGGTTCCAGATGGTCGAACAGGCCGACTGGCTTTTGGGGATGCAATACAAGATGGGCGTGGACGGCATTTCGGTGCTGTTCGTGATGCTGACCACGTTCCTCATGCCGCTGGTGATCGCGGCCTGCTGGAACGTGGAGACGCGGGTCAAGGAATACATGATCGCCTTCCTCGTGCTGGAAACGCTGATGCTGGGCGTGTTCATGGCGCTGGACCTGATCCTGTTCTACCTCTTCTTTGAGGCAGGCCTGATCCCGATGTTCCTGATCATCGGCATCTGGGGCGGCAAGGATCGCATCTATGCCTCGTTCAAGTTCTTTCTCTACACCTTCCTCGGGTCGGTCCTGATGCTGGTGGCGATGGTGTCGATGTTCAGCATCGCAGGCACCACCGATATCCCGACGCTGATGACGACCGAATTCCCGTCAGACAGTTTCAGCCTGCTGGGAATCAACATCGTGGGCGGTGTGCAGACACTGATGTGGTTGGCCTTCTTTGCATCCTTTGCGGTGAAAATGCCGATGTGGCCGGTGCACACCTGGTTGCCCGACGCTCACGTGCAGGCCCCGACAGCCGGTTCGGTCGTGCTGGCGGCCATCCTGCTGAAAATGGGTGGCTACGGTTTCCTGCGGTTCAGCCTGCCGATGTTCCCCGTCGGGTCCGAGGTCATGGGGCCGCTGGTGCTGTGGTTGTCGGCCATCGCGATCGTCTACACCTCGCTGGTGGCACTTGTGCAGCAGGACATGAAAAAGCTGATCGCCTATTCGTCGGTCGCACACATGGGCTACGTCACCATGGGGATCTTTGCCGTGAACCAGCAGGGGATCGACGGGGCGATTTTCCAGATGATCAGCCACGGTTTCATCTCTGGCGCGCTGTTTCTCTGTGTCGGCGTGATCTACGACCGGATGCACACCCGCGACATCGACGCCTATGGCGGTCTGGTGAACCGGATGCCGGCCTATGCGCTGATTTTCATGTTCTTTACCATGGCAAACGTGGGCCTGCCCGGCACGTCAGGCTTTGTCGGGGAATTCCTGACGCTGATGGGCGTGTTCCAGGTGAATACCTGGGTGGCATTGGTCGCCACGTCCGGCGTGATCCTGTCGGCCTCCTACGGGTTGTGGCTGTATCGCCGCGTCGTCATGGGTGACCTGATCAAGGAAAGCCTGAAGTCGATCACCGACATGAATATGCGTGAACGCTGGATCTTTGCCCCGCTGGTCGTGATGACCCTGCTGCTGGGCGTGTATCCGGTTCTGGTCACCGACATCATCGGGCCAAGCGTGACTGCGCTGGTCGATCAATACGAATCCGCGACGGCAGCGTTCAACGCCGCCAATGACGTCGCCGCAAGCGAGGTGAACTAAGATGGGTTCCGATATTTCCATCGCCCTGCCGGAAATCGTGCTGGCGCTTTATGCCATCGGCGCGTTGCTGGCGGCGGTCTATACGGTCAAGGACGCGGCGGCGGGCCTGCTGGTCTGGATGACGGCGGCGGTGTTCGTGGTGCTGGCCTTCTGGATCGGCATGGATGACAGCGCGGCACAGACGGCGTTCAACGGCATGTTCGTGGCCGACGGGTTCGCCCGTATGGCCAAGGTCATGATCCTGCTGTCGGCGGCGGCGGTTCTGGTCATGTCCAAGGTCTACATGGAACAGCGCAACCTGCTGAAATTCGAATACCCCGTGCTGGTGTCGCTGGCTGTTGTGGGTATGATGGTCATGGTCAGCGCCAACGACCTGATGACACTCTATATGGGTCTCGAGCTGCAATCACTTTCGCTGTATGTCGTGGCGTCCCTGCGCCGGGACAGCGTGAAATCCACCGAGGCGGGCCTGAAATATTTCGTGCTGGGCGCGCTGTCCTCTGGTCTGCTGCTCTATGGTGCTTCGCTGACCTATGGTTTCGCGGGCACCACCCAGTTCGAGGGCATCATCGTCGCCGTCCAGGATGACGTGTCGCTGGGTCTGCTGTTTGGTCTGGTGTTCCTGATCGCCGGTTTCGCGTTCAAGGTCTCGGCCGCGCCGTTCCACATGTGGACGCCCGACGTCTACGAGGGGTCGCCCACGCCGATCACCGCGTTTTTCGCAACCGCACCCAAGGTTGCGGCGATGGCGCTGTTCGCCCGCGTGATGTTCGACGCCTTTGGTGGCGTGACGGGTGACTGGCAGCAGATCGTAGCCTTTCTGTCGGTCGTGTCGATGTTCCTGGGCGCAATCGCCGGTATCGGCCAGCGCGACATCAAGCGTCTGATGGCCTATTCGTCGATCAGCCACATGGGCTTTGCGCTGATGGGTCTGGCGGCAGGCACGGCCTTTGGTGTGCAGGCGATGCTGATCTACATGGCGATCTATGTGACGATGAATATCGGGACCTTTGCATTCATCCTCGGGATGGAACGTGACGGGCGTCCGGTGACCGACATCCAGAGCCTGCGCATGTATGCGTCCCGCTATCCGACCCGTGCGCTTGCCATGCTGGTGCTGATGTTCAGCCTTGCGGGTGTGCCGCCGCTGGTCGGCTTCTTTGGCAAGTTCTACGTGCTGCGTGCGGCTGTGGACGCTGGCCTGGGTTGGCTGGCGGTCGCGGGCGTGATCGCATCGGTTATCAGCGCGTTCTACTACCTGCGGATCGTCTATTTCATGTATTTTGGTGAAGAAACCGAGGCACTGGACGCGCCGTCCCAGCCGTTGCTGGGTGGGTTCCTGATCGCATCGGCTGCGATCATGGTCTTTGGAGTGGTGAACCTGTTCGGGATCGAACCCTGGGCCGCTGCCGCTGCGGGCACCCTTGTCAACTGATCCGACCCAGAACCCCCTCTGGCCAGAGGGGGTTTTGTGCCGTCATCTGCAAACGGTCGATTCCACCATGGCCGAGGCGGCGCGCATTGCACCGACGCTGACGGCACCGACCTGGATCGTGGCCGACACACAGACCGCATCGCGGGGCAGGCGGGGCCGCAGCTGGCAGTCGCCGGTCGGCAATTTTGCAGCGACCCTCGTCTACAGACCCAATTGCACGCCGCAACAGGCGGGTCTGCGGTCGTTCATGGCTGCCAATGCCCTGTTCGAGGCGCTGGCCATGTCCGTGGACAGGACCAAGCTGTCGCTGAAATGGCCCAATGACGTGCTGCTGAACGAGGGCAAGGTCGCGGGGATCCTGTTGGAATCCGCAGGATCGGGGGCCTATGTGGATTGGCTGTCCATCGGGATCGGCGTGAACCTTGCAGAAGTCCCGCCCGGCATTACTGACGCTGCCTTTGCGCCCGTGTCGCTTGCGGGCGAGGGTGGTGCGCCCACCGATCCGATGCAGTTCCTTGCCCGGCTCGCTGCGGATTTTGCCACCCAAGAGGCAAAGCTGTGGGAGTGCGGTTTCGACATCATCCGGGCCGATTGGCTGCGCCATGCCGCCCGTCTGGGCGAAGTCATCACAGCCCGTAGCACCCGGTCAGAACTGACAGGCCGGTTCGAGACCATCGACGCCGATGGCAATCTGGTCCTGATTACCGCCGACGGGCCGCAGGCAATACCGGCGGCGGATATCTATTTCTAGGGAACGCTGCCGATGTTGCTGACGATTGATTGCGGAAACACCAATACGACCTTTTCCATCTGGGACGGCAGCGCGTTTTTGGCGACCTGGCGCACCTCGACCGAATGGCAGCGTACGGCGGACCAGTATTACGTCTGGCTGTCCACCTTGATGAAGGTGCGCAATCTGGACGTGACGATCACCGATGTCATCGTCAGCTCGACCGTGCCGCGGGTTGTGTTCAACCTGCGTGTGCTGGCGGATCGCTATTTCAACTGTCGCCCGCTGGTGGTGGGAAAACCCGAATGCCGCCTGCCGGTCGCACCGCGCGTGGATCAGGGCACGGCCGTTGGTCCGGACCGTTTGGTCAATACCGTCGGGGCGTTCGACCGTCACGGTGGCGACCTGATCGTCATTGATTTCGGCACCGCCACGACAGCCGATGTGGTCGATACCGATGGGGCCTATGTGGGCGGTGTCATCGCCCCCGGCGTCAACATCTCGATGGAGGCGTTCCACATGGCGGCTGCCGCACTCCCCCATGTGGACGTCAGCAAACCCGACCGCGTGATCGGCACCAACACCGTGGCCTGTATGCAGTCCGGCGCGTTCTGGGGTTACATTGGGCTGGTGAAAGAGATAACGCAGAGAATTAAGAGTGAACGAGGACGCCCGATGACCGTGATCGGAACCGGCGGCCTCGCATCGCTATTCGCCCAAGGCGACACCCTATTTGACCGGGTCGAGGATGACCTGACGATGCACGGTTTGACCGTGATACACCGATACAACAAGGACACGACATGAGTGCTGCAAAAGCAAACGACCGACTGATTTACCTCGCCCTGGGTGGCGCAGGTGAAATCGGTATGAACTGCTACGTCTACGGATACGGCAAACCCGGCAAGGAGCGACTGATCGTCGTCGACCTTGGCGTTACATTTCCCGACATGGACGGCACACCCGGTGTCGATCTGATCTTTGCCGACATTGCCTGGTTGCGCGAACGCAAGGCGCAGATCGACGGTATTTTCATCACCCACGCCCACGAGGACCATGTCGGTGCCGTCGGCCTGTGCTGGGAAGAGCTGGGCGCGCCGATCTATGCGCGTAAATTCACCGCCAACATTGCACGCCGCAAGTTGCAGGAACGCGGTCTGCCCGACAATGTCGTGCAGGTCGTAGACGCTTGGCCTGCGGTGACGAAATGCGGGCCGTTCACCGTGGGCTATGTGCCGATCAGCCATTCGATCCCCGAAAGCGCGGGTCTGGTGATCGACAGCGACGGTGGTCGCATCGTTCACACCGGCGATTTCAAAGTCGACATGACACCCGTGGTCGGTGACCCCTTTGACACCGCCCTGTGGGAAGAAATCGCCAAGCCCGGCGTCAAGGCACTGGTCTGCGACAGCACCAACATTTTCAGCCCGAACCCCGGTCGGTCTGAAATGTCGATCGGTCCTGCGATCACCGAGTTGATGCGCGACTGCAAGGGCATGGTCGTCGCCACGACCTTTGCATCCAATATCGCACGCCTGAAAACGCTGGCGACCGCCGCGACAGAGGCAGGCCGCACGGTCTGTCTGCTGGGCCGGTCGATGCAGCGCATGACGCAGGCCGCGATGGAAACCGACCTGCTGCACGATTTCCCCGCGACCGTCAGTGCCGAGGACGCGCAGAACATCCCGCGCGAAAACCTGATGCTGCTGGTCACCGGATCGCAAGGCGAACGCCGCGCGGCCTCGGCCCAGCTTTCTCAGGGCAGCTATCTGGGTCTGTCACTGAAAGAGGGCGATACATTCCTGTTCTCGTCCAAGACGATTCCCGGCAACGAAAAGGGTGTCATCCGCATCATGAACCAGCTGTCAGAGCTGGGTGTGGATATCGTGGACGACGATGGTGGGAAATACCACGTGTCCGGTCACGCGAACCGTCCCGATCTGGAAACCATGCACCAGCTGATCAAGCCGCAGTTCCTGATCCCGATGCACGGCGAACACCGTCACCTGCGTGAACATGTCAAGGTCGCGGGCCTGCACGGCCTGCCCGGGATCGTCGCGGTGAACGGCATGATGGTCGATCTGTCAGGCAACCAGCCCAAGGTTGCGGAATACATCGAAACCGGTCGCACCTATCTGGACGGTGCCACGCATGTCGGTGCGATGGACGGCGTTGTGCGCGACCGCATCCGCATGGCGCTGAACGGTCTGGTCGTGGTCACGCTGATCCTGGACGAAAACGACGAATCGCTGGGCGACCCTTGGGTCGAACTGTCGGGTCTGGCCGAGGACGGCCGGTCCGATGCCAGCCTCGCCGAAATCATGGAAGAAGACCTGTCCCAGTTCATCAACCGCGCCAACAAAAAGACGCTGGCCGACGATGTGAAACTGGAAAAAGAGCTGAAAACCATCGCGCGCAAGACGGCGCAGGCTGAAATCGGCAAAAAACCCGAAGTCATCGTGGTCATCAGCCGTCTGAACTGATGCAGCCTTGACCTGCAAGACAGGCGCGGCCCCATGTGGGCTGCGCCTGTTTTGATTCAATCCGCGCAAATATAGATGGCACCACCTACGGCCACGGCTGTTACGGCGGCCGCGGTCAGTGCAATGGGTGCGCCGACTGCAGCCGTCACACCGGTGATCGCACTTCCCAATGCGCCGCTGATGGTTGCGCCGGTCCCGGACAGCACCATGGCACCCGTCGTATGCGTGACCTTGCTGAGGGTTGAATCACCCGTTCCCAATGCGACATCGGTGATGGCGACAGTCGCGGTCGCCACCGCATCGCGGGTGCCGTTCACCCTGGTGCAGACCGTGCTTGCGTTGCAGCGCCCGCGAAAATTGCGCGGGCCGGGCACCAGCAGAAACCCCGTTTGTGCATCGGTGTAGCTGAGACATTTGTCATCGACCGTTTCGACCTGTGCCAGAAAGGCAAAGACTTCTTGGCTGGTGCAGGCGCGTTGATCACGGGTGATGAAATCAAAGGACCGCGCCGGAAAGTTCAGCAGACGTTCGCGCCGCGTCGTCGGTGCCGGGGCCACGGCCAGCGTTTCCGTGTCGATCTGGACGGTGATTGCCTCGATCGTGCTTTGGCAGATGTCTGCTGCGGCGGCCTGACCCCATAGAATCAGGGCCGCAACGAATGGTCTGAACATGATAACACCTTGTTTTTCGGGCAAGGTGGCCGATGTGATCGCACCCGTCGAGGGGGGCGCGATCACATCGGCGAAATCAGGCGCGGCCTAGCTGTTGGCGCGCTCGGCAAAGCTTTTGGCGATGAATTCGGGCATGTCGTCGCCCATGCCGACTGGCGTGTCATTCCGGCGGCCACCACGGTTGCGGTTGTCGTTTCCACCACGCGGGGCGCGATCGTGATCTGCGCGCCGCTCTGACTGGGCGGGTGCCTCGGGTTCCGGTGCTGTCGGTGCTGCGGCCTCGGTCTGTTCCTCGGCGGGTGCGGCGCTGCGCCCACGGCCACGGCCCCCCCGACGCGACCGCGATCTGCCGCCTTCGGCAGCGGGCTCTGCCGGCGTCTCGGGGGTCGCCTCCGCGGGTGCATCAGCCGCGACATTGTCGGGTGTCGGTGCATCCGTTTTCGGCTTGCGGCTGCGCGACCGGCTGCGGCGGGGCTTTTCTTCGCCCTGTGCCTCTGGTGTTGCGGCATCCGTCGTTGCGTCCGGCGTGCTGCCCAGCGGATTGTCGAGGCGCGGGATCTCTTGCTGGACCAGACGTTCGACATCCTCGAGGTTCTTGGTGTCGCGCGGGTTGCAGATCATGATGGCCACGCCTGACCGACCTGCACGTCCCGTGCGGCCGATCCGGTGGACGTAGTCCTCGGCGTGGCTGGGCACGTCGAAGTTGAAAACGTGGGTCACCGCGGGAATATCCAGACCGCGGGCGGCCACATCGGATGCCACGAGGAACCGGATTTCGCCATCGCGGAACCCTTCGAGCGTGCGGGTCCGGTGCGACTGGTCGAGATCCCCGTGAATGGGGGATGCGTCAAACCCGTGCTTTTTCAGCGACTTGGCGACCATATCGACATCGGATTTGCGGTTGCAAAAGATGATGGCGTTGGAACAGGCATCGCCTTCGGCCTCGATCAACTTGCGCAGCAGTGCGCGTTTTTCGGCGTCTGCCTTGGTCCGGTTGGACCCCTGGAACATCACCACACCCTGTTTGATGTTCTCGCTCGTGGTGGCCGCGCGTGCGACCTCGATCTTGGCGGGGTTCGACAGGAATGTATTGGTGATCCGTTCGATTTCCGGGGCCATCGTGGCCGAAAAGAACAGGGTCTGACGGGTAAACGGCGTGCGTTTGAAAATTTCCTCGATGTCGGGGATGAACCCCATGTCGAGCATGCGGTCGGCCTCGTCGACAACCATGACCTTGACGTCCGTCAGGATCAGCTTGCCGCGTTCCAGGTGGTCCAGCAGACGACCGGGGGTCGCGATCAGCACATCCACACCCTTGTCGATCAGCTTGTCCTGATCCTTGAACGAGGTGCCGCCGATCAGCAGCGCCTTGGTCAGTTTGGTGTATTTGGCATAGGCATCGAAATTTTCGGCAACCTGTGCTGCAAGTTCGCGCGTGGGGGCCAGCACCAGGCTGCGCGGCATCCGCGCACGGGCGCGGCCACGGCCCAGCAGCGTGATCATCGGCAGGGTAAAGCTGGCGGTTTTTCCGGTGCCCGTCTGCGCGATGCCGAGGACGTCGCGACCCTCAAGCGCCGGAGGGATGGCACCCGCCTGAATGGGGGTGGGCGTTTCGTACCCGGTGTCGGCGATCGCTTTGAGAACCTTTGCATCGAGGTTCAGGTCGGAAAATTTGGTCATCAAGGGCCTTTCGCTGCGGCGGCTAGTTGGGCCGCAGAATTGCGCGGCCAAGGCCCGACCGGATTGTCGGGCATATTGATAGCGTCGCGTTACGCCTTTGTGTGGTGTGGGTCAAGGTTTTCGGGGAACACATGCGGTTGCGGCGCGTTATCTGGTGAACCTAACGAAAGGATGATCACGATGATCAAGAAGTATGGCACAGCGAATTGGCAGGGCGCACTCAAGGACGGCATCGGCAAGGTGTCGACGGAAACCGCGGCGCTGACCGACCATCCCTACGGGTTTACCGCCCGGTTTGAGGGCGGCAAGGGCACCAACCCCGAAGAGCTGGTCGGTGCGGCCCACGCAGCCTGTTTCGCGATGGCGCTGTCGATGGGTTTGGGTGAAAAGGGTTTCACTGCTGACAATATCGACGCGAAATCGACGATTTCGCTCGAACAGAAGGACGGCGGTTTCGCCGTGACCAAGGCCCACATCGAAGTGTCTGCGACGATCCCCGACATTTCCGAGGCGGAGTTCATGGAAATCGCCAAGGCAACCGAGACAGGTTGCCCGATCAGCAAGCTGCTGACGGCAGAGATCTCCTTGGACGCTAAACTGGTGTGATAAGTGTGTGATGCAGCGCCGGAGCATATCCGGCGCGCAGAATCTCCAGATGGGGGGCAGGGGTCAGGATGATCACCTCTGTCCCCTTTTTGCTGCGCGGCGCCTGATATCCTGCGGGCGTATAGGGCCAGAACGCGTCCTGCCAGATCAGGTGGGGCTGACCGCCGGTCACGATCATCGTGCCGTCCGGCAGTGATGCAAGCGCGCCGTTCATGCGGGCCTGCCCTCGGGTCGCAGGATCAATGCGGGCAGTGTGTAACGCGTTATCCATCTGCGGGGCGCGCAGGTTGTCGCCCGTGGCCGCAGTCCAAGCATCGCGATAGCGGTTATAAATCGGCCCGCCTGCAATAGGCACATGGGCGATGGCCCGCAGCCAATGCCGTGGCCTCGTCCAGAAAAAACAGTTCCGTCCATTTGCGACCGGTCATCAGCTGACGCCTGCGGCCCTGCCAGTCAAGCGTGCAGCAGATCCATGCCTTGGATTTCCAGCGGGCGCGGCCCATGACGCCGTCGGCGACATGCAGAATACCGCGGTTTCCGGTCAGTGTTCCTCGCGCGGGGTCTGCGACGATCTCTTGGGTCGGTAGAACGCGGTTTTGCAGCGGCACGTCAGCCTCCGGGCAGGGATGCCCACCCGGTATATACCCCGGCCAGACATGCCGCATAGCCCAAACCGACCAGCACGCCGTCCCGAGCCGTGACACCGACACCCAGCAGCAGCGTTGCCAGACCCAGCAAGGCAGGCACAAAGGGTATGAACCCCAGCGGCACCATCAGACAGCCCGACAGGATGATGCACAGTGCAATCGCACGGGTGGCAATCGGTCCGTTTGTCAGGGGATCGAGGCGCGGGCCTATGATACCTTCGAGCCGTTCTGCCCAGGGTCGGGCCCTGTCGACGGATTTCTTCAGCGTTGCGCAGTCCAGCTGAAAACGCTCGATCATGTCGGGAAACCAGGGCCGATCCTTGCCGGCCAACATCTGGACGCCTTGCAGGACCAGGATGATGCCCACGACGGCGGGCACGCCCGGTATGGCCCCCGTCGGCAGGATACAGAACGCGGACACCAGCGCGATCAGCGGTCCGTAGCCGCGTTCCTGCACCCGGTCGAGCACATGGCCAAGCGCGATGCTGTCCCCGCCTGTCTGGTCGCGAACTGCGTCAAGCGTATCCAGTAATGGGGCGTTTTCCTGTGTCGTCATGTTGCGACAACCCGCCGCAGGCGTCAGGGTTCCGTGTCGATCAGGGGGAGCACCACGTCACGGATCTGCCGAAGCGCACCCGGCGCATCCGCTGCCGCGCGCACGCGGGCAAATGCCTCTGCCGGGACGGTGCCCTCGTAGGATTGGCGCGCACCATCCGCCAGAATATAAAGCCCGTCGCGCGTGGCCGCGTGAAAGTCAGCCTCTGACAGATAAATCGCGCCGATTTCAGCGCGTTGGCAGCCGTCGATGCAGTGGGAATAGATGCGATCATGCCTGCGATAGTCCAGCAGGCGATCATGCGTCGCGACATGAACCAGCCGGGGCGCGTTGGGCGCGCGCCTGCGCACATTGGTCAGCACGGCATGCTGCCGCAGCGCGCCGCGTTGAAGGATCACGGGGCGTGCGGTCATGATCCCGGTCGCGTCACGATAGATTTCGCGTTCCTGCGTGGTGAACCGCTGGATGCCGGATTGCGATCCCTCCTGCGCGATGACCTGCGTTCCGACAGGCACGCCAAATCGCGCCCCAAGATGGGGCGTATAGGTGCAGCCGGACAGCGCCAGCAGAAACAGAAAACCGCGCAGCATGGCCCCATGCTGCGCGGCAAAGATTAACCGAGCGTTAGGATCAGCCGACCATCATTTCCTTGGTCGCGGACAGGGTTACGTCGGGATAGTCGCGCTGCACCCGGTCGATGTCCCATTGCAGGCGGGTCAGGAACACAGTGTCGCCGTCGTTGTCCAGCGCGATGTGCTGCTTGTTGGCGGCGGCAAATTTGTCCACCGCGTCCTTGGTCCCGTGGACCCAGCGGGCCGAGGTGAATTGCGACCCCTCGAACCGGACGGGCAGGCCGTATTCCAGTTCGATCCTGCTGGCGAGCACCTCGAATTGCAGCGCCCCCACGACGCCCACGATGAAACCCGAACCAAAGGTCGGTTTGAATACCTTGGCGGCCCCTTCCTCGGCGAATTGCATCAGCGCCTTTTCCAGGTGCTTGGCCTTCATCGGATCGCCCGCACGGCAGTTTTGCAGCAATTCGGGCGCAAATGACGGAATGCCGCTGACGCGGATCGCCTCGCCTTCGGTCAGGGTATCGCCAATGCGCAACTGTCCGTGGTTCGGGATGCCGATGATATCACCGGCCCAAGCCTCTTCGGCCAACTCGCGGTCGGCCGCGAGGAACATGACCGGGTTGGTGACGGCCATCTGTTTCTTGCTGCGCACATGGGTCAGTTTCATGCCGCGCGTGAAATGCCCCGAGGCCATGCGCACGAATGCGACGCGGTCGCGATGCTTGGGGTCCATGTTGGCCTGCACCTTGAACACGAAACCCGCGACCTTGGGTTCCTCGGGCGCGATATTGCGGGGCTGGGCAGACTGGATCTGCGGTTCCGGCCCGTAGGTCCCGATGCCGTCCATCAGTTCCTTGACCCCGAAAGAGTTCATCGCGGACCCGAACCAGATCGGCGTCATCGATCCGTTCAGCACGCTGGCCGGGTCCAGTTTCGGCAACAGCTCCATCGCCATTTCAATCTCTTCGCGGAATTTTTCCAGCAAATGGGCGGGGACGTGTTCCGACCATTTGGGATCGTCCAAGCCGTTGATCGAGATGCTGGCGGCGACCTTGTTGCGGTCGGCCCGGTCCATGATTTCCAGCTTGTCGCGCAGGATGTCGTAACATCCCATGAATTCGCGGCCCACGCCGATAGGCCATGATGCGGGTGTCACGTCAATGGCCAGGTTTTCCTGAATTTCGTCGATGATCTCGAATGTATCGCGGCTTTCGCGGTCCATCTTGTTGCAGAACGTCAGGATCGGCAAATCACGCAGGCGGCAGACCTCGAACAGCTTTTGCGTCTGGGATTCCACGCCCTTGGCCCCGTCGATCACCATGACGGCCGCGTCCACGGCGGTCAGCGTGCGATAGGTGTCCTCGGAAAAGTCAGAGTGGCCGGGCGTGTCGACCAGATTGAACCGAAAGCGTTCGAAATCGAACGACATGGCGGATGCGCTGACGGAAATGCCGCGGTCCTTTTCCATCTGCATGAAATCGGACCGGGTGCGGCGTGCCTCGCCCTTGGCGCGGACCTGTCCGGCCATCTGGATGGCGCCACCATAAAGCAGGAATTTTTCGGTCAGCGTCGTCTTGCCGGCGTCCGGGTGCGAGATGATCGCAAAGGTCCGGCGGCGGGCGATTTCAGCGGGAAGGTCGGGGCGATTTGACATGGATACGCCTTAGCCCGCGGCCCGCGCGGGCGCAATGACTGCCGGGGGGCCTGCTTCGTGAAATCGCCACGTTTGTGCAATCAGGCCGCCGCATTCACCAAGCATTAGTCAAGGTAAATCTGTTGTTGCCAGCGACCCGCGTCGCAAGAGGATATCCGAATGACCCTGTTTCGTTGTGTTGCCCTGTCTGCGATCTGCCTTGTAGCTGCCTGCGGTGGTGGTGGTGGTGGCGGCACAACCGAGGCCGCAGCCGCTGCCGGTGCTGCCGCAGGCACGACAGCGTCCAAGGCCGCCGACACGACCAAGACCGCGACCGCGGTGAAATCCTACACCTTGTTGCGCAACGAGGGTGCGACACTCTTTGCGGCCTATGAGGACCAGTTGAACAGCGACCGGTTTACCGATCCGGGTGATTTGCCCGGCAGCGGCACGGCCACGTTTGACGGTGTTGCAGGCTATGTCGTGGGCGCAGGGCAATCCCTGTCCGAAGAGGCGCTGATCGCAAATCCCGATTACCTGTCCCGCGTCGATCTGGCCATAGATTTTGGTGCGGACCGGATCACCGGGTCCTTTGATGGTTTTGTCGATGCGCGGACACAAAAAGAGATCAAGGGCGCGCTGGATATCGACGCGCGGATCAACCGGTCCGCCGATCTGACCTCCGAGGTCAGCGTCACCGGCTCTGCCGCAGGTCGCATTTCGGGCTCTGGTCTGAACGGTGACGTGTCCCTGGACCTGAACGGCGATTTTCTGTCTGATGGTGCGGCCCTGTCCGGCCGTCTGGAAGGCACCGGTCAGACCAGCGATGGACTGCGCAACGTGCAGGGCGCATTCATCGCCACCGACTAGGCTGTTATGCGATAACCGGCGGGTGTTTTTGTCTTGCCTGACCTGCTGATCCAGATGTGACCCAAGGCCCCGACACCGCGTCAGGGCTATGGTCCATCTGAAAGGTCACTGCCATGAACATCCAATCGTCTCGTCCTGCTCTTGTTGCAATCGCGCTTGCCACACTGGCTGCCTGTTCGGGCGGTGGTGGTGGCGGGGCTGTCACGGGTGGTGCCGCTGCGGCCCGCGCCCTGGATCCGCAGGTCAACGACCGTCTGGATTTTGCTGAAATCGCGCAGGTCGCCGAGGATGTGAATGACGGTTATGCCGCCGCGTCCATCACGCCAAAATCGCTGGTGCCGACCGCCGGTCGGGCGACCTACAGCGGCGCTGTTGGCGGTGCGCTCAGCGTGCCGGGGCGCAGCACGGATGTGGCGGGCCTGATGCAATTGGGGGTCGATTTCGGCGCGAACCGCGTGGGTGGCACGCTGGGCAATTTCGTCACCCGTGACGGGGCCGAGATCGACGGCGTTCTGACGGTCAACAACGGTATCCTGAACCGGACGTCGAACAGCCAGCAGGTTGCGATCTTTGGTGATGTGGATGGCAATCTGCGCAGCGCCAGCGGTGAACGTATCGCGGTGGACGCCCGCCTGCGCGAAAGCGGGTTCAAGGGCCGCGATGTGGAATTCGTCGGCGGCAAGATTCAGGGCGACATCAACGTGGATGGAGTCCGTGGTGCAATCGACCTTGATGCGCAGCTGGAGCGTTAACGCTTAACCACCTGTTAACGATGATGCGTGATGTTGGGCAGGTTCTTTGACAGGGCCTGCCCATGCCGCGTTTCATCAGCCTGATCCCCATCATCACCCTTGTCGCCTGTGGCGGTGGGGATGGCGGCGATGACGACGCCGCACCTGACCGCTTTGCCGTGGCCGACCGGTTGGAAAGCCGCCTTGCCGAACAGGATGTGTCCGACCCCGGAACGCTGCCTGTCACGGGGCGCGCCAATTATTCCGGTTTCATGCGGGCAGGGTTGCCGACCGGGGCAGGCGGTGCGCGTGTGGAATACCTGGGCGATCTGCGCATGAACGTGAATTTCGGCGCGGCCCGCGACGAGGTGGCAGGCAGTGCGACCGGATTCCAGACGGGAGCGGGCGGCCGGTTGACCGGCACGCTGACCATTTCGGATGGCGACCTGTTTCGCGACACCGACCCGGATGAGAACTATACCTTTACCGGCGACGTGGACGGCACATTGAAACGGGGTGCTGACAGCTACCGGATCGACGCCGAGATCGAGGGCGAATTCAAGGGGCGCGACCGCGAGGGCGTCAGCGGCCTGCTGTTTGGTGACGTCAATGGCCCGGACGGTCAGGACGTGTTCGATGGATCATTCGCCGCGGTCAAGGAACAGGAATAACGCGGCTCAGCTCATCGAGGCCTTGCGCAGCATTTCGACCGCATCGGGCTGTGCCAGCAGGTTCTCGCGGACCTCGTAATCCATGTGGTGCCTGTGGCTGTGGCCCGCGCGCGCAGGGCTGTCCAGATGGTCGGGCAGGGCCGCACGGGTGCGCGGATCGATCAGCAGGGATTCAGCGGCGATCCCTTCGGCATAGATGATCTGGTGCTGATCGAACAACAGCTGGAAATAATCCACGAACCCGCCGTCCTGCTGATAGACGGTATCGCCGTTGATCAGGTGCCGCACCTTGACCAGCACCTCTGATCGACCCGCCCCCAGTCGGTCCTGTCTTTGATAGACGAACAGGCGATGATCGGGGCTGAGCACGAGGTCGTCGTTGTTGTGCAACGCACCGGCCTTGATCACGACGGGCGCGAATTCGCCCACCGCGCGCAGGGTGGTCTGGCCGATCCAGCGGACCGCCTGCGGACCATCATCGCGGGTCAGCACCCGGTCGCCCACGCGAATATCCTCGATCGGCCTTTGTGCACCGGATGCCAGGGTGATCTTGGTGCCGCGGGTGAACGAGACGCTGGCGACCTCGGCAAAACGGGTGGTGGCGATCTGGCGGTCGACACCTACCAGCCGGTAAGGTGTGGCGGGAACAAGGTTCGCCAGTGGAAGCAGGTACACCGCCTCGACGCCGCCCGATACCACCTCGACCAGAACCAGCGCCTCATAGGTGCGGCTGTCCTGGCCCATCAGCGTGATGCAGCAATCCAGATAGACGTCGCTGCCGATCAGCCCCACGTCAGACCCGGTTGCCACGCGAAAGGCCTCACCCGCCTCTGGCAGTTCCAGCGCCAGGGACATCGGATGGGCCTTGGGCGACAATTCATAGCTGTCGTCCAGCACCAACTCGTCGGCGAAACTGATCGCATCACCGTCAGCCACGCCGTCCGTCACGCGGAAATGCTCCGCCGGCCAGACCGATACGCTTTGCACCTGTTTTCGAAGACCTGTCATCACCAACCTCGTTGACGCACCGAACCTAACGCGATTGGCGTCAGGCGCAACGCCATCCGCACACACTTGGGCGTGTCTTTTTGAACCAAACGTCCTAACTTGCGCTGATCAGGGCAGGCGATGCGCCTGCCGCAACAAAGGCAAGTGAGGATTTTCAATGGATCTGGGCATTTCGGGAAAAACCGCGTTGGTGTGCGCGTCGTCGCGTGGTTTGGGGCGCGCCTGCGCGCAGGCCCTGGCCGAGGCAGGCGTCAATCTGGTGCTGAACGCGCGCGGTGCCGAAGATCTTGAAAAAACCGCACAAGAGATCCGCGAAACCTACGGCGTGACCGTGACCTGCGTGGCAGCCGACGTGTCCGACCCCGACGGTCGCGCAGCCTTGCTGGACGCAGCCACGGGCGTCGACATTCTGGTGAACAATGCAGGCGGCCCGCCGCCGGGGATGTGGTCCGACTGGGACCGCGACGATTTCATCAAGGCACTGGATGCCAACATGCTGGCCCCCATCGCGCTGATCAAGGCGCTGTTGCCCGGCATGATCGACCGGGGCTGGGGCCGGATCGTCAACATCACCTCCGGGTCGGTCAAGGCACCGATCCCGCAGCTGGGTCTGTCGAATGCGGCGCGCGCGGGCCTTACGGGCTATGTCGCGGGCACGTCCCGCCAGGTGGCCCCCCACGGCGTGACCATCAACAACCTGCTGCCGGGCATTCACGCCACCGACCGTGCCGACATGCTGGATGCCGGCGTGTCCAAGGCCGAAGGCATCTCCATCGCCGAGGCCAAGGCCAAGCGCGAGGCCACGATCCCCGCGCGGCGTTACGGCACGCCCGAAGAATTTGGCGCGATGTGCGCTTTCCTGTGTTCCAACAAGGCCGGTTTCATCGTCGGGCAGAACATTCTGCTGGACGGTGGCGCGATCAACGCGACGCTGTGACCTTGCAGGGGTGCGGCGGGCTTGCTACTCAGCCCTAGTATTTTGCTAAGGTATTCGATGACGCAGCCGCCGCGCCTCGAGGTGACGAACCTCGCCAAATCCTTTGACCGCCGCCGTGTGGTCGATGACGTCAGCCTCTCGGTCATGCCGGGGCAGGTGACCTGTCTGCTTGGCCCCTCGGGTTGCGGCAAATCCACGACACTGCGCATCATCGCCGGTGTCGACAGGCCCGATGCAGGCCGGATCGCGGTGGACGGTGCCCTGATCTGCGATTCCACGACCTCGGTCCCGCCAGAAGATCGGTCGATCGGCCTGATGTTTCAGGACTTTGCCTTGTTCCCGCATCTCAGCGTGGCGCAGAACGTGGCCTTTGGTCTGGGACGCGGGCGCGATGTGGCACCACGCGTCGCCGAAATGCTGGCCCGCGTCGATCTGCCGGATTACGGCAATCGCTATCCGCACGAACTTTCAGGGGGCGAACAGCAACGGGTCGCACTGGCGCGCGCGATCGCGCCGCGTCCGCGGATCATGCTGATGGATGAACCGTTCTCGGGTCTCGACGACCGGTTGCGCGACGAAATCCGCGACCAGACGCTCGACGTGCTCAAGGCCGAAGGCACCGCCGTCCTGCTGGTCACCCATGAACCCGGCGAGGCGATGCGCATGGCCGATGAAATCGCGCTGATGCGCGACGGCCGGATCGTGCAGCGCGGTGCGCCCTACAACATCTACAACACACCCGTCGACCTCGCGGCCGCTGCATTCTTCAGCGATATCAACGTGATCCAAGGCAAGGTGCGCGGCGCGCTGACCGATACGCCATTCGGCCAGTTCCTGACGCCGGGTCTGCCCGACGGCACGCTGGTCGATATCTGCATCCGGCCGCAACATCTGAAAATCGACTTTGACCGCGCAGGCCGCGGCCCCAGTCCGACCCCCATGGAAGGCTCGCCCGCACGGGGCATCGTGCAGCGGGCCCGGTTCATGGGATCAGAGAGTCTGGTCGAATTTCGCATGGACCATGACGGCACGATCCTGACGGCCAAGGTGCCATCCGTCTTTCTGCCGAAACCCGGGACGCCGCTGTGGCTGATGCTGCGGCGCGACCGCTGTTTCGTGTTTCCGCGGGCCTGACTTCTTCTGGTCAAAAATATCCCGGGGTCCGGGGCAGCGCCCCGGGGGCTCAGGTCTGTTCCACGCGCCACTTCGCTTCGTTGCGCTCGATCGCGGCAATGCGTTCGGGCGTCTTGGGATGGCTCAGCATCCAGGCGGGGGTACCGCGTCCAGCGCCGCCGGTCAGCGCTTCCAGTTTTGTGAACAGCGATTTTTGCGGCGCTGTCCCGATCCCGGCCTTGACCAGCAGCGCACTGGCATAGGCGTCGGCCTCGAATTCGTCGGCACGTGACAGACGTGCAGCCAGCAGCGACATCAGCGCATTTGCAATCAGCGGACCGATGCCCGGCAGAAACCTGTTCAACACCATGGCGATGGCCGTCCGCATGGCGTTCTGCGCCGAAAAATCCGTCATCCGGCGGCGCGAATGGCCCAGGGCCACGTGCCCCAGTTCATGGGCGATGACGCTTGCGATTTCGTCAGCCGTCACCTCGCCCGCGCGGTAGCGGTCATAGAACCCGCGCGTGATGAAAATGCGCCCGTCGGGCGCGGCCAGGCCGTTGACCTGGCTGACTTCGTAGATGTGGACCCGAATGCGGTCGATCTCGAGTGCGCGGGCCATCTGGTCGCACATCCGGCGCAGGGTGCCATCGGCCAGTTCCGTGGACTGGCTGTTCAGCTCCTTGCGCGTGCGATACGCGCTGAAGTGATACATCGCCAGACCATAGATCACGGCCAGCAGGATCGGGGTAAACTTGATCATGATCCGAATATGGGGGGTGCGGGTCGGCTGCGCAATCCGCGGCAGTTGACGATCAGGTCAACAGCCGCATGCCGCGGGTGATGCCTTCGAGCGTCATCGGCACCATGCGGTCCGCGCCGAAGATTTCCTGGATCATGTGCAATGACTGGGTGTGCGGCCAATAGCGTTGGTCCATCGGATTGATCCACAGATGGGCGGGCCATTGGTCGCGGGCCCGCGCCAGCCAGACCGACCCGGCCTCCTTGTTCCAATGTTCGTTGGCACCGCCGGGCATCGCGACCTCGTAGGGCGACATGGAGGCGTCACCGACAAAGATGCATTTGTAGTCGGGCCCGTATTTGCGCAGCACGTCCCATGTCGCGGTCTGGTCGTTCCAGCGGCGTTTGTTGTCACGCCAGACGCCCTCGTAGAGACAATTGTGGAAATAGAAATGTGCGAGGTGCTTGAACTCGGCCTTGGCGGCGCTGAACAATTCCTCGACCACCTGCACATGCGGGTCCATGCTGCCGCCCACGTCCAGAAACAGCAGCACCTTGACCGCGTTGCGGCGTTCGGGCCGCGTCTGCACATCCAGATAGCCGTTCTGCGCCGTCTTGCGGATGGTGCCGTCCAGGTCCAGCTCGTCCACGGCACCGTCACGCGCCCAGCGGCGCAGGCGTTTCAGCGCCACCTTGATGTTGCGGGTGCCCAGATCGACGCTGTCGTCAAGGTTGCGGAATTCGCGTTTGTCCCAGACCTTGACCGCGCGCTGGTGGCGCGATGTGTCCTGACCGATGCGCACGCCCTCGGGGTTGTAGCCATAGGCCCCGAACGGTGACGTGCCCGCCGTGCCGACCCATTTGCTGCCACCCTGATGGCGGCCCTTTTGTTCCTCCAGCCGTTTTTTCAGACGCTCCATCAGCGCCTCGAACCCGCCAGTGGCCTCGATTTCGGCTTTCTCGGTGTCGGTCAGGTGCTTTTCGGCCATCTTGGCCAGCCAATCGGCGGGAATGTCCACCGCCTCCATGACGGCGCTGTCGGGGATGGAGTCCAGCCCCGAAAACGCGCGCGAAAACGCGCGATCATAGCGGTCGATGTGGCGTTCATCCTTGACCATGATGGTGCGGCCCAGATGATAGAACGCGTCGATGTCATAGGTCGCCAGACCGGCGTTCATCCCTTCGAGAAATGCAAGGTATTCGCGCAAGGACACCGGGACCCGTTCTGTGCGCAGCGCGTCAAAGAACGGCAAAAACATCAGGCGACGGCGCGGCTGTAAAAGATCAGCACGAACAGGCCGACGATCCCGAACAGGATTCCAAAGGACGCGGCCCATTGCGCCATGTCACGCCAGTTTCCGCCATTGGCCCGCGCGCGCCACATGCCCAGGGCCGCACCGGCCAGCAGGCTGCCGAGAGGTATAATCATTGGGTCAGCCCCTTTAGAAAGGGCGCAAACCCCGCACTTCGGCAAGGCGTGCGCGCACATTGTCATCAGAGCCGAATCCGTAACGCGCCCACGGCAGACTGTCCAGCCGCAGCGCCTCGGCTGCGACACTGCCGCCCTGCAGTTCCAGCGCCTCGGCCTTGAACATCATCAGGGTCGCGAGCAAAGCCGCGTTCTGATGTTCTCGGGCCAGCGGTATGGCAAGATCGGCCAGTTCGATCGTCGTCATCGCGTCACCGGCAGACAGGGCGAATGCGGCCTTTTGCACGGCGATATGGGCGGAATGGATCTGCGTGGCCTGCGATGCGCGGTAGATCCTGTCCGCCGCCTCGAATGCGGTGAGTGCGGCACGGCTGTCATTGCCGACCTCCAGCCGGCCCATGGCGTAATAGGCGAACCCTTCGCGCGGGCCGGTCCAGCCGAGCGTCTGACCGATGCGCACCGCACGGGCGGCAGCGGCGCGGCGGGTTGCAGGACTGCTGCCTTCGGTCAGGGCGGTTTCCATGGCCCTGATCCAGTCGCGGGACGTGTCGGGAAAACTGGCGGTGCCACCCGACCCGCCACGCGGATTGAGGCGGGCGAGAATGGCAGGCAGTGCGGATGCGACCTGTGCACGGGTCATGCCGGAACGCAGTTCTGGCGCATAGGTCACGCGCAGCATCAACATATCGAACCCGGTCAGGACAGCATGGATGTTGTCATCGTTGAACACGGAATCGGGCAGGCGGTAGAGGTCATTCAGCGGCCCCAGAACCTGCGCCATTTCCTCGTGCAGGCAGTCGCGGATTTCCTGCGGTGCCGCATCGGCAGGCACAAAGATGGCAGCATGTTCGCGCTGCGTCAGGGTTGACCAATCCACACGTTCGCTGCTGCGGCTGGCCATGTATTCGTCCCAATCGCGCACGCGCGGCACGACGAAACAGGCAGCCTTTGGCACGGCGCGTTGCAAGGTCCGTTGCGGGATGGCCTGAATCGTGATGCTGGCGTCGGGCGACTGAGTGGGCCGGATGTCCAGATCCGCCTCCTTGCGCAGGCGTGCCAGCAGGGCATCCAGATCCGAAGTCAATGAGGGCGCGGCACTGCCCAGCACGCGCACCGTCAGCGGTCCTTCGAACCGTGTCATGGTGCTGATGCTCCGGCCGCTTTCCAGCCGAAAGGTTAGGTCCAGGAAATCCTGCGCCATTTCGGCATTCGACCGGGTGACGCGCACAGGTGATGTATCGGCGAATCCCTGCATCGGCGGCAAGGCAGACGTGGTCGCGGCGCGGGTGATCGTATCAACAGGCTGCACCGGCGCGCAGGATGCAGCAAAGGCAAGCGCCCAGACGGCAAAGGTCTGTCTCATGAGAGGCACCAGTGACGGTGACGGTTGGCGGAACTGGTCAAACATGGCGCACCGAGGTCTGATGGCTGGTCGCACGGCGTGCAGCGCCATGGGCAACCGACCGGAAAAACGGTCCTGATCACATCTGCTCTCCTCGGTTTGCGTCAGTACCGTCTGCCTGCGGACTGCGACCCCTTCTGGACCGGATTGCGACAAATTGACGGAATCAGGCGGGGGTCTGGTCAGTAGGTCAAAGCACCGCCGGGAATGCGAGGAAAAAGTGGTCCGACGTTCAAGGTTGCGGCAGGCGTTGCTGTCGTGCCGCAACCTATGCGGTCATCTACGACCGCGCGCAATAAAGGCGAGGCGTTCAAACAGGTGCACGTCCTGTTCGTTTTTCAGCAGTGCGCCATGCAGTTTCGGCAGTGCATCGGCACCGTCACGGGCCAGGTCCTCGGGTGTCAGATCCTCGGCCAGCAGCAGTTTGAGCCAGTCCAGCACCTCTGACGTTGATGGTTTTTTCTTGAGACCTGGGGTGTCGCGCAGTTCGTAGAACTGGGTCAGGGCGGTGGTCAGCAAACGGTCCTTGATGCCGGGGTGATGCACCTCGACGATGCGACGCATCGTGTCCATGTCGGGAAACCGGATATAGTGGAAAAAACAACGGCGCAGGAATGCATCCGGCAGTTCCTTTTCGTTGTTCGAGGTGATGATGACGATGGGGCGCACGTCTGCCTTGATCGTCTCTCCGGTCTCGTAGACGTGAAATTCCATCCGGTCGAGTTCCTGCAACAGGTCGTTTGGAAACTCGATATCGGCCTTGTCGATCTCGTCGATCAGCAGCACGACCTTTTCGCCCGCCGCAAACGCCTGCCACAATTTGCCGCGTTTGATGTAGTTCCCGATGTCGTGAACGCGCGCATCACCCAGCTGGCTGTCGCGCAACCGGCTGACCGCGTCGTATTCATACAAACCTTGCTGCGCACGCGTCGTTGATTTGATGTGCCATTCGATCATCGGCAGTCCCAGACCGGCGGCAACCTGCCGCGCAAGTTCGGTTTTTCCCGTGCCTGGCTCGCCTTTGACGAGTAGCGGACGTTGAAGCGTCACGGCGGCGTTGACGGCCATCGTCAGGTCGTCGGTGGCGATGTAGCTGTCAGATCCGGTGAATTGCATGGCGGTTCCCTATGGTCATTTCAGCCAAGGTTATGTGTGCATCGCGCCGGCCACAACCACATGGGCGTCCTTAAAAAACAAGTGACACCGCCAGGGCGAGAGGCTAAGTGATGCCCAGCCGACACGAAGGAGAGTCGAATGTCAGGAAACGACGCAATGACAATCGACAACTTGGAGGGGACCCCGATGAAAGCCGAAACATTTCTGCCAGATGACTATCGTCCGGCCGAAGATGAACCGTTCATGAACGAACGTCAGACAGAATATTTCCGCCGCAAGCTGCTCGACTGGAAGGCCGATTTGCTGGAGGACACGCGCGACACCGTCGCCGGCATGAAGGACCAGACCCGCAACATCCCCGACGTGGCCGATCGTGCCTCCGAGGAAACCGACCGCAGCATCGAATTGCGCACCCGCGACCGTCAGCGCAAGCTGGTTGCGAAAATCGACGCCGCCCTGCGCCGTATCGACGATGGTGAATTCGGGTATTGCGCGATCACGGGTGATCCGATCAGCCTCAAACGTCTGGATGCGCGCCCCATCGCGACCATGACGCTCGAGGCGCAGGAACGCCACGAGCGTGGCGAACGGGTGCACCGCAAGGACTGACATGATTGCCAAACGCGACGTCGCCGTCATTGGCGGCGGCCCGGCAGGACTGACCACGGCGCTGGCCTTTGCGATGCAAGGGGCCAGCGTTCGTGTTTTTGAACAGGCCGAAACACTGGGCGACATCGGCGCGGGGCTGCAGATCAGCCCCAATGGCGGGCGGGCACTGGCGGCGCTCGGGCTGACGGATGCGCTGGACCGGATCAGCCTTCCGTCAGAGGCTGTGGTGCCCACCAATGGGGTCACGGGACGGATCGTCACCCGGTTCGATCTGACAGGGCAGGTGCCGCGCTACCGCTTTGTCGCACGCCCCGACCTGATCGCCATGTTGGCCGAGGCCTGCCGCGCGCGTGGCGTGGAACTGTGTCTTGGGACGCGGGCGGATGATCCACGCGCCGATCTGGTGGTCGGGGCCGACGGGATCAAATCACAGCTGCGGGCGCGGCTGAACGGCGCTGACGCGCCTGCGTTTTCAGGGCAAGTGGCATGGCGTGCCGTGGTACAGGCCAAGGCCGCACCTCAGGCGCGGATCTGGATGATGCCGGGCCGGCATGTGGTGACCTATCCCTTGCCCGGCAATCGTCTGAACATCGTGGCTGTGCAGGAACGTAACGACTGGGCCGCCGAAGGCTGGCACCACGCCGATACGCCGCAGGCGCTGCGCGATGCCTTTGCCGATGCCTGTCCTGCCTTGCACGATATCCTCTGGGCGGTCGAAACGCCGCTTTTGTGGGGGTTGTTCCGGCATCCCGTGGCCGCCCGGTGGTATGATGCATCCCATGTACTGGTCGGTGATGCGGCCCACCCGACGTTGCCGTTTCTGGCGCAGGGCGCCAATCTGGCGCTGGAGGACGCGGTTGTGCTGGCCCGCTGTGTGGCGCGGCATGGGATCGCGGATGGGCTGCCGCGGTATCAGGCCTTGCGCGCGGAACGTGTCACGCGTGCCATTGCCGCGGCGGATGCGAATGCGATCAATTACCACCTGTCAGGCGTCAGACAGCGTGTGGCGCATTTGGGGCTTGCCGCGCTGGGGCGGGTCGCACCGGGGGCATTCATCAACCGGCTGGACTGGCTCTATGGCTACGATCCCGCAGGTTAGGGCCAGTTGCGTGCGGCCCCGTCGGTTGCGCGTTCCAGAACGGTCAGGGTGCGATAATCCACACGGTAAACGTCGCGGCTGATCCTGAAATAGACCCAGCCGTCGCGCGGCAGCGGCAGGCCATAATAGGCCGCGTTCATGACCATGGAATATTGCCCCGGTTCCAGCACGTCGCCGATGTTGACCGGGGCTGGTTCCGGGGCAGGCGGCGTCACCTTGCGGATGGGTGCTGTGGCACAGCCCGCGCCGATTGCCGCCATACGGCATTGTGCTGTCGCTGCATCCGCTATCAGTATAAAACCGATTGCTAGCAATGCGTTACGGGATGAGTTGAATGTCACGCGGCCAGATCGACCCAGACAGGCACATGGTCTGATGGTTTCTCGCGGGCGCGCAGATCCTTTTCGATCCAGCAGTCCGACAGCAGGTCCGCGCATTGCGGTGTCAGCAGGAAATGATCAATGCGGATGCCGTCGTTCTTGTCGAATGCACCGGCCTGATAATCCCAGAACGAGTAATGTCCGCTGCCGTGGGTGCGGGCGCGAAACGCCTCGGTGAACCCCAGGTTCTGCACGCGCCGCCACGCCGCACGGCTGTCCAGACGGAAAAGCGCGTCATCGCGCCACGCCTTGGGGCGGGCGGCATCCTCTGCCTGTGGAATGATGTTGTAGTCGCCTGCCATCAGCGCCGGCATCTCGGACGCCAGCAAGTCCTGCGCGCGGGCACGCAGCCGTTCCATCCAGGCCAGCTTGTAATCATATTTGGGACCGGGTGCAGGATTGCCGTTGGGCAGATACAACCCGCAGATCCGAACGGCTGTGTCGCCCACGACGGTGGCTTCGATCCAGCGGGCCTGTTCGTCGGTGTCGTCGCCGGGCAGGCCACGCGACACATCCTCCAGCGGCAGCTTTGACAGGATTGCGACGCCGTTGAACCCCTTTTGCCCGTGGGTCTCTACGTTGTAACCAAGGTCCGCGATCAAATCGCGCGGGAAACCCTCGTCAACGGATTTGATTTCCTGAAGGATGGCGACGTCAGGCGCACTGTCCTGCAGCCAATGCAGCAGACCGTCGATCCGCGCCTTGACGCCATTGATGTTGAATGTCGCGATTTTCATGATGTGCCTCTTTTGCGGCTAGGCTAAAAGTCCGGCCGCGCAGGCACAAGGGGTCAGCGGTCGTCGCGGACCTTGACCGGGATTGCATCGGGCTGATCGGCCATCTGGCCCGCTGCCGCAGCGGCAGCAAGCCCCGCAAGGATCATCGCAATCAGGTAAATCATCACACGTTCCTTTTTGTTCAGCGTTACACTAGCAACGGCACTGGACGAAAGAAAGTTCCAATTCGTCGCAGGTTTCAGATGGAAAAAGACGTACCACAGCCGCAGGACGACGTGGCATTCGGGTTTTCGATGACAAATCGCGCGCCGATCAACTCTTCGGAAAAGTCGATGACGGCATCGGTCAGAAACGGCAGGGACACGGAATCGATCACCACGGTTTCGCCCTGGTCCGACAGTTTCAGGTCGTCATCGCGGGGGTCATCCAGCGCGATTTCATACTGAAAACCGGAACATCCGCCACCTTCGACGGCGATGCGCAGGGCCTTGCCCTGTTCGGCGGCACCGATTTCAGCAAGCCGTTCGAACGCGCGGCTGGTCACTTTGGGGGGCAGGGTCAGCATATCATACCTATCGGTCTTGGCTTGTCTGAAATATAGGGAGGGCAGGCAACAGGCACAAGACGGGCAACATGGCGGCAAGATACGCGACCAATCCCGCGTCACCGCGCGGGCGACTTTATGCCGAAGAGGAGAGCGCGCATCGCTCTCCCTTTCAGCGCGACCGTGACCGGATCATCCATTCCAGCGCGTTCCGGCGGCTCAAGCACAAGACGCAGGTGTTCATCGAACACGAGGGCGATTATTTCCGCACGCGGCTGACCCATTCGATCGAGGTGGCACAGGTGGCGCGGACGGTGGCGGCGGCGCTGGACCTGAACGTGGAGCTGACCGAGGCGATCGCGCTGGCCCATGATCTGGGGCACACGCCCTTTGGCCACACCGGCGAAGAGGCGCTGGATCGTCTGATGCGGCCCTATGGCGGGTTCGATCACAACGCGCAGGCCTTGCGGATCGTGACCGATCTGGAACGCCACTATGCCGAATGGGATGGCTTGAACCTGACCTGGGAAACGCTGGAGGGGATCGCCAAACACAACGGTCCCGTGGCCCAGCCCTGGCCCTATGCGCTGGCCGCCTACAACGCGCGGCACGATCTGGAACTGCACACCCACGCCGGACCAGAGGCGCAGGTCGCGGCCCTGTCCGACGATATCGCCTATAACAACCACGACCTGCACGACGGTCTGCGGGCGGAATTGTTCAGCACCGATGAGTTAGCTGAACTTCCGGTGCTAAAGGACTGTTTTGCAAGGGTTGATGCCAAATACCCCGGTCTGAACTACTATCGCCGCCGGCACGAGGCCCTGCGGCGGTTCTTTGGCGTGCTGGTCGAGGACGTGATTGCCGTCAGCCGCAAGAACCTGACCGATCTGGACGCGCAGAACGTGGCAGAGGTGCGCCATGCGGGTCACATGATGATCCAGTTCACGCCCGCCCTGTGGGAGGACCTCAAGGTGATCCGCGCCTTTCTGTTCACCCGCATGTATCGCGCGCCCGCGGTGGTCGAGATGCGCCATGTGGTGACCAGCATGCTGGACGAACTCTTTGCCTATTACATCGACACGCCGACCGAACTGCCAAAGCAATGGCGCAAGGAGGTGGCCGAAGCAGGGGATCGTCAGACCTTGGCGCGGATCGTGGCGGACTATATCGCGGGCATGACGGATCGTTTTGCAATTCAGGAACACGAACGGCTGATTGGTGGCCGGGCTGTTCCGCCGGGGGTGATTGATGGCAATTGAAACAGCAGCCGGGGCGATGAACCCGGTGATCGCGATTGCCCTTGTGGGTGGTCTGGGCGTTGGCAGCCAGTGGCTGGCGTGGCGCATGCGGATGCCGGCCATCGTGTTGATGCTGCTGGCGGGGGTCATCATCGGCCCGGTGCTGGGCGTGTTCGATCCTGCCCGCGATATCGGGCCGCTGATGGGGCCGATCATCGCCATCGCCGTTGCGATCATCCTGTTCGAAGGCGGTCTGACGCTAAACTTTCACCAATTGCGCGATGCGGCCATCGGCGTACGGCGTCTGGTCTTCGTAGGCGCACCGGTGGGCTGGGTCGCCTCTGCGCTGACGCTGCATTACGGCGCGGGGCTGTCGTGGTCCTCGTCATGGGTTTTCGGCGGTATCCTGATCGTGACGGGGCCCACCGTGATTGCGCCATTGCTGCGCACCGCGCGCCTGTCGCGCAGGCCCGCGCAACTGCTGCAATGGGAGGCGATCGTCAACGATCCCCTTGGTGCGCTGGCCGCTGTTCTGGCGTTCGAGGTCGTGCTGGTGCTGAACACCGCAACCACCGTGGGCACGGCCGTTCTGGCGCTGATCTGGGGCATCGGTGCTGCCATCATCCTGGGTCTGGCGGGTGGTTTCGGCCTCGCTTGGGCGTTCCGCAACGGCCATGTGCCCGAATACATGAAGGTCAGCATCCTGTTCGCGCTGCTGCTGGGGATTTTCGGCATTTCCGACGCGATCCTGCACGAAAGCGGGCTGTTGGCCGTGACCGTCATGGGCATCGTGATCGCCAATGCAAACCTGCCCAGCTATGCCGAGCTGCGCCGTTTCAAGGAACATGCCACCATTCTGCTTGTGTCGGGGGTGTTCATCCTGCTGGCGGCCAGTCTGGATTTTGCGCAGCTTGGCCAGCTTTCGGGCAGGGCGGTTGTGTTCGTGCTGCTGATCATCCTCGTGGCGCGTCCGCTGACGGTTTTCATATCGCTGATCGGGACGGGCCTGCCGTGGCAGGAAAAGGTGCTGGTGGCCTTTACCGGTCCGCGCGGGGTGGTGCTGGTCGCCGTGGCGGGGCTGTTTGCGGAACGGCTGATCTCTCTGGGGTTCGAGGACGCCAATCTGATCGCACCGCTGGCCTTTGTGCTGGTGGCGACCACGGTGGTCCTGCACGGGTTCACGCTGAAACCGATGGCCCGCTGGCTGGGCCTTGCGGGGGCGGGGAACCCCGGTGTCATCATCGTCGGCGGTTCTGACTGGACCACCGCCTTTGCCGAGGCGCTGATCAAGGCGGAAGTGCCCGTACTGATGACCGACCCGAATTTTGGCCACCTGCGCGCGGCGCGTTCGGCCGGGATCACCACCTATACCGGCGATATCCTGTCCGAAGGTGCCGAACAGCGGCTGGAGCTGGTCAGCTACGACAAGCTGTTGGCCGCGACCGACAACGATGCCTACAACACCCTTGTGGCGACGGACCTTGCTCCTGAATTCGGACGGGAAAACGTGTTTCAGGTCGCACGGGTGAAAAACGACGGCGCGCGCCACACCTTGCCTGCGACATTGGGTGGCAGGCCATTCGGCCATGCGGTGACCCATGACGAATGGAACAGCCTGATCCGGCAGGGCTGGACGTTCCGCGTGACCCGCCTGACCGAGGAATTCACCCTGCAGGACTGGCGCGACAAACGCCCGCGGTCGCATCTGGTGGGGCGCATCCTGCCCAATGGCGATTTCAAGCTGCTGCAAGAGGACGAGGAGATCCGCGGTATCCCCGACACCCGCCTGATCGCACTGCGCCCGCCTGAAACCACAGGATCAACCGTGCAACCACCCGCCAGCGCCTAAGGGACGTTGACGCGGGGCGGCGGGGTGGTAAACCGCAAGCCGCACAAACCGAAAGACAGGTCCCATGAACATTTTCGCCGATATCCGCACACTCGTCATCGACGCGCTTGCTGATCTGGTGCGAGACGGGGTGCTGCCTGACGGATTGTCGACCGATGCGGTCACGGTCGAACCGCCCCGCGATCCCGGACACGGTGACATGGCGACCAATGCGGCCATGGTGCTGGCGAAACCTGCCGGCCTGAAACCGCGTGACATCGCGGATGCCCTGTCCGCGCGACTGGTGGCCGACGACCGGATCGCCAGTGCCGATGTGGCAGGTCCTGGTTTCCTGAACCTGCGGCTGGACGCTGGCATCTGGCGCGGCGTCGTGATCGCGGCACTGACCGATCCCGGCTATGGCCGGTCGAAAATGGGCAACAACCAGCGCACGCTGGTCGAATATGTCAGCGCCAACCCCACGGGTCCGCTGCACGTGGGTCACACCCGTGGCGCGGTCTTTGGTGATGCGCTGGCCAGCCTGCTGGACTACGCGGGCTATGACGTGACGCGCGAGTATTACATCAACGACGGTGGCGCGCAGGTCGATGTCCTCGCGCGGTCGGTCTATCTGCGCTACCAAGAGGCGCACGACCTGAGCGTTGACTGGCCCGAAGGCACCTATCCCGGCGACTATCTGATCGAGGTCGGTGAGGCGCTCAAGGCGAAGGTGGGTGAGGCCTATCTGGACCAGCCAGAGTCCGTCTGGCTGGAAGAGGTGCGCAGCTTTGCCACCGATGCCATGATGGACCTGATCCGGGGTGATCTGGCGCTGCTTGGCATCGAGATGGACGTCTTTTTCTCGGAAAAGTCGCTGTATGGCTCTGGCAAGATCGAAAAGGCCATCGAACGGCTGGATGCGGCTGGTCTGATCTATCGCGGCACGCTGGAACCGCCCAAGGGCAAGATGCCCGACGATTGGGAACCCCGCGAACAGACGCTGTTCAAATCGACCGCCCACGGCGACGACGTGGACCGGCCCGTGCAAAAATCCGACGGGGCCTGGACCTATTTCGCGCCCGATATCGCCTACCACTATGACAAGATCGAGCGCGGCTATGATGCGCTGATCGACGTGTTCGGCGCCGATCACGGTGGCTACGTCAAACGGATGAAGGCCGCGGTCAGCGCCCTGTCCAATGGCCGTGTGCCGCTGGATATCAAGCTGACGC
Source organism: Loktanella sp. 3ANDIMAR09 (assembly GCF_001420005.1). GTDB lineage: Bacteria > Pseudomonadota > Alphaproteobacteria > Rhodobacterales > Rhodobacteraceae > Loktanella. Next base: position 47,280 of record NZ_LJAK01000005.1, on the reverse strand, counting down.
AGCTGGTAAAGCTGTATCAGAACGGCGAGCCGTTCAAGATGTCCAAGCGGGCAGGGACATTCATCACCCTGTCGGACGTGGTCGAACAGGTTGGCCCCGACGTGACCCGGTTCCACATGCTGACGCGCAAGAACGACGCGCCGCTGGATTTCGATTTCGCCAAGGTCACCGAACAGTCCAAGGACAACCCGGTGTTCTACGTCCAATACGCCCATGCGCGGGTGAATTCGGTCCTGCGCAAGGCGCGTGACGCAGAAATCGCGGTGGATGATGCCGCCTTGGCCGGGGCCGATCTGTCCGTCCTGTCGCATGCGGCTGAAACGGCGTTGGCTGCGAAAATCGCGGAATGGCCGCGCCTGGTGGAAATCGCCGCGCGCACCCACGAGCCGCACCGCGTTGCCTTTTACCTCTATGATCTGGCGTCGGACGTGCATGGATTGTGGAACGCTGGCAACAGCGATGCGTCCTTGCGGTTCCTGCAAGATGGCGACAATGCCACATCGCAGGCAAAGATCGCCTTGATTCGTGCCGCGCAGGTTGTGATTGCTGCAGGCCTTGGTATCCTTGGCGTCACACCGGTCGAAGAAATGCGCTAAGCATTCGCGGCCCCGAGGCAGAGCAGCGGACCCGTCAGAGGTCCGGGACAAGAGGCAGTGATGGCAGTTTACGAAGATTTGGGCGCACCACAGGTGCGTGACGCGTCGCGCTACACGCAGATGGCGGGTGCCGCGTTGAGTCTGACGCTGATGATCGGTGTGGGTGTCTGGGGCACGCATTCGATCATGCGCGATGTTTCGGGTGTTCCGGTCGTGCGCGCGGTCGAAGGCGAAATGCGCCGCGCCCCCGATCATGCGGGCGGCAACGTGGCCGACCACCGTGGTTTGTCGGTGAACGAAGTCGCAGCCCTGGGCGAGGCCGGCGGTCCCGAGGATCTGCTGCTGCTTGCCCCCAGTGGCACCGGCCTTGCGGCCGAGGATCTGGATGCGGAACCCATCGCGCCGTCACTGGCCGCGACCGAGGTCGAAATCATTCCCGAGGACACGCAACAGGCGCAGGCCATGTCGGCTGACGATGTGCTGGCGCTGGCCGATCAGATTGCCGCAGGGGCCGCACCTCTGACCGCCCTGAGCGAGGGTGAAACCGTGAACCCCGTCCTGACCGTCGACGGCGCAGAGCAGGCGCAAGCCGCCCCTGTCGAAGCCGTCGATCCCGTCGCCGCCGCCTTGGCCGAAGCCCTGGGTCTGGACACGGCCGTTGTCGCCGGAGCATCCATGACGCAAGTCCTGCGTCCGATGCTGCGTCCAGGCACGCAGCAGGCCGCTGTCGCACCGCAGGCCGCTGCCCCCGCAGAGGCAGTTCTGACACCCGTGGCCCTGACCACGGACACGATGCCCTTGCCCAGCGAGGCGCTCTTGACCGACGAACTGCCTGTCGGGACCAAGCTGGTGCAGCTGGGGGCCTTTCCATCGGCGGATGCCGCCAGTGCGGAATGGGACCGTCTGACCACGCGTTTCGTCGATTTCATGGCTGGCAAATCACGGGTGATCCAGCAGGCGTCATCGGGTGGGGCCACGTTCTATCGGTTGCGCGCCAGCGGCTTTGACGATCTGGCCGATGCGCGCCGGTTCTGTGCCACATTGGACGCAGCCCGCACGGCCTGCATTCCCGTCGTTGTCCGCTAACGCCACGATCCTCGGCCTGTCGGGCCCGCGCCTGACAGGGGAGGAACGCGCCTTTTTCGCCGATGCGAACCCCTGGGGGTTCATTCTGTTCGCGCGCAACGTCGAGACACCGGACCAGTTGCGCGCCCTGACCGCCGATCTGCGCGATGCCCTGGGCCGCGATGCACCGATCCTGATCGACCAGGAAGGCGGGCGGGTTCAGCGCCTGCGCGCGCCCCATTGGCGCGAATACCTGCCGGCATTGACCCAGATGGAACGCGCCAGTGATCCGATCCGCGCCCATTGGGTCCGCAACCGCCTGATCGCGCATGAATTGCATGATGTGGGGATTGACGTGAATTGCGCCCCGCTGGCAGATCTTGTTGAGGCGCAGACCCATCCGGTCCTGCGCAACCGTCTGTCAGGGGAAACAGTCCCGCTTGTGACCGAATGCGCCCGTGTCTGCGCCGCGGCCTTTTTGGACGGGGGCGTGTTGCCGGTCTTGAAACATATCCCCGGCTACGGGCGTGCGGCGGTTGACAGCCACAAGTCGCTGCCGACGGTCACGGCACCACGGGCCGATGTGATGGCGCGCGACTTTGCGCCCTTTGTCGCGCTGAACGATATCGCGATGGGCATGACGGCCCATATCGTCTTTGCCGATATCGACCCTGACCTGCCTGCCACGACATCGCCCGCCATGATGCAGCTGATCCGTGACCAGATCGGCTTTGGCGGATTGATCATGACCGACGACATCTCGATGGAGGCGCTGTCCGGCACCACGGCCGAACGGTCTGCTGCCGCGATTGCGGCGGGGTGTGATATCGTGCTGCATTGCAATGGCGACCGCGCCGAGATGGAACAGGCCGTGGCCGCATCCGGGGCCATGACCATCATGGCACAGGCGCGCGCGGCCAGTGCGCTGGGGCAGCGTCGTCCGCCCGTCAGCGTTGACATTGCGGCGCTTGCGGCGGAACTTGAGACGCTTTTGTCCTGAGGGCTGCCCATGTCGCAAGACACCACGCCAGAATCCAGCGTTGCCGATCGTGTCGCCGCCGAGGCGCTGATCGTCGATGTCGACGGTTTTGAAGGGCCGCTGGACCTGCTTCTGACCCTGTCGCGCACGCAAAAGGTGGACCTGCGCGAAATCTCGATCCTGGCGCTGGCGCGGCAATATCTGGCCTTTGTCGAACGCGCACGACAGCTGCGGCTGGAACTGGCCGCTGATTATCTGGTCATGGCCGCATGGCTGGCGTTCCTGAAATCGCGCCTGCTGCTGCCACCCGACCCCGAAGAGGATGGCCCGTCAGGTGCGGAACTGGCGGCACATCTGGCCTTTCAGCTTGAACGGCTGGAGGCGATGCGCAAGGCATCCGCCCGGCTGATGGCGCGGGATCAATTGGGACGGGATTTCTTTGCGCGCGGGATCACGCAGGATGTAACACGCGTGCGGCGCGTGACCTATACGGCCACGCTGCTGGACCTGATGCAGGGCTATGCGCGGATCAGGACACGGGACGATTTCAGGCCATTCGTGTTGGACCGCGATAACCTGATGACCATGGAGGATGCGCTGGGATCGCTGCGCAAGCTGATCGGATTCGCGGGCGACTGGACCGATATATCCAGCTATCTGCCGGCGGGCTGGACCGATGATCCGCAGCGCCGCCGCACGGCAACCGCCGCCACCTTTGCCGCGTCGCTGGAACTGGTCAAGGAAGGGCGGCTGGAACTGCGCCAGAGCGAGACATTTGCCCCCATCCAGCTGCGCGCGCGCGAGGGGCGGCCATGACCGACGAACCCGGCCTGTTCAAGGCTCCACCGATTGCCGAACAGGAACGCATGGTCGAGGCGCTGTTGTTCGCCACCGCCGATCCGATGACACCGGCCCAGCTGGCGGGCCGGATGCCGCATGGTTGCGATCCGGTGACGGCACTGGCAGGCCTGCGCAAACGCTACGACGGGCGCGGTGTCCAACTGGTGCGCGTGGGTGATGCATGGGCCATGCGCACGGCCCCTGATCTGGGCTACCTCATGAGCCATGAGGTGACAGAGACCCGCAAACTGAGCCGTGCGGCCATCGAAACGCTGGCGATCATCGCCTATCACCAGCCCACAACCCGCGCCGAGATCGAGGAAATTCGGGGTGTCAGCGTGTCGCGCGGCACCATCGACCAGTTGATCGAACTGGACTGGGTGCGGCTGGGACGGCGTCGCATGACGCCAGGCAGGCCGGTCACATTCATCGTGACACAGACCTTTCTCGATCATTTTGGACTGGAAAGCGCGCGTGATCTGCCGGGGCTCAAGGAACTGCGGTCCGCCGGATTGCTGGATAACCGCCCGCAGCCCGGCGGGGAACCCGAAGAAGACGACGGTCAGGAACAATTGTTCGGCGACTAGCGCAAACCGGCAGCGTGGGGGCGCCTGCGGCGGGCGAGTATTTCTGGCAAGATGATACGGCTGTCAGGTCCTGAAATGCTTGGACAGTTTCAGACCCTGGCCCTGATAGTTTGATTTGATGTCCTGCCCGTAGAGCGCCTGTGGATGACTGGACATGTGTTCATAGACCAGCCGTCCCACGGTCTGTCCGTGTTCAAGCACAAATGGCGCTTCGTGGCAGCGCACCTCGAGCACGCCGCGCGATCCAGTGCCGCCGGCGGCGGCCCAGCCGAAACCGGGGTCGAAAAATCCCGCGTAATGGACCCGGAATTCACCGACCATCGCGATATAGGGGGCCATCTCGGCGGCCTGCATCGGTGGGATGGCAATGGATTCGCGGCTGACGAGGATATAGAACGCGCCGGGGTCGAGGATGATCCAGCCGCTGTCGGTGTGGACCTCTTCCCAGTAGTCGCGCGGGTCATAATGCGCGAGACGCGACAGATCGACGACGCCGGTATGCGGTTTGGCCCGGTAGCCAACGCGGGTGCCGCTGTCGGGGCGCAGATCGACGGAAAACCCCAGGCCGTCCGAAATCACCGGGTCGCAGTCCACGATCGGTGATGCGGCATGGAGCGCGCGCAGATCGGCATCCGACATCCGCGTCTGGCCGTTGCGAAAGATGATCTGGTTCAGCATCTGTCTGGGCTGCGCCACCACCGAAAAGCTGCGCGGGCAGATTTCGACATAGAGCGGGCCGTCATACCCCGCAGGTACGCGGTCGAATTCGGTCCCCTGGTCGGTGATTATGCGGGTCAACAGGTCCAGCCGCCCGATCGAGGATTTGGCACTGGCCGCGGCTGTCATGCCCGCCGGCAATGACAGCGATTCCCGCAAGGGGACGACATAGACGCAGCCTTTTTCCAGCACCGCGCCGCCGGTCAGCGGGACCTCGTGCATGGTGAAATCCGCAAGGCGGTCCGCGACGCTGCGGGTCTTGCCCGGCAGGAACGACGCGCGCACACGGTAGGCCACGTCACCGAGGCGCAGATCCAGCGATGCAGGTTGTATCTGTCCAGCGTCCAACGCGGGGGCCTGCACATGGCCCGCGTCGATCAGGGCCCTGATCTGATGATCCGCCAGAACGCCAGTGTCGAAATCAATCATGCCCACCCCCATAGCAAAACGCCCGCCGCAAGAGCGGACGGGCGATTTGTTGGTCGGGCTAGCAGGACTCGAACCTGCGACCTTCCGTCCCCCAGACGGACGCGCTACCAGGCTGCGCTATAGCCCGACTGAGCGCTTAATTACCCGAATGACGGTCGAGGGCAAGGATCGTTTTCGCAGTTCTGCGGATTTATTGCGTGACCGTCATCCGGCGGTGCAGATCACCCAGTCGGGCCAGCAGGGGGGCCAGCCGCTGGGGATGCGCGATACCGGTCTGGGCTGCCTGTGCGGCAAGTCCCAGCACGCGCGGGCCGGGATCCGGACGCGCAGCGGCAGGTGCGGGCAGGCGCGTCGTAGCCTGTCGCGGCAAGGTCACGACATTGGGCTGGAGGGTTGCGGGCGCCGCGCGGTTGGCCTGCGGCGTGTCATCCTGCGTAGGCGTATCTGCAGGCGGCGTTGTGCGCGGCTGATCTCGGGATAGGACGTCATCGTGGTCGATCACATCCCCATCGTCATCCGGTGCAGACAGGCTGTCGGAATAGAGTTTGCTGACGGATTTGACCCCTTGTTCGCGCAGGGTTTTCTGTGCGGCCTTGATCGTCATGCCCTGTTCATGCAGCAGGATCTTGATCCCGCCCAGCAAGGCCAGGTCGTCGGGCCGGTAATACCGACGCCCGCCCGCGCGTTTCACGGGTTTGACCTGTGTGAACTTGCTTTCCCAGAACCGCAGGACGTGGGTCGGCGTATCCAACGCCTCTGCCACTTCGCTGATGGTGCGAAACGCGTCGGGGGCCTTGGCCATGCGATCAGGCCTTGTTTCCGGCCGCGACCTTTTCCTTCATCAGGTGGCTGGGACGGAACGTCAGCACCCGACGTGGATGAATGGGCACTTCTTCGCCGGTCTTGGGGTTGCGGCCCACGCGGGCCGCCTTGTCGCGGCAACTGAATGTGCCAAAGGATGAAATCTTGACCTGTTCGCCTGCGACAAGCGCGTCGGATATGTGCGTCAGCACGCTTTCCACCAGATCGGCGCTTTCGTTGCGCGACAGGCCGACCTGTTCATGGACCGCATCGGACAAATCCATGCGCGTCAGAGTCTTGTCAGACATTTTTCTTCCCCCGAAGCATTCGGCAAAACTTTAAGTAGAGTTCCGCGCAAGTCAACCTTGTGCAGACGCAAGCGCAAAGAATCGCTACCAGCGCAGGATGACCGATCCCCAGGCGAGCCCGCCACCGATCGCCTCGGTCACAAGCAGATCGCCGGGTTTGATCTGGCCGCGCTGTTTGCCGACCGACAGCGCCAGCGGAATAGACGCGGCAGAGGTGTTGCCATGATCCTGCACGGTCACCACGACGCGGTCCATGCCGACGCCCAGACGTTTCGCGGTGGACTGGATGATGCGGATATTTGCCTGATGCGGCACGACCCAGTCGACATCGTCAGCGCCCAGGCCGACCTTTTCCAGTGCGGTATGGGCGGTCTTGGCCAGCTTTTCGACGGCATGGCGGAACACTTCCTTGCCTTCCATGCGGAGCTGGCCGGTGTTTTGCGTGGCGACACCGCCATCGACATACAAAAGATCGCGGAAACGTCCGTCCGAATTCAGGTCGGTCGCCAGAATGCCACGGTCGTCGGTCGTGCCCTGTCCGTCCTCGGCCCGTAGCACCAGCGCACCAGCACCGTCACCGAACAGCACGCAGGTGCTGCGGTCGGTCCAGTCCATGATCCGGCTGAATGTCTCTGCGCCGATCACCAGCGCGGTATTGGCCTGACCCGACTGGATCAATGCGTCGGCATTGGCCAGCGCAAACACGAAACCCGCACAGACGGCCTGCACGTCGAATGCGAAACCGCGCGTCATGCCCAGTTTGTTCTGCACCATCGTTGCAGCGGATGGAAAGGTCATGTCGGCGGTCGATGTCGCCACGATGATCAGGTCGATTTCGTCAGCGGTCATGCCGGCGTCATCCAGCGCCGCCTGTGCGGCAAAGGCTGCCAGATCCGACGTCGCCTGATCGTCAGCCGCGAAATGCCGCCGTTCGATGCCGGACCGTTCCCGGATCCACGCGTCGGATGTATCGAGTGTTGCCTCGAAATGGCTGTTTTCAACCACCCGGTCAGGCAGGTAGTGGCCGACACCTTGAACAACGGCGCGTCGTGTCATGTGTCGGATCCTTTCGTGTCGTCATGGGGCAGGGCGGCGGCCAGTCGTGCGGCCAGACGTTCCGAGAACCCCTGATCGGCCAGCCTGTGCGCCAGAGTGATCGCCGCGGCGACCCCCGTGGCATCGGCGGACCCATGGCTCTTGATCACCGTTTTCGTCAGGCCCAGAAACACGCCGCCGTTGACGCGGCGGGGATCGACCTTGCGTTTCAGCTGGCGCAATGCGCCACGGGCAAGCAGGGCCCCCAGGATCGAGAACGGGGTCTTGCGCAGGTTTTCACGCAAGAGGTCCGCAATCAGGTTGGCGATTCCCTCGCCGGTTTTCAGCGCGACATTGCCGGTGAAACCGTCCGTCACGATGACGTCGCAGACATCGCCGGGCAGATCGCCGCCTTCGACGAAACCGGTATAGTCGAATTCGCCGGCGGCAGCGGTCGCGGCGATAAGCTCGTGCGCGACCTTCAGTTCCGCGCGGCCCTTGTGTTCCTCGGTGCCGACGTTCAGCAGACCGACGCGCGGCTGTACCAGGTCAAAGGCGTTGCGCGCATAGGATGCGCCCATCAGCGCATAGGTCAGCAGGTCGTCCTGATCGGCACGGATGTCAGCACCGGCATCCAGCATCACGTTGAACCCCTGCGGGTTCCGCGATGGCCACAGACAGGCAATGGCAGGGCGATTCACGCCGTCGATCTTGCGCAGGCGCAGCATCGACATGGCCATCAGCCCGCCGGTGTTGCCACAGCTGACGACGACGCCCGCCTCATCGTTGCGCACGGCGTCGATCGCCGACCACATGGAGGTCTGTTTGCCCCGGCGCACCACCTGGCTGGGTTTGTCGTGCATCGTGACCACATCGGGCGCATCGCGCAGGGTGACCTGATCTGTCAGCCCGTGGGTGGCCAGCAGGGGGCGCAATTCGTCCGCGCGTCCGTGCAGCAACACGGGCGTTCCGGGGTGCGACTTGAGGAAAAGCGCAAGGCCCGCAACAACCGTTGCAGGCCCATTATCGCCGCCCATGGCGTCGATGGATAACACGCGGGTTGCGTCGTCTGCGGTCGTGACGGTTTCCGTCGCTACCATGCGAGCCCCCTACAACGCTGCTTAAGCGGCGTCTTCGTCCAGGTCGATATCGGCAGTGACCACTTCTTTGGTCGCATAGTGACCGCAGGACGGGCAGATGTGGTGCGGGCGCTTCAGCTCGCCGCAGTTATCACATTCGTTGGGATTAGCCGCCGACAGCGAATCGTGCGCACGACGATTGTTGCGGCGGGACTTGGAGACTTTATTCTGCTGGACGGCCATGGCGCACCCTATTTTACGTTGGGGGGCCGTGACGTGGCCCGGTGTTCGAATGATTTGCGCGGTCCTAGGACATTCACGCTGCCCTGTCGAGGGGGCACGGATAAGGCCGCCTACATACTGCTAAATGACGCCAGTGCAACCGATATATGTGGTTTTTCGGCGCTATTCGCCGTTGTCCTGACCCTTGGCCAGTTTGTCACGCAACGCGCCCAGCCCCGCAAAGGGTTTGGTATCCTCGTCCGTCAATGGCGTCACACCGTCCTCGGCGGCCAAGACCTGACCTACCTCTGCCCCCGGCGCGCGGGGAAAGGGCGGAAGGGCCAGGCTCAATTCCTCGATCATCAGCGCGGCCACATCGATCGACTGCGGTAGCGGCTCAACGGTGTCATCCTCGGGCATCTCGGTTTCGGCGCCCTCGGGATAGGCGAAATCGGCGGCGTAGGTGCGTGATACATCCTCGTCCAGCCGGGTCGTGACGGGGGCAAGCGTGGCCACGCAGGCCTGCACGACCGTCGCACCAAGGCGGGCGGTCAATCGCCAATCGGTCTGGCCCAGCGGCGCAATCTGTCCCGCAAACGTCAGCTTTTTCACACCGATGATACCGAGCGATGCCGCAATGGCGTCCCGTTGCGTCGGCGTCGGCACCACCTCAAAGCTGGTGGCGCTGCGGTTGCGCAGATCCGATAGGCGCATGATCTGGGCGGGCAGGGCGGGATCTGACGACATGAGGGCATCCATTCTTGGCAAGGGCGGCTGGCTTCGTTAAGGGGAATACAAGGGCGCACTGCGCCAACGCAAGGGGGCGGCACATGACCAAGACGACCACGCAACGCAAGGGTTTCATGCTGATTGCAGGGGCCTGTCTGGCCCTGTCGGCGGCCTGTAGCCCCATCGTGCGCAATCACGGCTATATTCCCGTGCCAGAGGATCTGGCCCTGCTCAGCGTCGGGCAGACCACGCGCGCCGAAGTGATCGAAACCGTGGGTCCCCCTGTGACCGGCGGTGTCACCAGCGATGACGGCCTCTATTATGTCCAAAGCCGTTTTGTCACCCGCGGGGCGGCGGCCCCGGTCGAAACCGACCGGCAGGTGCTGGCGATCAGTTTCACCCCCAACGGCACGCTGGAAAACATCGAACGTTTCGGGCTTGAGGACGGTCGCGTGGTCACGCTGTCGCGTGAGGTCACGTCTGACAACGTGCGAGACAGCACGTTCCTGCGTCAGTTGATGGGCAGCGTTGGTCGTGTCACGGCCGCTGATCTCATCAGCCAGCCCGGACAGTAACCCGCGCGCCCGCCGCGGCCAGTGCCGCGACGGGTGGCGTATCAGTCGGCGTCGGGCTCGAAGGTCATTGCGACGCCATTCATACAATAGCGCAGCCCTGTCGGTGCCGGGCCATCGGGAAACACGTGTCCCAGATGACCCTCGCAGCGGGCGCAATGCACCTCTGTGCGGCGCATGAACAGGCTGCGGTCCTCGCGTTCGCCCACGGCCTCGGGGTCGATGGGGGCATAGAATGACGGCCAGCCCGTGCCGGATTCGAATTTCGTGTCCTGCTCGAACAGCGCATTGCCGCAGGCCTTGCAGCGGAATGTCCCCGCATCCTTGGGGAAATCGTCGTGCGTGCCAGCGCGTTCAGTCCCATGCTTGCGCATGACCTTGAAGGCCTCGGGGCTGAGTTCCTGCTTCCACTCGGCGTCTGATTTGATGATCTTGTCCATCTTGTCGTCCTGTTTGTCATATTCGAATGTTATGTAGGGTGTCAGAACGCTGTGCCAAGGAGAGGCCATGAACGTCCCATATGACACGCAATCCCCCCCGCTGACTGTGCGGGCTGCTGCGGGGCCCGTCGATCTGCTGGCCTGTCAGATGCTGCGGCACCGTTGTTTTTTCGGCACGGACGGTTGCGACAGCGATGGGCATGACGCGATCTGCGATCACCTGATGATCGAACAGGACGGTGTGCTGCGGGGCACCTTGCGCACCTTGCTGGTGGACGACGGGCGCGATCTGGACCGGACGCTGACGGCGCAAAGCTATGATCTGTCACCCTTGCGTGATTATCCCGCGCCGGTTCTGGAAATCGGGCGATTCTGCATCGGTGCGGGTGCGCTGGACGCCCATGTGATGCGGGTGGCACTGGGCGCGCTGGCGGGATTGGTTGACCGTGCGGGCATCGGTCTGATGATCGGCTGCACATCCTTGGCCGGGTCCGATCCTGCGCGCCATGCCGCCGCATTGGCGGTGTTGGGTCGCCATCATGTCGGACCGGATAGGATGCGCCCCTTGCGTGCGGCGACGACCACCGTGCCGTTGGGCGGGCAGGTGACCGACCGCAGGCGCGCTGTCGCCAGCCTGCCGCCACTGCTGCGCAGCTATCTGGGGCTGGGCGGTTGGGTCAGCGATCATGCCGTCATAGATGCGGCGATGGATACCGTGCACGTCTTTACCTGCGTCGAGGTGGACCGCATTCCGGCCATACGTGCCAGCGCCCTGCGCCGCCTTGTGGTCTGACACCAGAATCTGCGCGCTAACCAGACGGGCCCCCTTGCGCGTTGCCGCAACCGTGCGTAGCTGGCAGCCATGGCACGCACACCCTTACTCCAGCTCTCCGAGATTGCCCTGACATTTGGCGGCGATCCCATTTTCGAAGACCTCTCACTGGTGGTCCAACCCGGTGACCGGGTGGCCCTTGTGGGGCGCAACGGGTCCGGCAAATCCACCCTGATGAAGGTCATGGCCGGCCTGGTCGAGGCCGATTCCGGCACCTGCGTATCCGCCCCCGGCGTCAGCGTGGGATACATGGAACAGGACCCGACGATGGAAGGGTTCGAGACGCTGGGCGAATACGCCGCATCCGGCATGGACGCGGACGAGGCCTACCGCGTCGACATGGTGGCCGAAGGTCTGAAATTCGACCCAAACGGGCTGGTTGCCACCGCATCGGGTGGTGAACGCCGTCGCGCGGCCCTGGCCAAGCTGATGGCCGAGGCGCCGGAACTGATGCTGCTGGACGAACCGACCAACCACCTTGATATCGAGGCGATTGCCTGGCTGGAAAATGAGCTGAAATCGACGCGTGCGGGATTTGTGCTGATCTCGCACGACCGGGCGTTTCTGCGCAATCTGACCCGTGCGACGCTGTGGATCGACCGCGGGCAAGTGCGCCGCGCCGAAGAAGGGTTCGACGGATTCGAGGCCTGGCGCGACAAGATCTGGGAAGACGAGGACCAGCAGCGCCACAAACTGAACCGCAAGATCAAGTCAGAGGCCCGCTGGGCTGTCGAAGGCATTTCCGCACGCCGCAAACGCAATCAGGGCCGTGTGCGCGCGCTGCAGGAATTGCGCGCTGAACGGGCGAGCCAGATCAAACGGCAAGGCACCGCCGCCATGGCCTTTGAGGGCGGACCCACATCCGGCAAGAAGGTGATGGAAGCATTCGGCCTGCACAAGGCGTTCAACGACAAGACCATCGTGCAGGGCCTTGACCTGACCGTGCAGCGCGGCGACCGGATCGCCTTTGTCGGACCCAATGGCGTTGGAAAAACAACGCTGATCAAAATGTTGCTGGGCCAAGTTGAACCCGATCAAGGTCAGGTCAAGCTGGGCACCAACCTCGAAATTGCGGTCTTTGACCAGTCGCGCGCGCAGCTGGATCCTGACATGACGCTGTGGGACAATCTGGTGAACGACCCCGAAATGGGTGTCAGCGGCAAGGCCGACCAGATCATGGTGCGCGGCACGCCAAAGCATGTGGTCGGCTACCTCAAGGAGTTCCTGTTCGACGAGGCGCAGGCCCGCGCGCCGGTGCGGGCGCTGTCAGGTGGGGAAAAGGCGCGATTGCTGCTGGCTCGCCTGATGGCCAAACCGTCCAACCTGCTGATCCTCGACGAGCCGACCAACGATCTGGACATCGAAACGCTGGATCTGTTGCAGGATTTGCTGGGCGAATACGACGGCACCGTGCTGCTGGTCAGCCACGACCGTGATTTTCTGGACCGGACCGCCACCACCACGGTCGCGATGGAAGGCGACGGTCGCGCGACGGTCTATGCGGGCGGCTGGACCGATTATCAGGCCCAGCGCGGCGACCGCGTCAAGGCCCCAAGTTCGGTGGGCAAGCCATTGTCTACCAAGGGAAAACAGAACCAGCAGGTCGCGCGCAAGACGGGCCTGTCATTCACCGAAAAGCACCGTCTGGAAGAGCTGCCCGCCGTGATTGCACGGCTCGAGGCCGAGATTGCCAAACTGGAAGAGCTGATGGCCGACCCCGATCTGTTCACCCAGAACCCGATCAAGTTCGAAAAGGCCACCGATGCCCTGACCGACCGCCACGCCAAACTGGAAGAGGCAGAGGCGGAGTGGCTGGAGCTGGAAGAGAAAGCGCAGGAATAACGGCCGTCCGACCGGACCACGACGCCAATTGACAAGAAACGAAAAAGGCCGCGCAGGATCATCCTGCGCGGCCTTTTTTTTATAGATATACTCGCTATTTAGCCGTCAAAGTTCACTTCTTCGACGATGCGCAGTGCCGTCGCGCGGTGGCCTGCAAGCTCGCTCAGGTCGACGTCATCGGCAGTGTATTCACCCCAGGATGCCACCAGGTCGGACAGCTCGGCCGAGGCCAGCACGGGATATTCGTGGTTTTCCTCTGCATAGATCGCCTGTGCGGCGGGGCTGACGAGGTATTCCATCAGTTGCAGCGCTTCTTCCTTGTTCGGCGCGCTTTGCGTCATCGCGATGCCGGAGACGTTCACATGGGTGCCGCCGTCCTCGAATTCGGGGAACACGATCCGCACGGAATTGGCCCATTCGGTCTGCTCTGTATCCTCGAGCATCTTGCCCATGTAATAGGTGTTGCCCAGGCTGATGTCGCATTCACCGGCCCAGATCGCCTTGACCTGCGCGCGGTCATTGCCTTCGGGCTTGCGGGCGAGGTTGGCCTTGATGCCTTCGGCCCATTCCTTGGCCGCTTCTTCGCCGTGGTGTGCAATGACAGCCGACAGCAGCGCCAGGTTATAGTTGTTCAGGCCAGACCGGGTGCAGATGCGGCCAGCCCACTTGGGGTCGGTCAGGTCTTCGTAGGTGGTGATTTCGCCATCGGCCACGCGGTCCTTGCTGGCATAGACGATCCGGGCGCGGGTCGTCAGACCGAACCACTGGTTGTCGTCACTGCGCAGGCTGGCGGGAATGGCGTCCATCAGCACCTGGCTGTCGACGGGCTGGGTCACGCCTTCGTCCACGACGCGTTGCAGGTTGGCGATATCGACGTCCATGACCAGATCGGCAGGGGAACGGGCACCCTCGGCCTTGAGCCGTTCGATCAGGGCTTCGTTGACGAATTCCAGGTTCACGGCGATGCCGGTGTCGGCGGTAAAGGCGTCCATGACCGGCTGAATCAGCTCGGGCTGGCGGGTGGTGTAGATGGTGACATCGGCCAGTGCGGGCGCTGCAATCGCCGTTGCTGCGGTGGCCATCAAAAGGGTGCGGATCGTCATGGGTCTCTCCTTGCGTTGATGCCGCTTTCTAAACCCGACTCTTTTGATCGGGTCAATACCCTATTCTTTTACTCGGGATCGCTCCGCCGCTTTTGCCGCATCCCATAGCGCGTCCATTTCGGCCAGGTCACTGTCGTCTGGCGTGCGTCCACTGGCCGCAAGAGCGTCCTCGATCATGTTGAAACGTCTTGTGAATTTTCCGTTGGCGGCGCGCAGCGCCTCTTCGGGGTCTACGCCCAGATGACGCCCGAGGTTGGCCATGACAAACAACAGGTCGCCATATTCCTCGGCTACCTTTTGCTGTGTCAGCGTGTCGCGGGCCTCGACCAGTTCGGCGGCTTCTTCCGCGATCTTGTCCACGACCTGCGCTGTATCGGGCCAGTCAAAGCCCACCCGTGCTGCGCGTTTTTGCAGTTTGACGGCGCGCATCAGGGCAGGCAGGCCCAGAGCCACACCGTCCAGCGTGCGGGCGTTGCCGCGTTCGGCGGCCTTGACCCGTTCCCAGTCGACGGTCTGCTGTTCGGCGGATTTGTCCCGCGATTCGTCACCAAAGATATGCGGATGCCGCGCCACCATCTTGTCCGCGATGTTACGCACCACGTCGTCGAAACCGAAATGCCCCGCCTCTGACGCCATTTGGGCGTGGAACACGGATTGGAACAGCAGATCGCCCAACTCGCCCTCCAGTTCGGACCAGGCCTCGCGTTCGATGGCATCCGCCACCTCGTAGGCTTCTTCGATGGTGTAGGGCGCGATGCTGGCGAAATCCTGTGCGATGTCCCAAGGACAGCCCGTTTCGGGGTCACGCAGGCGGCGCATGATTTCCAGCAGGCGCGGCATTCCGCCGTCGGGGTCGTTGATCAAGGTGTCGTCGGGCATTGCAGGGGCCTTTGTTCTGGTCGACAACACCGTAGGTTCCCCCAGCGCAGAGTGCCAGCCATGCCCGTCCTCAATTCCATCGCCGATTTCCAGCCGACACTGACCACCTGGCGGCGACACCTGCACAGCATCCCCGAGGTGCGGTTCGACCTGCACCAGACCGCAGCCTTTGTCGCGGACAGGCTGGCAGAGATCGGCGTGGATGAGGTGCACACGGGCATTGCGGAAACCGGGATCGTGGCCATCATCAACGGGCAGGGTGCCGGGCGCACCATCGGCCTGCGTGCCGATATGGATGCCCTGCCCATGACCGAGGAGACGGGACTGGATCACGCCAGCACCCATGCCGGTGCCATGCATGCCTGTGGTCATGACGGCCATACGACGATGCTGCTGGCGGCGGCAAAATATCTGGCCGAGACGCGTAATTTCGCGGGTCGTGTCGCGCTCATCTTTCAGCCGGCCGAAGAGGGCGGGTCCGGGGCCAAGGTCATGTGCGATGCGGGAATCTTTGACACCTTTGATATCGCAGAGGTTTATGCCCTGCACAACGCGCCGGGCATTCCGGTTGGCGAATTCTATACGACACCGGGACCGATCATGGCGGCGGTGGATGAATTCAGCATCCACATCAGCGGCAAGGGCGGTCACGCGGCGATGCCGCATGATACCGTCGATCCGATCAGTGCTGCTGTCAGCATGGTGCAGGCGATCCAGACCATCGTCAGCCGCAACCATTATGCGCTGGACGATCTGGTGGTGTCGGTGACGCAGATCCACGCGGGGTCCGTGTTCAACGTCATTCCCGATACGGCAATGATCAACGGCACCGTGCGCACCTTTGATCCGGCGGTGCAGGCCATGGTGATGACGCGGTTGCAGGACATCGTGACCGGGCAGGCGGCCAGTTTCGGTGTCACCGCCACCCTGGATTATGGCAACGGTGATCCCGCCACGATCAACGATCCGCGTTGTGCTGCCTTTGCCGCCAGCGTCGCGGCAGAGGTCAGCAAATGCGACGCCAATGCCACGCGCGAGATGGGGGCCGAGGATTTTTCCCACATGCTGCAGGCCCGGCCGGGTGCCTATCTGTTCGTCGGCAATGGCGACAGCGCGGGACTGCATCACCCCCGATATGACTACAACGATGACACAACAGCCTATGGTGCATCTTTCTTTGCACGGTTGATCGAACGCGCGTTGCCGCTCTGATGCCTTGGCGTGCGCGCCTTGCAGCCCTATGTCTGGGCCAACGCCCGATCCGTGGCCCGTCGTTCTGAAAGGCATCCCATGCTGAAAACTGCTGCCCTGACCATCGTGCTCGTCATCGTTGTCGCTGTTCTGGCGTTTGCCGCCTACGTGCGGCTGTCCCCGACCGATGTTGCGCGGTTTCACGTGGCCCCTGCCGCGACCGAGCCCACGGACGTGACCGGGGAAAACAGCTTTACCGCGGCGCGTTTCATCACGACCGCGCCGCAGGGAATGCTTCAGGCGTTTGTCACCTTGTCGGAAACGCGCGACGACACGACGCTCATTGCAGGCAGTGTCGCGGAGAACCTGCTGACCTTCGAGACACGCTCGCGGCTGATGGGATACCCCGACTATACCACTGTGACCGTCACCGATGAGGCCGAACCGCTGCTGGTGATCCATGCGCAATCGCGTTTCGGCAAGAGCGACATGGGCGTGAATCAGGCGCGGGTGCGCGAATGGCTGACCCAGATGGGGGCGCTGGTGGTTCCGCTCTCTTGACGATTGGCGCGAAACCCGCCACCTGACGGGCATGATCCCTACAGACCGCATGGCCCAGATTATCGACCGCTTCCAGTTTCTGGAGGCCCGGATGTCAGGCGACATGGCCGGTGCCGATATCGCGGCCCTGGCCAAGGAATACGCCGACCTCAAACCGGTCGTCGATACGGTGCAGCAATACCAGTCGCTGCAAAACCAGATCGCCGATGCCGAGGCGATGCTGGCGGACCCCGAAATGCGGGAACTGGCGGAAATGGAACTGCCTGACCTGCGCGCGGCGCTGGCCACATCGGAAAAGGATGTGCGGCTGGCACTCTTGCCCAAGGATGCCGCGGACGCGCGCCCGGCGCTGCTGGAAATCCGGCCGGGCACGGGCGGGGACGAGGCATCGTTGTTCGCGGGCGACCTGTTGCGGATGTACCAACGCTATGCCGAGGCGCGCGGCTGGAAATTCGAGATCCTCGAAGAAAGCCAGACAGAGCTGGGCGGGATCAAGGAAGTGACCGCGCGGATCGCGGGCGAGGGTGTCTTTGCCCGCATGAAATACGAATCCGGCGTGCACCGCGTGCAGCGCGTCCCCGAAACCGAAAGCGGGGGGCGTATCCATACCTCTGCCGCCACGGTGGCCGTGCTGCCAGAGGCCGAAGAGGTCGATGTGCAGATCGCACCGAACGACATCCGCATCGACACGATGCGCGCCAGTGGCGCGGGTGGCCAGCACGTGAACACCACCGATTCCGCTGTACGCATCACCCATATTCCCACGGGAATCATCGTCGTCAGCGCTGAAAAATCCCAGCACCGCAACCGAGAGATCGCGATGCAGGTGTTGCGGACCCGATTGTTCGACCTTGAACGCCAGCGTATCGACGGCGCGCGGTCCGCTGATCGCAAGGCGATGGTCGGCACTGGCGACCGCTCCGAGCGGATTCGTACCTATAATTTCCCGCAAGGTCGCCTGACGGATCACCGGATCAACCTCACGCTTTATGCGCTGGGGCAGGTGTTGCAGGGCGATCTGGATACAGTGATCGACGCGCTGCAATCGGACGCCCAGGCGACATTGCTTGCTGAAATGGGCAACGGGGCATGACCTGGGACCAGGTCCTGCGACAGGCCACAAAGAAACTCACCCTTGGCGGTATTCCCGACCCCGCGCGCGATGCGCGGCGTCTATTGGCCCATATCCTCGGGGTAGAGACCGCACGCTTGTCGCTGATCGGTGCGGACACGGCACCAGCCGGCCTGACGCGCCTGTTCGATGACCTGATCGACCAGCGCAGCAGGCGCGTGCCGGTGTCGCATCTGACCGGTGTGCGTCAGTTCTACGGGCGGCGTTTCGCCGTGACCCCCGATGTACTGGACCCGCGCCCCGAAACCGAGGTTCTGATCGAACAGGCCCTTGCATTGCCCTGGACCCGCGTGCTGGACCTTGGCACGGGATCGGGCTGTATCTTGTTGACTTTGCTTGCAGAACGCCGGGCAGGGACCTTTGGTATCGGCACCGATCTGTCCCGAGCCGCACTTGCCGTGGCGATGCGCAATGCCGGTGATCTGCGACTGGGCGACCGGGTCCAGTTCCACGATGGCGACTGGCTTGATGCCCTGCCGGTCAGCTGTGCGGCCTTTGATCTGATCGTATCGAACCCACCCTATATCGCGCTGGACGAGGTCGCGGACCTCGCACCGGATGTGGGCCTCTACGAGCCGCGTATGGCGCTCACAGACGAAGGTGACGGGTTGGGCGCCTACCGCGCCATCATCCGCGCGGCACCTGCGCATCTGTCCGGTGGCGGCGCAGTGCTGGTCGAAATCGGACCCACCCAGGCGCAGGACGTGTCCGACCTGATGACTGCGGCCGGATTGACGGGAATCACCGTGCACCGTGATCTGGATGGCCGCGACCGTGTCGTTTTTGGCCGAAAACTGCGGAATTAAGGGCTTTTCATCGGTTTTCACCGAATCTGCTTGTCACACGCGGCACAACATGGTTTGTGACAGGCACCGCGGGGACGAGTGCGCAGCATTCCCCCCGGTACGTCGTCAGACACCGCCCGGTCCCGAAATCGCGCTTTTGCGCGGCTGGATCGATAAGCGTAACGAAGCCTATTCGGCTTGCTGAGAGTTCACACATGAGATCTTCGAAGTCCCGTTCGCGGAACAATAAGAACCGCAACCCCCGTCCGTCCGGCGGCAGCCTCATCAACCGTGTCTTTGACAGCAGCGGTCCCGACGGCAAGGTGCGCGGCACCCCGCAACAGATCATCGACAAATACAACCAGCTGCACCGTGATGCGCAGCTGTCCAATGACCGCGTGAACGCCGAAAACTTTGCCCAGCACGCAGAACATTACACGCGCATGTTGTCGGAGGCCCAGAAAGAGGTCGATCGCCAGCGCGAGGAACAAGAAGAACAAAATCGTCAGCGTCAGGCCGAACGCGACAAGGAACGCGCCGAACAAGAAGAACTGAACCGCCAGCGTCAGGCCGAACGGGACCGTGAACGCAACGAACGCCTGCGCGCGCAGGAAGACGCGGCAAATGGCAGCGACGACAGCGCCGACAGCGGTCTGGTCGAAACACCAGAGGCGAAATCGGACGATCAGCCTGCGCAGGACAAGCCCAAGCGCAAGCCGCGTGCCCCGCGCAAGCCCAAACCCAAGCCCGAGGCGTCAGAAGACAGCAGCAACGCCGATGCAGCACCGTCCGAATAACATCGGCATGTGATCCCGGCGCCTAGGCCGTATAGGCCCGGGCCAGCGCGCAGAACCCTTCCAGATCGATCTCCTCGGCCCGCGCCGTGGGCTTGATGCCTGCGTGGTTCAGGCGATCCTCTGTATCCGGGCCCAGCGGTTTGAGCGCCGACCGCAGCATCTTGCGCCGCTGGTTGAACGCCGTTGCCACCACGCGGTTCAGCACATCGGGATCAGCCGGATAGCGCGGTGCGGGCAGGGCGCGCAGGTGCACCACGGCGGAACTGACCTTGGGCGCGGGCGTAAAGGCCTCGGGCGGCAGGTCCAGCACGATCGCGGGATCGGTGCGCCACTGGGACAGGATCGCCAGCCTGCCATAGGTCTTTGATCCCGGCGCGGCCACGATACGTTGCGCCACCTCGCGCTGGAACATCAGCGTCAGACTCTCCCAGAACGGCGGCCAGCTGGGCGGCGTCAACCAGCGCACCAGCAGTTCCGTGCCGACGTTATAGGGCAGGTTGGCCGCGATCTTGACCGGTGGCCTCAACAGGGCCGTGGTATCCACCTCCAGCGCGTCACCGTTCACGATCTGCAGCTGGCCGGGATAGATCGCGGCGATCTCCTCGAGCGCAGCAATGCAGCGCGTATCCTTTTCGATCGCCACGACCCGGCGCGCGCCTTCGGCCAGCAGACCACGGGTCAGCCCCCCCGGTCCCGGCCCGATTTCCAGCACATCCGCGCCGGTCAGATCACCGGCCAGCCGCGCGATTTTCGCCGTCAGGTTCAGGTCCAGCAGGAAATTCTGCCCCAGGGATTTTTTCGCCGCGATACCGTGACGCGTAATCACGTCACGCAGGGGGGGCAGTCCATCAATCTGGCTCATCGTATCATCTTGCCTTAAATACTCGCCCGCGGCAGGCGTCCCGCAGGGTCAAATTGCACGGGCGTCAGCCATGCTGCGCGCCATCCGCAAGGCCGCGATCATCGAGGTCGGATCAGCCACACCCTTGCCTGCGATATCGAACGCGGTGCCGTGATCCGGCGAGGTCCGCACAAAGGGCAGTCCCAACGTCACATTCACGCCGCCTGCAAAATCGATCGTCTTGATCGGGATCAGCGCCTGGTCGTGGTACATGCAGATCGCCGCGTCATAGTGCTTGCGCGCTGCCGCGTGGAACATGGTATCCGCAGGCAGTGGGCCCGTCAGCTTGATGCCATCAGCCCGCATCTCGTCCAGCACGGCGGTGATGAAATCCAGCTCTTCAGTACCGATCTTGCCGTCCTCGCCCGCGTGGGGGTTCAACCCTGCGACGGCGATGACCGGATCCTTGATGCCGAAATCGCGGATCAGCCCGCTGTGCGTGACGGTGATGACACCGCGCAGCAGGTCCGGGGTCAACGCGGCAGGCACCGCCCGCAGCGGAATGTGAATGGTGGCAGGCACAACGCGCAGACTGTCGCAGGCCAGCATCATGACAACGGGCACGTCACCGGCAAGGGCGGACAGAAACTCCGTATGACCGGGGTAGGCAAAATCGGCGCCGTCGATCAGGGCCGCCTTGTGGATCGGGGCTGTGCAGATGGCATCCGCCTTGCCGCTTGCAGCCAGTGTCACGCCGTCTGCAATCGCGTTCAGCACACCCTTGGCATGGGCAGGATCAGCGCGGCCCGGCGTGCGCGGGCTGCCGAAATCTCGCGCCAGTACGGGCAGCGCATCGGCGCAGGGACCGACCACCTCTGACAGGTCTGTGATGACCCTCACGGGCGTGCCCGCTGGCAGATGCGCAGGGTCGCCGATCCAGGCCAAGGCCATGTCGCGCCCCAGGGCGGCCCAGGCCTTGGCCGCGACCTCTGGTCCGATGCCGGCAGGTTCGCCGCAGCTGATGACGATGGGTCTGGCGGTCACGGACGGATCGTGGCCGCAGCCCGCAGATCCGCCAACAAGGCATCGGCAAACCCACCCAGACGCTGACTGCGCAGCGCGTTGCGCACCGCGTCGGGGTCGTTGTTTTCGGCACCCGCCAGGGTGCGATCACACAGCATCAGGTAAATGCGGGTCTGCCCGTTGTCACGGGTCAGGTTCCATGATGCCTCGCCCGGGTCCAGCCGCGCCAGTTCCAGCGCCACATCCTGCGGGATGCTGTCGGGGCTGGCGGTCTGGCGTGCCAGGATGTCCTGCGGCAGGCCACGGGCCGCGCCGTATAGATCGTCACAGGTGTCGGTGCGCGCATCCAGCGCCTGTGCCGCGGCCAGTCCGGCCTCGGTCGTGCCACCCGGCAGGCCGAACATCGCATAGTCTATCGCCGTCGGCGCAGGGCGCGGTTGCGGCACCTCGCGGATGCCACGCGACTGGAACAGGGCCACACCGTTGGGAATCAGGATCGGCTGCGTCACCTCACCGGGGGCAAGGCTGCCCAGCAAACCCTGAAGTGCGGGCGGATAGTTCGACAGCGGTAGCCAGTTCAGGCGGCCGCCATTGTTCCGGCTGGGTAGCGCCGAATACTGGCGGGCGGCGTTTTCGAACACGGCCGTCGACCGGGTTTGCGAAATCTGGTTTGCAATGGCATTCGCGCGGGCTGCCTCGGGCGGCGGGGCAGGAATGATGATTTCCGACAGCAGCACCTCGATGGCATCGGGGTTGCTGCCGGGCTGGCGCATCGCGCGACGGACTTCTTCGTCCGAGATTTCGGCCTGACTGCCGAACCGCAGGCGGATGTAGTCGCGCCAGCTGACGCCGATGGCCACGAATTGTTCCAGTGTCGCACGGTCGACGCCGTTCTGGTTCAGTAGCTGGATGAACTGGTCTGTGGTCAGATTGGCCCGCGCGGCAAAGGCATCGACCTCGGTCGCCAGGTTTTCGGCCGACAGGCGGATGCGGCGGCGGTCCAGCTCGGCGGCCTTGAGCCGTTCCTCGATCAGCTGCTCGCGTGCGAGTTCGGTCAGATTGCCGGGCGTGCGGAACAATTGCAGCATCCGGGCACGCTGGTCCAGCTCATAGGCGGTGATCGCCGCATCGTTGACCGTGATCACCGGCGCGAACCGGTCCTGTGCAATTGCGGGCGTGGCACATGCCAGAACAAGGCTGGTCAGGATTGTGGTCAGGCGCATGGTTGCGGTCCCCCGTCTAGTGTCATCTTACGCATCGCAGCGTTTCGCGGAACTGACGCCACCTGCATTGGATGCAAACCCCAGCAGATCGACCGACAGCCCGTAATCCGTCGTTGGCTGCACCGTAGTGGAAGTCGCATAGCGGCGCGAGACCGAAAGCGTGACATTGACGCATTCGTTGGACCAGCCCATTCCAATTCCGGCGCGTGCGGGGCTGTCCTGCGCAATGTCGTAGCGCGCGTCAAAGCCAAGGTTCCAGCGTGGCGAAACCTGAAACTGCCCGTCAAAGGAGTATTCCGAAATTGCATCCGGGCGACCGATCGCGGCATCGGCGCGCTGATAGATATATCCTGCCGCCAATTGCACGGCTGCGGTCGTCCAATAGGCCCGCGCGGTCGTCATGTTCGTGCTGCCGTCATCCCCGAACAGGGTCCGACCGTCCAGTGTCAGCCCGCGCGGTAGCGTCAGCTGGCCCGCCACCAGCCAGTCCGAGGCCTTGGACGACAGCCCGGACGTGACGGTAAAGGCGGGATCATCGCGGGTCTTGACCAGCCGCCCAAACGTCAGGCGCGACTGGATGCCTTCGGCGCCTTGCCGTGTCCAGGTCACGCCCGCGGCCAGCCGCACCCCGGTTTCGACGGTATCGTCACCGGGGAAATGCGTGGCGGACAGCAGGTTCGCGTCGTCCAGCTCTTGTCTGGTGCTGTCCTCATTGGGTGGGGATTTGCCGAACGCGTCCGAAATGGTCAGCGCGATTGCGGGTTCGATCAGGTTCCGGGTGCCCCCGCTGTCACGCACCAGCGGATAGCGCAGCACGATCTGTGCCGTCGGTACGGCCCGGCTGAAACCTGCGTCACGCGCGGCGGGTCCGTCACCGATCTGGAACCTGTCCGCGCGCAGCGCGGCGGTGGTGCGTGTCTCGATCCCGCCGGGGCTGACCCAGGCCTGCGTCCAGCCCAGCGCGAAACCCACGCGCGACAGATCGCGCGACAGATCCGTCGATTCCTTGGCATAGCGCAGCAGGCTGTCGGTGCTGGCGGTCAGCGTCAACTGCCCACCCGATGCCAGCTGGAACTGCCGCAGATAGCCTGCGGTCAGCACCGCAGGTGGCAGCGTGGCGTCGGTTTCGTCATCGCGCAGCGTTTCATAATAGCTGCCAGAGATGGAAAACAGGCTGTCGTCCTTGACCCGTGTCAGCGCCACGATGCTGGCCAGCCGGTCGGCGTCGGAAATGTTGTAGTCACTCAGATAGCTTTGGTCCGAGGTGTCCTGCACGTCAAAACTGAGCGTCAGATCCGGTGCGATCAGAAACGACCCTTGCGCATTGAGGTAGCCGCGCAGGCCGTCGTCGGTCAGGTCGTCATCGGACAACGCGCCCTCGATTTCGAACCCGCCCCGGCCAAAGGCCTGCCGGTAGCGTGCGCCCAATGTGCGGGTCCCGGCCGCAAGATAGGGGCTGAGCGTCAGGTCACGGCTATCGCCCAGCGTGATGAAATAGGGCAGACGCACCCCGAACCCCAGTCGGTCGGTGGTCACGAAACGCGGTGTCAGCAGGCCCGTTGACCGGCCGTTGTCGGGGGCGGGCAGGCGCAGTTGCGGCAGATACGCGATGGGCACGCCTTTGACCCTGAACGATGCCCCCGTCAGATAGATCTGCGCCTCTTGTTCATCCAGAACGACCCGCTCTGCCCGGATCGACCACAGCGGGTCCTCGGTGCCGCAGACCTGACAGGACGTGATCGCCGTCTTGTAAAGCTGATTGAACCGCCCCTCGCTGCGGTCGATCTGGGCTGCGGCCAGTTGCAGCTGCTGGTTCAGCACCAGTCGCGCCCCCAGCAATAGGCCGTTTTCCAGACGCGGGTCCAGTGTCGCCTGATCGGCGGTCAGAATTTCGCCCGCGGGTCCGGTGATCAGGATCGGGCCGTCGATGGTCAGACGGTCACTGGCCTGATCGTAAACCACGCGTTCCGCACGCAGGCGGGTGCCGTCGGCCAGCGCCTCGACATTGCCGCTGGCGATCAGGCGGTTGTCGGGCGTGACCACCACATCATCCGCAATCAGGGTGGCGGCCATCTGTGCCTGCGCTGCGGCACCCGGCAACAGCATCAGGATCAGGGCAAGCGCGCGGATCATGCTTCCTCTCTTTCCAGCAAAAGGCCCAGTGCCAGCGCCGTTGCGGCCAGTGTCGGTGCCCAGGCCGCGAGGGCTGCGGGAATATCACCGTTGTCGCCCAGGATCTGCGCGAAATTCCGCACGAAATAAACGCCAAAAGCGACGAGCACGGCCAGCATGATGTTCAGACCTGTTTTGCCACCGCGTTGCGGCCGCATGGTAAAACCGGCGCCGGTCAGCAACATTGTCACGAAAAAGACCGGCTGCGACAGCTCCATCTGGAACCACACCTGATGGCGCTGCGCCGAAAACCCGGCGGCTTGCAGGCGGTCGATGAATGCGGGCAGTTCCCAGATCGGGATCGACGAGGGCGTGCCGAAACTGTTGCGGATTTCATCCGCTGTCAGCGACGATGGGATCGCGGCGGTTGCGGCCAGTGTGGCCAGCGCCTCGGGGTTGCCGTCGCCGGACAAGGGCCAGGATTTGGCATCGGTCAATTGCCACATGCCGTCCGCCAGCCACGCCGTCGCCGCCTTGATCCGCGCCTGCGGCAGCCCGTCAGCGCCAAAGTTCAGAAACGTCACATCCGACAATTGGGTGCCCGACAGGTCGGCCCCGTTGGCGTGAATGACCGTCTGTCCCGCAGCGTTGCCCTGTCGCAACCACAGCCCCGTATCGCTAAAGGCCAGCACCGATCCGGTGCCTTCGATCGCGGCCACGTCAGCCTCGTACTGGCGCGAGGTGGCGGCGACGATGGGATTGAACACCGTGACCACGATGATGCCCAGCGCCAGCGCCACGATGCAGGGGGCCACCAGCAGCCGCAGCCCGGCACGTCCGGCAGCACGGGCGACCACCAGTTCGGATGTGCGCGCAAGGCCCAGAAACATCGAAATCGCGGCGATGATGACGATCAGCGGCAGGATCTGGTACAGGCTCTCGGGTGCGCTGAGCAGCGACAGGCGCAGGATCTGGCCGAATCCTGCCGCGTCATCGGCGAACCGACGCAGCGTGTCGGCCATGCCGATGAACACGACAAGCAGCGCAAAGATGCCGAATACGGTGACAAAGGCACGGGCGAACCGCCAGCCGAAATAGCGATCCAGTATCATGCGATCTGTCCCGGTTTGCGGTGAAACAGGTACGGACGGCCTGCGATGAACAAGAGCACGGCAACGATCAGCAGGCCCACCCCCACTGCCAGATAGGCCAGTGGCCAATGCGCAGCCGATGTCTGTGCTGCGTCCAGCCCGATGGTTTCCAGCGCCTTGACCACCACCAGCAGCACCACCGCAAGGATGATCTGGGGCCAGACCCCGAACCGGCTGAAACTGCCCAGCATCAGCGTGGCATAGCCCAACAGCGCCCCCACGATCCCGAACAGCGCCTGACTGTTGCGGTCGTGAAATTCGGCCATGACGCGGGCCTGCGTGCTGTCGGTTTCCGCGGCCACGGCTGCTGTGTCAGTCCACAGTTCCCGGCTGGTGATCTGGCGCAAGCTGCGGGGGCCGGGATCACCGGTGGTGATCAGATCACCGATCCCATAGGAAAAATCCGCAAATTCGGTGACGAACAGGCGCTGGGTGTCGGCGCGCAACGTCTGCGCCATGCCGTCAACCATGACCAGTTGCGTGGTGTCTTCGGTGTTGACCAGATAGGCGCGGCTGGCGGTATAGGTCACGCTGGTATCCGCATCGCGCATGTCCGACAGCATCACGTCGCGCAATTCCCCGTTGGGGGCGATGTCGCGGATGTAGATGGTGATACCCGTCGCGGGTTCGATGAACTGGCCTTCGGTCAGGATGCGGGCGGTGACGGAACGTGCGATCTCCGCCTGCCTGTCGTTCAGCACCGCCGCCGAAAGCGGGGTCAGCACATGCACCAGCAACGACATGCCCACAAAGACCATCAGCCCGAAATAGATGAACGGTCGCGCCAGTCTGCGGCCCGAAAACCCGGTGGCCTGGATCACGACCAGCTCGGAATCCTGCGACAGACGGTTCGTGACATAGATGGCGGCGGCGAATGCGGCGATCGGCACCACCGCGCGGATCACGTTGGGCAGCGTCAGCACAAGCAGTTGCCCGATGACCGAGGCCGACTGCCCGTCCGCGATCAACTGGTCGAACAGGCGCACCGCCGCGTTGATCCAATAGACCATCACCAGCACCAGGCCAAAGAAGTTGAAGACCAGCACGAGCTGTCTCAGCAGATATCGGTCGATCCGTCCCAAACATTCTGTCCTTGGTGCCTTGCGGCAAACTAGACCAAGGACCGGCAATCCGAAACTGGAAACTGGCCATTCCGGCACATCGCCGCTACCTGTAGGGAAATTCGTTCCGCTTGCCCGAAAGGCCCCGTGACCATGACTGATATCGCTGACATCCGCTTTGTGCCCAATGACCATGACGGTCTGGAAAAAACCGCTGGTCTGATCGCCGTTTTCGTTGGAACAGATGGTCAACTGTCGTCCGCCGCGCAGAAACTGGACGCCACGACCCACAAGGCCGTGTCGCGTGCGGCCCAGGACACGGCCTTTGACAAGGCGGAACCGGGTCACGTCGTGCGGCTGAACTATGCCGCAGGCACCGCCGCCGATGCGGTACTGGTGGTCAAGGCCCCCGCCGATCCTGATGCCGTGACCGCGCGCAAGATCGGCGCGGCCCTCGCCAAGGCGCAGGGCAGCGATGCGCTGACGGTTCTGGCGGGCGACATTGGCAACGCCGAAAACATTGCACTGGGGCTGGCGCTGCGCGGCTACCGGTTCACCGATCACAAGACCGACAAGGGCAAGCCGCAGGGCCCGATCACTGTTCAGTCCGACGATCCCGAGGCGCTGGCTTCGGCAGCACGGGTCGGCATGGCGATCGCCGAAGGCATCTTTTTCACCCGCGATCTGACCAATGCGCCGGGCAATGTGCTGACCACCGATGATTTCGCGGCCCGTCTGGCAGGCATGCAGGAACTGGGGCTGGAGGTCGAGATCCTTGAAGAGGCCGACCTGGAGAAACTGGGCATGCGGGCGCTGCTGGCCGTGGGTCAGGGGTCCGCGGCCCCGTCCAAGGTGGTGGTGATGCAATGGAACGGCGGCGGCGACGAGGCCCCGTTCGCGTTGGTGGGCAAAGGCGTCACGTTCGACACGGGCGGTATCTCGATCAAGCCGGGTGCCGGCATGGAAGACATGACCATGGACATGGGCGGCGCGGGCGTCGTGTCAGGCGTGATGCGCACACTGGCCCTGCGCAAGGCCAAGGCGAACGTCGTGGGTCTGGTCGGGCTGGTGGAAAACATGCCCGACGGCAAGGCCTACAAACCCGGCGACGTCATCACATCCATGAAAGGCGACACGATCGAGGTCATCAACACCGACGCCGAGGGCCGCATGGTGCTGGCCGATGTGCTGTGGTACGCGCAGGACCGTTTCGCGCCCACGGGCATGATCAACCTTGCGACACTGACCGGGGCGATGCTGGTCGCACTGGGCAACGAAAACGCGGGCGTGTTCAGCAATTCCGATGAACTGGCAGGCGCGTTTCTGGACGCCTGCGCGTCCGAGGGCGAAGGTGCATGGCGGATGCCGATGGGCAAGGCCTATGACAAGCTGATCGACAGCCCCATCGCGGACATGAAAAACACCGGCGGTCGCTATGCGGGGTCCATCACCGCGGCGCAATTCCTGGGCCGGTTCGTCAAGGATGATACGCCTTGGTGCCACCTCGACATTGCGGGCACGGCATCGGTCAAATCCGAAACGGCCCTGTCACCCAAGGGAGCGACAGGCTGGGGTGTCATGGCCCTGAACCGTCTGATCGCGGATCGCTACGAATCCTGATGGGGGCCGTCTATTTCTATCATCTGACGGACAGCCCGCTGGAACAGGCGCTGCCCATGCTGCTGGACCGGGCGCGCGGGCAGGGGTGGCGCGTGATGGTGCGGGGGACCGATCCCGCCCGCCTCGCGCGGCTGGATGAGGTCCTGTGGCAGGGGCCCGCGGATGGCTTTCGTCCGCATGGGCTGGCGGGCGGTCCGCATGATGCGGACCAACCGATCCTGCTGGGGGTGGATACCCCCGCAGGTGGGTTCGCCTGCATCATGAGCATCGACGGTGCACCGCTGAGCGCGACCGAAGTGGGATTGTCGGACCGGGCCTGCGTGCTGTTCGACGGACACGACGGTGAGGCACTGGCGGTTGCACGCCAGCAATGGAAAACCCTGACCGCCGCAGGCTGTAACGCACAATACTGGGCGCAGGACGGCGGGGCCTGGTCCAAGAAAGCGGAACACCCAAAGCCCTGATTTACAGGGATGTTCCACGTAGCGATCACTTTTGTTCACGTTTGTTCTCATAAAGTTCTTTACATGCTGCGTGCATTATGGAACAAAGAGGCAACACAGCGAGATGAAAGGAGCCAGACGATGAGCCAGCAAATCAAATCAGTGATTGTCCGCAACAGCGACACGATCCTGTCGGATGCCCTGGGTGTTCTGGCCCTGACCGTCATGCTGTGTGTTGGATTGTCCTTGCCCGGATTTCTCTGACACCTGCCTCGTATCCAACGGCGCGCGTCATTGCCTGTCCCACACAGCAATCACGACTTGCCTGTCCACAGCGTCCGGGATTTGCCTGATCCCACCGACGCCGCGCGCCACACAGGATGCATCACTGCCCGCCGCCGCTGTCACAGCGCGCGGCGGTTTTTTTTGGCAAAGCGGTCGGGTCTGTCTGCTGCCGCCTTGTGACCGCAACTGATCACATGGGGGCTGGGTCCGGGCCTGCGGAAAAGGTGCAGATTCCCCTACAACGGCAACTGTCTGGCCGGTCGCCCCATGGCGAAACGACGGTAATCGCGATGCGCAAAGGTCCCGGCGACCAACGGCTGAAGGTGCGCCTGTCATGCTGATCTATGTGGATTTATTCACGGCCCCAAGTTTGGCCGTGCGGTGGTTTCAGGCGCTGACTTGCGCTGCGTCCAGGGCCGCAAGCGTTGCATCAAAGCAAAGCAGGATCGAGGCGTGGCGGTTCTTGTAATCCTTGGCGGGTTCAAGAACGGCGAGCCCGTCAAAGGGGGCGGTCGGCACCGGACCACCGTCCTTGAGCATGGCCG
Organism: Loktanella sp. 3ANDIMAR09; assembly: GCF_001420005.1. GTDB lineage: Bacteria > Pseudomonadota > Alphaproteobacteria > Rhodobacterales > Rhodobacteraceae > Loktanella. The sequence continues at coordinate 17,455 of NZ_LJAK01000005.1, read as the reverse complement.
CCAAGGCGTCGCGTCCACGTTGCACGGTGGCGCGGTCCAGCCCGATGATCGCCGCACCGACCACGGCAGCGGCTGCCTGACCCAGCGCGCAGGCCTTAACGTCCTGTGCGAACTGCGAAATCACGCCGTCCTGCACAACCACGTCCACGGTCACCGTCGAGCCGCACAGTGGCGATCGCTGACGGGCGGTGCCGCCTGGCGCATTCAACCGGCCGACATGGGGCACTTGTGACGCAAGCGCCAGAATGCGCGTCGAATAGAGTTTCATCATGTCGGCTTCTGCGGTCATGGTTTGCCCTTTCATCGCTTGGCCCTTAGTTAGGGCCCTGCATCCCCATTGGAAAGATACGGCCATGACATTCGACCCCGCAAGCCTGCGTTACAATGACGCCGGGCTGATCCCCGCGATTGCCCAGGACAGCACATCCGGCGAGGTGCTGATGATGGCCTGGATGAACCGTGACGCGGTGGAACGGACCTTGCGCACGCGCGAGGTCACCTATTGGTCTCGGTCGCGGTCCGAGCTTTGGATCAAGGGCAAGACATCGGGCAATGTGCAGGAACTGGTGGAATTCCGGCTGGATTGCGACCGGGATTGCCTGTTGGTTGCCGTGCGCCAGACCGGGCCGGCCTGTCACACCGGGCGCAGGTCGTGTTTTTACACGACGGTCGAGAATGGGGCGGAAGTAGTCGCGGACGGTGCGTAACCGTCAGGTGGCGGTCTGACTGCGGCTGCGGGACGCCTCGCCGGCGGGGCGGATATTTTTGACCAGAAGAAACCCGGACCGGCGTCACATGCCGACCATGTGCCGGATGTCGCGGGGGGTCGCCCCCTGCGCGCGGTAGAGTGACAGGGCGCGGGCGTCGTCGCGTTTCGCCAGACGCTTGCCGTGATGATCGCGGATCAGTCGGTGGTGGTGATACGCAGGTGTGGGCAGGCCAAGCAGGTGTTGCAGCAGGATGTGGATTGGTGTGGCATCCGCGAGGTCCTGACCACGCACCACATCCGTGACACCCTGTGCCGCGTCATCCACGACAACCGACAGGTGATAGGAAGTGCCCATGTCGCGCCGCGCAAGGACGACATCGCCGATGGCCTCTGCCGTTTCCTGTGATAAATGCGTTATTTCAAAGCCTTTCAGGGCGAGCTGCATGTCGAGCCGGATTGCTGTGTCTGTCGGGCGTGGCCCTGTGCGCGGCATATGCCGGCAGGTCCCCGGATAGACGACCCCGTCTGGTCCCATTGGTGCGCCCTCTTGCGGGGCGCTGGCCGCTGCAAGGATGTCACGCCGGTTGCAGGTACAAGGATAGAGCAGACCACGGTCCCAAAGACGGTCCAGCGCGGCTGCGTAGGCGTCCAGCCGGTCCGATTGGCGCATCACCGGGGGCGGCCATGTCAGGCCCAGCCATCGCAGGTCGTCGTAGATCTGCGCCTCCCACGCGGGGCGGGCGCGGGACCGGTCGATGTCCTCGATCCGCAGCAGGAACGTGCCGCCCGCGGCCTGCGCCATGTCCCATGCAGTCAGCGCCGAAAAGGCGTGACCAAGGTGCAGCGGCCCGGTGGGCGACGGGGCAAAGCGCGTGATCACGCAGGCACGGGAACCGTCCGTGCCAGCCAGTCCGTCCAATCGGCCTTGGCCCGGTCGGTGTAGGCCTTGTAGCGGTCCTTGCGGTTGCGGCGTCCGCCCTTGATCCCGGTGCCTTCGAGCGGGGGAAAGAGGCCGAAATTCACGTTCATCGGCTGAAAGGTCTTGGCGTCGGCGCCGCCCGTGATGTGGGTGACCAGCGCGCCCATGGCCGTGGTGGCAGGCACGTCGGGCAGGGTCAGCCCATGCGCCTGTGCCACTGCCATACGCGCGGCCAGTAAGCCCATCGCGGCGGATTCGACATAGCCCTCGACCCCCGTGATCTGCCCGGCAAAGCGGATGTTGGGCCGCGATTTCAGACGCATCTGGCTGTCCAGCAACGTAGGCGAGTTGATGAAGGTGTTGCGGTGGATCCCGCCGAGGCGGGCAAATTCAGCATCTTCCAGACCGGGAATCGTTTTGAAAACAGCCTTTTGTGCGCCGTATTTCATCTTGGTCTGAAAACCGACGATATTGTACAGCGTGCCCAGTGCATTGTCCCGGCGCAGCTGCACCACCGCATAGGGTTTGGTCGCGGGATCATGGGCATTGGTCAGGCCCACGGGTTTCATCGGGCCAAACCGCAGGGTTTCACGACCGCGTTCGGCCATCACCTCGATGGGCAGGCAGCCGTCAAAATATTTCGCGGTTTCGCCCTCTTTGAATTCGGTCTTGTCGGAGGCAAGGAGGGCGTCGATGAAGGCCTCGTACTGGTCGCGGGTCATCGGGCAGTTCAGGTAGGCGGTCCGCTCCTCCTCGGTTTCGCCCTTATCGTAACGCGACTGCATCCACGCCACGTCCATGTTTACGGTATCGGCATAGACGATCGGAGCGATTGCGTCGAAAAAGGCCAGCTGATCGGCGCCGGTTTCCACGCGGATCGCCTCGGCCAGGGTGCCCGAGGTCAGCGGGCCAGTCGCGATGATCCAGTCGCCGCTGTCGGGCAGTGCGGTGATTTCCTCGTAGCTGACGCTGATGTTGGGATGGGCTGTCAGGGCGGCGGTGACGCTTTCGGCAAAGGGATCACGGTCCACGGCCAAGGCACCACCGGCGGGCAGGCGGTGTTTCGCCGCTGTCTGCATGATCAGGCCGTTTGCTGCACGCATTTCCCAGTGCAACAGGCCCACGGCGTTCTGTTCGTGGTCATCGGACCGGAACGAGTTGGAACAGACCATTTCGCCCAGATGGCCGGTCCGGTGGGCAAAGGTTTCGACCTTCGGCCGCATTTCATGAATGACGACCTTGAGGCCCGCATTCGCGGCCTGCCAGGCGGCCTCTGATCCGGCCATGCCGCCGCCGACGATGTTCAATGTATGTGTCATGCCCGCGATGTAGGACATCGCGGGCAATTGTGCAAAGGGTCAGAAGCCCGGCAGGATGTCGAAAATGCTGCGCGTGTCAAAGGTCGTGCCGCGTTCCGCGCCAAAGGCTACATCCACGCCGATCGACACGAAACCCGCGCTTTCGTCGATGGTGCCGTCATCATAGCGGGCATTGCCGATCTTGGCATAGAAGGTGGGCCCGCCGTTCAGATCGTAGGCTGCACCAATCCCGAACTGGCTGATGGAGCCGTCGTCAAGATCGGCATAGTCCAGATCGCCGATGACCGAGATTGCATCGCGGATGGCGTATTCCCCGGCGAAACCGATGACGGTCACATCGTCGTCGTTGGACCGGGCGAGATAGGTGGTCAGGTCGCCGCCATAGATGTCGGTGCCGCCTTCGATCCCGAATAGCGTGATGCTCTCGTCGTCGAGGTTGTCATGCGAGACAAAGATGCCCGCAGAGCTGAAATCATCGAAATGATAGGTGCCGTGCAGGGTGACATTGGTAGCGTCGGTGTCGAAATTGTCAGGGCGGTATCCGGCCGCGTTCAGCGACAGGGCGTAGGACCGGCTGATCCCGTATTCGATGCCGCCCGAATAGGTGGTGCCACCAAAATCGCTGCCGTCAATCGGCGCATTGTATTCGATACCAAGCTGGCCGCCGGTGATGCCCTGCGCAGAAGCTGTTGTTGATGCAACCGCAAAGAGTGCGGCAGCGATTGCTGCGGATGATTTCATTTTACTCGCCTCTAGATTTTTCATTGCCGCTTGATGCGACATTGGGAGCGAGTATCGACGCAAGGGCCGCGTCGGACAAGTTTGATTGCGGCGCATCAGGTCACAACGCCGCAATCTGTTGCTTCAGGGCTTCAGGATCTAGAAACCGAGGATGGTGTGGGCCAGACCGCGACGGTCGAAAGTGGCACCGCGTTCCGCACCAAAGGTGTAAGAGGCGGTGACGTTCGCATAGGTCTGGTTGTCGTCGCCCAGGGCCACGATGTCGATGCTTTGACGGCCAAGTTCAGCCGACACGCCAAAGCCGTTGCCCAGCGATGCACCAAGGCCCAGGCCAAAACGGTCCACGCTTGCCACATCCGAGAACCGCAGGTTGTCATAGCGACCCGACACGGCAAAGATTTCGTTGATGTCAAAGGACACGGAAGCACCGTATTGGTTCAGGTCGATATCGCCCAGGTCGATGCCGTCCAGCTGGCCTGCATCAACTGCGGTCAGACCAAAATAGCCTTCGATGTCGCCACGGGGCAGATCATAGCCCGCCTCGACACCGTAATATGCGATATCGTCGGATCCATCGCTGTCGATACCGTAGTAGGCACCAAATGAGGCCAGTTCATTGGCGTGATAGATCGCATGACCAGCCAGCGACAGGATGTCACCATCAAGGCCGAACACCTCGCCGTCGGTGTAGCTCAGGTCGCCCTGAAACGCGATGTCGCGGCTTGCCGCGAATTCAGCGCTACCGCCAAGTGTCAGGCCGGACGAATCCAGGTCACTGTCGGTGGCGGTGGTATAGCCAAGCGACAGGTCACTTCCGGTCAGCGATTGCGCCATCACACCGGTGGCTGCAAACAGCGGCACGATCAACGCGCCGCAGAAAATCTTGTTCATGTTCTTCCTCATCTTATGCGCGACTCGAATGATGCCGCGTAACCCTTGGGTAGTCCCGTTTCAAAGATGAGAAAAGGACCCCAAGGGTTTGATTTCACTAAGATAAGTCAAGTTTGTGTGATGATCAGGATTCGCCTGCTTCGGGCTGTTCGTCGGTTTCGCCCTGATCGGCAATCCATGCAACAGACACGACATATTCGCCCTTGGCCGTGTCAAAGACCTTGACCCCGCCAGCGCCCCGCGACCGGAAGCTGATCCCATCGACGGGCACCCGGATCGACTGGCCGGTCGACGTGACCAACATGATCTGATCGGACAGGTCGACGGGGAACGACGTCACCAGTGGTCCGCCGCGCATCGCCTTGTCCATGGCGGTGACGCCCAGACCGCCACGTCCGCGCACGGGGTAGTCGTGGCTGGACGACAATTTGCCGGACCCCTGTGCCGTGATGGTCAGGATCAGGTTTTCGGCCGCGGACATTTCGGCGTAACGCTCCTGGCTGATGGCACCCGGCGCGACGTCGTCCTCGTCCTCGGACGTTTCCGCATCATCAGACAGACCAGCCATCGCGCGGCGCATTTTCAGATAGGCCGCGCGTTCGGCGGGATCGGCCTCGAAATGGCGGATGATCGACATTGACACGACCTCGTCATCGCCGGTCAGGCGGATGCCGCGCACCCCGGTCGAGGCACGCGAATTGAAAATTCGCACATCCGTGGCGGGGAAACGGATCGCGCGGCCCGAATTCGTCACCAGCATCACATCGTCGTCGTTGGACGCGATGCGGGCGTTGATCATGCGAATGTCCTCGCCGTCCTCAAATTTCATGGCGATTTTGCCGGCGCGGTTCACGTTCGTGAAATCCGACAGACGGTTGCGGCGCACGGTGCCCTTGGACGTGGCAAAAACGACCTGAAGATCGTCCCATTCGCTTTCGTCGCGGTCCACGGGCATGATCGCGGCGATGGAAACGCCCGGATCAATCGGCAGGATGTTGACGATGGCCTTGCCCTTGGCCGTGCGGCTGCCCAGCGGCAGTTGCCAGCATTTCAGTTTGTAGACCATGCCAGAGGTCGTAAAGAACAGCAGCTGCGTGTGGGTGTTCGCCACAAAGAGGGTCGTGACAACATCCTCTTCCTTGGTCTGCATGGACGACAGGCCCTTGCCGCCGCGCCGCTGCGCGCGGAAATCGGCCAGGGCGGTGCGTTTGATGTAACCGCCAGAGGTCACGGTCACGACCATGTCCTCGCGCTCGATCAGGTCCTCGTCGTCCATGTCGCCGGCCCAGTCGACGATTTCGGTGCGACGGTCGACGGCGTGGTTGTCGCGGACCTCTTTCAGCTCGTCCCGGATGATCTGCATGATCCGGTCGCGTGACCCCAGAATATCGAGGTAATCGCGGATCTTGGCGGCCAGTTCCTTCAGCTCGTCAGTGACTTCCTTGACGCCGATCTGGGTCAGGCGTTGCAGACGCAACTCAAGGATCGCGCGGGCCTGCGCCTCTGACAGGTTGTAGGTGCCGTCGTCGTTGGCGGTATGGGTCGGATCGTCGATCAGCGCGATGTATTCGAGGATGTCCTGTGCCGGCCATTTGCGGGTCATCAGCTTTTCGCGGGCCTCGCCTGCGTCGGCAGAGGACCGGATCGTGGCAACGATTTCGTCGATATTGGTGACGGCCACGGCCAGACCGCACAGGATATGCGACCGTTCGCGGGCCTTGCGCAGCAAAAACGCCGTGCGGCGGGCGACGACATCCTCTCGGAAGTCGACAAAGGCGGTCAGGAACCGGCGCAGCGTCAGCGTTTCCGGCTTGCCCCCGTTGAGCGCCAGCATGTTACAGGCGAAATTGGTCTGCATCGGGGTGAACCGGAACAACTGGTTCAGCACGACCTCGGCCGTGGCGTCGCGTTTGAGTTCGACAACGACCCGCACACCGTTGCGGTCGGATTCGTCCTGCACATGGGCGATGCCTTCGATCTTCTTGTCGCGGGCAGCCTCGGCGATGCGGTCGATCATGACCGATTTGTTTACCTGATAGGGCACGTCGTCGATGACGATGGCCCAGCGGTCCTTGCGGATTTCCTCGGTATGAGTGCGCGACCGCATGATGACGGAACCGCGCCCCTCCAGATAGGCCTTGCGCGCGCCGGACCGGCCCAGAATTATTCCGCCGGTGGGGAAATCGGGGGCCGGGATATATTCGATCAGCTCCTCGGAGGTGAGGTCCGGATTGTCGATCAGCGCCAGCGTTGCATCAATGACCTCGCCCAGGTTGTGGGGCGGGATGTTGGTGGCCATGCCCACGGCGATACCGCCTGCGCCATTGACCAGCATGTTGGGATATTTTGCAGGCAGAACAGACGGTTCGCGGTCCTTGCCGTCGTAGTTCAGCTGGAAATCGACCGTATCCTTGTCGATGTCGTCCAGCAGGTAGTTCGCAACCTTTTGCATCCGCACTTCGGTATAGCGGTAGGCGGCAGCGCGGTCCCCGTCCATGGAGCCAAAGTTGCCCTGACCGTCGAGCAGCACCAGCGACATGGAGAAATCCTGCGCCATGCGCACCAGTGCGTCATAGATCGCGCTGTCGCCGTGCGGGTGGTATTTACCCATGGTCTCGGCCACGGGACGGGAGGATTTGCGGTAGGGTTTGTCGTAGGTGTTGTTGGTGTCGTGCATCGCATAGAGGATGCGGCGGTGCACCGGTTTCAGACCATCGCGCAGGTCGGGGATCGCCCGGCTGACGATGACGGACATGGCATAGTCCAGATAGGCAGTTTTCAGCTCTTCCTCGATGCTGACGGACGGGCCGTCATAGACGTAGCGCGCCGGCTGGTCGTCGTCGGAATCGGGGATGTCCGGAGTGTCGGTCATATCGCCTGCTCACCTTGTTGGTCTGCGCCATAGATTGGTCGCATCAACCTACACGATACAGCATCTAGTGTGCAACGGTCGGGGGCCGCTTTGGTCCGCATTTCATGCGGAACGGGGGCGCTGCCCCCGCACCCCCGGGATATTTCCGACCAGAAGAAGGGTCAGGCCGCGCGCGCGAGCATTCCGAACAGGTCGCGCGGGTCGTCGGGGTCGGCGATGAAATCGAGATTCTCGACGAAATCGGTGCCACGGGCGCGGTCATAGACATAGCGCAGGGCGCTGAAATCCTCGATCGCAAAGCCCACGCCGTCAAACAGCGTGATCTGGTCATGGCGGCTGCGACCCGGTGCCTGTCCGGTCAGGACCTGCCACAGTTCGGTATAGGGATGGTCCAGCGGCATCTGCTGCAACTCGCCCTCGATCCGGGTCTGGTCGGGAAATTCGACGAACATGTCCGCGCGGGCCACGATGTCGCGGTGCAGTTCCGTCTTGCCCGGGCAGTCGCCGCCGATGGCGTTGATGTGCACGCCTGCGCCCACCATGTTGTCGGTCAGCACCTGCTGGTTGCGTTTGTCTGCCGTGGCGGTGGTGATGACATCAGCCCCCAGCACGGCATCCTGCGCTGATGTGCAGGCCGTCAGGTTCAGGCCGGTGTCGCGCAGGTTTGCCATGACCTTGGCGGTGGCGGCGGGATCGACGTCGAACAGGCGCACGTCGGTGATGCCGCAGACCGCCTGAAGGGCGATGATCTGGAATTCGGACTGCGCGCCGTTGCCGATCATCGCCATGGTCCGGGCGTCCGGGCGCGCCAGGGCGCGGGTCGCCATGGCCGAGGTGGCCGCCGTGCGCAGGGCGGTCAGCAGCGTCATCTCTGACAAGAGCAGCGGATAACCGGACGCCATATCTGCCAACAGACCGAAGGCGGTGACGGTTTGCAGGCCCTCTGCCATGTTTTTCGGATGGCCGTTGACGTATTTGAACCCGTACAGGGTTTCGTCGGCGGTCGGCATCAGTTCGATCACGCCGCCGGGCGAATGGGCGGGCACGCGGGGCGTCTTGTCAAAGGCGGGCCAGCGTTTGAAATCATCCGTGACGGCCTGTGTCAGTTCAGCCAGAAATACCGGCAGGCCCACATGATGAACGAGGCGCATCATATTGGCCACGCTGACGAAAGGCACCATGGCCAGTTTCGATGGAGGTGTCATCCGTGGCTCCTTGTGGGGCGATCAAAGACGCGGCGGCCCAGCAGCGAGGCTGTCAGATCGACCATCAGCGACGCCGTCTTGCCCCGGTCATCGAGAAAGGGGTTGAGTTCGACCAGATCCAGTGAGGTCACGCTGCCGCTGTCGCACAGCATCTCCATCACAAGGTGACCTTCGCGGACGGTGGCACCGCCCGGCACGGTGGTGCCGACGGCAGGTGCGACGGAAGGATCGAGGAAATCCACATCAAGGCTGACGTGCAACATGCCGTCCACGGCTGCCACCCGGTCAAGAAAGGCCGCAAGCGGTGCGCGGATACCTTCTTCGTCGATGCGGCGCATGTCGACCACATCCACGTCCATGTCCAGCAGCGCGGCATGTTCAGGGCCGTCCACACTGCGCAACCCGAGCATGCAGATGTTGGCGGGATCGACCCTGGCCGTGACGGGGGGGAACCCGTCGAACCCGTCACGGCCGATGACATAGCCCACGGGTGTGCCGTGCAGATTGCCGCTGTCGGTCGTGTAGGGCGTGTGGATATCACTGTGCGCATCAAGCCAGAGGGCAAAGAACGGGCGGCCTGCCGCCTGCGCATGGGCGGCCATCCCGGCCACGGTGCCCAGCGCCAGCGCATGATCGCCCCCCAGAAAGATGGGAAGCCCGAGGGGGGCCGCGTCCCGTGCGGCCTGTGCAAGCGTCTGGGTCCAGCCGATGTTTTCGGCAAGCTTGTGGACGGCGGAGTTGGGATGGTCGGGCACCGTGACGCTGGCGGGCGTCAGGTTTCCAAGGTCCTCGACGGTGTGGCCAAGGGCGGTGATCGCCTCGGCCAGACCTGCGGTGCGGTAGGCGTCCGGGCCCATCAGGCAGCCCCGGCGGCGTTTGCCGCAATCCACGGGCGCGCCGATCAGGATGCAATGTGTCTGTTTCATGCGGGCAAGTCTTGCGGATCGCGCCCCTTGTCACCAGCGCACAGTTTGCGCAAATTGGGTGCAGAATATACAAAGTGGATGGCCGAAATGGACGAATTGGACAATCGCCTGATCCGGGCCCTGAAACGCGATGGCCGTGCACCGGTGCAGACGCTGGCCGCGGATCTGGGGGTGACACGGGCGACCATACGGGCGCGGCTGAACCGGTTGGAGGCGGGCGGTGAAATCGTGGGCTACAGCGTGCTGACCCGCGCCGATGTGGCCCCCCACCCGGTGCGGGGTCTGATGATGCTCGAGGTGCAGGGACGGGGGGCGGACAAGATCAGTCGCGCGTTGCGGGCGATGCCTGCTGTCGCCCGTGTGCATGCGACCAATGGCACCTGGGACCTGATCGCGGAAATCGGCACGGTGTCACTGGAGGCATTTGATACGGTGCTGACGGCAATCCGGCAGATCGACGGGATCACCCGGTCGGAAACATCGCTGTTGCTTTCGACGCGGGCCTAGGCCCGGCGCGCGGCCATGATCCACAGGATGCACAGCAGGGCCGAGAACAGAGCGTTCCAGCTGGCCATCGAGAGGGTGAACAATTCCCAGCTGACCTGATCGCACATGATCAGGCGCGGCCCGTCTGTTGACAACAGATCGCCCGTCAGCGGGCTGCCGCCACCGCCCGAACAGCTGCTCGGGCCTTCCCACCAGTCGCGTTCGACGCCGGTGTGGTAGACACCGATGCCCGATGTGATCGCGGTGGCCAGCGCACCCAGCCACGCCCAGACGCGCAACGGCAGCGCAAAGGCCAATACACCGATGACAATCGCCGCCATATGCGGCCAACGCTGCCACAGGCACATCTGACAGGGCAGATACCCCAGGAACTGGAACAGATAAGCGCCGGCCAGCAGCAGGGCCGAGCCGCTGGCGGCGGTCAGAATGAGAAACCTGTGCGTCATACGACCCCCAGCAGAACAAAGCCGCCGATCAGCAGCACACAGAACAACACGAACACCAGACCAAGCCGCCGTTCGATGAAATCGCGGATCGGTTCGCCGAATTTCCACAACAGCAGCGCCACGAGGAAAAACCGGAATGCCCGCGCGATGATCGACGACAGGATGAATACGGGCAGCGACAGGCCGGTGACGCCGGAAGCGATCGTGATGACCTTGAACGGGAACGGGGTGATACCCGCCACCAGCACGGCCCAGGCCCCCCATTCGTTGTACTTCAGGGCAAAGGCCGCGAAATCCTCGGACTTGTGATAAAATTCCAGCACGGGCTGACCGACTGTTTCGAACAGGGCGGCGCCAATATAATAGCCCAGCAAGGCACCCAGAACCGATCCGATCGTGGCGATCCCCGCGATCACAAAGGCCCGGCGCGGGGCGGCGATGATCATCGGGATCATCAGCACATCGGGCGGAATGGGGAAAAAGCTGCTTTCGACAAAGGCCACGAGGAACAGCGCCCACAGTGCGTAGGGCGAGCGCGACAGCGCCATGGTCCAGTCGTAGAGAGAGCGAAGCATCATCATGCCTTTCAGGTTATGCGCCCACATGCACGCAGCGACGACAGTGCGTCAAGGTGCAGGGCCGTTGCGGGGCGACACTTTGACGCTATGGTGGCGGTGTCAAAACCAAGGGAGTGCCGCGATGCAGTGGAAAGGTCGGCGCAGCAGCCGCAATATCGAGCGTCGCGGACGCAGTGGCGGCGGGCGTGCCGTGGGTGGCATCGGTGGAATCGGCGCGATCCTCGTGCTGCTGATCGGTTGGTATTTCGGCGTCGATGTCTCGCCTTTGGTGAACGGTGGCGGGCAGGGCGGGACCCAGCAGATCGACACCAGCGCCATCGATGCGGACGATCCCGAAATGGAACAATTCGTCGCCGCGGTGCTGGGTCTGACAGAGGATGTCTGGGCGCAGACCTTTGACCAGCAGGTGGGCCAGCCCTATCAGCCGCCCGTTCTGGTGCTGTTCGACGGGATCACGCAATCGGCATGTGGAACCGCGGATGCGGCCACCGGACCATTCTACTGCCCGACCGAGGACCGGATTTTTCTGGACACCGCGTTTTTTCGCACCTTGGCGCAGCGGCTGGGGGCGGGCGGCGATTTTGCGCAGGCCTATGTGATCGCCCATGAGGTCGCCCATCACGTCCAGAACGAGTTGGGTATCCTGGGGCAGGTGAACCGGTTGCGCGCGCAGGTCAGCCAGGCCGATTCCAACGCGCTGTCGGTGCGCACGGAATTGCAGGCGGATTGCTATGCCGGGATCTGGGCGCGCGGGGCGCAGGCGGCATTCGGCGTTCTGGAACGCGGCGACCTGCAAGAGGCGATGAATGCTGCCGCTGCGATCGGTGACGACACCCTGCAGGGCAATGCAGGCGGCGTCGTGCGGCCCGACAGTTTCACCCACGGCACCAGTGCGCAGCGCCAGCGCTGGCTGGCACGCGGGTTCGAAAGCGGGCTGTTGACCGATTGCGATACATTTTCCGCACCGCAGCTGTAACCTGCGATTGACGCGGTCGCCGGGCGGGGGTAACAGCCTGCGCATCGGCCGGTGTGGCGGAATGGTAGACGCAGGGGATTCAAAATCCCCCGCCCGCAAGGGCTTGTCGGTTCGAGTCCGACCACCGGTACCAAGCGCATTGGCGCTGTCCCCGATCCCCCATGTTTGATTGATCTCGTGCCGTATTCTGACCTGATTCAGGCCAAGCGTGTGAACAATGGCGCGGGCAGGGCCCGTTTGTTTCCTGATCGAGATTTGGTTTTGGTTGATCTGGAAAATATCTTGGCCGAAATGTGGCGGCGGTATGACTGTTTCGTGTTTCGCAACTGATTGGCGAGTTGTTCGTCGAGTCTTGCCCTGAAAAGCGAAAAAACACGCGAAAAACGGGTCTTTAAGCCTCGACTTGTGTCTTTGCCCTGAATGGCTGTTTCTGATTTGGAAACAATAGCGTTACGCATTTTGCCAGGCGACGTGTTGAAGGTCTGCAAAGGCGCACAACTTTTACGTGTAAAGCGTGCATATACTCTTTTTTTACTTTCTCACGACCGTCGCGATGGGTATTCAGATTGTGTCCTTGGGGGGGCAACCGGTCGTTTGGGGACGACCGGCCCGCGTTTCGTCGTGGGAAATGAGGTGTCTGCTGGCAGGGTCCGATCCCTGGTTTTGCAGTTTTAATTGGTCGGCTGACGCCGATTTCGCGTTTTCGCCCGTGGGGGCGGAAGCCTGTGTCTGCGCACAGTTTGGCTTTGGAGAGCTACCATGACTGCTATTTCGAATGTAAATCTTATTTATCTCGGCAACTACGCTGATGTTGATGTCAGCGAGTTCACCACATCCCTTTTGTTGTTCAAGACCGTCAATTTCGACGCAGAGCATGCAGCCAACCTCGAAGGTATCACGCGCACTGCCGATCAGCTCTCGCTGGTTCAGGCGACACTGCGGGATGCAGAACATGACGGCGTGATCTCTGACAACGAGAGCAGCCACGACACTGTTGCCTATACGATCAACGGCACATCCTACCACAACAAGACCGACAGCACCCTGACCGGTACGCTGCGCGTGACGCTGTCGGATGGTTCCGTGCGCGACATCGACGCGCTGCTGGTCCAGCAGGACAACGGCGACCTGTTCGCCAGCGACCTGCTGAACGGCGGCACCCTCGACAATCTCTCCATCGCGCAGATCGAAATCACCGACATCAAGACAACCGACTCCAAGGGCTGGTTCTCCGACCAGACCGTCGACAACACCACGTTCGCTCCCGTCGTCGTCACGCCCCCCGCACCCGATGGTGACGGCACCGTGCTGGGCACGGACGGCGACGATGTGATCAACGGTGCCTACAACGGCGACCCCGAAGGCGACCGGATCGACGCAGGTGACGCGATTGCCGCGGGCGCTGGTCCTGACGATGATGTCGTGGTTGCAGGTTTGGGCGACGACACGGTGCTGGCCGGTCTGGGCGAGGACACCGTGTTTGGCGACACAGCTGGTGGAGGCGAAACCGCAGCTGACGGCGACGACACGCTGTTCGGCGGTGCCGGTGACGACACCGTGTTCGGTCAGGGCGGCGACGATACGATTTTTGGCGACGCAGGCGGTGACGTGATTGCGGTCGGCGCGCGTGAATCCTTTGAATGGAACAAGGCCCCCGGCATTGCCACGAACGGCCATCTCCAGCATTTCACGCAGGATACCGGCACGGTCAACGTCAGCTTTACCTTCAGCGAAAACTACCCGCACGAGATCGACACCACGCTGGCTGGCAACGTCCAGAACATCAACGGCATCGATGGCGATGGCGAGGCGATCGACGGCACCAGCTCCTTGTCGTCGCAACTGCCTGCGTCGCACAAGAATGCGCAATACAACCTGGCGTTCGATACGCCGGTGACCAACGTGTCGTTCAACATCAACGACGTGGACGGTGACGGCGTGGTGCGGGTCCAGGCGTTCGACGCCAATGGTCAGCAGATCACTGTCAATCTGGACGGTGGGTCGCATGTCACGCTGAAAAACACCGACGGCGTTGCCGGTGCGGATACCATCGACAGCAACGGCGGATACCTCGAAGACATCTCTGACGCCTATTCGACGACCGTGACCATTCCCGGTCCCGTGTCCCGCATCGAGGTGTTCCATTCGCAGGATGGCCACAACAATTCCGGTATCAACATCACCGATGTGTATTTTGACGGCGCGTCCACAATCGTGGACGAAGGCGTGGCAGGCGACGACGTCCTGTTCGGCGGGTCCGGCAACGACCTGATCGAAGGCAACGGTGGCGACGACAGCATCTTTGGTGGTGCAGGCAACGACACGATCGACGGTGACACCTCGGGTCAGACTGGCGGCACGCCGGGCCCCGTGGTGCGTGAATCCTTCAACTGGGATCTGGTGACCGATGCAGAGGTCGATTCGACCGTGACGCAGAACACCGGTGCCATCGACGTGACCTACACGCGCACCATCGACACCGGCGCGCATTTCTCGGAACTCAGCCATGATGCGCTGAACACCCAAGGCATCCTGTCGGGTGGCGAAGTCGTGGACAACGACACGTCGCTGGCGTCGGAAACCAGCGGTTTCGGCAACACGGGCCAGTTCCAGTGGGCCTTCTCGGAGCCCGTCGAAAACGTGTCGTTCAACGTCAACGACATCGACGGCGACGGCGTGGTCAAGATCGAGGCCTTTGACGCGAACGGTGTCGCGATCCCCGTGACGCTGACCGGCGGAAGCCATCTGACACTCAAGGACACGGATTCCGTGGCGGGTGCGGATACCGCAGACAGCAATGGTGGGTATCAGGACGACACGTCGCCCAACTATAACCTGAATGTGCTGGTGCAGGGGCCGGTGTCGAAAATCGTGCTGACCCACACGCAGGACGGGCACGACAATTCCGGCATCAACGTCACCGACATCTATTTCAACGCGGCCCCCGAACTGGTGGGTGGCGACAATGCCGACGCAGGCAATGATTTCATCGACGGTGGGGCAGGTGACGACATCATCGCCGGTAACGGTGGCGATGACAGCATTCTGGGCGGCTCCGGCGATGACGTGATCCGTGGCGACAACGGCGTTGTCACGGACCCGGTCGATCCGACCCCGCCGCAGACCGACGACACGGTGCAGATCGCACCTGTCGCGGGCGCGAAATTCACACTGGCTGTCTGGGACCTGTCGACGGTCGACCAGACCACGGCGGCTGGAAAGCATCCGACATTCCCCGACGGCACGTCGGGTAACAGCAACGTGGTGGGCAACACGTTCACCATTCCCGTGGGCACGCAGCCGGTTTCGGTCGGTGTCAACGACAATGACCTGCTGTTCGGTGATGGCGACACGTCGCAGGTACTGGCGCAGAGCGTCACCATCGACGGTGAGTTCGGCAAGGCCGGGACACGCTTTACCCCCGAATACGCCTATTCGGTACGTGACAGCGCAGGCAATGTGATCGACGTCTATGCGGTCGAGCTGAATGGCAACGAGACCGTGGGTTTCGTGACTGACAAGCCGCTGACCCAGGACGAGACCTATGAGGTCATCGGCCGCATCAGCACCCATCCGCACATCCCCTTCAACGAAATCGCGACCAGCTACAACGTGCCTGCAGGCACCGGCACGCCCATCGGTGGCGGCACGGGTGGCACGCCCATCGTGGCCGTTGATGGCGACGACGTGATCGACGGCGGCGCTGGCAACGACATCATCGAAGGCAATGGCGGTCAGGACTTTATCGACGGCGGCGAAGGCAACGACGTGATCAATGCCGGTGCAGGCGATGAGGCTGATCCGTCAACCGCGCCCGCATCGGGTGCGCGCCCGGCGGATGACTACCAGAACGCCTATGCCGGCGGTGCTGGTGACGACGTGATTACGGGCGGTGTCGGTGACGACATCATCACCGGCGATGACGACAGCCGCGTTTCCGAAAAGACCGGCCAAGGCTTTGACGCCGGTGCGGACGGGTCCGACACGATCTTTGGTGGCGAAGGCAACGACGAAATCCACGTCGGTACCTGGGCCGACGGCGAGCAGGGTCTGGCGAATGAATCGCTGGGCAATGCCGCAGACACCGCATTCGGTGGTGCAGGCGACGACATTCTGGTCGGCGACAACGGCGACGACGTGCTGGTCGGTGACGAAGGTGACGACAGCATCATCGCAGGCGGTGGTCAGGATTTCGTCAGCGGCAGCGCCGGCAACGACACGATCACCGCAGGGGCGGGTGATCCCGACGGCACCGGTGGTCAGGCCGCATCCGGCGCGCGTCCGGCAGATGAATACGACAATGCCTTTGCGGGCGGGTCGGGCGACGACACCATCACGGGTGGTGCTAGCGACGACATCATCACCGGTGACGACGACAGCCGCGTGTCCGACAAGACGGGCGAGGCATTCGATCCAGAGGCTGACGGGTCCGATGTCATCTTTGGCGGTGCGGGCGATGACGAAATCCACGTCGGGTCCTGGGCCGATGGCGAACAGGGTCTGGCCAATGAATCGCTCGGCTTTGCCGATGACACCGCCTATGGCGGTGACGGCAACGACATCCTTGTTGGTGACCTGGGTGACGACACGCTGTTTGGCGATGCGGGCGATGACCTGATCATCAGCACCGGCGGCAATGACGTGATCTTTGGCGGCGATGATGCCGACACGATCCGCGCCACGGCCGGCGATGTGGTCGACGGTGGCACGGGCACGACGACCGGCACCGATTTCGACATTCTGGAAATCCCCGCTGGTCAGCCGTTCATCAACACGGGTCCTGGCGGCACTGGCCTGCCGGTGCTGGATGCGGATGGCGACAGCTTCTCGGGTCGGATCGTGTTTACCGACGGAAACGGCAACCCGACCGGCGGCGTCATCGACTACACCGAGATCGAGGAAATCCGCGGTGGTGAGCCTGAGAATGGCGCACCGGTTGCGGTCGAGGACCTGCTGACCGCTGGCGAGGACGATGCAAGCGGCATCATCGGCAATGTGCTGGGCAACGATACCGATCCCGACAATGACACGCTGACGGTTTCCGCCGTCAACGGCGTGCCGGGTGATGTCGGCCAGCCGGTCGATTTGCCGAACGGCGGCACCGTGACCATCGCGCCGGACGGCACGGTCACATTCGACCCCTCCGGCGATTTCGAAGAGCTGGGCGAGGGCGAAACCGCCACGACGACGTTTACCTACACCGTAACCGACCCCGATGGGGCCGAGGACACGGCGACGGTGACGATCACCGTGACCGGGACCAATGACGCCCCCGTGGCGGTCATGGATGAATTCCCGGTGTCCGAGGATCAGGATCCGACGGTAGTGATCGGCAACGTTCTGGACAACGACAGCGACCCCGAGGG
>NZ_LJAK01000004.1 GCF_001420005.1 Loktanella sp. 3ANDIMAR09 | reverse complement strand
CAGCGCCTCCTTGGAGTGCAGCGCCTTGGTGCGCAAAGTCACCTGGCATCGGGGGGAAGAGACGAGCGGTCCTGGCGTCCAGCCCGTCGCGCGCAACAGGTCCCACATCATGATCCAGCACCGGGCGGCCATGATCAGGCCGACCTGCGACCCCTTCTGGTTCTGGTCCGCGATGAACTGAAAGTGACCCGGCCCGACCCGGATGCTCGTCCGATTCCCGCCCATCAGATAGGTCGGCGTGGGCCAGAATGAACATCCGTTCGCGTAGGTGAGACCCGCCGACTTCCGCCGCTGATACGACGCAGGCTGCAACCCGGTCGCCCATGTCTTGAAGGTCTGGGGCGACATCTGCCCGCTTGATCCGTTCGCTGCAGGCTGCTGCAGTACAATGGGCTTCACCCTCGTGTTCCACAATCTTGCCAAAATTTGAACATATTTGCCACGGATGCTGCAACCATGGCGTGAAAAGGTGGTCAGAATGGAGACTTCTATGTTTCAGGATGAGGTCAGCGCACGCTGCAAGAGCAATTACCAGATGAAGATACTGGTGGTCGATGATGAACCGGTTCTGATCGATTTCCTGACCATGGCGTTGGGTGCCCTCGGGTTTGAAAACGTGGCTTCTGCGCGGTCCGGGACAGAGGCGCTCGCGATGATGAAATCCGCAAGGGATCCGTTCGGTTGCCTGCTTCTGGATATCCAGATGCCCGACATGGACGGTGTCGCACTTTGTGCGGAAATCCGGAAAAATCAGGCCTACGCCAGGACGCCGATCATCATGCTGACGGCGATGTCGGACAGAAAATACATTGAAACCGCGTTCTCTGCCGGGGCAAACGACTATATCACCAAGCCGTTTCAGATTGATGATCTGATGAATCGGATCGATTCAGCGGCGCGGCTCAGTCAACAGATCATGTCGGCAGACCGGCTTGTGCGCCAGATCGCCTCGGCATGTCAGCGTCAGTCCGGGCCATTCCGCCTGCAATTCGAGGATCCTGTCAGTTTTGAAAACACGCCGGGTTATCTGGATCAGCCGACGTTCCGGAATTTCATAGACCGGATGGAACGCAGTCAGTTCCGGCATGGCGGTGTCGTGTCAGTCAAGGTCAGCAATGCATCCGACATGTATGAAAACGTGTCCGCGCAGGAATTTGTCGCCGTGCTCACCCGGATGAGCAGCGTTCTGTCGACCGCGCTGATTGGCGAGAGTTGTCATTTCACCTATGCCGGGTCGGGCTGTTTTCTGGTGATCAAGACGACAGCCGGCAAACCGGGATTCCCTGATGAAGTCGCGTTTCGCGTGAAAAAAGAGATGTCACGACAGGGACTTCGCCACGGATCGACCGGCCTGCATGCGATCGAGATCGCGATCGGACGCGTGTTCCGCAGCCCGGCGGGCGACTTTGGCAGCATCGACGAAAGCCTGGCGCGCGCGCGCGAACGCACGCAGGTTCTATGCGCCTGACCCAAGGCCGGATCGCAACCTTTGCCCGGTTGTGCCGGGACAGATCGGACAGGGGACACCCTGTCCGAGAGCGCCTTGCCACCGATCAGGCTACCGCCGCCAGATCCAGGCAAATCCCGCAAAGTGGCCTTGCAACTTGGCCAGCGCCCGGTTGCGCCAGCCTGGATGGGGTAATTTGCCGTCCCGCAGGCGGGCGGCTGCGACCTCTACAGGGCAAGCGAGCCCGGTGACCGGGTCGAAATAGCGCGGATAGTCGATCAGCACCGCGTGCACCATTTCTTCCAGTGTCGGGGTCGCGGCGCGGCGCAGGATCGGCATGGCCCGATCGTCGGTCAGGCCCCAACCCGCATAGAACGGCTGGCCCAGACAGGTCACCCGCTTGCCCCGCAGCAAGGCCTCGAACCCGATACCGGATGTCATGGTCCAGACCTCGTCCACAAGGTCGATGGCCGCAGCGGCGTCCAGGTCGATGATCGCATCGGCCCAATTGCCCGCGTCAGGCACCGCGCCGTCGCGCAGCCCCGCGACCACGTCCGGATGCGGTTTGTACAGGATCACCGCGGCAGGATTTGCAGCACGTGCTGCCCGCAGCAGATCGCCATTGGTCGCCACCTCTGACGCCCCCAGCCGCACCGAGGCGTCGTCAGCGACCTGACCGGGCACTAGGATGCGCCGCCCTTGGGGCAGGTCCGGCACGTCACCTCCGCCCAGATTGTATTTCGTCAATTTGTTCCGGGTGAGCGTTGCCATCAGCCGGCGCGCACGGGCGCGGGCGTGATCGGGCAGGGCAGGGGCCGCAGTGATCAGCGTCTCAAGCCTGCTGGGCCGCGACGGGTCATAATAGATCCCCAGATCGTCCAGCACGAGGCTGAGCGGCGGAATGAGGTCCGCCCCCAGACCGCGCGAGCGCAAGAAACCGTCCTCGACCCGCACATGCTCGCTATCCGTCGTGGCCTTTGACGCCCAGATCATTTGCCGGCGACCGTCGGGCGGGCCGGAAAACCGGACCTTGTGCACCTGACCAAAGACCCGCTGCAACGGCGCGCGTTTCCATGTGCTCATGCCATGGGCCAGCCAGCCGTGGCGATCTTCGCGCCAGGCGCGGGCCTGTGCTGCCAGGGCGTCGATCACATCCTCGATCTGGCACAGCCGGTCGCGATAGGGATCAAACCACAGTGGATACAGGATCATCGCACCCGCAAAGAGCTGGGCGCGCGTCAGCCTGCGTTGCCTGCGGTCCAGTGGCGCGCGATCATCCGTCAGGCCCCATCCGATGTAGAACGGCTGTCCGAACACCACCGGCCTGTGGCCTGCCATGATCGCCTCGAACCCCATGTGCGAGGACACGGTATAGACGGCGATGGCCCCCTGCATCAGCGCGTGGGGACACAAAGGCGCATCCAGCAGCGTGATCCTGTCGGTCTGATCCGCCGCCCTGAAATAGCCGTCGCGATGGCCCTGCGCGGTTTCGGGGTGGGTCTTGATCACGATGCGCGCGGCGGGATGTTCGGTCTGGGCATAGAACAGCATCTCGCGAAAGGTGTTGCTGTCGGCACCGCCTGCGGTGACGGCGGCATCGCCCTTGGTCTGGTCGATTACCAGGACATAGCCCGGGTCGGGCACCGGCAGGTCCGGGTCGTGGATGTTGTATTTGGACAATCGCGCGCGGGCGATCCGGTCCATGCAGTCGCGGGCGCGGGTCAAGAGAACGTTGTCGTCCAGGGGATTGTCCCGCAGCAGCATTTCCAGATCGGATGGCTGTGCAGGGTCATAGTGCATGCCGCGCAGATCCACCGTCAGACCCAGCGGTAGGTCGCCGTCCCGTCCGGGCCTGACGGACCGCAAGAATGCGTCCTCGACCCGCACCACGGGGGTTTCGCGCCGGGCGGCCACTGCCTCGCCGCGCGGGGCGGTCGGCGCATGGCCCCAGACGCCCACGTGGTCGCCGGTGCCGGGCATGCCCAGCCGGATATCCCATCCAGCGAGGCCCAGAATGCGCCGCACCCGCGACTGGGTCAGAAACCCCCCGTTGTAAACATAAAGCCGCCGCAAGGTTTCCCCTGCGGCGGCCTGGCCCGTGGGCAGATCAATCATGGCTTACAGGCCAGAGGCATTCGTCAGCGCCGATGTCGCGGACAGCGACCCGGTGATGGCGGCGACCGTCTTGTCGAACCGGACAAAGGGCGCTTCGGTCACATAGACCGTGTCGCCGTCGCGGATGGCGAATTCACGCGCGGTGAACATGCCATTGGGCTGCGTCAGGTCCAGCACATAGACGACCCGCTGCGGTCCGGTCACGTCCAGACCGACCAGCTGTTCTGCAATCGCCTCTGGTTCGGTGCGGAACACGAAAACGCCCGTGGGATCGGCGGTCAGCGACGACAGGCCGCCCACTGTTGCGATGGCTTCGATGGCGGAAATCGTCTTGGTCTCGAACTGGACCCGTTCCTGGCTGCCGGTGGCCCCCAGCGCGGTAAAGGACCGGGTATCGGCATTCACGATGATGTTGTCGCCGCCGCGCAGCGCCACGTCATTGCGCGGGCTGTCATACAGATCGTCATAGAAAATCTCGGCCGTGTGGCTGCCGCGCTGGATTTTGACCCGCGCAATTTCGGGGTTGATCGACACGCCGCCCGCTGCCGCCAGCATCGAAATCAACGTGCGGGTCGGACGTTCGATCGGATAGACGCCCTGCGCGTTGACGGCACCGGCCACGGATACGGTTGCCCCGTCGCCCGCCAGCCTGCGCACCTGCACCTGCGGGTCGGGTGTCTGATCGCCCAGCCGTTCGGTAATGATCCGGCGGATGGCCTCTGGTGTGTTGCCCGCGGCACGGATGCGGCCTGCATAGGGGACAAAGATGAAGCCGTCGCCGTCAACCTGCACTTCTTCCAGCAGGGTGGAATTGGCACCTTGGGGTACGATCAGACCATCATCCACGTTCTCAAAAATCGTCAGACCCAGCGTATCGCCGGGCCGGATCGTGTCGGACCCGATGACGCCCGCGTTCAGGAAACCCGCAGAAAACCCCAGCGCGGGGGCCACGGCTGCGATGGCATTGATGCGGTCATCGACGGTCAGCACGAATGAATCACCTTCGCGCAGGACGGACCCGGCAAAGATTTCTTGTTTGTTTGGGCCGACGCGCGGCAGGGCGCACGCCGAAATCAGGCCCAGGATCATGATCAGGGCCACGCCTTTTGACAGGCGTACAGTCAGGGATGTCACGGCTCGGTCTCCTCGACCTGTTATTGTTCTGCCTCGGAATTTTTCTTTTTATCGTAGGGCAGAGAGGGTCAAAAAGAAAGTTGCCGCGTCGCTGATGGGAATCGGGCCATAAAAGACTGTTGCCATGTTGCCGCGACAACTCGCACTAGACGCAGGGTGCAGCCATCGGGCACAGTAGTTAAATTACTGTTAAATATGACATAATATGTTTCGCATGCGAAACATCATCGTTTCGTGATATATTCTAGCTGACGATGCGCAGCGGCTGGCGCGGCGGGTTTTTGCCGGATGCGAGCGTGTCATAGGGGTCGTCATCGGCCAGCATCATGTCAACGACCTGCCGCATCAGCTGGCGCCGGCCGCGTGCGGAATAAAACCCGCCGGGCACCTGGCTCGTTTCCAGCAGGAACCGGCGATAGTCCTTGTAGGCGCGGCTGTCGGGACGATCCGGACTGGCAAAGAATTCCGGCAAGGGTTGGTCCGACACGAATTCCGGCTTGTTATAGACGGCGGCCCCAAACACCTTGAGTGGGATACCGCGCCACAACACCTGTTGGGCGGCCGTCGAATTGACGGTCACGGCCGTGCGGGCATGATCCAGCAGCTTCGCCAGCTTGCCGCCGCGCACGAAATGCACCCGCGCGCTGACGCCATGCTGTTTGGCCAGCCGCCGTATGATCCGTTTCGTGGGGCTGCGTTCATTGTCCAGCGGATGCGCCTTGAACACCAGATGATGGTGGCGCGGTGTCGCCTTGGCAAAGCCTTCCATGACGACGCTCAGGAATTCTTCCATCCGGGTAAATGGCGAATGTTGTTGGAAACTGGCGTCATGTTCCAGCTGCAACAGCACGAGGTGATAGGGAAATCCGCCGTAGCGGATGCGCAGCGTGGCGATCCGGCGGTCCAACGCGATCAGCGGCATCAGGATCAGCCGTTTGGTATAGAGTGCGGCCTCGGTCGCCACGGGCAGGTCGCGGTGCCGGGCGAAATTGCGGTAATCACTGTTCCGGAACATCACGAACCAATGATACAGCGCCCCGTAGAACACATGGTGCAGCATGTCGCCCCAGTGCGCAGGCGGCGTCGGCACCTCGAGGTCGGACCGGGCCAGTGCGGCCTGCATGTCGGCCACATCCATTTTCATCAGCCGTGAATGACCGTTGGTGCCGCCGCGCTCATAGGTTACCCAATAGGGCCGCATGTAGCCTTCTTCAAAGACGTGGATGCGCAGACCCATCTTGCGGGCGATTTCGACCGCGGTCGCATGGATCGGGCGGGTGTCGCCGTACAGGACGATATCCGTGATCCCGCCGGTCACGACGATGTCACGGAACGTATCGGTCCAGTCCTCTGGCTTGCCACGAAACGCGATGTAGCCGGGTGCACCGAACCAGAACGCCCGGTCGCCCGCATTGAACCCCACCCGCGACACATGCGCACCCGCCGCGCGCAGCATCTTTGCCAGCCGGTACAGGAACGGGCCGTGCGGACCTTGCAAAAACAAGAAGCGTCGGGCGCTGGGGTCAGTCATCGAAGTCAATTGCATCCATCCGAGTTAAGGTAACCCCTACGACGCAGACAAGGCATAATTGGGGCCGGGTTGGACCGGACCCGTGTCAGATGCTTGAAACATGGGGTGTACCGCTTTACCTGCTGGCGCAAGCGTGAAGGAGATCCGCAATGTTCACAGGTATCGTCACCGACATCGGCGAGGTTTTGTCCGTCGCACAAGAAGGCGACCTGAAGGCGCGAATCGCCACCAGCTATGATGTGGACGGTATCGACATCGGTGCCTCTATCGCTTGCGAGGGCGTCTGTCTGACCGTCGTGGCCAAGGGGCAGGACCCGCGCGGCTGGTTCGACGTGCAGATCAGCGCGGAAACCGTGAACATGACGGCCATCGGTCGCAACGGTTGGGCGGTCGGTCAACGGCTGAACCTGGAACGCGCGCTCAAGGTCGGGGACGAATTGGGCGGACACATCGTATCGGGCCATGTCGACGGTGTCGCCGAACTGATCGAGATGCGCGACGAGGGCGACAGCACCCGCATGACATTCCGCGCGCCGGGTGATCTGGCGCGTTTCATCGCGCCCAAGGGATCCGTGGCGCTGAACGGCACCTCGCTGACCGTGAACGAGGTGGATGGCCAGACCTTTGGTGTGAACCTCATTCCCCACACCAAGCAGGTGACGACCTGGGGCGACAGCCGGATCGGGGACGCGATCAACCTCGAAATCGACACCATGGCGCGCTATGTCGCACGACTGCGCGATTACGAAGGCTGACCTGCGGGCTTCAGCGGTCTTTCCCTTTGGGCGGCCTTGGGCTAGGTCCGGCACAAGCATGAGGACCAGACCATGACGCAAGCCTTTGAGACGCCCGGACCAGTCGAAGTGAACTGGAAAGACGCCATCAGTCCGATCGAGGATATCATCGAGGACGCCCGCAACGGACGCATGTTCGTGCTGGTCGACCACGAGGACCGCGAAAACGAGGGGGATCTGGTGATCCCCGCGCAGATGGCAACGCCGGACGCGATCAATTTCATGGCGACTCATGGCCGTGGCCTGATCTGTCTGTCGCTGCCCGGCGCACGGATCGACGCGCTGGGTCTGCAACTGATGTCGACCAACAATTCTTCGCGCCACGAGACGGCGTTCACCACCTCGATCGAGGCCCGCGAAGGTGTCACCACCGGCATCAGCGCCCATGACCGTGCCCGCACCGTGTCGGTCGCCATCGACGCATCCAAGGGGGCGGCCGATATCGCCACACCCGGCCACGTGTTTCCGTTGCGCGCCCGCGAAGGCGGCGTGCTGGTCCGCGCAGGTCACACAGAGGCCGCCGTCGATATCGCGAGGCTTGCCGGTCTGAACCCGTCCGGCGTGATCTGCGAGATCATGAAAGACGATGGCGAAATGGCGCGTCTGCCCGATCTTGTGGCCTTTGCGCAGTTTCACGGCCTCAAGATCGGCACCATCAGCGACCTGATTTCCTATCGCCGCCGTCATGACAACCTGGTGCGGTTGCGCGACGAAAGCACGTTCACGTCGGAATTCGGCGGTGAATGGCAGTTGAAAATCTACACCGACGAAACCCAGGGTGCCGAGCATATCGCGCTGGTCAAGGGCTGCGTGGACAGCGCTGAACCCGTGCTGGTGCGGATGCATGCGCTGGACCCGATGCTGGACGTTGTCGGTGCCGGCCCGCGTGGTCGTCGCAACGAATTCGGCGATGCGATGGAACTGATCGCCGCCGAAGGACGCGGTGTGCTGGTCCTGTTGCGCGACCTGCACATGAAACTGGTGGCCGACGACGAGGTGTCGCCCCAGACCCTGCGGCAATACGGGTTGGGGGCGCAGATCCTGTCGTCGCTGGGCCTGCACAAGATCGAACTGCTGACGAATTCGCCGCAGCCCAAGGTCGTGGGCCTTGATGCCTATGGTCTGGAAATCGTCGGCACCCGCAAGATATCGGAGATTGGCTGATGGCCGGAGTATCCCATTTTGAAATGCCCTTGCCGGAATTTACCGATCCGGTTCGGCTGCTGATCGTCGCATCGCCCTATTACAAGGATATCTTTGACCAGCAGGTGGCCGGTGCCCGTGCTGTGGCCGAGACGGCCGGCGCCGAGGTCGAGGTCGTGCAAGTGCCCGGCGCGCTGGAAATTCCCAGCGCGATTGGGATTGCGGAAAGGATGGGCGATTACCACGGCTATGTGGCGTTGGGCTGTGTGATCCGTGGCGAGACCACGCATTACGACACCGTCTGCAATGACAGCTCGCGCGGGTTGACGTTGCTGGGGTTGCAGGGGCTGTGCATCGGCAACGGCATCCTGACGGTCGAGAATTACGAACAGGCCGCAGTGCGTGCGCAGGCTGACGGCCAGAACAAGGGCGGCGGTGCCGCTGCGGCGGCGTTGCATCTGATCGCATTGACGCGCAAATGGGGCGCGCGCGAAACCGGTGTGGGATTCGCGCCGACAACATTCGCAAAAGGCGGCGAGACCGTATGACCCTGTCCAACAACCAGCGCCGCAAGATGAAATCGGCAGCGCGTCTCTATGCCGTTCAGGCGCTGTTCCAGATGGAAGCGATTGGCCAGACCGTCGACCGCGTGATCGTGGAATTCGAGGATCACCGCTTTGGCGAGGTTCGTGACGATATCGAAATGCTCGAAGGTGATGTGGATACGTTCCGCGCGTTGATCGAAAAGGCCGTTGACGAACAGGCCCGCATCGACCAGCTGACCGACCGCGCCTTGGTCGCGAAATGGCCGCTGGGTCGGATCGACCCCACATTGCGGGCGCTGTTTCGTGCCGCCGGTGCAGAGTTGATCATCGGTGACACACCGCCGCGCGTTGTGATCAAGGAATTCGTCGACGTTGCAGGGGCGTTCTTTCCCGAAACGAAAGAGCCGCGGTTCACCAATGCCGTGCTGGACCACATGGCGCACGAATTGCTGCCCGACGGGTTCTGATCGACCGGGGTGGGGGCGGTGCCCGCCCGCCCACCCCTTTTCGGGGCTGCGCCCCGGGCGTGGGCTGCATTGGTGTGGTGCGTTGTCGCTGATGGGTGACGGGGATCGGGTGAGTGCCGCTTCCGGTGACGGTCACAGGTATCGGGTTGGTGCCGCTGCCGATCTTGCTGCGCAAGACGGCTTTGCGCACGCGCCACAAAAGCCGGGGCTTTTGTGGCGGGAACCGCAGCGACCGTGCGAGGGCTTATTCCCGAGGACCTGTATGTACAGGTGGGCACCGGTTAACCGGACCAGGGTCCGAACAGAGCCAGCGCCCTCGGATTTGCTTAAGGCCACTGGAATGTAGCCCCCATGCGCACGGGAAGAGCAGAAACCCGCCTGATCCTTAGCTATGATGGGGCAGGGGGTGCGGCAAGGGGGGATGCTGCGAAAATCGGTCGCGGGTTGACCGATGTTTACCTTTTGTTCATATACGGTGCATGCCTGAAGATGTCTTCTCTCAAAGCGCATCCGCCCTCATGCCGGGGCAGGTTTTGGCGCGTGGTGTGTCGCGGCACATGCGCAGTCATGATTTTGTCACCGTCGAGGAACTGGTGCCGACATCCGGTCTGCGGGTCGATGTGATGGCATTGGGCCCCAAGGGCGAAATCTGGATCGTGGAATGCAAATCGAGTCGTGCCGATTTCATGTCCGATGGCAAATGGCAGGGCTATCTGGACTGGTGCGACCGGTTTTTCTGGGCGGTCGGGCCTGATTTCGATACGGACCTGTTGCCTGACGACACGGGGCTGATCATCGCCGACGGCTATGACGCGGAGATCGTGCGCATGGGGCTAGAGACGCGGCTGGCCCCGGCGCGACGCAAGGTGATGGTGCAGAAATTCGCGCGCCACGCCGCCATGCGCGCGCAGGCCGCGCGTGATCCGGGGTTTGTCAGCGGGTTCGGGGCGGCGTAGGTTCCCGGTCGGGATGCGTCTCGCGGATTGAGGTTGCGGGGCGCCTCGCCGGCGGGGCGGATATTTTTGACCAGAAGAAGGTACGGGCGTTTCGCGCTCGAACTGGTTCCGGTCAGGCGACAGCGACGCGCCTGACCACCCTCAGCGCGGTTTGACGGCGCGGGCGGCTGCGGCTGCGGCGCGGATTTCCTCGGCGATTTCCTCGGCTTCTTCGGGGTCGAAATCCATCGGGATTTCGGTGTTGCCTGCGCTGACGAACAGGCGGACCATCCCCAGTTCGGTCGGGCCGATCTGCATGTTCGCCTCGACGTCGCGTTCGTCGTTGATACCCATCGATGCCTCCTTGGTTGGAACGGGTTTAGGCGAGGTTTTCGGGACTTGCAATCAGGTTCGCGGGGCGGTAAATCGCCCGCAGTGCCGCGTTAGCTCAGTTGGTTAGAGCGCTTGATTGTGGATCAAGAGGTCCCTGGTTCGAGACCAGGACGTGGTACCATCCCCCCCCCATTCAGTTCAGATCGAGTTCCGCGATGAGCGGGGCCCAGCCTGCGCCGTGCATGTCGCGGTCGTCCAGCGCGCCCTGGACCGTGGGGCGGGGCAGCGAGAATTTCACGACGTGAAGCGGCGCGATATCAAAGCGTTTGATGGTGGCCGGATCGGTGGCGAGGGCTGTGGCCACCCGGTCCGTGGACAACCCGTCGCGGATGCGGGCAAAAGCATCGGGCGTGCCGCAGAAAATGTCGATGGTCAGCCAGAAGGGACCTGCGTTCTTGGACCGGACCTTGGTCACCACGTCACGGACGATCACGCGAGCACCTCCAGCCTGAAGGCATCCATCGGGTCCCTGAGCGTCATGACGTGATGCAGCACAAAGGCATAGGCGGCACCCTTGTCGATTTCGGGTGGCGAAAAGGGGAAAGCGAAGGTCGGCTGTTCCTCGTCCCGGGTCAGGGGATGGTGCAGCAGGTAGGGGTTCAGCAATTTGGCGATGTCATGGGCTGTGGCCTGATCGGCGGCGGTGACGATGGCCAGCACGCCGACCTCTGACGCCGGTGCGGGGCTGTGATCCAGTGCCCCGAGGGTCGCGGTCTGGCCGATGATGCGCAGCTGGCAATCGTAGTCCTGCGGTCCCATGCGGGCGGTGACCTTGGCTGCGTGTTTTTGCAGGATGTCGTCGCACCATGCCGCGGCATTGGCGACGTAATGCGGGTCGCGGATCGTGACGAGGGCCACGGTCTGGTAGCCTGCGATGCGCGCGCCCTCCAGCTTGACCGTATAGGCGTCGGCTATGTGCCATTCGGCACCTGTCACACGGACGGACCTGTCATCAAGGGCCGTGTAGGTCGCGTCGGTCACGTCAAGATAACCGCCCGGCTCGTGCAGGATGAACGGGTCGGAGTTTTCATACAGCATATGGGCCGACACGGTGTGCGGCGTGGCGCGCGCACCGTCGGCAAGTGGCGTGACCGTAAAACCGGTTGCATCAGTGTCCAGAAGCAGGACGCCCGATTGCGGGTTGGTGGCACATAGTGCGCCGCATTCGCCGACCTTGGCCCCGTGCCAGACAGCACCCGCGTGATCGCCACGCTGCAAGGGCAGGGCCGCGATGATCGCCGTGTCGGTGGTGCGGCCCGCGATGATGATGTCGGCACCTGTGTCGAGGGCGGCCATGATCTGTTCGGCCCCGGCCAGCGCCACGATATGCGTGCAACTTGCGATGGTGTCCGGGTCAACATCCGGAGCGCCGGGCAGGGCGGTCAGCGCGGCTCTTGCGATCTGTGCCGGGTCCTGTTCGCATTTCAGCGTGGCGATTTTTGCGGTCAGGCCTTCTTCGGTCAGAATTTCGTGGGTGATGTCGACCAGCCAGTCGACGGTGCTGTCGGTGCCGCAGGTGCCTGCGGTGCCGATGACCAGCGGGCAACCGGCGGCCTGGCGGGCGCGGATCAGGCCGGCCCATTCCGCCTTGGTCCCGGCGCGGGTGTATTTGGACAGGCCGCGGCCCAGATAGCTGGGGCCGCTGTCGGTCGATCCGCCGTCGATGGCAATGAGATCGGGGCGTGCGGCGACGCCCCGATCAAGTGCAATCTGATCGTATCCAAGCCCGAGGGCCCCGGAGGGGATCAGGATCCTAGTCACTGACGCGCTGCGGTTTGCGAATCCGCCCCCGCAAGAAGATCGGCAGAATGAACCCCACGATGGCCGCCACGATCAGCACGCTCGAGATCGTGGACGAGAACAGATAGGTCCAGTCGCCGTCAGACAGCACCATGGCATCGCGCAATTGCTTTTCCATCTTTGATCCCAGCAGGATGCCGAGGATGACCGGCACGGTGGGGATGTCAAGTTTGCGCAAGACGTAGCCCAGCACACCGAACAGCACGACCAGCAGCAGGTCGAAATAGCTGCCCGTCAGCGAGTAGATACCGACAAAGCTGACCATGGTGACGCCCGGCATGAGGATGGCGGGGGGCACTTCGAGCACTTTGACGAAGACCTTGACCATCGGCACGTTCATGGCGAGCAGGACGAAGTTTGCGATCAGCAGGGATGCAATCAGTGACCAGACCACGTCGGGGCGTTCGACGAACAGCGTCGGACCGGGTGTGATGTTCAGCGTGACCAGCACGGCCAGCAACACGGCGGTGGTGCCGGACCCGGGCACGCCCAGCGTCAGCATCGGCACGAGCGCGCCACCGGCGGCGGCGTTGTTGCCGACCTCTGGTGCGGCGATGCCCTTGGCGACGCCTGTTCCGAATTTGCCTTTTTCGCCGGCGATGCTTTTCTCCATCATGTAGGTCATGAAGCTGCCGAGTGAGGCCCCCGCGCCGGGCAGGACACCCGCGATAAAGCCCACGACAGAACAGCGGATCATGGTCCAGCGGGTGGTCCAGATCTCAGCCCATGGGACCGTGACGCGGCCGCGCAGCTTGATGCCCGCGGCACCGCTCTTGCCCTTGCTCTCGATGAAAAAGAACACTTCGGACACGGCGAACAGGCCGACGATGGCCACGAGAAAGTCGATGCCGTCATACAGGTGCAGGTTGCCGCCCGTCATGCGCGGCAGGCCAGAGTTCGGATCAAGGCCGATCATCGCGATGCCGATGCCCAGACAAGAGGCAAGTGCCGCCTTGGCCTGGTTGTTGGACGCGATGCCGCCCAGCGTGCAAAACGCCAGCAGGTATAGGGCAAAGTATTCGGCAGGGCCGAATTCATAGGCGATGCGGCTGAGCGCCGGAGCGAGAATCGCGAGGCCAAGCGTGGCCAGGAACGCACCGACAAAAGAGGCGAAACCGGAAATCACCAGCGCGTCACCCGCGCGGCCAGCCTTGGCCATCGGGTAGCCGTCCAGCGTGGTCATCATCGCGGGTTCATCGCCGGGAATGTTCAGCAGGATCGAGCTGATACGCCCGCCGTACATCGCGCCGTAGTAGATCGCCGTCAGCAGGATCAGCGCGCCGGTGGCGTCCAGACCCATGGAAAAGGTGATCGGGATCATGATTGCGACGCCGTTTGCAGGCCCAAGACCCGGCAGCGCGCCGACGATGGTGCCGATGAAACAGCCGATGATGGCCAGCAGCAGCGTATAGGGCGACAGCGCGATGCCAAAGCCCAGCGACAGGTTTGCAAGAAGATCAGCCATCAGAACCACCCTCGCGGAAAGCCGAACAGGCTGAGGCCCAGCACGAAACGGAACAGCACGAACAGGCCGATGGACAGGCCGATGCCTGACAGAACCGACACCTTGGGGCTGGGGGAAATCTGGTAGCTGAGGATCGCGGCGACCACGGCCGTCGGGATCAAGAAGCCAAGCGGCTTGAGCGCATAGGCGTAGATCACCAGCACGACGATCGCGATGCCGATCGCCAGGGTGCTGCGCAGGGCGGGCCATTCGGGTTCTGCGTCAGGGCGCGCGATCATGGTGACGGCGCAGAGGATGGCGACGATCCCGACAGCAATCGGAAAGGCCTTTGGACCCACGGGGTCAGACAGGAAACTGGCCTGCACCTGGAGGGCGCTCGCGATATACGCGAGCGCCGCCAGGATCACGACCAGACCAAAGATGCGGTCTGATGGGCGTGTCATGTTACTGGATCACACCGATTTCGCGGGACAGGGCCTCGGTTTCGGCAACGACACCGTCAACCCATGCCTGGAATTCGTCACCAACCAGCGTGAACGGTGCCAGTCCGTTGTCGGCCATGGCCTGCTGCCATTCGGCGGAATCAGCCACCGCCTGCAACATGCCCGCCCATTCCTGGAACCGCGCGTCGCTGATGTCCTTTGGCACATACATGCCGCGCCAGTTCACTGCGCGCACGTCGAAACCCTGTTCCTTGGCGGTGGGAATATCCTCAAAGCCGGGGACGCGTTCGTCGGTCATCACGGCCAGGACGCGGATGTCGCCGGTGGGGATAAAGCCCACGATTTCGGACATGTCGCCGGTCATGGCCTGGGTAAAGCCACCGACGGTCTGGGTGATCGCATCGGCACCACCGTCAACGCCGATATAGCGCACCTTGGTGATATCATCAAAGCCAGCGGCCTTGAGCACCTGAAGCGGCTTGAGGTGGTCGAAACCGCCGACGGCCGAACCGCCTGCAAAGGCGACCGAACCGGGATCGGCCTTGATCGCGTCAACCAGTTCGCCCAACGACTGATAGGGGCTGTCGGCTGCCACGACGATGACGCCCGGATCAGCACCGATTGCACCCACGAAACGCACCTGATCGGCGGTTGCACCGCCAAAGGCGTTCTGTGCCAGACGGGTCGTTGTCGCGCTGGAGGCGGCAACCATCAGGTCAGGATCGCTATTGCGTTCGTTGACCACGGTGGAAAAGGCCAGACCGCCACCGGCACCGGCAAGGTTGGTGACCTGCACGGGATCGGCAACCTGACCGATGTCATACATGATCTTGCCCACCTGACGGCAGGTAAAGTCCCAGCCACCGCCGGGGTTGGCGGGTGCGATGCATTCAACGGCGAATGCGGATGTGGCCGTGACAGCCAGAACAGCGGCGCTGGACAGCGCGCGCAACAGAGTCTTTGACATGGTATTCCTCCCATTATGTCGCTTGAGAATGTGCTGTCTCCCGCAGCACACCCTTGCAGGGCTGGTTTGTTTGCGCCCAAGCTGACGCTAACCTGTCACGGTGCGAGAGAAAGGGATTCTTTTTGCGGTTTTTGCTGGTAGAAGACACGCCCGATCTGGGGCAGGCCGTGCTGGATCGGTTGACGCTGGACGGACACGGCGTGGACTGGGCGCGCAGTCTGGCGGACGCAGAGGCGCATCTGGCGGTGTCCAGCTATGACCTGATCCTGCTGGATATCATGCTGCCCGATGGTGACGGGCGCGATTTTCTGGCCGCGCACAGGCGTGTGCCGCGCGATACGCCGGTGATCGTGATGACGGCGCGTGCGGGCGTCAGCGACCGCGTGGCGCTGCTGGACACGGGCGCGGACGATTATGTGACCAAGCCGTTCGATTTCGCCGAACTGGAGGCACGCGTGCGGGCGGTTTTGCGCAGGCGTGGTGGAACGGCGCAGACACAGGTGACCTACGCCGATCTGGTGTTCGACCCGCTGGGTGGGACCGTGGCGGTGGGGGGCGACGTGCGCGACTTGCGCAACCGCGAACTGCGGCTGCTGGAAATCCTGATGGCGGGGCCCGGGCGCATTTTCTCCAAGGGACATCTGCATGACAGGCTCTTGTCCGCCTCCGAGGCCGTCAGTGACAACGCGATCGAGGTTTATGTGGGGCGCTTGCGCAAGAAGCTATCGGGTTCTGCAGCGCGGATCGAGACGGTGCGCGGTGTCGGCTACCGGTTGACCCAAGGGTGAGGCGGCCCGCCTCGATCCGGCGCCGGTTGCTGTTGCAGGGGATCGGCGTGGCGGCCCTGCTGGCGCTGGTGCTGTATCTGGCGGTGCGCGGTGTGGCGGGTGCGGCGATCCAGACCGTGCAGGATTCGGTCCTGGGCACGGCAACGGTCGTCATCGCCGAGGAATTGCGCGGCGGTGCCGACGGGATCAGCGTGGACATCCCCTATGCCGCGTTTTCGATGCTGGGGGCTGTGGGCGAAGACCGGGTTTTCTATCGCATCCTGGTGGGGGATCAGACGGTCACCGGCTATCCTGACCTGCCGCTTCCTGATGTTGTGCCGGGGCTGACACCTGCGTTTTACACGGTCCCCTACCAGGACGCGCAGGTGCGGATCGGGGCCGTGGGCCGGTCGGTGCTGGTGGATGGCAACCGGGTCGATGTGACGGTGCTGCTGGGCCAGACGCGCACCGCGCAGGCGGTGATTTCGGCGCAGATGGCGAACCGGGCGGCGGGGTTGGGCCTTGGCATCTTTGCGCTGGCGGCTGTGCTGGCGCTGATTTCGGCGCGGTCCGTGCTGGCCCCGGTGCATGATCTGGCACTGGCCGTGGGGCGACGCGGACCGCAGGACCTGCGCCCCGTCAGGCGCGCCGTCCCGCGCGAATTGGTGCCGCTGGTGGCGGCGCTGAACGGGTTGATCGCGCGGCTGCGGTCGGCGCTGGACCGGACCGAATCCTTTATCACCGAAGCCGCCCATCATGTGCGTACCCCATTGGCCACGGTACGGATGCAGACCGAGGTGGCCTTGCGGCAGGCGAGGGATGACGCGACGCGGGCCAGCCTGCGCAACGTGATCCGCGCGGTGGACAATGCGGCGCGATCGACGGGGCAGATGCTGGACCACGCAAGCGTCATCTACCGCAGTGATCAGCCCACCCAGGATGCGCTGGACCTCAGGGTCGTGCTGCGTGATCTGGTGGGCCAGATGGCACCGACCGCCGACATGCGCGACATGGCATTCGTTCTCGACATGCCCGTGGGCCCGGTGCCGCTGTCGGCGGACCGTCTGCTGCTGGAAAGTGCGTTGCGCAACCTGCTGGACAACGCGCTGAAATACGGAACCGCCGACACGGATATCGAGGTCGCATTGACGCCTGACGGTTGTGTCACGGTCTGCGACCGGGGGCGCGGGCTGGGCGGGGGCGGTGCGGCGGCGCTGACCGGACGCTTTGCGCGGGGCGACAACGTGGGCGATGTGGTGGGGTCCGGGCTGGGTCTGTCCATCGTCCGCGACGCAGCACGCGCCTGCGGCGGGACATTCACGATTTCACCCAGACCAGGAGGCGGCACATGCGCGACCTTGCACTTGCCCTTGCGCTGACACTGACCCTGATCGGGGGGCTGTTCGCCCGCCCTGCGCTGGCGTTCGAGATCGAGGAGGTTGCGACCTTTGGTGCGGGCGCGCAGGTCGTGTCGGTGCTGTCGACGACGGATGCCGCGGTTTTCGCACCCGTGATCGCGGGATATCTGGAAACCCGGCCTGATTTGGCCGTGCGTTATACGGTGGCCAACAGCCAGCAGGTCTATGCCGCTATCGCGCGCGACGGCGCGCCATTCGATCTGGTGATTTCATCGGCGATGGATTTGCAGATGAAGCTGGCCAACGACGGCGCGGCGCGGGCCTTTGACGGCGGTGCGGTGCTGCCGGACTGGGCGCGCTGGCGCGACAGGCTGTTCGCCGTGGCGCAGGAACCCGTTGTGATGATCGCGCGGCGCGCGGATTTCGCGGGCCTGCCGCTGCCGCAGAGCCGGGCCGATCTGGTAGCGCTGCTGCGCGACAATGCCGACCGGTTTGCCGGACGCATCGGCACCTATGATCCCGCCGGGTCCGGGGCAGGCTATCTGTTTGCCACGCAGGATGCACGGCAGTCCGACAGTGCCTGGCGGCTGTCAGAAGTCGCGGGCAGCCTGCACCCAAGGCTGTATACCGCCAGTGCGGCGATGATCGACGATGTGCAATCGGGGCGGCTGGCGCTGGCCTACAACGTGCTGGGGTCCTATGCGGCAGCGCGACCCGATCCCGGCATGGTGGTCATCCAGCCTGCCGATTTCACCCATGTCCTGCTGCGCACGGCACTGGTGCCTGTGACCAGCACGGACCCTGCCGCCGGTGCCGGATTTCTGACCTTTCTGCTGTCACCGCAAGGGCAGTCACTGCTGGCCGAGGCAGGTTTGCCGCCGGTGTCGGATACCACGATCACCGCAGCGCCCCAGTTGCGTCCGATCCGGCTGGACCCGGGCCTGCTGGTCTATGTCGACCCGATGATGCGCCAGAAGTTCCTGACGGAATGGACCGCGGCCGTCGTCCAGCCGTGACAAGCGGCGCGCAGAGCGCTAAGGCGCGGCACCAAGGAGACGCCCCATGTCACAAACCACCGTCCGATTTGTCATTCAGTCCGATCCGCCCGCGCGGATGGACAAGGCCCTCGCCCGCGATGTGCCGCAGGACGCGACGCTGTCGCGCTCGCGCCTGGGGGCGCTGATCGCCGAGGGGGCCGTGACCGTTAATGGCGTGGTCGAGACCAACCCGCGCCAGCGCCTGTCAGAGGGGGCAGAGATCGTCGTGACGACGCCCGTCGTCAGCGAAAGCCATATCACAGCACAGGACATCGCGCTGGACGTGGTGTTCGAGGACGCGGACCTGATCGTGCTGAACAAGCCTGCGGGCATGGTGGTGCATCCGGCCCCCGGCAGCCCCGACGGCACCCTGGTCAATGCGCTGATCCATCACTGCGGCGATGATCTGTCCGGCGTCGGCGGCATGAAGCGACCCGGCATCGTGCACCGCATCGACAAGGATACCAGCGGTCTGCTGGTGGTTGCGAAATCCGACAAGGCGCATCAGGGGCTTGCGGCGCAATTTGCGGCCCACACGGTCGAGCGGCGCTATCTGGCCGTCTGTTTCGGGGTGCCTGATGCCAGCGATCCGCGCCTGCGCGGGGTCAAGGGCACCAGTTTCGAGGCGGCGAACATCCTCAAGGTGCAAACGTTCCTGGGGCGGCACAAGACCGATCGCCAGCGGCAGGCCGTGTCCTTTAGCACGGGGCGCCATGCGGTGACGCGGGCGCGGATCGTGCAACCGCTGGGCACACCCGCTGCGGCCGCGCTGATCGAATGCTGGCTGGAAACGGGCCGGACCCATCAGATCAGGGTGCACATGGCCCATTGCGGCCACGGGTTGATCGGTGATCCGACCTATGGTGGTCGGCAGAAACTGTCGGCAAAATCGGTGGGCGAGGCCGGCGTCGCCGCGGCGCGCAATTTTCCCCGGCAGGCGCTGCATGCCGCGACCCTGGGCTTTGTTCATCCTGTCAGCGGTGATGCGCTGGCGTTCGAGGCGCCGCTGCCCGAGGATATGATCGAACTTGTGAATAATCTGGATCATCGCGGTTGAGTTGTGCATTTTTGCAGGTATGCGACGGGAACCGGGCGGGTTAGAAAATGTTAGGTTTGTGAGAGCCAAGAGATTGCAACACGATACCGTGCGACCCATATCCATGTTAAGGCCTGATACATTGGCCAGCCAGGGGAAGTCAAAATGAGCGATTACAAGAACCTACCGGCACCGAGCCCAGAGCAGGGCTTGAACCGCTACATGCAGGAAATCCGCAAGTTTCCGATGCTGGAACCCGAAGAAGAATACATGCTGGCCAAGCGCTGGGCCGAGGATGGCGATACGGAGGCGGCACACAAGATGGTGACCAGTCACCTGCGGCTCGCGGCCAAGATCGCCATGGGCTATCGCGGGTACGGTCTGCCGCAGGCCGAGGTGATTTCCGAGGCGAACGTGGGCCTGATGCAGGCGGTCAAGAAATTCGACCCCGAAAAAGGGTTTCGCCTGGCGACCTATGCCATGTGGTGGATCCGCGCGGCCATTCAGGAATACGTCCTGCGGTCATGGTCGATGGTGAAACTTGGCACGACCTCGGCGCAAAAGAAGCTGTTTTTCAACCTGCGCAAGGCGAAATCCCGCATCGGTGCGCTGGAAGACGGCGACCTGCGTCCCGAGAACGTCAAGCGGATCGCAACCGATCTGGGTGTGACCGAGGACGAGGTCGTGTCGATGAACCGCCGCATGTCCGGTGGCGATGCCTCGCTGAACGCCACGGTCGGGTCCGAGGGCGAGGGCACGATGCAATGGCAGGACTGGCTGGAAGACGAGGACGCGGATCAGGCCGGCGATTACGCGGAACGTGACGAGCTGGAAAGCCGCCGCGAGATGCTGGCCGAGGCGATGCAGGTCCTGAACGACCGCGAAAAGGACATCCTGATGCAGCGTCGCCTGAACGACGAGACCATCACGCTGGAAGACCTGTCCAGCCAGTATGACGTCAGCCGCGAACGGATTCGCCAGATCGAGGTTCGGGCGTTCGAAAAGCTGCAAAAGCGCATGCGCGAACTGGCGGCCGAACGCGGAATGCTTGAGGACGTGTGATCCCCTCGCTAGGGTCGGACAAGAGTTACTCCCGTCGGATGCCTCCGGCGGGAGTATTTTTTTGCAAGATGATGCGGAGGATGCGCGATGCGTTGGGGCATATTGGGAGCTGCGAAATTTGCGCGGGAGTGGATGGCACCTGCCATCCACGCGGCGAAAGGCGCGGAATTGGTGGCGATTGCGACCTCTGATCCGGCCAAGGCAGCCGGGTTCAGTGCCTTTGCGCCCGGGTTGCGCGTGTTTGATGATTATGACGCCCTGTTGGCGGATCCGGGTATTGATGCGGTCTATGTGCCGCTGCCGAACCATCTGCACGTGGACTGGACGATCAAGGCGCTGGACGCCGGCAAGCATGTGCTGTGCGAAAAGCCCATCGCGCTGCGTGCGGAGGAGATCGACCGTGTGATTGCGGCGCGTGACAAGGCGGGCAAGCTGGCGGCAGAGGCGTTCATGATCGTGCATCATCCCCAGTTCCAGCGCGCGCGTGCGCTGGTGCAGGATGGCGCGATCGGCAAGCTGGCCCATGTGGATGCGGTTTTCAGCTATAACAACGCAGGAGCGGTCGACAATATTCGCAACCGGCCGGAAACCGGTGGCGGGGGGTTGCCTGATATCGGGGTCTATACCTTTGGTGCGGCGCGGTTCGTGACCGGGGCCGATTGTCAGCGGGTGACCTATGCGGATGTGCGGTTCGAGAACGGGGTCGACGTGTTTGCCCATGTGGCGGCGGATTTCGGCGACTTTACCTATGGTGCCGTGGTGTCGATGCGGATGCAGCCACGCCAGTCCATTACCTTTCACGGGGATGCGGGGCACCTGACGCTGACCGCGCCGTTCAATGCCAACCTCTATGACGTGGCGCAGCTGACACTGGAGACGGGGAATGGCACCCGGCAGGTCGAGCGCTGGCCTGCCGCCAACCACTACGTGTTGCAGGTCGAAGCCTTTGGCGCGGCGGCGCGCGGCGAAGAGGACTACGCCTGCCCGCTGGAATTCAGTCGTGGCACGCAGGCGATGATGGACATGGTGTTCGACAAGGCAAGGAACCCCTGAGGGCCACAGGTGTTGGGCCCCGTGAACAAGATGGGGGCCGATGGATGAAGCTGGCAGTATTGGGTGCCAAGGGCGCGGTCGGGCAGCATGTGCTGGATCAGGCGTTGGACAGGGGTCACGCGGTGACCGCGATCGAGCTGGACTGCGCCGACATGCCCGCGCGCGCAGGGCTGACCTGCATCGAGGCCGACGTGCTGCAGGATGATCTGTCGGGCGCCTTTGCGGGATGTGACGCGGTTCTTTCCTGTCTGGGGGTGGGCAATGCGCCAAAGGTCCTGCTGGACCCGCCGCCACTCTATACGCGTGGCACCAGCAATATCCTGGCGGGTATGCAGGCCGCCGGGGTCGACCGTCTGGCCGTGATTTCGGCCAGTTTCGTCGAATCCAAGAACCGCGGGCCGATCTATTTCAAGGTGCCGGTGATGGCGGCGCTGCACAACGTACTCGACCAGATGAAGGAGATGGAGGCGCAATTGCGTGCATCGCGCGTGGATTGGACGGCCGTGCGTCCCGGCTGGTTGATGCAGGGCGATCTGACGGCGGATTACGTGGTGACGCCGGATGTGATCCCGGAACATCTGGTGCGCACGCGCATGGCGGATGTGGCGCATTTCATGCTGCATCTGGCGGAAACGGGCAGTTGGTCGCGGCAGACCCCGGCCTTGGCCCGGCAAGAGGATGCAGAGGCCACATCAGTCGCTGCCGTGATCCGTGATATGACGGGCTAAAGGTCCATGCGCAGGATGTGCTGCGGACCGACATCACCGCCCAGGTAATGTTCGCCGGTATCGGTAAAACCACCGTTGAGATAGCTGCGCCGCGCGCCGGGGTTCCGCAGGTTGACGGTCAGGTAAATCTGCGCAGCCGCCGGATAGTGCTGCGCCATATAGGCGGGCAGGGCGCGGATCATGGCGGTGCCGATGCCGCGACCCTGATGGTGCTGATCTACGATCATGCTGCGCAACCCATAGGCACCTGATGGCACCTGCGGGTGTTCGCGGGCGAAATCATGGTCGATGCGGAACATGCCGACGAGGGTCGCATCCGCATGGATCAAATGCACGTCGATGCGGTCCTGTGGCTGGATCATCTGCGCGGGCTGGCCCGAGAATTGCACCTGATCGGGGGCAACGGCCAGCGCGCTGACGGCGGCGCGCTGGTCGTCGGTGAAGGGGGTGAGGGTAACGCTGGTCACGCGTCCTCCATCGCCTCAAGCTCGTCGATCATGGATTCGATCATCGACAGGCCCTTGTCCCAGAATGCGGGGTCAGAGGCGTCGAGGCCGAAGGGTTCCAGCAATTCCTTGTGGTGTTTGGACCCGCCCGCCTTGAGCATGTCGAAGTATTTCGCCTGAAAGTCGGGATCGCCTTCCTCATACACAGCGTAGAGTGCGTTCACGAGCCCGTCGCCAAAGGCATAGGCATAGACGTAGAACGGCGAATGGACGAAATGCGGGATGTAGGACCAGAAGGTTTCATAGCCTTCGTGGAAATCGAACACCGGGCCAAGGGATTCGGCCTGAACGGACATCCACAGCGCGTTGATGTCGTCAGGGGTCAGTTCGCCGCCAGCACGCGCGGCGTGCAGTTTGCATTCGAAATCGTAGAACGCGATCTGGCGCACGACCGTGTTGATCATGTCCTCGACCTTGCCCGCCAGCAGCACCTTGCGCTCTGCCTTGGTTTTGGCACCGTCCAGCAGTTTGCGGAACGTCAGCATTTCGCCAAAGACGGACGCGGTTTCGGCCAGTGTCAGCGGGGTGGATGACAGCAGTTCCCCTTGCCCTGCGGCCAGACGCTGGTGGACGCCGTGACCCAACTCGTGGGCCAGCGTCATCACGTCGCGCGGTTTGCCCAGATAGTTGAGCATCACATAGGGGTGCACCGTGGTGACGGTGGGGTGGGCGAATGCGCCGGGGGCCTTGCCGGGTTTGACGGCGGCGTCGATCCAGCCTTCGGTAAAGAACGGTCTGGCAAGGTCGGCCATGTCAGGCGAAAACCCGGCGTAGGCGTCCAGCACGGTTTGCTGTGCCTCGTCCCAGCTGACGAGACGGTCTTCGTCCCGCGGGAGCGGCGCGTTGCGGTCCCAGGTTTCCATGCGTTCGAGCCCCAGCCAACGCGCTTTCAGCGCGTAATACCGGTGCGACAGGCGTGGGTAGGCGGCGACCACGGCGTTGCGCAACGCCTCGACGACCTCTGGTTCGACATGGTTGGACAGGTGGCGGCCCGTTTGCGGGGTCGGCATCTTGCGCCAGCGGTCCTCGATTTCCTTTTCCTTTGCCAGCGTATTGTGAATGCGGGCAAAGAGTTTGACGTTCTGCGCGAAAACTTCCGACAGCGCCATGGCCGCGGCTTCACGCTTGGACCGGTCGCTGTCAGTCAGCAGGTTCAGCGTGGATTCAAGGCTCAGCTCTTCCGCGTCCACGACAAAGGTCAGCGCGGCCATGGTTTCGTCAAACAGACGGTTCCATGCGGCAGCACCGACAGTGGATTGGTCGTGCAGGAATTTTTCCAGCTCGTCCGACAATTGGTGCGGGCGCATGGCGCGCATCCGGTCGAACACGGGCTTGTAGCGGCGCAGTTCTTCGTTCTGGGCCAGCAGCGTGTCGAGGTGGTCGTCGGGCAGGCGGTTGAATTCCAGACCATAGAACACCAGCGGCGTGGTATATGTCGTGATGCGGTCCTGCATGTCAGCCATGAATTTGGCGCGGTCGTTGTCGGTCGTGATCTGGTAATACCGCAGGCCCGCGTAGGACATGATGCGGCCCGCGATTTCGTTGATTTTCTCATCGCGCTGCACCGCCTCGAGCAGGCCAGCGGCGTCGAGGTCGGCCAGTTTGCCTTCGAAATCAGCGGCAAAGCGGGTGCAGGCCTCCTCGAGCCAGTCGAGGTCACGTTTGATTTCCGCACTGTCGGTAGCCGGATAGAGGTGCGTCAGGTCCCATTCGGGCAGGTCGCCCATCGGGCTGCCGCCGGTTTCATTCACGGCGTCAAAGGTGCGGTTCTCGGTCATGGGGCTATCCTGTTTGCTGTTGCAACAGACATAGGACTGCGGGCGGGTGCACTCAACCCACCGGGGCCTATTCGGCGGGGCCAGCGATGGCGCGGGCGGCGTCGAATGTGTCCTGTGCTGCGGCCAGATCGCCGTCCTGAAGGGGGATGGTGCGCGCGTCCACCAGCGGTGACAGGCACAGATCGACGCGCACCGGGTGATGGTCCGATCCGACGGATGGCAGCACGGTCATGTCCAGCAGGCCGGGACCGGATTGCCACAGCACCTGATCCAGTGGCCAGCGCATCAGGTCGCTGTCAGCCATGTAGCTGTTCATCGGGCCGCGTCCTGCACGCGGGTCCAGCAGGGCACCGATCCGCAACGCGCGCTGCGCGGTATCTTCCCACGGGGCGAGGTTGAAATCGCCGGCGATCACGCTGACGGCGCTGGTTTCGCGCGCACGCGTAGCGGCATGCAGGATGGTTGCATCGCGCATGGTAGAGGGCTGTCCGCCGTTGGTCTGATGCGGTGGGCGCGGATGCACGCCCAGCAGATGGATCGGCATGGTCGGATGCGCAATCTGTCCGTCGAACATGGGGGTATCGACGCCCATCGGGTAGGTCATGTCGGACTGCGTGAACGGATGACGGCTGTAGACATGCATCCCGTAGTAGGCGGACTCGGGTTGTTCGCGCACGATGTGGTCGAACTGGTCATCCAGCGGTGCCAGCGCGTTGTCCCACCAGGGCGAGGTTTCCAGCACCACCAGAACATCGGGGTCCTGACTGCGCACCATATCCAGCACGCTGTCGTCGTTGCGGTTGGCCACCTGCACGTTGGTCACCAGCACGCGCAGGCGGTCGTCGGCGTCGCAACGCAGGACGCTGGCCACCATCTTCGTGGCCAGGGGCTGATAGGGCCAAAGCTTTGCAACCTGCAGGCCGATGGCTGCGATTCCGGCGAGCGTCAGGATCGTGCCCCAGGATGGTTGCGCGCGGCGCAGTGTCACGAACAGGGCCAGGCTGACCAACAGGCCGGCGAGGAATTGCAGGCGCGGGAAATCCAGAAAGCGGATCCACCATGTATCGAATGTCAGCAACGGCAGAAACGTGGCTGCGCACAGCGCGAACAGGACGGTTCCCACCACGCGGATCAGAAATTTACGCATGCATCATCCGTAGGTGTCCAGCATCTCTTTCAAATCGTCGAGGGTGTTCGCCTCGGACGTGGGTTTGTCGTGCCGCCAGCGCAGCATCCGCGGAAATCGCAGCGCCACGCCGGATTTGTGACGCGGGCTGGCTTGAATGCCCTCGAACGCCAGTTCGAACACGTGCTCGGGTTTTACCTGCCGGACCGGCCCGAATTTTTGAAGCGTGTTTTTGCGCACCCAAGCGGTGATTTGCCGAAACTCTGCGTCAGTTAGGCCGGAATACGCCTTGGTGAACGGCACCAGATCATTCCCTTGCCAAACCGCAAAAGTGTAATCCGTGAACAGGTTGGCACGGCGCCCCGATCCGGCCTGCGCGTAGATCAT
Source organism: Loktanella sp. 3ANDIMAR09 (assembly GCF_001420005.1). Lineage (GTDB taxonomy): Bacteria > Pseudomonadota > Alphaproteobacteria > Rhodobacterales > Rhodobacteraceae > Loktanella. The sequence continues at coordinate 307,693 of NZ_LJAK01000004.1, read as the reverse complement.
CACCGCGTCGATGGTCAGGGGATCGACCTTCCATTTCCACCAGTCGCCCTTTTTGCGGCCTGACAGATAGGGGCTGTCGAGACGTTTGAGCATGAAGCCTTCGGCGTTGCGGTCGCGGGAGGTTTCGCGCAGGGCGGTCAGCGTATTCCAGTCGGCGAAATCGACGGCTGGCGACAGGCGCAGCGGCGCGCTGTCCGGCACGTCGTCCACGATCTGGGCCAGCCGCGCGCGGCGATCGGCAAAGGGCTGTGCCCGGATGTCGTTGCCTGCGTCCTCGAGCAGATCATAGGCCATCAGGATCACGGGGGCCTCGGTCAGCAGCTTTTTCGGGACGGTCTTGCGCCCGATGCGCGACTGCAGGGCGTTGAACGACAGGGGGGCCTCGTTGCGAAAGGCCAGCACCTCGCCATCAATCACGGTGCCGTCGGGCAGATAATCCTTGAGCTGGGCCAGTTCGGGAAATCGGTCCGTCATCAGATCCTCGCCGCGCGACCACAGGTGATGGTCGCCCGCGCGGATGATGAACTGGCCGCGGATGCCGTCCCATTTCCATTCGGCGTTCCAGTCGGATGCGGGACCGAGGTCATCCAGATCCTCGAGCCCGTAGGCGAGGTAGAACGGATAGGGGCGCGACAGGTCGGCGGTGGGGTCGTGCGCCTCGATCAGGTTGTGCCATGTGGTGGTTTGCGGCGTCCAGTTGCCCATCAGCTTGTGGGTCAGTTCCGCCTCGTCCTGGCCGGTGGCCTGTGCCAGTGCGCGGGTCATCAGTTTCTGGCTGACCCCGATGCGGAAACCACCCGTCAGCAATTTGGTGAACAAGAACCGCTGGGTGGTGGGCAGGCTGTCCCAGGCTGCAAGGATGCCCGCCTTGCGCGCGTCATCGTCCAGGCCGGACAGGCGGGCGAGTTCGTTGATCCAATGGGTCAGGCTGTGGTCGGCGGTACTGGACGGGTCGGGCAGGATCAGCGCGATGGTTTCGGCCAGATCGCCGACGATGGAATAGGATTCCTCGAACAGCCACAGGGGCAGGTTCGCGCGTTCGGCGGCCCATTCGCGCAGGCGGGCGGCGGTGATCAGGCGCTTGGGACGGCGGCCCGAAAACAGTGCGATGGTCCAGAGCTTGTCATCATCCGGGGCGGTGCGGAAATAATCGGCCAAGGCTGCGACCTTGACCGTGGTCTTGGTCGACTCGTCCACGCGGGTAAAGAGGGCTGCAAAATCCTTCATGCGTCCTCGACCACCGGTTCGTCGCCGCCATCGAGGCTTTCGCCCTCATATTCGGTGCTGACGACATGGGCGTCATAGCCCTGTTCGGACAGGTATTTCTGGAACGCAGAGGTGTAGCCATGGGTGGTAAAGATGCGTGTGGCACCCGTTTCCTTGATCGCGGCATTCAGGCCAGCCCAGTCAGCATGGTCGGACACGATGAAGCCGCGGTCGCCGGCGCGTCTGCGGCGCACCCCGCGCAGGGCCATCCAGCCCGATGCAAAGGCGCTGGAGGATGGGCCGAAGCGGCGTCCCCATGTGCCGCCCATGGCGCTGGGCGTGGCGATGACCAGGGCACCGGGGTGGTCGGTGATTTTCAGATCGGGTGTCACGCGGATCGTGTCGGGCAGGCTGATCCCTTGGGCGCGCAGCACGGCGTTGGTGTTTTCGACCGCACCGTGGGTCAGGATCGGTCCAATTTGCGCGTCGACGGAGGTCAGCAGGCGCTGTGCCTTGCCCAGGGCATAGGCCCCAAGGATCGAGGTGCGTCCGGCGGCGGCGTTGGTGGCCCACCAGTCGTTCATCTGGCGGGCCAGCGCGGCCTCGGCCGTCCATTTGAACACGGGCAGGCCAAAGGTGCATTCCGTGATGAACGCGTGGCAGGGGACGGGTTCGAAGGGTTCGGACAGCCCGTCCGCCACAGTTTTATAATCCCCCGAGGCGACCCAGACCTGACCGCCGACCGCCACCCTGATTTGTGCGGAGCCGGGCACATGGCCTGCGGGGTGGAATGACACGGTCGCACTGCCGAGCTGGCGTGTTTCGCCGTAGCGGATGGTCTCGAGTTTGATGTCGCCAAGACGGTGGCGGATGACGGGGGCCGCCGCCTCGGTCGCGAGATAGGACCGCATCCCCCAGCGTGAATGATCAGCGTGGCCATGCGTGATCAGTGCCCGGTCCACGGGCCGCCACGGGTCGATGTAGAAATCACCCGCCGGGCAGTAGATGCCCCGGTCGGTAAAGGTCAGAACGTCAGCCATGGCGATCAGTTAGGGCCGTAGGGCCGGGTGACGAGATGGCAGTCGGATTTTATCCTGACAGGCGGATAGGCGGGCTGTGAGGGCGGGCGCCTCCGGCGGGAGTATTTGGGGCAAGATGATGCGACGCGGGCGGCATTGCCGCAGCGCCTGCGTCAGGTGTTGGCGTCGAACAGCGCGCAGGCGGTGTCGAACACGCGCGCACGGGTCTGCGCGTCCTCCATCATGACCTCGTGTTTGCCGCCCTCGACGATGTCCAGCGTGCCGCCGGGCCATTTGGCCATGCGCGCGCGGATACGGTGCGCATCGACGATGGTTTCAGCCGTGCCGAGGAAGGTCACGCAAGGTGTGCGTGGCGAGGTCAGCCGCGCAAGGTTGCGGCATTCGGTCAGCGCCTCGTTCAGCCAGCGCAAGGAAGGTCCGCCCAGCGACAGGTCGGGTTCAGCGCTGATCTGGTTCAGCATGTAGTCGAACATCTCGCGGTCGGACGTCAGCTCGTTCGCCTCGAAGGCCATGCGCTCGATGTAGTTTTCGACCTTTTGGCCCGGTGCCATGGCGGTGTCGAAGTTCATCTTGCGCGACAGCGACGACAGCCCCCAGGCGAACGGACGCAGCGTGGGTTTCATCTGAATCCCCCACATCGGCGCGCTGAACATCGCGGCCCGCACCGGCAGGCCCTCGATCAGGGCGCGCAGGCCGATGGCACCGCCCATGGAATGGGCAATCAGATAAAACGGTTTGGGCAGGCCGAGGTCGCGCGCATGCGTCAGCATGGCCGCCACGTCCTTTTGATAGTCGGAAAACAGGTCCACGTGACCTGTTGCGCGATGGGGTGTCAGTCGGTCGGCCAACCCCTGACCACGCCAGTCTACCACCATGGTTGCATAGCCGCGGTTACGCAGGTCGCGCGCGGCGCGTCCGTATTTTTCGATGTATTCCGTGCGGCCCGGAAACAGCAGCACGGTGCCGCGATCTGCGCCGGTCACCCAGTGGCCGACGCGAATCTGTTTGTTGTCTGTGGTTTTCAGCCAATGCGCCGCCCCGGCGTCCGGGCCGTCGGCAAGATCGGAATGGAGCGGCGCGTATCTCATCGGATCAGGAAATCACCCCGGCCAGCGCCATGGCTTTGCCCATGTCGCCGTCGATGGTCAGCTTGCCGGTCATGAAGGCCGCCGTGGGGTTTTCGTCGCCGGTCATGATGCCCTCGAAGGTGTCGCGGCTGGCGGTCAGGGTCACGTCGGCCTCTGCGTCGTCGGCGCAGGCGGTGACGTCGGTGCCTGCGATCATCAGGGCGCCTTCGCCCTCGATCACGAACTTGGCGGTGCCGTCAAAGGATTCGCCATCCATCTTGGCGTTCAACTGGGTGACGGCGGCAGAGACGATATCGCTCATGGGAATGTGTCCTCGGTTTGGGGGCTGGATGCCTGCGCCCACTGGTATCGGGCTGGTTTTAAACTACAGTGACGGTATGTCGATACATCATCTCTTCTTCAACTCTGTCGTTGCGACACTCTTGTGGTGCGGGATTGCCGCGGCCCAGACGGCCGAGCTTGATTCACTGTTCGACCGGCTGGCACAGGCCGATCCGTCCGAGGCGGAGGGCATCCGCGGACAGATCGAGACCCAATGGTCGCGCAGCGGATCGCCTGCGATGGACCTGTTGCTACGCCGGGGCGAGGATGCGCTGGCGGATGGCAACCCTGCGCTGGCCGTAGATCACCTGAGTGCGCTGATCGACCATGCCCCCGATTTTGCCCAAGGTTACAGCCTGCGGGCCTCGGCGTTCTATGCGCAGGACCAGATCGGGCTGGCGCTGGATGATCTGAGGACCGCGCTGGAACTGAACCCGCGGCATTTCAACGCAATGCGCGGGCTGGCGGTGATCTTGCAACAATTGGACCGTCCGCAAGAGGCGCTTGAGGTCTATCAGCGAATCCGTGACATTGCCCCGCATATCGACGGGGTCGACATGGCCATTGACCGTCTGTCAGTCGAACTGGATGGCACGTCGCTGTGACGCGCCGCCCCTGCGGGGACGATCATGCAACCCTCACGTATCACGGCCGTTTTGGGGCCGACGAACACCGGCAAGACGCATCTTGCGATTGACCGGATGCTGGGGCACCGGACGGGTGTGATCGGGCTGCCGCTGCGCCTGCTGGCGCGCGAGGTCTATGACAGGCTGGTGCGCGCGCGCGGGCCGGGGGTGGTGGCACTGGTCACGGGCGAGGAGCGCATCGTGCCGCCGCGGGCGGCCTATTGGGTCTGCACGGTCGAGGCGATGCCCACCGGCATGGGCTGCGATTTTCTGGCCGTCGATGAAATCCAGCTCTGTGCCGATCCCGAACGGGGCCATATCTTTACCGACCGTCTGCTGCATGCGCGCGGGCTGAAGGAAACCCTGTTCATGGGGGCGGAGACGATCCGGGGGGCGATCAACGCGCTGGTGCCGGGCGTCGAATTCATCCACCGCGAGCGGTTCAGCACGCTGACCCACACAGGTTCGAAAAAGCTAAGCCGGATGCCTGCACGGTCGGCCATCGTCGGGTTTTCGGTTGAAAATGTCTATGCGATTGCCGAACTGCTGCGTCGCCAAAAGGGTGGCGCTGCCGTCGTCATGGGGGCGCTTTCGCCCCGCACCCGCAATGCGCAGGTCGAGATGTATCAAAACGGTGATGTCGATTACCTGGTGGCGACCGATGCCATCGGGATGGGGCTGAACCTGGACGTCAAACACGTGGCCTTTTCCGCGACATCGAAATTCGACGGCACGCGGATGCGCGAACTGCGACCCGAGGAGTTGGCGCAGATTGCGGGGCGGGCAGGGCGACATACCGCCAGCGGGACGTTCGGCGTCACCGGCGAGGCGTCGGAACTGGATGACGGGACGATTGAGCAGATCACGACCCACAGGTTCCAGCCGGTGAAAAAGCTGATGTGGCGCAACAGTGACCTGCAATTCGGATCGGTCAAACGCCTGTTACAAACGCTGGAGCACCATACGCAGGACGACTGGCTGACCCGTGTGCGCGAAAGCGATGATCTGGCGGCCCTGCGTGCCTTGAGCCAGGACGGCCTGATCACGGCGCGCGCGCACGACGGCCCGTCCGTGCGGCTGTTGTGGGACGTGTGCCGGATTCCCGATTTTCGCGGTATCAGTCGCGGGGAACATGCCAGCCTGCTGACGCGGATTTTCACCGATCTGCATCAAAGCGGGCATGTGGACGAGAACTGGTTCGCGCTTCAGGTGGCGCGGATCGACCGGGATGACGGGGATATCGACACGCTGTCCAAACGGCTGGCCTATATCCGCACTTGGACCTATGTGGCGCAACGCAAGGGCTGGCTGCGGGATGAAAACCATTGGCGCGATGCAACCCGCGCTGTAGAAGACCGACTGTCGGATGCGCTGCATGGCGCGCTGACGCAAAGATTTGTGGACCGGCGCACCAGTGTCTTGCTGCGCCGGCTCAAACAAAAGGAGAGCCTTGTGGCTGACGTGAACGACCAGGGCGAAGTAACGGTAGAAGGCGAATTCATCGGCAAGCTGGAAGGCTTTCGGTTTCGCATGGACAAGGCAGGGTCGCCCGACGAGGCGAAAACCCTGCGGCAGGCCAGTGTGGCCGCCCTTGCACCGCAGTTTCATCTGCGTGCCGACCGGTTTTACAACGCACCCGACACCGAGATCGATTTTACCGAACAGGGTGGGTTGATGTGGGGCGATCAGGCCGTGGGCAAACTGTCCAAAGGGTCGGATCCGCTGAAACCGTCAGTCACCGTGTTCGTCGATGACGAGGCCGGGGCGGACGTGGCCGCCAAGGTGCAACGCCGGTTGCAGCATTTCATCGACCGCAAGGTGGCCGCGACGATGGAACCGCTGCTGACGCTGGCGAACGACGCGGCGCTGACCGGGTCTGCCAAGGGATTTGCCTACCGTCTGGTCGAACATTTCGGCATCATCACCCGTGGTGAGGTGGCCGACGAGGTCAAGGCGCTGGATCAGGACGCGCGCGGCGCGTTGCGCAAGCACGGCATCCGGTTCGGGCAATTCACTATTTTCATGCCGCTGCTGCTGAAACCTGCGCCGACGCGTCTGCGTCTGGTCTTGTGGGCGCTGCACAACGATCTGTCGGAATTCCCCGAAAGCCCGCCACCCGGTCTGGTGACCGTGCCTGCTGCTGCGGGCGTGCCGCAGGGCTATTACACGATGGCGGGTTACCGCGCTGCGGGCGAACGCGCGATCCGCATCGACATGCTGGAACGGCTGGCCGACATGCTGCGCGACCGCGATTCGCGTGGCGGGTTCGAGGCCACTGCGGATATGCTGTCGATCACCGGCATGACGCTGGTGCAATTCGCCAACCTGATGACGGGTCTTGGTTACAAGGCGGAACCGGGCGAACGCGCCAAGGTCAAGGCACCAAAGGCGGAAGAGCCTGCAAAGGATGCGACCCCCGATGCGACAGAAGGCGAGACTGCCGCGACTGATGCCGCGCCACAGGGCGATGCGATCGGTGACGCCGCGACCGGCATCGTCGAGACGGCAGAACCCGCAGAACCCGCAGCGCCGGACATGGAAACATTCTATACCTTTACCTGGGGTGGGCGCGCGGCACGACAGCAGGGCAAACCGGCGGGCGGCAGGCCGCGCGGCGACAAACCGGCCGGCAAAGGTCGGGGCAAGCCAAAAGGCAAGGGCAAGCCGCCAAGCGAAAAGCCGCAGAGTTTTGCTGCAAAGCCCAAGCGTCCGGAAAAGAAGATCGACCCGGACAATCCCTTTGCTGCAGCGCTTTCGGGGTTCAAGCCTGAGTGAGCACGGCTGGCGACACGATCCGGCTGGACAAATGGCTATGGCATGCGCGGTTTTTCAAATCGCGCAGCCTGGCCGCCGGGGTCGTGTCGGGGGGCAAGGTGCGGGTCGACGGCACGCCCGTGTCGAAACCAGCCCGCAGCGTAGGACCGGGAAACGTGCTGACCTTCGTGCAGGGTGATGCGGTCCGGGTCGTGAAAATTCTGGGCTGCGGTGTCAGGCGTGGTCCGGCACCAGAGGCGCAGGCGCTCTATGACGACATGTCGCCCGAACGCGTCGCGCGCCCGCCGGCCCCGAAATACGAAGGCAAGGGGCGCCCGACCGGCAAGGACCGCCGCGACATGACGACCAAGGGGCCATTCCCGCTTGAATGACCAAACCGACTGTCCTAGTGAGTTTTCAACCAAATTCTGAGTGATACCGCATGACCTATATCGTCAATGACAACTGCATTGCCTGCAAATACACCGACTGCGTCGAGGTGTGCCCTGTCGATTGTTTCTACGAGGGCGAGAACATGCTGGTGATCCATCCGGATGAATGCATCGACTGCGGCGTCTGCGAACCCGAATGCCCCGCCGACGCCATCCGCCCCGATACCGAGCCGGACATGGAAAAGTGGGTCGAGTTCAACCGCAAGTATTCCGAGCTGTGGCCGGTCATCATCACCAAGAAGGACCCGCTGCCGGGTGCCGAGGAGATGGACGGCAAGGACGGCAAGATGGAGCTGTTTTCCGAGGCTGCCGGCGAAGGCGGGTGATTCGCGACTGATTCGCACTGCGACCCCATGTTTTCATGGGAATATCCGTCAAAAAGGCCCCGCTTTCGCTGGGGCCTTTTTTATGGTATGGTCACCGCAATGCTACTGTTTTGATCCGACATTTTATCTGCATGGCCCCGCCGGAATTTCCGACGGGGATGTTTGCGTCGGGTCATGGAAAGGACTGCCATGAGCAAGAAGAAGAAAGATTTCCAGCCCAACGATTTCGTCGTCTACCCGGCGCATGGCGTCGGCAAGATCGTGAACGTCGAGACGCAGGAAGTTGCGGGATTCGAGTTGGAACTGTTCGTCATCGCCTTTGAAAAGGACAAGATGACGCTGCGGGTCCCCACCCACAAGGCGACAGAGGTGGGCATGCGCCCGCTGTCCACGCCGGAGGTTGTCAGCAACGCGATGAAGACGCTGCGCGGCAAGGCCAAGGTCAAGAAGGCGATGTGGTCCCGTCGCGCGCAGGAGTACGAGCAAAAAATCAACTCGGGCGACCTGATCGCTATTGCCGAAGTGGTGCGTGATCTGCATCGTGCGGATGACCAGCGCGAGCAAAGCTATTCCGAACGGCAACTCTATGAGGCTGCACTGGAGCGACTGACGCGCGAGATCGCGGTTGTTGCCGGCAACGACGAAAAGGCTGCCGCAGAAGAGATCGGATCGGTTCTGGTGGGACGCGCGGCTTAACAGCCCGTCACACCGGGGGAGGGGGAAGGCCGCGTTTGGGAGGACGCGGCCTTTTCCATGTCAGGCGCGATTTTCTGCGAAAATCGCGCGGTGCCTGCGCAGGCATTCCCCGTGTGATCGGGCGTTGCGCCGGTTGCGGGGGCTGGTGCCTCCGGCGGGAGTATTTCCGGCAAGATGATACCTGCGGGCAGGTAGCCCGGATCAAAGGCTGTGGGTCAGAGCGCGCGCCAGCCGATGTCGCGGCGGCAGAAACCTTGCGGCCAGTTGACTGCATCGACCATGGCGTAGGCGCGGTCGCGGGCCTGTTGCAACGTATCGCCGCGTGCCGTCAGGGCCAGAACGCGGCCACCGGTTGCAATGATCTGTCCGTCACGTGCGGCCGTCCCTGCATGAAAGGCCATGTGAAAGCTGTCCTCGGGCAGGGTGTCGAGGGCTGCGATCACGCTGCCCTTTTCATAATCTCCGGGATAGCCGTTTGCGGCCATCACGACGCTGAGGGCGTGATCGTCGGCCCAATGGACCTGCTGTGTGTCCAGGCGGCCATCGGCGCAGGCCTGCAGCAGGTCGAGGACCTGGCCGCCCAGGCGCATCATCAGCCCCTGACATTCCGGATCGCCGAAGCGGACGTTGAATTCGACGAGGCTGGGTTGGCCTGCGTCGATCATCAGGCCGACAAAGAGCACCCCGTTGAATGGCGTGCCGCGCTGCGCCATTTCGCGCATGGTCGGGCGCACGATTTCGTCGAGTGCCTTTTGCGTGACGGCGTCGGTCATCACGGGGGCAGGAGAATAGGCCCCCATGCCGCCGGTATTGGGCCCGGTGTCACCGTCAAAGGCGCGTTTGTGGTCCTGTGCGGTGCCGATCGGCAGCACTGTCGTCCCGTCCACGAGAACAAAGAACGAGGCCTCTTCGCCGGTCAGGAAATCCTCGACCACCACCTCGGCGCCGGCGTCACCGAACTGGCCGCCCATCATGTCGTCGATGGCGGCAAGTGCCTGTTGGGTTGTCTCGGCGACGACAACGCCCTTGCCTGCGGCGAGGCCGTCGGCCTTGATGACAATTGGTGCCGGGCGGGTGCGGACGTAGTCCTTGGCGTCGTCGGCGTGGGTGAAATGCGCATAGGCTGCGGTGGGTGCGTTGCAGGCGTCGCAGATCGCTTTTGTAAAGGATTTGGACGATTCCAGCTGGGCCGCGGCGGCGGAAGGTCCGAAAACTGAAAATCCGGCAGCGCGCAGATCGTCCGCCACACCGGCTGCCAGCGGGGCCTCTGGCCCGATCACGATGAAGTCGATGGCCTGTTCGGCTGCAAATGTTGCCACGGCGGACCCATCGAGAATGTCGAGCGCCGCGCATTCTGCAAGCTGCGCTACGCCTGCGTTGCCGGGGGCCACGATCAGGCGGTCGCATTTGGGATTTTGTTTGATGGCCCATGCGAGGCTGTGTTCACGTCCACCACTGCCCAGGATCAGAATGTTCATTGCGCGCCCCCGCTTGGCCTTTGATGCTGCGCGTTTTAGGGTGTGGGTCACATGATCACAAGGCAGCAACGATGGATCTGTTCGAAGACGACGGCCCCGGTGGCAATACGCCCGAATTCACGGTGTCCGATATTTCCGGCGCGGTCAAAAAGACCATCGAGGGCGAATTCGGCCACGTGCGCGTGCGCGGTGAGATCGGGCGGGTGTCCCGGCCGCGGTCGGGCCATGTCTATCTGGACCTCAAGGATGATCGGTCGGTGCTGTCGGGGATCATCTGGAAAGGCCGGGCCGATGGGCTGGTTCAGCAACCGGAAGAGGGGATGGAGGTCATCGCCACGGGCAAGCTGACGACGTTTCCCGGCCAGTCGAAATACCAGATCATCATCGAGGACATGACGCCTGCGGGGGCCGGCGCATTGATGGCGATGCTGGAAAAACGCAAGGCGGCCCTGCAGGCCGAGGGGTTGTTTGACCCGGCACGCAAGCAGGCCCTGCCGTTTCTGCCAGAGATCATCGGTGTCGTGACCTCGCCCAGTGGTGCGGTGATCCGCGACATCCTGCACCGCCTGCGGGATCGGTTCCCGCGCAAGGTGCTGGTCTGGCCCGTCGCGGTGCAAGGCGCGAAATGCGCCCCCGAGGTCGCGCAGGCGATCCGGGGATTCAATGCGCTGACGCCGGGCGGTGCCTTGCCCCGGCCCGATCTGATCATCGTGGCGCGCGGTGGCGGGTCGATCGAGGATCTGTGGGGGTTCAACGAGGAAATCGTCGCGCGCGCTACGGCCGACAGTGCCATTCCGCTGATCAGCGCCGTGGGGCACGAGACCGATACCACGCTGATCGACTATGTATCGGACAGACGTGCGCCCACGCCGACGGCCGCAGCGGAAATCGCGGTGCCGGTGCGTATGGAGCTGAAGGCCGGTCTGGACCAGATGGGCGCGCGGATCAGCCGGGCCGTCAGCGCCGGATTGGTGCAGCGCGATCAGCGTCTGCGCGATCTGGGGCGGGGATTGCCACAACCCGAAGCGCTGTTGCAGGGGCCGCGACAGCGCCTGGATTATCTGGGCGAGCGATTGCCTGGTGCGCTGCGGGCGGCGGCGAACAAGAAGCGGGTGCAACTGGCCGATGCGGCCCTGCGGCCTGCCTTGTTGGCGCGCGGCGTGGCGGAACAGCGGCGCAGGCTTGATGCGCTGGCTGCGCGACTGGTCGCACCGGACATGGGACGGGCGCAGGATCGTCTGTTGCATGTCCTGGGGCGTTTGTCGGACCGGGCCGGACGCGATCTGGAACGGCGACGCGCCCGTGTGGATGCGCTGGACCGCGTGCGCGAGTCGGTGGGTTACAAGGAAACCCTGCGCCGGGGCTATGCCGTGGTCCGCGGGGACGGTGCGGTGGTGACAAGCACGCAATTGGCCGCCAGGGCCCGTGAGGTCGAGATCGAATTCGCGGATGGACGCGTGGTGGTCGGTGACGATCCGCAAGGCAGGCTTGTCTAGGACAGCAGATCCGGGCCGGGACAGGACAGCGTGGTTTCCTGCGCCTCGACCAGCACGGTGCCGAATTGCGCAGAGACCGCGCGCAGGCCTGTTTCAGTCAGCGTGACATCCCAGCATTTCGGGATTGGGTCACCGTCGTAGACGAAACAGATGGCACCGCCAGATGCGAACCATCTGCCGTCAACGCAGGTGTTGGGGGACGCTGACCAGCGCACGCGCTGGTCCGGCAGATATTCCTCTATGCCGAATACCGTGCCGTCGGGGGCTGCAAAGGACAGGGTTCGGCCGGTGGCATATGCGTCGAATTCGGGGCCTGTCATGGGATCGGCCAGCGCGGGTGCTGTCAGCACGCACAAGAGGGCTGCCGCGGTTCTCATGCGGTCAGCCGGGCGACGCGGCGGTCCATCACGCGGCGCCACAGCGGGGGGAACAGCGCAAGACTTGCCATGGCGGGCAGGCTGCGGGGCAATCTGGGGGCATCCGCATGAAGCTGAAGTTCCGGGAACGGGCGGGCAGGATGGGCGTGGTGGTCAGCGTGGCGTGGTGCGTTCAGCATCAGCGCGCTGGAAAACCACTGCGGTGCGTCCCAGCTGTGCTGTGGGCCGACCGGCTCTGGCTTGCCGTTGATGATGCGCCGGGTCAGGCCGTAGTGCTGGACGTAGTCCGACAGCATCAGCTGCCCCTGTGCATACACAACGATGACGAGGTACGTCAGCAGGCCCAGCGGTCCGCCCAGCAGGGCTGCGGCGATACAGAACCCCAGTCCGCCCGCGACATAGGTCACATAGGGGTTGTGCCACAGGCCGCGGCCCACGCGGTCCAGTCGCGCCTTTTCCGCGCGATACCCCTTGCGAAAGGCATCCATCCAGGCGCGCGGCACATAGGACCAATAGCCTTCGCCAAGACGTGCGGTGGCGGGGTCATCCGGGGTCGCGACCAGCCGGTGGTGGATCAGCACATGGGCGGATGTATGGTGGCCGTAGAGCTGCGAGATATAGATCCAGCGGCCCAGCATGTTCAGGGGACGGGCCCCCTTGTGGATCAATTCATGCGCATTGGAATTGCTGACCTGCCCAAGATAGAGTCCGGTTGCGATGATCAGGCCGATGGACTGCCATAGCCCGATCTGACCGGTGCCGACGGACCAGACGGCCAGGCCCAACAGGACGAAATGCGCAAGGGCCAGCACGATGCTGAGCGGGTCGGCGGCCGGAAATTCGCGGTCTTGTGCTGATGCGGGTACGATGCGGACCAGCTGGTCCATCAGGTATGTGAACCCGCTGATGTAAAACAGGGCCAGCCAAACCCAGATCCCACCCCAGAACGCGCCCGCCAGCAACAGTGGCAGCGGAACAAGTGTCGCAAATGAGAAGAGCGCAAGTGCAGGCATGGCTATTTCCGGGTTTACTGCCTCAAGGCGTATCACGGGGCGCGGGGCGCTGTCGCGGCCCAGATTGCCGCATGACACGACGTCGCTGCGCGGGATGTTGATGATCCGTCGCTTTTGCATGGTGAAACGGGACGGGTGCGGGTTAGGTTCCCGGTGGAACGTGCAGGGGAGAAACGGCATGGCACTTGATCAGGACAAGGGTGTCTGGAAATCCGGCAAGGGCAAGGGGCGGCGCACGCCCAAGGGTCGCCAACTGGACGATCTGGCCTGGGATCAGATCCGCGATCTGCTGGGCGACCGGCCCCGCCAGCGCGACATGTTGATCGAATATCTGCACCTGATACAGGACGCCTACGGCTGTCTGTCTGCCGCCCATCTGCGCGCGTTGGCCGAGGAAATGCGACTGTCCCAGACCGAAGTTTACGAAGTCGCAACCTTCTACGCGCATTTTGATGTGGTGAAGGAGGGTGAAACACCACCGCCCGCGCTGACGATCCGCATCTGCGAATCGCTGTCGTGCGAACTGGCGGGGGCGCAGGCGCTGAAACAGGCGCTGATCGACGATCTGCCGGCGGACCGTGTGCGCGTGGTGCGTGCGCCCTGCATGGGGCGGTGCGACACTGCACCCGCGCTGCATCTGGGGCATCATGCGATCGACAACGCGACCGTGGCCAAGGTGCGCGCGGCGATTGATGCAGGTCATACCCACGCCGAAATACCCGCATATGAGGGGCCGGAGGCATATCAGGCCGCAGGCGGCTATGACACGTTGCGGGACTTGCGGGCTGATGGCGATTGGGAGGCGGTTCAGGCGCAGGTCGCGGAATCTGGCTTGCGGGGCCTTGGCGGTGCCGGTTTTCCGTCCGGCAAGAAATGGGGTTTCGTGCGGGCCGAGGCCGGACCGCGCTACATGGCCGTCAACGGGGACGAGGGCGAACCAGGCACGTTCAAGGACCGCTGGTATCTGGAACGCACGCCGCATCTCTTCCTTGAAGGGATGTTGATCGCAGCCTGGGCCGTCGCGGCGGATCGCATCTATTTGTACATGCGTGACGAATACCCCGCCGCCATCGCGATCTTGCGGGATGAACTGGCGCGTCTGGAACAGGCGGGAATCATATCGCCGGGCTATGTTGATCTGCGACGCGGGGCGGGCAGTTACATCTGTGGCGAGGAATCCGCCATGATCGAGAGCATCGAAGGCAAGCGCGGCATTCCGCGTCACAGGCCGCCTTATGTGGCGCAGCGTGGCATATTCGATCGCCCGACCCTGGTGCATAATGTCGAAACGCTGATCTGGGTCGCGCGCATCTGCCGCGAAGGGCCGCAGGTCTTGTCGGCGGTGGAAAAGAACGGTCGCCGCGGGTTGCGGAACTATTCGGTGTCGGGCCGCGTCAAGGAGCCGGGTGTCTACCTGCTGCCTGCGGGATCGACGATCACTGATGTCATCGCGGCGGCAGGAGGCATTTGCGCGGGTCACAGGTTCATGGCGTATCAACCGGGCGGTCCGTCATCAGGACTGCTGCCCGCACGGATCGATGATGTGCCGCTGGATTTCGACACTCTGGCACCTTACGGCACCTTTATCGGCTCCGCTGCGGTCGTGGTCCTGTCCGATCAGGACAGCGCGCGCGCGGCGGCGCTGAACATGCTTGAATTCTTCGCCGACGAATCCTGCGGGCAATGCACGCCCTGCCGGGTCGGATGCGAAAAGGCGGTGAAACTGATGCAGGCCGATCGCTGGGATCAGGATTTGCTGGAGGACCTGAGCCAGGTCATGGTCGATGCCTCGATCTGCGGGCTGGGGCAGGCGGCCCCGAATGCGATCCGGTCCACGATCAAGTTCTTTCCGGACGAGGTCTAGTTGCGGTAGACGGCGCAGCTGCAACCATTGGCCCGCGCGGTCTGGCACACCCTGTTTGCGTCGGCTGACGATTGTGCGGCGACCCGTGCCATGTAGTAGCCTTGACGCCCCGAGACGCGATTGCGCACAAACACGAGGTCCAAGGCGCGGCCGCCCCTGTCGAACCCGCAATCGCCCGCGCGGCGGGTGTAGGCGCGTGTTGCCTCTTGCTTGGTCCGGCCAAAAGCCAGTTGCGCGCCACATGGCGCAAATCGGGGTTCCGGTGGCGGGTAGCGTGTCATGATGCGGTCGCGGGCCAGTGCCACGCAGGCCTGCTGGAACGGCATGTCGCCCTGTAGCCTGAAATCAGGGTCGGCTGGCGCTGCGTCACGCCAGGTTTCAGCGGAATGGCCTGTGATGATCTGCACATAGTCCACGGTTTCGGGCATCAATCCGGCGGCCTGCGTGATCCACCCCTCGGCGCGGCGTTCGCCACCGTTATATCCCACGGCGGCCAGACCGACATTGCCGTAGGTCCGGGTCATCTCGCCCAGATAGCGTCCGGCATGTTCCAGTGCCAGCGCCGGGTTCAGGCTGTCGCGCAGACCGCGTAGCTGTGCCGTGCTGTCGATAAACTGTGCGATGCCACGGGCGTTGGCCGGCGAAAGCGCGTTGGGGTCAAAGCGACTTTCTTGCCAGATCAGGCGCGCGAAGAACCCCGGTGGCAGCGCATTTACATCAGCGAAATGCGCGATGGCCTGACAGGTGTCATGGGCAAAATGCGCCGGTCGGATGCATTGGACGTTCCCCCATTTGCCGCTGCTGCACAGCGTGCCCGGTTCTGACTGGGCGGCCCCGGGCCCTGCGAGGGCGATCAGAAACAGGACAATGCGCAACATGTCACAGGTTAGAGCCAGTGCAGGTGTCCCGGTCAAGCGTCGCTCTCTTTTCTTTGAGAGCGCGAGGGACTAGCTAGGGTGCAACTGATCAAGGCGGACCCGATGGCATTTTTCAAAAAACTCAAGGACAAGATGTTCCGGTCGTCGTCGAAACTGGACGAGGGGCTGGATGCCATCGTGTCAGAGGGGGGTGCCGCCGAGGCAGATGCCCCGGTGCCTGCGCCTGAACCGCATGTGCGTCCGGACCCGCAGACGCCGCCCGCGCCGGTCATGGATGACCCATCACCCCAGCCCCCGGCCTCGGCCAGCCAGCCCGGCATTCTTGGCGGGCTGTTCAAGGGCAGGGATGCGGCCCCGGTGGTGCGGCGCACGCTGGATGACGACATGGTCGAGCAACTCGAAGAGCTGCTGATCGCCGCCGATATGGGGGTTGATACCGCGCTGCGCGTCACCGCCAACATGGCCGAAGGACGTCTGGGCCGGAAATTGTCCGTGTCTGAAATCAAACAGCTGCTGGCTGATGAGGTGACGCGGATCATGGACCCGGTCGCGCGACCGATGCCGCTGTATGCGCATCGCCCGCAGGTGGTGCTGGTGGTGGGCGTGAACGGGTCGGGCAAGACCACGACGATCGGCAAGTTGGCGAGCCAGTTCAAGGCGGCGGGCAAATCGGTCGTGATTGCTGCGGGCGACACGTTCCGTGCCGCGGCGGTCGAACAGCTTCAGGTGTGGGGCGACCGGGCCGGCGTGCCGGTACTGACGGCACCAGAGGGATCGGACCCTGCGTCTCTGGCCTTTGACGCCATGACCAAGGCGCAGGCGGACGGCGCTGATCTGTTGATGATCGACACGGCGGGGCGGTTGCAGAACCGGGCCGACCTGATGGAAGAACTGTCCAAGATCGTGCGCGTGATCCGTAAGAAAGACCCCGATGCGCCGCATAACACCCTGCTGGTGCTGGATGCGACCACCGGTCAGAATGCGCTGCAACAGGTCAAGGTGTTTCAGGAACTGGCAGATGTGTCGGGCCTCGTGATGACGAAACTGGACGGCACAGCCAAGGGCGGCGTGCTGGTGGCGCTGGCCGACAAGTTCGGCCTGCCGATCCACGCCATCGGCGTGGGCGAACAGATCGACGACCTGGCACCGTTCGATCCCGAGGATTTTGCCGCAGCATTGGTCGGGTTGGACCGACCGTGATGCAGGCCGCAAGGAAGGTAAGTTAATGAGTGAACGCAAGATCAACCCGGTGCTGAAGCAGGTGCTGGAACTGGGGCCGACGCTGGCGTTTTTCATCATCTACCAGCGGTTGGATGAACGCACATTTGACATAGGCGGCACCGCCTATTCGGGGTTCATCGTGGCGACCCTGCTGTTCGTGCCGATCATGCTGGTCGCAATGGCGATCCTGTGGGCGCTGACCGGCAAGTTGAGCCGGATGCAGGTGTTCACCGCTGTCATGGTGATCTTTTTCGGCGGGCTGACGGGCTATTTCAACGACGAACGCTTTTTCAAGATGAAGACCACGATCGTCTATACGTTCCTCGCGGCGATCCTGGGGTTCGGGCTGTGGCGCGGGCGGTCCTATCTGGAATGGGTCATGGGTGAACTGATCCCGATGCGCACCGCCGGCTGGATGCTGCTGACCCGGCGGATCACGGCGTTTTTCGTCTTTCTCGCGGTGTTCAACGAAATCCTGTGGCGCACGCAGTCGACCGATGTCTGGGTCAAGGTCGAAACCTTTGGTTTTCCGGCCCTGATGATGGTGTTCATGGTCTGGCAGATCATGGGGCTGGAACCCTACATGATCCAGCAAGACAAGGATGCCGAGGAAACCGACGCCTAGCGCATTTCGTGCATATGTGATGACACATGCCGCCATCCCGTGATGCGCGAGGGTGATTGCCTGACGGTATCGACAATAGTCGTCGCCATGGTCTGCGTGAACCGTATGCCGCAGGTGTCGCCCCGGACCCACCTGATCTGGGCGCTGATCCGCTGATGCAGCACCTCCAGCATGATCTGGTCACCACGCTGGACGTTGATCAGACCGCGCAGGCGTGCGCCTGCCTGATTGATGTCTGTGATTTGCGCACTGGACCGGCCGTGGGCCGTACCTGCGATGGTCGGGAAATCTGTCGGATAACGGTGGTGACGGTAAATCTGGGTCATGGCGGTCCCTCTTTGGTTGCAGGGATACGCTAGGTCGAAATGATGAAGGCGGCGTTAGCCGCGCAGTTCTGCGTGCAGGGCCCTGCCGCGCTGCACGGCGGGACGCGCGCTGACCGTTTCCAGCCAGCGTGCAAGGTGGGGTTTGTCATCCAGCGTCTGTTGCTGACCTTGCCACAGGGACGCCCAGCCCCAGCAGGCGATATCCGCAATGCTGTACTGGTCCCCGGCCAAAAATTCCGTGCGCGACAGCTGCCGGTCCATGACGCCATACAGGCGCGCGGTTTCCCCCCGGTAGCGGTCCTGGGCATAGGGGATGTCGTGGCCTGCACGCGGGGCGAATTTCAGGAAATGGTGCGCCTGACCCGCCATCGGGCCAAGGCCGCCCATCTGCCACATCAGCCATTGGTCCACCGCAACCCGGTCGCGAGGTGTCTCACCCGCGAGGCGTCCGACCTTGTCTGCCAGGTAGCGCAGGATCGCGCCCGACTCGAAAATCGAGATCGGCGCGCCGTCCGGCCCGTCAGGGTCCACGATGGCGGGGATGCGGTTGTTGGGGCTGATTGCCAGAAACGCGGGGGCATGCTGGTCGCCTGCGCCGATGTCGATCAGATGCGTCACGTAGGGCAGGCCACATTCCTCGAGCATGATCGACGCCTTCCATCCGTTGGGCGTCGGCCAGAAATATAGGTCGATGGGGTCCGGCATGGTCCAGCCTGTGTGCAATCGGCGGCGCGACTGCCGCGCATATGACTATTCACGACAATCCACGGCGAGGCAACGCTGCCGCCTGCTTGACCCACGGGGCGGTCGGGCGTATGCGATGCGCGTGGTGATTTGATGCCGGATTGCGGACCACGTTAAACATTCCGCTAAAAGGGTGAGGGGTTTGCCCCGATACCTGTGGTGTCGGGGTTTTTCTTTGCCTTGAAAGGGCCTGATATGTCGAACTGGAACAAGCGGACCAAGGCGGTCCATGCAGGCACACGCCGAAGCCAATACGGCGAAGTGTCCGAGGCGATTTTTCTCACGCAGGGGTTTGTCTATCCCACGGCCGAGGATGCGCAGGCCCGGTTCGAGGCCGCTGGCGACGACGAATTCATCTATGCCCGCTACGGCAACCCCACCACCGCGATGTTCGAGGATCGGATCGCCGCAATCGAAGGGGCCGAGGACGCATTTGCCTGTGCATCCGGCATGGCGGCCGTGTCGGGCGCGCTGATGGCCACGCTCAAGGCGGGCGATCACGTTGTGTCGTCGCGCGCGTTGTTCGGGTCCTGCCTCTATGTGCTGGAGGTCGTGTTGCCGCGTTTCGGGGTCGAGGTGACATTCGTGGACGGTGCCGATCTTGATCAGTGGCGTGCTGCCGTGCGCGACGACACCACGGTCGTGTTTTTCGAGAGCCTGTCAAACCCCGCGCTGGAGGCCGTTGATATCGCCGCCGTGTCGCAGATCGCCCATGACAAGGGGGCGATGGTGACGGTCGACAACGTCTTTGCCACGCCGGTCTATACGCGGGCCTTTGAGCTGGGCGCGGATGTCGTGATCTACTCGGCCACGAAACACATCGACGGGCAGGGCCGGTCTCTGGGCGGCGTGATCCTGGGCCAGCGCGATTTCATCCGGGGTCCGATCGAGACCTACATGAAACATACCGGCGGCTCGATGTCGCCCTTTACCGCCTGGACGCTGGTCAAGAGCCTGGAGCACATGGAACTGCGCGTGCGCGCACAGACAGCCAGCGCCGAACAGATTGCCCGCGGTCTGGAAGGGCATCCCGGCCTGACACGCGTGATCTATCCGGGCCTTGCCAGCCATCCGCAGCATGACCTGTGCATGGCGCAGATGGGCTGTGGCGGCACCTTGCTGGCCATCGACACCGGGTCAAAAGAGGCCAGCTTCAAACTGTTGAATGCCCTGAAAATCTGGCTGATCTCGAACAATCTGGGCGATGCGAAATCCATTGCGACGCCGCCTGCATCTACAACGCACCAGCGCCTGCCCGCCGACCAAAAGGCACATCTGGGCATCACACCGGGTCTGATCCGGTTGTCTGTCGGCCTCGAGGATGCGGGCGATCTGCTGGACGATCTGACGCAGGCACTCGACATAGCCGGGTCATAAAAATGCATTAGCTTTGTTTTCATAATCAAAGGACGCCCCATATAGTGGCCTCCGATGTCGTCCCAAGGAGGGCCCGATATGAACAAGCACATGCGTGAACCCATGACCCCAACCCGCGAACAGGCCGAGGATGCCTTGCGCCTGTTGCGCAGCTGGGCGGGTGATGCCGCACCAGAAGAAGTGGCGGACCTCGATCCGCTGCTGTCGCGTCTGATCCCCGGTGCGGTCCAGTCGAATTATCCTGCACTCGCAAGAGCGTATCCCGAGGATTTCGCGGTCGACGACAGCTATCGCGCGTCAATGCCGGATTTGCAGAATGGTCCGTCCAGCCTGATCCGGGGGGCCAAGGCGCAGATCCAGCACGTCGGCATCAGCAATTTCCGACTGCCGATCCGGTTTCACACGCGCGACAATGGCGACCTGACGCTGGAAACCAGCGTGACCGGGACCGTGTCGCTGGAGGCCGAGAAAAAGGGCATCAACATGTCCCGCATCATGCGGACATTCTATGGCTATGCCGAAGAGACATTCAGCTTTGACGTGATGATCAAGGCGCTGGATGCCTATATCACCGACCTCGAAAGCTTTGACGCGCGCATCCAGATGCGGTTCTCGTTCCCGATGAAGATCGAGAGCCTGCGGTCGGGGTTGTCGGGCTATCAGTATTACGACATCGCGCTGGAGGTGGTCGAACGCGATGGCGTGCGCCAAAAGATCGTGCACTTGGACTACGTTTATTCCAGCACCTGCCCCTGTTCGCTGGAATTGTCGGAACACGCCCGCCAGTTCCGCGGGCAGCTGGCCACGCCGCATTCGCAGCGGTCGGTCGCGCGTCTGTCCGCCGTGATCGCACCCGACACCCCGATCCTGTGGTTCGAGGATCTGGTGGAACTGGCGCGGTCCGCGGTGCCGACCGAAACGCAGGTCATGGTGAAACGCGAGGACGAACAGGCCTTTGCGGAACTGAACGCCGCCAATCCGATTTTCGTCGAAGACGCGGCGCGTCTGTTCACGCAGGCGCTGGAGGCCGATCAGCGTATCGGTGATTTCCGGGTGGTCGCCAGCCATCAGGAAAGCCTGCACAGCCACGACGCCGTGTCGGTGCTGACACGCGGCCCGACGTTCGAATCCACGTCGCTGGACCCGCGTCTGTTCGCGTCACTGTTCCACGTCGGTTAATATAGGTGCATCTACTTTGGGGGCCGTGCGGACGTCAGTCCACGCGGCCCCTTTGCATTTGGCCGACAAGGCTCACTGACATTCAGGTTGATGTTGATGGCGCACGGGTATTGGCCGTTGCAATCTGCCCGATTGACTGACCCTGTTTGTCCCCCGGTCCCGCAAAACTGGCCGAAATTCCGCAAGCTTGGCCCCAGACCAGTCGATCAGCACGGGACACGGCATGGATCAAATTGCGGACGAAGCCGACCTCTGCCGCGTCTGCGCCAAGGTCAGCTTTGAAAGCAGATGACAATGATTTTGTAGGGACCTATTCCCGAACCCGGGTTTCAAAGCGCTTATTGAGGAGTAGTTCGGATGATTGCCTATGTCACGGTCGGCGCAGATGACATCGCACGGGCAGAGCGGTTCTACTCTGCTTTTTTGCTCCCCCTTGGCTATGCCCTCGAAGAATACCACGGAGACTTGAGTTACATCCCCCCGGGACCACCCGGTCAGAAACCGACCTCTCCCGATTTCTATGTAAAATCCCCTTTCGATGGTCGTCCTGCATCGCCTGGCAACGGTTGCATGGTGGCATTTGAAGCAAGCAGCCAGGTCCAAGTTCGCGAACTTCACGCGGCAGCCCTGGCTGCTGGTGGGGCCGACGAGGGGCAGCCGGGCTTTCGTGCTTCATACGGCTCTCATTTCTACGTTGGCTATCTTCGCGATCCTCACGGAAACAAGGTTGCGTTGTTCTGCGACAGATCAGACGAACCCGGACGCGACGATTGAAACCAAATGATTGCTGACATTTGTACAGCTAGCAGCACTGGTCACTCTTGGGCTCAAACCGGGCCTTTGCTGCAGAGTCCTTTCCGGTCGGTTCATGGGGGTGACCTGACGGGCAACGTCACCAGACCGCCACCGACGATGCCCGACAGGGCGCGGGCACTGCGTCCACGCTTGACAGGGCAGGGCGGACGGGCGACCGATAGCCGATGATTGATCTGCGCCCCGTTGGATATGTAAT
Source organism: Loktanella sp. 3ANDIMAR09 (assembly GCF_001420005.1). Lineage (GTDB taxonomy): Bacteria > Pseudomonadota > Alphaproteobacteria > Rhodobacterales > Rhodobacteraceae > Loktanella. The sequence continues at coordinate 285,594 of NZ_LJAK01000004.1, read as the reverse complement.
CGGCCTGCTGGTGACGGCTTTGGGCATGTTCATGCTGTTTCCGATGCTGGCGGATCTGCTGGCCGACAACGGTCACTGGCCTGTCTTTGCCGAAAGCGCGATCCTGTGCATCCTGACTGGCGGGTTGATGGCGCTGGCCTGTTCGAACGGCGTGTCGCAAGGCCTGACGCTGCGACAGACGTTCCTGCTGACCTCGGCGGTCTGGGTTACGCTCCCGGCCTTTGGGGCCTTGCCGTTCATGCTGGGGGCCACCCAGTCCAATCTGACGGACGCCGTATTCGAGGCCATGTCCGGCCTGACCACAACGGGGGCCACCGTGCTGGGCGGGATCGAGACCTTGCCCGACGGGATCAAGCTGTGGCGCGGCATCCTGCAATGGCTGGGCGGCATAGGTATCATCGTGGTCGCGATGGTCTTTCTGCCCGAACTCAAGGTCGGGGGGATGCAGATTTTCCGGTCCGAAGCCTTTGACACGATGGGAAAGATCCTGCCGCGTGCGGGTCAGATCGCGGCCAGCATCTCGGTCATCTATGTCACGCTGACCGTGTCCTGCGGGATCATTTATTATGCGCTGGGCATGCCGGGACTGGATGCGCTGACCCATGCGATGACGACGGTGTCCACGGGCGGAATGGCCAATAGTGACGCCTCATTCGGGGCATACGGCGCAGGCGTCCATTATGTCGCGACGGCGTTCATGTTCCTCGCGGCGCTGCCGTTTGTGCGGTATGTGCAGATGATGGGCGGGGCAGGGCGGCCGATCCTGACGGACAGCCAGATCCGCACGTTCATCTGTATCATCATCGTCTGCGTCGTGATGATTTCATTCTGGGTCTGGGCCCGCGAAAATGCGGTGACGGAACTGGCCTTTCGCGAGGCGTTGTTCAACGTCACGTCGATCGTGACCGGCACGGGATATGCCAGCGCGGACTACATGCAATGGGGCACCTTTCCCATCGTCATGTTCTTTTTCATCGGTCTGATCGGGGGCTGCGCGGGGTCCACCGCCTGTTCGGTCAAGGTGTTCCGCTATCAGTTGCTCTTCGCGTCGATCAAGACGCAGATCCGCCAGATCCACAGCCCCCATGCGGTGTTCGTGCCGCGCTACGAGGGCAAGCCGGTGAATGCGGATGTCATGAATTCGGTCATGGCGTTTTTCGTCGCGTTTCTGCTGCTGCTGGGCCTGTTTTCGGTGCTACTGGGGCTGACGGGGCTGGATTTCGTGACGGCCGTATCGGGTGCCGCTACGGCGCTGGCCAATGTCGGCCCCGGTCTGGGGGCTGAAATCGGGCCGGCGGGCAGCTTTGCCGGGCTGAACCCGACGGCCAAGTGGCTGCTGGCCGCGGCCATGTTCATCGGGCGGCTGGAAATCATGGTGGTGCTGGTGCTGATCAGCCCGCGGTTCTGGCGGACCTGATTACCAGCAATCCACCAGCACGGTGTTGTCCGCCGCCAGCAGCGTCAGTGTTTCGGGCGGCATGAACGCCAGACTGTCGGTGATCTGTGCCGCGATCCCGGCCTGATCCAGAAACCCGATGATGGTTTCGGAATCGACCAGAAAACTGACGTCCGCCGGCAGAACCTGCCCGGCCCCTGTCGCGCGGGGCAGCAACATCCCCAGCACAGCGCCACCATTGTCGAACACCGGGCCACCCGCATCGCCAGGTTCCGCCGCAAGTGCGAGCCGCTTGATATCTTTTTCACCGTTCAGGCCGCGGATGTCGGACAGCCGGCCAAAGGTCAGCGTGGGCGCAGGCAGCACGCCCCCGAACGGATAGCCCGCAACGGCGATTTCGGATTGCAGGCGCGGCACCTGCGTTTGGAATGCAGCGACCGCCTGCGGTGCCAGTGGTTGCGCGGGTTCCAGCACCGCCAGCCCAAGGGCTGCATCGCTGGCCGTCACTGTGGCGGCATCGCTTCCGTTCAGGGTAATTTCGGTGCAGCTGTCCAGTTTGGTTGCCGCAGTCAGCACGGTGCCGGTGTCCGAGATGTAGAAACCCGCCTGTGATAGGCGCGGTTTGCGCACCTCCAGACCGGCCACCAGATCGATGGCCTGATCCTCGTCCGGGCGGGCCAATGCCGGGTCCAGCACGCCTTCGGTCGTGGCAAAGCTGGCGATCATCTCGTCGCGGATGCGGCTGAACCGGGCAGTGTCCCCGGCAGGCCAGACGAGGGCGAACCCCTTGATCTGCCCGTCTGACAGCTGGGCCGTGACGTAGGTTTCCACCCGCGGCCCAACGGCGTTGATCTCGAAACGGTCATCACCGCGCTGCCGGTCGCCGTCGGTCGGCACGATGGCGAGGGTTTGCAGGATTTCATAAAGACCGAACAGGCGGTTCTGGTCGCCCTCTTGGGAAATCAGCAGCACCTGCGCGTCCAGCGCATCGGATTTCGGACCAAAGCGGGCAAAGGGCGGTTCATATTCGGTGAAACTGACCACTCCGGTGGGAATCTGCACGGCGATCCCGGCGGCATCATCGCGGATCAATTGCAGGTTCATGCCGTCCAGCACCGCGTTGTAGGCGGTGGTCAGCACGTCTCGCTGCAAGGTCGTCAAAACCCCGGTCGGGTCATAACCGTTTGCAAGTTGCCAGGCTTCCATCGCGCTGCGGGTGCCGCGGCCAAAGGCCCCGTCGATGGCCGAATCGTAATAGCCCGCCCATTGCAGGGCGATTTGCAGATCCTGCTTTTCGCTGCGCGTCAGGGTCTGTTCGGACACGCGCGCCTCTTGCACGGTTTCATCCGCAGCTGGCGCGGGCAGTTCGACCACCTGGTCCACGACGTCAGTCGCCGGTGCGTCCGGTGCCGCAGGTGGCGTCACCTCTGTCTGGGTCGCACCTGCTGCGGGATAGAATTGGTCCGTGAACCGTTCGCCGTCCGTCAAGAACGCGTCGTCCGGTGCAATGCCCGCCTGCCGCAAAACACGCAGGGCCGCGGTCGCCTGATCCCGGGTCGCGAACGGTCCGATGACCACGGCATTCCAGCGTCCGCCCAGATTATAGCCCAGCACGTTGTCCTGCGTCGCGTCATAGACCTGTGCGCGGGTGATGGCCGCGGCCGTCGTTGGCTGCGCCTCGAGCTGGATGAACGTACCGTCTTGGGCCAGCGCGGGCCCCGCCAGCGTCAACAAACCTGCTCCGATCAAAAGACACGCATTCAACTTCAACATTCCGGGCCCTTGTGCGCTGTCGGTCATTCGACCGGGTTTTATCAGACGGCATCACCGGCGCAGCACAATTCGGCGTGTGACAATGACTTGGCGGTGAATGTGACCTGATTGACCCTGTCGGCCCAGCCGCCTATTCACCGTCGCAACAATTGATGAGGGTGACATGGCCGACACACCACGCAGTTTTCAGGAAATCATCCTGCGGCTTCAGACCTATTGGGCCGGCCGCGGCTGCGCCGTGATGCAGCCCTACGACATGGAGGTCGGCGCCGGCACGTTCCACCCGGCCACCACCCTGCGGTCGCTGGGGTCGAAACCCTGGGCTGCGGCCTATGTGCAGCCCTCGCGCCGTCCGACCGACGGGCGCTATGGCGAAAACCCGAACCGGTTGCAGCATTATTACCAGTATCAGGTGCTGATCAAACCCAGCCCGCCCGATCTGCAAGAGCTGTATCTGGGGTCGCTTGCGGCCATCGGGATCGACGCGCAGATGCATGACATCCGGTTCGTCGAGGACGACTGGGAGAGCCCGACACTGGGGGCCTGGGGGCTGGGCTGGGAGGTCTGGTGCGACGGCATGGAAGTCAGCCAGTTCACGTATTTTCAGCAGGTCGGCGGGCACGACTGCAAACCTGTCTCGGGCGAGCTGACCTACGGTCTGGAACGTCTGGCGATGTATGTGCTGGGCGTCGATCATGTGATGGAAATGCCCTACAACGACCCGCAGTCGCCCATCGCACTGACCTATGGCGATGTGTTCTTGCAGACCGAACAGGAATACGCGCGTTGGAATTTTGATGTGGCCGATACAGATACGCTGCTGCAACATTTCAAGGATGCAGAGGCGGAATGCGCGCGCATCCTGGCCGAACCGGCCACGGACCCCAAGACGGGCAAGCAGATCATCATGGCGCATCCGGCCTATGATCAGGCGATCAAGGCCAGCCATCTGTTCAACCTGCTGGATGCGCGCGGCGTGATTTCCGTGACCGAGCGGCAGGCCTATATCGGACGTGTGCGCGCCCTGACCAAGGCCTGCGCTGATGCATTCGTGCAGACGGCCGCCGGTGGTGCCGCGGCATGATCGCCCGCTTATTCATAGGAGCAACGGTGCTGATAGCTTTGATCGCGGGCGTGGCCCTCTATTACCTGCAAGTCTACGCCTATTACGAAGAAGTGGCGGTCGAGGACGCAAATGTGCAATTTGTCTCGCTGATTTCCGGCGAGGCAGAGCCGCTGACGTTCGAAAACTACAAGGGGATCGACAGCCTCTCCAGTCCGCTGCGCTATCGTGCCTGCTACGAGATGCCGACCTCGCTGGCCATGATGACCGAAACCTACCAGATTGCAGATGAGGCCGCACCGCGTGTCGCCCCCGATTGGTTCGACTGTTTCGACGCCCGCCAGATCGGTGCCGATCTGGAATCCGGAATTGCCATCGGTTTCTTGGGGCAAAAGGACGTGACCTATGGCATCGACCGGATCGTTGCGGTCTATGATGACGGTCGCGCCTATGCCTGGCACCAGATCAACGACTGCGGCGAGGTCGTGTTCGACGGCAACCCCGCACCCGAAAATTGCCCACCGCCCCCTGAAAGCACCCGCTGATGTCTGACCTATTGATCGAGCTCTTTTCCGAGGAAATCCCCGCGCGGATGCAGACGCAGGCCGCCGCCGATCTGAAAAAGCGTGTGACCGACGGGCTGGTCGAGGCGGGGCTGACCTATGCCTCGGCGGCTGCGTTTTCCACGCCGCGCCGCCTGACGCTGTCGGTCGAAGACCTGACCACCGAAAGCCGCGCCGTGCGCGAGGAACGCAAGGGCCCCAAGGTCGGTGCACCCGAACAGGCCGTTGCAGGGTTTCTGCGGTCCACCGGCCTGACACTGGACCAGCTCGAGGTGCGCGATGACAAGAAAGGCCAGTTCTACGTCGCCGTCATCGAAAAGCCGGGCCGCAGCGCCCCTGAAATCATCGCAGAGGTGCTGGACGCCACGATCCGCAACTTTCCCTGGCCCAAATCCATGCGCTGGGGATCGGGCAACCTGCGCTGGGTGCGTCCGCTGCATACGATCCTGTGTATCCTGACGGACGAAGAAGGCGCGCGGGTCGTCCCGCTGGAGGTTGACGGCATCGCGGCGGGCAACACCACCCGCGGTCATCGTTTCATGGGGCCGGATGCGTTTTCCGTCACGTCGTTCGACGACTACGAGGCCAAGCTGAAACGTGCGCGCGTGATGCTGCGGGCCGACGAACGCGCCGATGCAATCTGGAACGATGCGTCGTCGCAGGCCTTTGCGCTGGGCCTCGATCTGGTCGAGGATCGCGGCTTGCTGGCAGAGGTGGCCGGGCTGGTCGAATGGCCCGTCGTCCTGCTGGGCAAGATCGACGATCAGTTTCTGGACCTGCCGCCAGAGGTCTTGCAGACCTCGATGAAGGAACACCAAAAGTTCTTTTCCGTGCGCAACCCGAAAACGGGCCGGATCGAACGGTTCGTGACGGTCGCCAATATCGAGGCGGCGGATGACGGGGCCACGATCTTGGCCGGTAACCAAAAGGTGCTGTCCGCGCGGCTGGCGGATGCGAAATTCTTTTGGGATAATGATTTGCGCGTGGCAAAGGGTGGCATGCAGCCGTGGCTGGATAGCCTGTCGGACGTGACCTTTCACAACAAGCTGGGCAGCCAGCGCGACCGGATCGACCGGATCGCCGCACTGGCGCGGGCATTGGCACCGGTGACGGGGGCTGACGCAGACGAGGCCGAAGAGGCGGCAAAGATGGCCAAGGCTGACCTGTCGTCGGAGATGGTGTTCGAATTCCCCGAATTGCAGGGTTTGATGGGCCGCTATTACGCGGGTCTTGCGGGCAAGTCGGACGCCGTGGCCGCCGCTGCTCAAGAACATTATCAGCCGCTGGGCCCGTCGGATGATGTGCCGACAGCGCCCGTGTCCGTGACCGTGGCGCTGGCCGACAAGCTGGACACGCTGACCGGGTTCTGGGCGATTGACGAAAAACCGACCGGATCCAAGGACCCGTTCGCGCTGCGCCGTGCCGCGCTGGGGGTCATTCGGTTGGTGCTGGAAAATGATCTGCGGATGCCGTTGACGGACACGTTCGGCGATGCGGAATGGTCGGCGCACCTGCTCTCCTTCTTCCACGACCGCCTGAAGGTCTACCTCAAGGACCAGGGCATTCGCCACGATGTCATAGACGCGTGCATCGCCATGCCGGGGAACGACGATCTGAGCTTGTTGGTGAAACGGGCGCGGGCCTTGCAGGCGACATTGGCCACTGACGATGGGGAAAACCTGATCCAGGGGTTCAAGCGGGCAAACAATATCCTGACCCAGGCCGAGGCCAAGGACGGGGTCGAATATTCCTACGGTGCCGACCGCAAGTTCGCCGAAGCGGACGCGGAAACGGCGCTGTTCGACGCCCTCGATGCTGCGGATGCAAAGATCGCGCCGGCGATGGCGGCCGAGGATTTCGGCACCGCAATGACTGCCATGGCGGCCCTGCGCGGCCCGATCGATATGTTTTTCACCGATGTGCAGGTGAACGCCGAATCGACCGTCGTGCGGCGCAACCGTCTGAATCTGCTGTCCCGTATTCGGCAAATTTGCCTGTCCGTCGCCGATCTGACGCGAATTGAGGGCTGATGTAGCGTCAAGTTGACAGTTGGGGCGGACGCGGACTTTACAGGTTGGCGCGCTGCCCCATATGCTGAACTGACGAAAGGATGCCGCAGTGCAGCAATATGCCCCCTTTGACGATGTGACATTGATTACACCGACAGCGCGGATGTCGCCGGACGTTCACGGTGGCCGTGCCAAGTGTCTGCAACGTCTGATCCGGCTGGATATGCCGGTGCCGACGACAGTGGCGCTGTCGTTCGATGCGGTCCTGCGCTGTGCAAAGGGCCAGTTGCCGGACATGAAGGCCATTCTGGCCCCCTTTGGCCCGCAGCCGCTGTTGTCGGTGCGTCCGTCCAGTCAGGACCCTGATTGGGGCGGGCCGGGTGCGATCCTGAATATCGGGATGAACGATGCCTGCCTGCCGCTGTTGGCGGACAGGATCGGCCAGACCGAGGCGGAAACGCTGTACCTGCGGTTCGTGCAGACCTACGCGGTGTCCGTCGCCCGTCTGGACCCCGAGGCGTTTGATTTTCCGCATCTGGGCCCGGCCGATGCGCTGCGTGCAGCCCGCGAGTCCTACGAGGCCGAGGCGGACGAGCCATTTCCACAGGATGTGAGCACCCAGTTGACCGAGGTCTTGCGGTCGATGGCGCGGGCCTGGGATGGCACCACCGCGCGCCTGCTGCGCGAGGCCAAGGGCGCGCCCGGCGACGCGGGTCTGGGGCTGGTCGTGCAGGAACTGGCGCTGAGCGTCGGCAAGGGCGAAAGCGGCACCGGCCTCATTCACTTCATCAACGAGGACACGGGCGTCCCACAGGTGCGCGGACGCTATCGCAGTCAAAGCCAGCAGCGCGACGCACGCGCAAGCGAAGGTGCGCTGTATCTGACCAAGGACCCGCGTGGGCCAGCCCTCGAGGATATCGCGCCCGATATCTTTTCCCAGCTGATCCGGTTCGGGGATATCGCGCGGACCCGGCTGCGCGAGGAAATGCAGATCGAATTCACGATCGAAAACAACATCCTGCACATTCTGGATGCGGTGCGTGTGCAGCGGTCCAGCCGGGCGCTGGTGCAGGTTGCCGTGGCGCTGGCGCAGGACGGTGTGATCCCGCGCGAAGAGGCCGTGATGCGCGTGCCGCCCTCGTCCCTGTCCGAACTGCTGCACCGTCAGGTTGATCCAACTGCGGCGCGCGACGTGATCGTGCGCGGTATCGCGGCCAGTCCCGGTGCTGCGACGGGCCGCATCGTGCTGAGCGCGAACGAGGCGCAGGCCAGTGCGGCGAGGGGCGAATCCTGCGTGCTGGTGCGGCGCGAAACCACGCCCGAGGATATTCGCGGCATGCATGCGGCACAGGCGGTTCTGACGATCCGGGGTGGCATGACCAGTCATGCGGCGGTGATCGGGCGCGGCTTGGGCGTTCCATGCGTTGTCGGTGCGTCTGACTTGATCATCGACCGCAAGGGCGGTTGGATCGAGGCCCCCGGCGGGCGCAGGTTCAATGTCGGTGACACGATAACAGTCGATGGCACCACGGGTGCCGTGCTGGCCGGTGCGCCCGACATGCTGGAAGCCGCATTGGACGATGCGTTCCAGACCTTGCTGTCCTGGGCGGATGCCGTGCGCGACATCGGCGTGCGGGCCAATGCCGACACGCCAAAGGATGCGCAAACGGCCAAGAACTTTATGGCCGAGGGGATCGGTCTGTGCCGGACCGAGCACATGTTCTTTGACGGGGACCGCATCGGGGTCATGCGCGAGATGATCTTTGCCGGGACCGCCGATGACCGGCGCGCGGTGCTGGATCGCCTGCTGCCCATGCAGCGCGACGATTTCGAGGCGTTGTTCAGCATCATGGAAGGCCGGCCGGTCTGTATCCGCCTGTTCGACATGCCACTGCATGAATTCCTGCCCTACGACAAATCCGGCCAGCGTGACCTGGCCGAACAGCTGGATCTGCCCTTGTCCACGGTCGTGGAACGGATGCAGGGGCTGAGTGAATACAACCCCATGCTGGGTATGCGTGGCGTGCGTCAGGGAATCGCGATCCCCGAAATCTATGAAATGCAGGCCCGTGCGATCTTCGAGGCGACGGCGCGTGCCTGGGGCAGGGGCATGCCGGTGCAACCTGAGATCATGATCCCGCTGATCAGCGCCGTGCGCGAGGTCGAGCTGATCAAGCTGCGCCTGGACAAGATTGCTGCCGAAGTGCGCGGTGCCACGGGCGTGGATTTCAAGTTCAAGCTGGGCGTCATGGTGGAAACACCGCGCGCGGCGTTGCGGGCGGGCGACATTGCGCAGTTCACCGATTTTCTGTCGTTCGGCACCAACGACCTGACGCAGATGACCTATGGTCTGTCCCGCGATGACGCTGGACGGTTCATGTCGGCTTATGTCAAACAGGGCGTCTATCCCGAGGACCCGTTCCACAGCCTTGATCTGGATGGCGTGGGAGAGCTGCTGGCCATCGGTGCGATGCGCGGCCGCCAGACGCGGTCCGACGTGGTTTTGTCGATCTGCGGGGAACATGGCGGCACGCGACCCGCGATCGCATTCTGCCGTGCGCAGGGATTCGATTACGTGTCCTGCTCGCCGTTTCGGGTGCCTGCGGCGCGGCTGTCTGCCGCACAATTGACGCTGCTGGATGCCCGTATGGCGTCATCGGCGGGTTCTGGCCGAACGTAACCGACTGGGCTTTCGTCGAAAAGTCAAAGTAGAGCGTGAATCTGCCGAGCAATTTCGCCGGAAGATGCCAGACTTTACCTTTGGGGAAGTGTCGGCTAGGTGGTCGCCGCTGGCGTGGGGCTGACCGCGTTTCCTTGCGAGGTATGACATGACGCGTATCATTCGGACGACATTGACCGCTGCCGTGGCGGCACTGACCCTGACATCTGCCGCCTTGGCCGATGACGTGATGGCCGCCCGCTTGGGTGCGCTTCTGGGGCAGGAACGCCAGGCTCTGTCGATTGTTCCCGATACGCGCCTCTCTGCCCTCACCGCCCTGCCTGAAAGCGCCCGACGCAACGCCACGCCGATCCCGGACGGCGATGCCGTGGTGACCGAGGCGTATATCTCGACCATGTCCGCCCCCTCGGGTGGGTCGGAATGGAGCTGTCTGGCCGATGCCCTCTATCACGAAGCACGCGGCGAGAGCATTCAGGGCGTGTTCGCCGTGGCCGAGGTCATCATGAACCGGGTCGATTCCGGCGCATATCCCAACACTGTCTGCGGCGTCGTCCATCAGGGCACGGGGCGCAAATACGCCTGCCAGTTCACCTGGACCTGTGACGGAAAATCGGACGCCATCAGCAATGCCGCCGCCTACAACCGCGTAGGCAAGGTCGCTAAACTGCTGATCGACGGGCTGCCGCGCCGTCTGACGCAGGGTGCCACGCACTATCATACCAAGGCCGTGAACCCGTCCTGGGCGCAGCGTTTTCCGCGTGTGGCCACATTTGGCGCGCACCATTTCTATCGTCAGCCGACCCGCAGCGCATCGAACTGATCGGCCATGCTTGGCATCGCGGGCGCTGGCGGTTATGCCGCAGGGGCAACCGCGGGGGGCGCGCATGACAAATGACATCACACTGGCCTTCGCCCATCCATCGGAACGGGCCGCTGCCAGCACCGACATTCCCTATGACCGGATTTCACTGCGCGACTATATCGTGGAGGTCGAAATCGGGGCGTTCCAGCAGGAACGCGGGCATCTGCAACGGGTGCGCTTCAACGTGGTGGTCGAGGTTTTGCCTCTGACCGGACCGATTGACGACGATGTCGACCGCATCTTGTCCTATGATCGCGTGACCGAGGCCATTCAGGCGGAACTGGGCGCGGAACGCATCAATCTGCTGGAAACGCTGGCGGCGCGTGTTGCGGACCGCATCCTGATCGAACCGCAGGCCGAACGGGTCTTTGTCCGGATCGAGAAGCTGGACCGTGGCCCCTATTCGCTGGGGGTCGAGATCGTCCGTGCGACGGGCGGCGACAGGACCGAGGCGCAGTCCCACAGCAATGTGCCGCATCCGCGCATCCTGTTCTTGTCCAACAGCGTGATCGCGGGACCCGCGATCGCTGCGAAAATCGATGAGGCCGGTGCAGATGGCACCCCCGTCATCGTCTGCGTCGGGGCACCGGACACGCCCGCACCGCGCGCAGGTCATCCGCTGGCGCAGCGTCGCATCGACCTGCTGGCCATCGAACAGAATTGCTGGGCGCTGGCGGCCTGTGATCCCCGGTGCAAGGTGGTGGGCAGTCGGACCGAACTGGACTGGGCGATGCGGAATGGCCAGATCTGTATCTGGGCACCGTCCAAAATCGTGTTGGACAGCCCCGATGGCCCGTCGGCAGAGCCTGCGGACGCTGTTGCATTGGCGGGCTGGTTTGCCGGGCAGATGAACGCAGGAGAACTGGTCGTTGTGGGCGCGGATGCGCCACAGGCCAGCGTGCCGGTCAGGACCGTTTCATCGTGAATGGCCTGCTGCGACCACTGCCGCTGCCGCCCGCCCGGCATCCCGATGATGCGGTGCCGCTTGCGGGCAGTGCCACGTTGCGGTTCCGGCGGGTATCGGATGCGCAGGACGTGTCGCATCCGCTGACCGCACTTGACCCTGCGCAGTTGCACCGGCTGTCTGCCCCGCGTGCCACGATCTGCGGTCTGACACTGGATCGCCCTCGGGTCATGGGCATCCTGAACGTGACGCCTGACAGTTTTTCGGACGGTGGGACCCTGGACGATGTGGCCGCTGCCGTGGCGCGGGCCGCTGACATGGCACGTGATGCCGACATTCTGGACATCGGTGGCGAAAGCACGCGGCCCGGTGCCGCCTATGTCACACCAGAGGACGAAATTGCCCGCACCGTTCCCGTGATCCGGGCGATCCGCGCAGCGGGCATCACGACACCGATCTCGATCGACACGCGCAAGGCGGCGGTTGCTGCTGCGGCGCTGGACGCGGGGGCGGATATGGTCAACGACGTGACCGCGCTGCGGTTCGATCCCGACATGGCGCATGTGGTGGCGCAGGCACAATGTCCCGTGTTCCTGATGCATTCCAAGGGCGACCCCGAAACCATGCAGAACGGACCCTCTTACGCAGATGTCACCGCCGAGGTGTTCGACCATCTGGCGGACAGCATCGCGCGGGCCGTGGACGCGGGTATCGCGCGCCACATGATCATCACCGATCCGGGCATCGGGTTTGGCAAGACACTGGACCATAATCTGACGCTGCTGCGGGATTTGGCAGTGTTTCATGATCTGGGCCTGCCGATCCTGCTGGGCGCATCGCGCAAGCGGTTCATCGGCACCATCACCGGTGTCGATCAGGCGGATCAGCGCCTGCCGGGGTCACTGGCGGTCGCGCTGCATGGCGTGGCTCTTGGCGTTCAGGTGTTGCGGGTGCATGATGCACGACAGACGCGCGAGGCAATCGACATGGCCCTCGCCTTGAACGGAGTTTCCCATGAGCGATAAATCCATTTTCGGCACCGATGGTGTGCGCGGCACCGCGAACAAATGGCCGATGACAGCGGATATGGCGCTCAAGATCGGGGCCGCCGCGGGGCGGTACTTCCGCAATGACGGGTCCAACGGCCACCGCGTCGTGATCGGCAAGGATACACGTCTGTCAGGCTATATGTTCGAAAGCGCGCTGACCGCCGGGCTGACCAGCACCGGCATGAATGTGCTGCTGCTGGGGCCTGTGCCGACACCGGCGGTCGGGTTGCTGACCACCTCGATGCGGGCGGATCTGGGGATCATGATCAGCGCGTCGCACAATCCGCACCATGACAACGGGATCAAGTTCTTTGGCCCCGACGGGTTCAAGCTGTCGGATGCGGCCGAGGCCGAGATCACCGCCCTTGTGATGAGCGATATCGAACCTGCGCAAGCGGTGAACATCGGTCGGGCCAAGCGGATCGACGACGGCAGGTTCCGTTATGCCGAACGGTTGAAATCCACCTTTCCCTCGGGTCTGCGCCTGAACGGCATGAAGGTCGTGATCGACTGTGCCAATGGGGCCGCACACCGCGTCGCCCCAGAGGTGCTGTGGGAACTGGGTGCCACCGTGATCGAGGTCGGCACCGCGCCCAACGGTTACAACATCAACGACGGGTGCGGCTCGACCAACCCCAAACGCGCGGCCGAGACGATTGTCAGCTTTGGCGCGGATGTGGGGATCTGTCTGGACGGCGACGCCGACCGGGTCATGATCCTGGATGAAAATGGAAACGTCGCGGACGGCGATCAGATCATGGCGCTGTTCGCGGCGCGTTGGGCGGCTGCGGACCGGTTGGCCAACAACACATTGGTCGCCACGGTCATGAGCAATCTGGGACTGGAACGGTTTCTGGATGCAAAAGGCCTGCGGCTGGAACGCACGGGCGTTGGCGATCGCTACGTGGTCGAGGCCATGCGCAAGGGCGGCCATAACCTGGGCGGCGAACAATCCGGCCATATCGTGATGACCGATTATGCCACCACGGGCGACGGCCTGCTGGCGGGCCTGCAATTTCTGGCCGCCATGATCGAGACGGGCCAGCCGGCCAGTGGTTTGACCCACAGTTTCGACACCGTGCCGCAACTGCTGAAAAACGTCCGCTATGGCGCAGGAACCGCCCCGCTGGATACGGATGCGGTCAAGGCTGCCATTGCCGACGCCGAGGCAAAGCTGGCGGGCAATGGTCGTTTGCTGATCCGCAAATCGGGCACGGAACCGCTGGTGCGGGTCATGGCCGAATCCGAAGACCCCGACCTGTTGGTCGCCGTGGTGGACGGCATCGTGGCCGAGGTCGCAAGCGCGTCCTAACCCTTGTGGCGCAGCAGTTTTTGCAGGCTGCCCCACTGGCTGATGGCCAGACCGCACAGGATCAGCGCGAGAGCCGCAAAAAAGCGGAGCGGCAGGACTTCGTTCAGGATCAGGGCGCCGAACAGGACCGACCACAGCGGCACCTGGTAGTTGACCAGCGTCATGAACACCGACCCCGCGCTGCGGATCACGATGACGCGCAAAAGTGCGGCAAGCGCCGTCGGCACGAGCCCCAGAAACAGGATCGCGGCGACGGTCAGGTTGCTGCCGTAGCGCGGCACGCCCTCAATCAACAGCATGGCGGGCAGCAGCACGACTGTGCCCACCCCCAGCGTCAGCGCGGAAAAGGTGATCGAATCGATCGGTGGTGCGCGGCGTGTCATGATGCTGGCCGTCGCATAGGATAGGGCCGCAGCGATACAGGCGAGTTGGCCCAAGGGTTCCAGCCCGTCACCGATGCGCAGCACGCCGGGACCGATCAGCACCAGCGCGCCGAAAAAGCCCGTGACCACGCCGATCAGGCGACGCAGCGACAGAGGTTCGTCCGAAAACACATGCGCCAGCGGCAGGACGAACAGCGGCAAGGCCGCCATTGAAATGCCGGCAAAGGCCGATGGGACATATTGCTGACCCCAGCTGAGCAGCGTGAAGGGCAGCGCGGTATTCAGAATGCCGATCAGGACCAGGTATTTGTTCATGCGGCGATTGAACGCAGGCCAGGGCCTGCGCAGGATCCATTGCAGCGCAAAGAGTGCGACCGCACCCAATGCCACCCGCGCAGCGGCCACTGTCAGTGGCCCGTAGCCCTGCAACGCGACCGAAACCACCATGAAAGTGCCGCCCCAGATCAGCCCCAGAAATCCGATGCTGGCCCAGTTGGTCAGGGTCGGGGCCGGTGGCGCGGAACTATGGATCGGGCTGTGCATTTGATTACCTGTTCTGTTTGCAAACCTCCTACACGGGAAATTCTGGATATGACACTCATCTACTTTTTGGCGACCTTCGGTTTTCTATGCGCACTGCCTGCGGGTGCCTTGCTCAGCATCTTGCTGACGCGTCGGCAGATGACACATGTACCGGGTGCGAAATCATCGCTGGCCAAGGACGGACCGGGACCGGATCTGTTCGCGCGGAGGCCGCGACATGGCACGCAGGCCCACCACGGTTGAGGCAGGGCAGCGCACCACCGACCACGCACAAAAAAAGGTGAGCCAAATGGCTCACCTTTCGTGTTTGATGCTGAACTGACGGGATCAGTTCTTGGCCTTGTCGACCATCTTGCCTGCGGAAATCCACGGCATCATGTCGCGGAGCTTCTTGCCGACGATTTCGATCTGGTGCTCGTCGTTGGCACGACGCGACGCCTTGATCGTGGGCTGTGCCACGGCGTTTTCCAGCATGAAGTCGCGGACGAATTTGCCGGACTGGATGTCTTCCAGAACGGCCTTCATGCGCGCCTTGGTTTCGGCGTAGGGCAGGATGCGCGGGCCGCTGACGTATTGGCCGTATTCCGCGGTGTTCGAGATCGAGTAATCCATGTTCGCGATGCCGCCTTCGTAGATCAGATCGACGATCAGCTTGGTTTCGTGCAGACACTCGAAATAGGCCATTTCGG
Source organism: Loktanella sp. 3ANDIMAR09 (assembly GCF_001420005.1). Classification (GTDB taxonomy): domain Bacteria; phylum Pseudomonadota; class Alphaproteobacteria; order Rhodobacterales; family Rhodobacteraceae; genus Loktanella. The sequence continues at coordinate 270,368 of NZ_LJAK01000004.1, read as the reverse complement.
GCTCGTAGCCGGCCTCGACCAGCGTCTCGAAACCGCAGCGGATCAGCTCGACGATGCCGCCGCACAGAACGGCCTGTTCACCGAACAGGTCGGTTTCGCATTCCTGACGGAAGTTGGTCTCGATGATGCCGGAGCGACCGCCACCGATGCCAGAGCAATAGGACAGGCCGATTTCCATCGCCTTGCCGGTTGCGTCGGTGTGCACGGCCACGAGGCAGGGCACGCCGCCGCCTTTGGTGAATTCGCCACGCACGGTGTGGCCGGGGCCCTTGGGGGCCATCATGATGACGTCGACGCCTTCCTTGGGCTCGATCAGGCCAAAGTGGACGTTCAGGCCGTGGGCGAATGCGATCGCGGACCCCGCCTTGATGTGGTCCTTGACGTATTTGTTATAGGTCTCGGCCTGCAGTTCGTCGGGCATGGTGAACATGATGACATCGCACCATGCTGCGGCCTCGGAAATGCCCATGACCTTGAGGCCTTCGCCTTCGGCCTTGGCAGCAGAAGGCGAGCCTTCGCGCAGGGCGACAACCAGGTTTTTCGCACCGCTGTCGCGCAGGTTCAGCGCATGGGCGTGGCCCTGAGAGCCGTAGCCCAGAATGGCGACCTTTTTGTCCTTGATCAGGTTCACGTCGCAATCGCGGTCATAGTAAACGCGCATGGTAATTCTCCCCTTGGGTATGTGATGGCGGGCACAATAGGGAGGTTTGCGCGAGATGCGAGGGTAATTTTTTGAGTATTTTTGGCAAGATGATGCTAATCATGCGCCATAAGCGGAATTTGGGGTAAAATCATGCTTGATAGCCAGGACAGGGCGATCCTGCGCCGGATGCAGGCCGATCCGGCGCTGACAGCCGGCGAGTTGGCGGAACTGACGGGTCTGTCGGCGGCACAGGTCGCGCGGCGTCTGGACCGCATGCAGCGTGACGGGATGATCCGCGGACAATCGGCCGTGATTGACTGGGCCGCCCTGGGGTACCCCTTGCGCGTCTCGCTGCGCGTGACCCTCGACAAGACGGTGCCGGGGGCCTTTGACGCGTTTGTGGTCGCGGCACGCGACGTCGCCGAGGTTCTGGAAATCCAGACCTTTCTGGGGCGGGTTGACGTGCGGCTGAGCCTGGTGGCGCGGGATCTGGCGCATTACCAGGCGGTTTACCGCGACCGGATTCTGGCGCTGCCGCATATCGCCGATATCGAGGCTCTGATGGATGTTGCTTCCGTCAAGTCCGAGACGGGCCTGCCGCTGTGACGCTCGATGATCTGGACCGCGCGCTGTTGCGGCTGATGGTGGACGACGCGACGCTGCCCGCTGCGGCCCTGGGGCGGGCGTTGGGCCTGAGCCAGCCTGCGACATGGCGCCGGATCAAGCGTCTGCGAGCGGCGGGCGTGCTGACGGGGCGGCATCTGGATCTGGACGCACAGGCGCTGGGTTTCGGCGTGACGGTGTTCCTGGGGATCAAGCTGGCGACCAAGGGCCGTGTCAGCCTTGAGGATTTCGAACGCGCGATCACTGCCATTCCCGAGGTGCAGACCGTGACCCATGTGCTGGGCCTGTATGATTATCGGTTGCGGGTCGTGGCGCGTGATCTGGCGGATTTCGAACGGGTGCTGCGGCGGCGGATCATGACGCTGCCGGGTGTGGGGGATGTCGAGGCGAATGTCCTGCTGAGCGAGGAACGCCGTCCGGGACCGCTATGAAGCCTGCGCAAGCTGCGCTATGCTACCGCAAATGGCACAGGAGGATCCCATGGACGGCAATATGACACGCACCCCGGTCGATCCGGACGGCATGATGGAATTTTCGGTCGTGTTCACCGACCGGTCCCTCAATTCGATGAGCAAGCGGTTTCAGGGCGTCATGCGCGACCTGTCATCCATGCTGTGCGATACCTACGCCGCGGAGGGTGTGGCGATCGTACCCGGTGGCGGGTCCTACGGCATGGAGGCGGTCGCGCGGCAGTTCGGTCGTGACGCGCATTGCTTTATCCTGCGCAACGGCTGGTTTTCCTACCGCTGGAGCCAGATTTTCGACGCCGGTGGTTTTGCTGCTGAAACCACGGTTAAGATGGCAAGCCAGACGGGCAACGACAGTCGCGCGCCATTCGCGCCCGTGCCCATCGCCGAGGTCACACAGGCGATCCGGGACGCGAAACCCGATGTGGTCTTTGCCCCGCACGTGGAAACCAGCGCGGGGATGATCCTGCCTGACGACTATCTGATGGCGGTGGCCGAGGCCGCCCATGATGTGGGGGCAATCTTTGTGCTGGATTGCATCGCCAGTGGATGTATCTGGGTCGACATGGCGACGACGGGCGTGGATGTGGTGATTTCGGCCCCGCAAAAGGGCTGGTCGTCCACGCCTTGTGCCGGACTCGTGATGATGTCGCAGCGCGCGCTGGACCGGCTGGACAGCACCACGTCGAACAGTTTTGCCAATGATCTGCGCAAGTGGCGCGACATCATGAAGGCCTATGAGAATGGCGGTCACGCCTATCACGCGACGATGCCGACAGATGGTCTGGTGGATTTCCATGCGGCCATGATCGAGACGCGGGATTTCGGTCTGGAGGCTGTCAAGGCGGCGCAATGGGACCTTGGCAATCGTGTGCGCGCGCATCTGGCGGGCTTGGGTGTCCCTTCGGTTGCGGTACCCGGATTTCAAGCCCCCGGCGTTGTCGTCAGCTACACGGATGATCCTGCGGTCAAATCCGGTGCGGCATTTGCCGCCCAGGACATGCAGATCGCGGCAGGCGTGCCGCTGCAAGTGGGTGAGCCGGACGATTTCATGACCTTTCGGTTGGGGCTGTTCGGTCTGGACAAGCTCTATGACGTGGATGCGACGCTGGCGCGGCTGACGCCGGTGCTGGACCGGGTGCTGGGCTAGTCGCTGATCCCGGAGCCAAGGCGCATCAGGCGCCTGCGCACCGGGGCCACGTCGTGCAGGGCGCGCAGGCCCAACCCGCGCAAATCCTGCAAGAGCGGGTTGGCGAACTGCGAGGCGCGGTTCAATGCGTCGATTCCCGTGGTCCGGATGTGGAGGTCCGTCTGGCGAGTTTTATCGTAGGCCGTCAGCATGTCATCCGCACCGAGGCTGTCGCGATGTTTTTCGGCGAGGGTGAGCAGGGCGGCGAGATCCTTGAGAGATGTGTTAAGACCCTGTGCGCCGATCGGCGGCATAACGTGTGCGGCCTCTGCGATCAGGGCCGTGCGGCGTGCCGTCAGGGATTGCGCCGTCTGGGTGATGATCGGCCATACGCTGCGCGGCCCGACGGGCGTGAGGGTGCCGTTGACGCCTGCAGAGCGGTCGTTGACGGCCGCTGCAAAACGGGCGTCGTCCATGGCGGCCAGCGCCTTGATCTGCGGACCATCGGCCATCCAGACGATCGACGAACAGGGCATGCCGTCGTGATCGGGCAGGGGCACCAGCGTAAAGGGCCCGCCACTGCGGTGCACCTCGGTCGAGATGTTGTTGTGCGGTGCGGGGTGTGTGACGGCAAAGGTGATGGCCTTTTGACCGTAGCGGGTTGTCTTGACGGGGATGCCCGCAGCCTCGCGGACAGCGGAATTGCGTCCATCCGCGCCGACGACAAGGCGCGCTGCGATCTGGCGGCCATCCGTCAGACGCACCAGCGCGCGGTCCAGCCGTGCGACCATCGACGCAAATCCCGTGCCGGACAGGAACGTCACATTTTCCATGTCGGCCAGTCGCGCGACCATTTCCCTGCGCAACAGCCAGTTGGGCAGGTTCCAGCCAAAGGGTTCGTCGGAAATGTCGGATGCAGCGAAATCCCGGCTGACAGCGGTGTCGCCTGCCGCATCCACGATCCGCATGATCGCAAGCGGTGTCGCATGCGGGGCAAGCCGGGCCCAAAGCCCGGCACGGTCCAGCAGATCGCGGGCCGGTTGCAGGAATGCGGTTGTGCGCAGGTCTGCGCCGTCCGCGCCTGCGTCGGTCACGGGCGGGGCGGGATCGACCAGCGTGACGGTAAAACCGGCGGTGCCAAAGGCCGCAGCCGCGGTCAGGCCCGCAACGCCGCCGCCCGATATCAGAATGTCTGTCTGTGTGTCGTTCATGGGTCATGACATAGGACGGCGGGGCCTGCGCGAAAAGCCCGGATTGCTGCGACATCCTTGCTGGCTTGGCGGGGCGTGCGGCGCAGGCTAATGTCTGCGCCAAAGGAGACACGATGCCAGACCGCGCCACGCCGAACAAAGACGCCTACGAACTGATCCTCGAGGCCATCGACAGCCACATTTACCGTCCCGGCGACCGATTGGTCGAAAGCGAGTTGGCCGACCGTTTCGGTGTCAGCCGGACCCCCGTGCGCGAGGCATTGCAACGGCTGGAAACCCAAAGCCTGCTGACCCGCGACGGTCGGTCCCTGATCGTGGCTTCGCTGGATCATAACCAGATTTCAGAGCTTTATACCGTGCGGGCCGAGTTGGAAGGGTTGGCGGCGCGGCTTGCGGCCAGTCATGCCACCCCCGAAGAGGTGCAGGTCCTGCAGGAAATGCTGGCCGCCGACCGTGCGCTGGTCAACAATCCCGAGGCGCTGGCGCGGGCCAATCGCCGGTTTCACAAACAGATCCACCTGGCGTCGCACAACCGGTTCCTGGTGCAGCAGTTGGACCTAGTTTACCGGTCGATGGCGCTGTTGGCCACGACCTCTATCGCAGCCGAAGGGCGCGGGCCCGATACGCTGGACGAACACGAAAGCATTGTTGCGGCCATCACGGCGGGCGATGGCGATGCAGCCAATGCAGCGTTGCGCGACCACCTGAGCCGCGCCTATGTCACCCGTCTGAAGCTGGACGCGGCACGGGTCGAGGCAGGGTCTTGAGCTGGTCTTGCGGCAGCAGGATGCCGTGCGCCGTCTTGTCCCACCAGAACGGTTTCCACGCCAGTTCCAGCAACCCCTTGTAGACGGCAAGCGATCCCAGCGGGAAATAGAATTGCAGGGTCAGGGCCCAGCCCAGCAGGCGCAGTTTGTCCGCGCGGCGCAGGGCGATGGCGGCAACCAGCAGGTTGATGACCTCCGCCCCGACGAAAAGCGCGACCAATGTTTGCCATTGGCCCGTCGTCAGTGCCGCGGTCATCGGATGCGGCAGGCCCAGCAGGATCAGCCAGAACGACCACAGGAACGGCGCAAGCGTGAACTGCGACAGGGTGCCGAGAAACAGCACCTGCACCCCGCAAAATCGCCACGGCCCCAGATCGCGCAGCAATCGCCACGGCCGCCGCATGTGGACCGCATAGGTGATCGCATAGCCCTTGAGCCAGCGTGATCGCTGTTTGACCCAAGGCCATGCGCGGCCATTGGCCTCTTCTTGGGTGACGGTGGGGATAAAGGCGGTCCGGTAGCCGTGCCGTGCCAGTCGCAGGCCCAGATCCGCGTCCTCGGTCACGTTGTGGGCGTCCCAGCCGCCCAGCCGTTCAAGAATGTCGCGCCGAAAGAACAACGTCGTCCCACCCAGTGGCACCACCAGGCCAAGCCGCGCATAGCCCGGCAGGACGACGCGAAACCAGCTGGCGTATTCGATGGTGAAACAGCGGGTCAGCCAGTTGGAGGTGCTGTTGTAGTAATCCAGCACGCCTTGCAGGCAGGCCACCCGTGGATCGGCTCGCGCGAATGCGTCCGCAACGATCAGTAACTGGTCGGGGTCGGGTGCGTCCTCGGCATCATAGACACCGATGATGCTGCCGCGCGCATGGGGCAGTGCGTAGTTCAGCGCCCGCGGCTTGGTGCGCAGCGTGCCTTGGGGCACGGTCATGGCGCGCATCCAGGTCAGCAGGCTGATGCGCCCCAGGGCCTGCCGTGTCGTGTCATCGTTGTCCTCGAGCACGAGGCAGACATCCAGCAACGCGCGCGGATACCGCAGCGCCTCGAGACGGGCAATCAGGTGATCGGCAATGTCGCGTTCATCATACAGTGGAATAAGCAGCGTGATGACGGGCAGCGCCGCCTGTGGCGCAGAATGCGGTGGGCGGGATACCGGGGCGAGGCCCGCAATGGCGGCCGCAGATTTCAACGCGGTCGCCACCAGCATCAGGCCAATGGAGATCAGGCAAAGCATGGTCACGAGCCATCCGGGCGCAAGCCAGGCGAGGGCTGCCAGACCCAACAGCGTTGACGCGCCCCACAGGGTTGCACGGCCACTGTGCCAGTTCCGACTACTGTCGGCGGCGTCCAGCCGGGTTTCGGCCCGCATCGCAAGGTCGTGACTGCACGCCGCGATGATCGCGGTCGTGATCTGGTCCGGGGTCGCAAGTGCCAGCCGCACCGGTCCCAATCGTGCGGCCAGATCGCGTTCCGCTTGCTGATAGGTCAGCAGATCAGGGGCGAGCACCACGGTCACCTCTCCTGTCTGTCGCCAAGGTAGAACGCGGGCGGTGATGCAATCGGTCGGCCCGAAGGCGCGGATCAACCGGTCGTCAGGTGGGTCAACAGCGGGGTCGATCAATCGCGTGTTCAGGATGTCGCGTTCGGCGTGTATCAGCGACCGTTGCGACACGGCATAGCGTTGAAAATACACATCACGCAGGGGCAGACCCGTGTCATGGCCATAGCATTCTGCGGCAATCACTTGATCCCGGCAGACCACGCCGTCGTGCAGCAGCTGTACCGACAAGGGCGCAAGGACCGATGACGGCCTCGATCCCTCTGTCGTGTTGTCCGTCACTGTTGTCATGATCCCGCCATCGCGCGGGATCACTTTCGTAAACAGTCGTTAACAGGGCCTTAACAGATCTCAGCTTGCAGCCTTGCGGTCGTCCATCGCCGCCGCAAAGCGTTCGAACAGATAATAGCTGTCCATCGGGCCTGGGCTGGCCTCTGGGTGGTATTGCACGCTGAACACGGGACGATCGGCCAGACGGATGCCGCAGTTTGACCCGTCGAACAGGCTGATATGGGTCTCGTGGACGCCCTCGGGCAGGGTCTGGCTGTCGACGGTGAAACCGTGGTTCATCGAGGTGATTTCCACCTTTCCGGTCTCGGTATCCTTGACCGGGTGGTTGGCACCGTGATGGCCGTGGTTCATCTTGATCGTCTGTGCCCCGAGCGCGAGCGCCAGCATCTGATGACCAAGGCAGATGCCGAACACGGGAATATCCTCATGTTCCAGCACGCCCTTGATCGCGGGGACCGCATATGCGCCCGTCGCGGCCGGGTCGCCGGGACCGTTGGACAGGAATACGCCGTCGGGGTTGAGGGCCAGAATATCCTCGGCGGTGGCGGTGGCAGGCAACACGGTCACATCGCAGCCAGCCGACGCCAGGCACCGCAGGATGTTGCGTTTCGCACCGTAATCGACGGCGACGACCTTGTGACGTGCGGCGGTCTGGCGGCTGTAGCCGTCGGGCCAGGCCCAACGCATCTCGTCCCATGTATAGGACTGTGCGCAGGTGACATCCTTGGCCAGATCGAGTCCCACAAGGCCAGCGAAATTGCGTGCGGCGGCAACGAGGGCTGCCACATCGAAATTGCCGTCGGGATCATGAGCAAGGGCGACATGGGGTGCGCCTTGCTGGCGGATTGCGCGGGTCAACCGACGTGTGTCCACACCCCCCATGCCGATGCGGCCCCGCTTTGTTAGCCAGGCCCCCAGCGTGTCCGTGGTGCGCCAGTTCGACGGCTCTGTCGGGTCCCATTTCACAACCATGCCAGAAGCCACGGGGTCCGTGGTTTCGTCGTCCTCGTCATTCACGCCCGTGTTGCCGATATGGGGAAAGGTGAATGTCACGACCTGACCGGCATAGGAGGGGTCCGTCATGATTTCCTGATAGCCGGTCATCGCGGTGTTGAAGCACAATTCCGCGGTGGTCTGGCCTGTCGCACCGAACCCGCGTCCGTAAAACACGGTCCCGTCAGCGAGGGCGAGGCAGGCGGTGGGTCTATCGGTCATGGGGTGCGTCCTTGTGCAGGCATTGCGACAAATTCAACGTGTCCTAATGGGGGCAGTGGTGCGGGTCAAGGGCCGCGGGGCCGCTTGTGCCGGTCGGGCGGGCCGCGTAGATTGCGCCCAAGTTTTCAGGACCACAAGGACAAGTTCATGGATGTGCGACAGCGGCTGACGGCGGCCTTGAAGGACGCGATGAAATCAAAGGAGGCTGACCGTCTCTCGACGCTGCGTCTGATCAACGCCGCGATCAAGGACCGCGATATCGCGCTGCGTGGCACGGGGGCCGAAGAAGGGGCCACCGTCGGCACCGACGAGGTGCTGGCGATCCTGGGTCGCATGGTCAAGCAGCGACAGGAAAGTGCGCGCGCCTATGAGGAAGGCGGGCGGCTGGAACTGGCGGAAAAGGAACTGGCCGAAGTCAGGGTCATCGAGGATTTCCTGCCGCGCCAGCTGGACGATGCCGAAACCGAAGCTGCGGTGGACGCGGCGATTGTCGAGGCCGGGGCCGACAGCATCCGCGACATGGGCCGCGTCATGGCGGTCCTCAAGGGCAAATACATGGGGCAGATGGATTTCGGCCGCGTGGGCCCGATGGTCAAATCCAGGCTGGGTTGATGGGGTGGCGGGCCCCGCCCGCCCACCCCTTTTCGGGGCTTTGCCCCGGACCCCGGATATTTTCAACCAGAAGAAGTCAGACGCGCAGCGCGCGTTTGAGATCGTCGTAAAGGGCGAGCCGTTCGGCCGCGTCAAGAAATGCGCCGATCTCCACCTCGCGGTCGCCGCCCCGCAGGGTGATGTAGTTTTCGACCGGACCACCCCTGGGGTGCAGATGGACGCTGACCCAATAACGGTTGGCCTCCCAGTCCTGACGCGGACCGCGCGGGTTGTGGCGTGTCAGATGGGCTGTCTGGTCATCGACGGTCAGTTCTTCGAGCACTTCACCGCGGCGATAACTGGTGTTCAGCGCAAACCATAACCCGCTGAAGGCCAGAATGAAGAATGGCAGCAGTCCCCACAAGACAGCAGAGCCCAGCACGACCAGCAAGGGCAGGGCGATCAGCGTGGCCGTGCCCCCCATGAACAACACGAAATCACGCCGCAAGAGCGACCGGTACGGCCATAGCGACAGCGACCATTGGGGCTGATCATGTGGCGGGGGTGAGGACCATTCGTAAGGCATGGCTGTGTTCTAGGACGGCTTGCGCGCCTGACCAATGCGCGGTTTGGTCGCGCTGGAACATGCTGCAAGGAAGGTGTGACATGCAAATTGAACTCAGACGGGTGGCGGTGCGCGACCGCGCGGCCTGGGAGGCCCTGTACCGCGGATATGCTGCGTTTTACGCGGTCGATCAAACGCCTGATATGCGCGACAGGGTCTGGAACTGGTTGATGGATGACGCGCACGAGGTCGCTGGTCATGTGGCCGTATGTTCCGATGGCCAGCTTTGCGGTCTTGCGCATGTGCGTCCGTTCGCGCGACCGTTGGCCGCCAGTACGGGGTTGTTTCTGGATGACCTGTTCGTTGATTCTACCGCGCGCGGGCAGGGTGTTGCGGATGCCCTGATCCTGCATCTGGCGGATCTGGCCCGCGCGCAGGGCCATTCCGTGCTGCGCTGGATTACCGCCGATGACAACGCACGGGCCCGTCGCGTGTATGACCGCCACGCCCGCAAGATCGATTTCGCCACCTACGATCTGGCCCTGTGATCCTGACGGCATGAACGAAAAAGGCCCCGGAAAACCGGGGCCTTTTGCTTGTTTCAGATGGCGTTTAATGCGCCGGGGATTTGTCCCACTCGCTCTGCTTGGGCAGCGTTTCGAACGTATGCTCGGGCGGCGGGGACGGCAGCGTCCATTCCAGCGTATCGGCATATTCGTTCCACGGGTTCGCTTCCGTGCATTTGCGGCCCCAGATCAGCGAGTAGAAGATCACGCCGATGAAGAACAGGAACGAAGCGAAGGACAGGAATGCACCCCAGGACGACACGTAGTTCCATGTCGCAAAGGCCTCGGGGTAGTCGATATAGCGACGGGGCATGCCCTGACGGCCCAGGAAGTGCTGCGGGAAGAAGGTGATGTTCGCACCGATGAACATCGCCCAGAAGTGCAGCTTGCCAGCCCATTCGGGATACATCTTGCCGGACATCTTGGGGAAGTAGAAGTAGATCCCCGCAAAGATTCCGAACACGGCACCCAGCGACATCACGTAGTGGAAGTGCGCCACGACGTAGTAGGTGTCGTGATAGACGCGGTCCACGCCGGCCTGGCTGAGCACGATACCGGTCACACCACCCACGGTGAACAGGAACAAAAAGCCCATGGCCCAGAGCATCGGTGTCTTGAACTCGACCGAGCCGCCCCACATCGTCGCGATCCAGGAGAAGATCTTGACCCCTGTTGGCACGGCGATGACCATCGTTGCCATCATGAAGTAGGACTGTTGCGTCAGCGACATGCCCACGGTGTACATGTGGTGTGCCCAGACGACAAAGCCCAGAACACCGATTGCCACCATCGCATAGACCATCGGCAGGTAGCCAAAGATCGGCTTTTTCGAGAAGGTCGCGATGATGTGGCTGATGATGCCGAACGCGGGGATGATGATGATATAGACCTCGGGGTGACCGAAGAACCACAGGATGTGCTGGTACAGAACCGGGTCACCACCGCCCGACGGCTGAAAGAACGTCGTGCCGAAGTTGCGGTCCATCAGCAGCATCGTGATGGCACCGGCCAGCACCGGCAGCGCCAGCAGGATCAACCATGCGGTGACAAAGATCGACCAGGCGAACAGTGGCACCTTGTGCATTGTCATGCCGGGGGCACGCATGTTCAGGAAAGTCGTGATAATGTTGATGGCGCCCAGGATCGAGGACACACCCGACAGGTGCACGGCAAAGATCGCAAGGTCCATGGACAGACCGCCCTCGGATGTCGACAGCGGCGGATACATGACCCAGCCCACGCCCGAACCCAGCTGGCCGTTGCCGCCGGGTGCGATCATGGATGCGACGCCCAGTGCGGAACCGGCGACGAACATCCAGTAGGACAGGTTGTTCATGCGCGGGAACGCCATGTCCGGCGCACCGATCTGTAATGGCATGAAATAGTTGCCGAAACCGCCGAACAGCGCCGGGATCACGACAAAGAACATCATCAGGATGCCGTGATACGTGATCAAGACGTTCCACAGGTGGCCGTTGGGTGTACATTCGGATGCCGCGTCCGAAAACAGGCGCGCCCCTTCCATGCACATATGCTGGACACCGGGCTCCATGAGCTCGATCCGCATGAATACGGTGAAAGCCACCGAGATGAAGCCGACGAGACCGGCTGTAAACAGGTACAGGACCCCGATGTCTTTGTGGTTGGTGGACATGAACCACCGGGTAAAGAACCCCCGGTTGTCTTCGTGGTCATGGCCGTGGATGGCGGCATCTGCCATGTGGCTCTCCCTCGCGTTGGCTACAGATCGGACGGCACGAGTCGACAAAAACGCTCCGCCCTTTGGCCGCGTTCTAAAGAACCGGCGCGCTGGGGGCAATGTTGGATGTACATGCGCGGCTGGGTAAAATTGGCGCAGGCGCAGCGGCCAGGGCCGTATGGGCGGTCGGGATTGCAGGTCCGGACCGCTGTGGTATCAAAGCAGGACAAGATCGCAGCAAGAGGCCAGCCATGTCCGAAATCCTGTCGCTCGCCGGCGCGAATCTGATTTCACCGATCATCCTGTCGTTTGCGCTGGGCCTTGCTGCGGCAATGGCGCGGTCGGATCTGTCCATCCCCGAGGCGGTGGCCAAGGGCATGTCGATCTATCTTTTGTTCGCCATCGGGTTCAAGGGCGGCGCCTCGGTTGCGGCACACGGGATCGACGCCACCTTGCTGCTGGCGGTAGGAGCGGGGATCGTGCTGTCCTTTGGCCTGCCCTTCATCGCATTCGGGCTGTTGCGGGTGCTGACGGGTCTGTCGGGCCTTGATGCAGCTGCGGTCGCTGCGCATTACGGATCGATCAGCATCGTGACGTTTGTCGCCGCGACCTCTGTGCTCGAGGGGCGTGCCATCTCTTCCGAGGGTTACATGGTGGCCGTCGCCGCCGCGATGGAAGCGCCTGCAATCCTGTCGGCACTCTGGCTGGTGGCACGCACCGGCACCGCCGGCCGGATGGAGCCGGGGTTGATGCGTGAAATCCTGCTCAATGGGTCCATCGTCCTGCTGGTCGGCAGTTTCGTCATTGGCATGGTCACCGGCGAGGCCGGCCTTGCCGAAATCGCGCCATTCATCGTGTCGCCATTCAAGGGCGTGCTGTGCCTGTTCCTGCTGGACATGGGTCTGGTCGCGGGGCGGGGGCTGCGCCAGTCGCGCGGCGTACTTGGCCTGGGGGCCGTGGCCTTTGGCATCGCGATGCCGCTGGTGGGATCGATCATCGGGCTGGGCATGGGGATGGCCATCGGGCTGTCGGCAGGCGGGATCGTCCTGCTGATGGTGCTGGCCGCCTCCGCCTCCTATATCGCCGTGCCGGCCGCGATGCGGGTCGCCCTGCCAGAGGCCAATCCGGCCATCTATCTGACCTTGTCGTTGGGGGTGACGTTTCCGTTCAACCTGACGCTGGGCATTCCACTGTATGTGGCGATGGCCACGATGATGACTGGGGGCTGACATGGACATGCATCAGGCGAAACGCATCGAGATCGTGATCGAAAAACCGATGGAAGGGCGGCTGGCCAAGGCGCTGAGCTCTGCCGGGGTGACGGGCTACAGTGTGGTGCCCGTGCGTGGTGGATCGGGCCGTTCGGGCCCCTGGACCCGCGAAGGCGAGATCGGGCGTTCCGGCATGGTCATGTTCATCTGTCTGATCCGGCCGGACCGGCTGGATGCCTTGCTCGAGGCGGCCTTTGCCGTCGTCGAACGGCACATCGGCGTGGTGTCCGTCACGGATGCAATGGTCCTGCGGGCCGAACGTTTCTAGCGCGACTTGCGCATCATCTTGCCAAAATACTCAAGCGCCGCAGGCATCCGCGTCATCAACCGGGCGGGCGTCCTGCGGCATGCCGAACACCTGGTCAAAGCTTGCCCGCAGGGCCACGTCGACGTCATCCATGGTGACAGGCAGGCCCAGATCAACCAGCGACGTGACCCCGTGGTCGCTGATGCCGCACGGCACGATCCCGTCGAAATGGCTCAGGTCGGGTTCGACATTGATGGACAGGCCATGGAACGACACCCATTTGCGCAGTCGGATGCCCAGGGCTGCGATCTTGTCCTCTGCGATCGCACCGGTGGCGGTCAGGGGTTTGTCGGGGCGCTGGACCCAGACGCCGACACGTCCCGCGCGGCGTTCGCCCTTGACGTTGAACCTGTCCAGCGTGGCGATGATCCAGGCTTCCAGATCGGCCACGAACAACCGCACGTCGCGGCCCCTGCGCGACACGTCCAGCATGACATAGGCCACCCGCTGACCCGGCCCATGATAGGTGTATTGTCCGCCGCGTCGGGCCTCATAGACCTCGAAACGGTCGGGATCGACCAGATCGGCGGGATCAGCACTGGTGCCCGCGGTATAGAGGGGCGGATGTTCGACCAGCCAGATCGCCTCGTTCGCGGTGCCGGCGGCGATGGCATCGGCGCGCGCCTCCATCCAGGCAAGGGCGTCGGGATAGGGCGTCAGCCCCGGTGAGGTGATCCACTCGATCATTCAGCGCGCGGGCAGCAGCCCGGCCTCCTTGATCGCGGGGACATAGCGGCGGCTGACCGGGATCCGCGTGCCGTCCGTCAATGTCAGGACCGCGCCATCCCCCTTGCGGTCGGCCTGCGTGACGGCGGCTGACGCGACCCAATGGGACCGGTGTACCTGCAACCCGGGCGTGGTGGCGGTTTCGCGGATCGCATCGGACAGGCGCATCAGGATCATCTCTTGTCCCTTGGTGGTGATGACACCCACATAGTGATCCTCGACCGACATGGCCAGAAGCGCGCCGCGTTTGTCCAGTGGCAGTCGGTCCAGGATTGATGGTCCGACCCTCGGCGCGGGCGCAGTCGTGATGCGCTGCACGACAGCCTCGATCAGGACCGCAACGATCAGCGCAATGACAAAGACTTGTGCAAGATAGACCGCCAGGGCTGTCCCGACAGGCCAGAACCCCAGCCACATGCCGTTCAGCACCCAGACCAGCATTGTCACGCAGATCGCCGTCGCAAGGCCGATGACGGCCAGCCGCTGATGCCGTGACAACCGGTTCGCCCAGCGATGGACGACGTAGATACTCACCCACAATCCAGCCGCATAGGTCGTCATGACGACCATCATCCAATAGGCAAGGCGGGGCAGTGGCCGCAGCAGCACGGCGCCGTCGAACGGGGCGATGATCGCGAGGATCACGCTGGTGCCTGCCAGACAGATCAGTGTGGTCGGGTGCCAAAGCCGGTCCCGCCATTCACGCAGCGCGAGTTGCAGTGGGCCGCCGTTCACGCAGCCGGCCCAGTCGTTCGGGCATCAGGATTAGCACGGTCGCAGGTCATGCGTCAGGGATAGGCAATCGCAACACCTAAGCCAAGAGGACTTGCCATGACCCTGACCCCGATCCTGACTGCATCCCCTGTTCTGCAAATCCATATCGCCTGCGCATTGGTCGCACTGGCTGTCGGGCCGTTCACGATGTTCACGCGAATGCCGCGCGGCTGGCACAGGGGACTTGGCTACGTTTGGGTGACGGGGATCGTCGGGCTGTCCGTTTCATCGTTCTGGATTCCCAGCTTTGGTCTGGCGGTGGTCGGCCACTTTGGTCCGCTGCACCTGTTGGCGGTCGCGGCTCTGCATGGTATGTGGTCTGCCATTCGGCATGTGCGGCGCGGAGACATCCGCGCGCACCGCCTGATCATGCGCAATGTCTGGTTCGGGACAATGGGGGCGGCGGGGCTGGCCAATTTCCTGCCGGGCCGCACGATGAACCATGTGGTGCTGAGCGGTGACGACCGCGCCGGATGGCTGGTGATCGGTCTGGGCATCGTGGCGCTGGTCTGGCTGTGGCGTCAGGTGCGCGGCGGCGTTTCGGTGACAACCTGACGATTTGGCCTTGATGGTGTGGGTCCGTTTGGCTAATCAGCGCCATGCCTAGACTTGCGGTCGTGGCGGAATTGGTAGACGCGCAGCGTTGAGGTCGCTGTTCTGTAACAAGAGTGGGGGTTCGAGTCCCCCCGACCGCACCAAGGCAAGTTTCAGGACATTTCACTCTATTTGCAAATTATATGGGCAATCTTGCCGTATTTCGCCCAATTTGCGGGTGAATCGCCCGTTTTCGCATGCTTCCAAAACGTTTCGGGGAATCGGCTTGCATAACGCAGGCGGCCTCGCTTTAGTCTGTGACCAACAGTGCGGGACAACCCGCCGGACGTGACAGGGAGATTGCCGTGGCCAACAACGCAGATGCGTTCGTGGAATTTGACCGCGTTCAGAAAAGCTATGACGGCGAACAGCTGGTCGTAAAGGATCTGAACCTTTCGATGCCGAAAGGCGAATTTCTGACCATGCTGGGGCCGTCGGGGTCGGGCAAGACCACCTGCCTGATGATGCTGGCCGGGTTCGAGACCGCAACCCACGGCGACATCCGCCTTGATGGCACGCCCATCAACAACATTCCGCCCCACAAGCGCGGGATCGGCATGGTGTTCCAGAACTACGCCCTGTTTCCGCACATGACGGTGGCCGAAAACCTCGCGTTTCCGTTGCAGGTCCGCAAGATGAACAAGTCCACGCAGGAAGAAAAAGTCATGCGTGCGCTGGGCATGGTGCAGATGCAGGACTTTGCGGGACGCCGCCCGTCGCAACTGTCGGGTGGCCAGCAGCAGCGGATCGCGCTGGCCCGCGCGCTGGTGTTCGAACCTGAACTGGTGCTGATGGACGAACCGCTGGGCGCGCTGGACAAGCAGCTGCGCGAGACACTGCAATTCGAGATCACGAATCTGGCCCACGAGCTGGGGATCACGGTGGTTTACGTGACACACGACCAGACCGAGGCACTGACCATGTCCGACCGTGTCGCTGTTTTCGAAAACGGTCGCATCCAGCAGCTGGCCCCACCGGACGAGCTGTATGAGGAACCGCAGAACAGTTTCGTCGCGCAGTTCATCGGCGAAAACAACACGCTCGAAGGTGTCGTGTCCGAAATCAAGGGTGACACTTGTGTCGTGAAGCTGGACAGCGGCGAGGTCATCGACGCGGTGCCCGTGAACGTCAATAAGGTGGGCGAACGGACCAAGGTTTCGATTCGCCCCGAACGTGTTGAGGTCGACACCGCCAAGCTGGGACCGGATGCGCATACGCTCAAGGCCGAGGTGCTGGAATTCGTCTATATGGGCGATATTTTCCGCACTCGCCTGCGCGTCGCCGGCACCGACAATTTCGTCATCAAGACACGCAATTCCCCGGATCAGACCAAGCTGACGCCGGGGACGACCATCAATATCGGCTGGCTGCCGCGCGACTGCCGCGCGCTGGACGCCTGATATCGAACAGGATGCTGCCGGGCCCGGCGGGTGCATCCATGAATAATGACCGGGTAACATAACGGGAGTTGAATATGACTTTGAAGACAAAACTTGGCGCGACCACCGCATTGGTTCTGGCAGGTACGACTGTCTTTTCCGCTGCAAACGCGCAAGAGATGGCAAACGACATGACGATCGTGTCCTGGGGCGGTGCCTACCAGAACAGCCAGCTGAAAGCCTATGTCGAACCCTACATCGCGGCGAACCCCGATGTGACGGTCGTCTGGGACGAATCCTCGGCCGAGGCGGTGGCCAAGCTGCGCGCCATGAACGAAGCCGGCAACATCACCTGGGATCTGGTCGATGTAGAAGCCGCTGACGGCATCCGCCTGTGCGACGAAGGCCTCGTAATGGAAATCGACGTCGAGGAAATGCTGGCCGAAGGTGACGACGGCACCAGCGCCGAGGACGATTTCGGTGACAGCCTCGTGTCCGACTGCTTTATCCCGCAGATCGTGTTCTCGACCACGGTCGGCTACCGCACGGACATGGTCGGTGACACGCCGCCCAGCGACATCTGCGCGATCTTTGACCTGGAAACCTATCCCGGCATGCGTTCGCTGAACCGTCGCCCGCTGGCAAACATGGAATGGGCGCTGCTGTGTGACGGCGTCGCCAAGGACGACATCTATGACGTTCTGGCCACCGATGAAGGTCAGGCGCAGGCATTCGCCAAGCTGGACACCATCAAGGAGAACGTCGTCTGGTGGACCGCCGGTGCCGACACGCCGCAGCTGCTGGCCGATGGCGAAGTCGTCATGGGTTCGACCTACAACGGTCGTCTGTTCAGCGCCATCGCAGAGCAGGATCAGCCGATCGGCATGCTGTGGGACGCACAGATGCTGGACTATGACGGCTGGGTGATCCCCGATGGTCTGTCCGAAGAGCGTCTGGCACGCGTCATGGACTTTGTCCGTTTCGCGACCGACACGCAGCGTCTGGCCGATCAGGCTGCCTACATCAGCTATGGCCCCGCACGTGCATCCTCTGCACCGCTGGTCGGTGACCACGCAGAGCTGGGTATTCCCATGGCAGAGCACATGCCGACCGATCCGGCCAACGCGACCAACGTGTTCGTCACGCAGTATGCATTCTGGTCCGACTACCGCGATGACCTGGATGCGAAATTCCAGGCCTGGCTGGCCCAGTAAACCATCACGTCGCGCCCCGGATACGTCCGGGGCGACACATGATCCGTGGCGGCCCGCATGTACCGGGCCGCCACACCCCCAAATCTGCGAGGAAGACAGACATGCCCAAAGGTTACATCATCGGTCATATCAAGGTGACGGACCCCGAAGGCTATCCTGAATATGTCCAGCGCGACACGCCGATCCTGCAAGCGCATGGCGCGCGGTTCATCGTGCGCGGCGGCCAGTCCGAAACGCCCGAGGGTGTGGACATGGGACGGCATGTCGTCATCGAATTCGACAGCTATGAGGCCGCCAAGGCCGCTTATCATGACCCAGATTACCAAGAGGTCGCAGACATCCGGCGCCGCTGCGCCGAGAGCACGATCATCCTGGTGGAAGGCACCTGAACATGAGCAACGCCACAACAGGACCTTACAATCTGACAGGCGTCACCCCGGATACCGGGCTGAAGGTCGGGCAATCCGATGAATCCGGCCCGGTTCTTGCCGCTGACGGTACATCGCTGAAATCATCGCTGAATCGCGCCCTGCGCAAGCAAAAGATGCGGGCGCTGCTGCTGATCGCGCCGCTTTTGTTCTTTATCCTGGTCACATTCATTTACCCGATCGGCGAAATGTTGTTCCGGTCGGTCGAAAACCAGATTGTCGGCGAAACGCTGCCGCGCACGGTCGTGGAACTGGCCGATTGGGATGCTGATGTGACCGATGTTCCGGATGCGCCGGTGTTTTCCGCGCTGACCAAGGACCTGATGGTCGCGGTCGAGGAAAAGAACCACACCCGGCTGGGATCGCGTCTGAACTATGAACTGTCGGGCGTTTCGTCGCTGTTTCGCAAATCCGGCCGTGGCGTCGATGATTTCGGAGAGGTCTACACCGATCAGTTCGTCGCACTGGACCCCGCATGGGAGGACCCCGCGACATTCATCGCCATCTTCGCCGGTGAACGCTGGCTGACGGCGAATGCCGCCTATGACGGCGAGGGGCCGCGCCCGACATTCAGGCTCGCACCCGGCGTAGAGGATGTCCTGCCCGAAACCGCCCGCATGTACGCAGACTTTGCCCGCGTCGTGCAGGTCGAGGACGACGACAATCCGGCAGAAGAAGATCCCTGGAACGCGGTTTACCTCGCACTTTACGAAGATCTGTCGGCAGGTGCCGTGATCCCTGCGGATTTTCCGCAGGCCGCACTGCTGACGCAGGCGCAGGACGCCGTCGCCACCTTTGACACCGAGGATCTGCGCGCGCAGTTCGTCGAGATCGATGAAGACTGGGCCGACCGCGAGGTTTGGCGGATCATTCAGGGCTATTCCGCACCCTATACGGCCGGGTATTTCCTGAACGCCGTGGACCTGCAACAGACACCCGACGGCGTCGCCTGGCGTCCCGAGAACCAGCAAATCTACATCACGCTGTTCATCCGCACGATGATCATGTCCACGGCGATCACGCTGGCCTGCATCCTGCTGGGCTATCCTGTCGCATGGCTCATGGCGAACCTGCCCGCACGGCAGGCGAACCTGCTGATGATCCTGGTGCTGCTGCCGTTCTGGACGTCGCTTCTGGTGCGCACATCCGCTTGGAAGGTCATGCTGCAACGCGAGGGTGTCATCAACGACCTGCTGGTCTGGATCGGCATCGTCGCCGATGACAACCGGCTGGCGCTGATCAACAATGCAACGGGCACGATCATCGCGATGACGCATATCCTGCTGCCGTTCATGATCCTGCCGCTGTATTCCGTGATGAAAACCATCCCTGTCAGCTATACCCGCGCGGCCAAATCGCTGGGTGCCACCAACTGGACCGCGTTCTGGCGCGTCTATTTCCCGCAAAGCGTGCCCGGCATCGGGGCGGGGTCGATCCTCGTGTTCATCCTCGCCATCGGTTACTACATCACGCCGGAAATCGTGGGCGGGACCAAGGGTGTCTTTATCTCGAACCGGATCGCCTATCACATCTCCAGCTCTTTGAACTGGGGTCTGGCGGCGGCGCTGGGGGCCATCCTTCTGGTGATCGTTCTGGCGCTGTACTGGGCCTATGACCGGATCGTGGGCATCGACAACGTGAAACTGGGGGGCTGATCATGGCTGCTGCATTCAATCCGACCGCAGGCAAACCACTGCGTCCCTTTCTGACATTTGCCTTGCCGCTGCTGCTGGCCTTTGGTGCGATCCTGGGTTTCATCGGTGGGCAGGCGGCAGGTCTGGGGCCTGCTGCCGGCACGCTGGTCGGGATGGTCGTGGCGGCCGTGCTGGCGTTCGTGCTGCCGCGCTATCTGCCACAACAGACGGGCCGCTGGACGGCCACGGGGATCTGCGGTGTGCTGGGACTGCTGGCGGGGGGGCTGGCCGGTTTCATCGGCGGCGTGATTCTGGGCGCGCTGCTGGGCTGGGCTGTCTATTGGCTGACCACGGGAAACTACCGCCGTGGCGTGCCGGTTTACGCAACCTCTGGCCAGACGCTGTGGCACAATGCGTTCAAGTTCATCTGCGGCACCATCTTCTTTTTCCTGATCGCACCGATCGTCACGGTGATCCCGTTGTCGTTCAACGCCGAGAACTTCTTTACCTTCACGCCGGGCATGTTGGCGCTGGACCCCGAGGCCTATAGCCTGCGCCATTACCGCGACTTCTTCACCAATGATGCATGGCTTCAGCCGCTGAAGAACTCGTTGATCATCGCGCCGCTGGCGACCATCATTTCGGTGACGCTGGGCACGCTTGCCGCGATCGGTCTGTCGCAGTCCCATGTGCCCGCGCGGCGTGCGATCATGGCGATCCTGATTTCGCCGATGATCGTGCCGTTGATCATCTCGGCCACGGGCATGTTCTTTTTCTACAGCCAGATGGGCCTGTGGATGGAGGAATATCTGGGCCTGTCCAAGGATCTGACTGGCTATATCAAGGTGGTTCTGGCCCATGCGGCACTGGGCATTCCCTTTGTCATCATCACGGTGACGGCCACGCTGGTGGGATTTGACCAATCGCTGACACGGGCCGCGGCCAACATGGGTGCGGGACCTGCCAAGACGTTCTTCAAGATCCAGATGCCGCTGATTCTGCCCGGCGTGATCTCAGGCGGCCTGTTCGCCTTTATCACGTCGTTCGACGAGGTGGTCGTCGTGCTGTTCGTGGGCGCTGCTGCGCAAAAGACGCTGCCGTGGCAGATGTTCACCGGTCTGCGCGAGCAGATCTCGCCGACGATCCTCGCGGTGGCCACGGTGCTGGTCTGCGTGTCCATCTGTCTTTTGACGGTGGTGGAACTCTTGCGCCGCCGGTCGGAACGCCTGCGGGGCATGTCACCGGGCTGATCCCCCGTATTTTCGCGAAAATACGGCCTCCCGTTGCTGACGGGGGGCCTATTTTTCGCGAAAAATTGGGTCAGGGCAGAATGTAAAGCCAGCCCCAGATGGTCAGGACGCTGCCGACCGTTGCAATCAGCACCGAGGATGCGACAACCCGCCGTGCCCGGCCATACATGTTGGCAAAGACATAGGCATTCACGCCCGGGGCCATGGCTGCGGTCAGGATTGCGGATCTAAAATCGGCGATATCGAGGCCCGTCGCGCGTCCCATGGTCCAGACGAACAGGGGATGCAGACCAAGACTGATGGCGCAGACGAACAGGATCGCGCGCATGTCGCCTTCTGGGCGGTAACGGTAGAGCACACCGCCCAGACCGAACAGGGCCGCCGGCAGGGCCGCCCGCACCATCAGGTCAATGGCATCCGTCACCGTGACCGGCAGCGCCACACCCGACAGGTTCACGGCCAGCCCCAGCACGATCCCGATGATCAGGCTGTTGTGGAACATGGCGTTCAGCACCTTCCACGGAAGCTGCCTGCGCGCGCCACCCTGGTTGCGCACGATTTCCATGGCCGTGATCCCCAAAAAATAGCCAAAGGGGGCGTGCATCGCGATGATCGCGAAATTTCCCGCAAGGGCGTCCGTGCCGTAGGCGCGTTCGGTGATGGGAATGCCCAACAGCAATGTGTTGGAGAACAATGCGCAAAACCCGATGGCAATTGCGTCTTCCCAGTCGCGTTTGAACAGGTAGCGCCCTCCCAGCGTGCCGCAGAGGAAACAGGCCAATGCGCCGGTGTAGAAACTGCCCAGCAGGGCCAGGCTGAAATTCTGGCTCAGGTCCAGATCGGACATCGCCTTGAACAACAGGCAGGGCAGGGCAAAGGTCTGGGTAAAGCGCATCAGCCCGTCCACGCTTGCGTCGCTGAACAGGCCGCGCCAGACGGCGACATAGCCGAAACCGATGACCAGAAAGACGGGGAGGATGACCTCTATCAGCGCTGACATGGGTGAGGTCCCTCTGGTGTGAACGGCGGACGCCTGCGGCGGGCGAGTATTTTTGGCAAGATGATACTAGGGCCGGACGATATGCAGGCCGTCGTGGGCCGGGATGATGTTGTCGGGCAGTTCGTCCTGCAAGGTGGCGTAATCGAGGTCCACATGCATGTTGGTGAGGATCGCCTGCTGCGGTTTTGCCCGCGCAATCCAGTCGCATGTCCGTGCGAGGTGGCTGTGACTGGGGTGAGGCGTGCGGCGCAAGGCATCCACGATCCAGGTGTGCAACCCGTGGAGGGTCGGCCAGACGGTCTCGGGAATGCCCGACACATCGGGCAGGTAGGCGACATCCATGATCCTGAATCCCAGGGCCGGAATATTGCCGTGTTCCACCGTGAAGGGGGTCAGGATGATCTTGCCGCCCGCGCCATCCACATGCACATCGCCGCGGATATGGCGCAGATCGAGGATGGGTGGATAGCTCGACCCCGGTGGTGTCTCGAAGGCATAGCCAAAGCGTTCGGTCAGCGCTTGCGCCGTGGGACCATCGGCCCAGACATCCAGCCGCTTGCGGGTGTTGAACACGATCATGCGCAGATCGTCGATACCGTGGACATGATCCGCGTGAGGATGGGTGTAGACGACTGCGTCGAGATGGCCGATGCCTGCGTCCAGCAGCTGTTCGCGCATGTCCGGCGTCGTGTCGATCAGCACGCTGGTAGTGCCGTCCGGCCCGTCGCGCTGCACCAGCAGCGAACAGCGCCTGCGGCGGTTTCTGGGGTTGGTCGGATCGCAGTCGCCCCAGATGCCGCCCAGGCGTGGCACGCCACCGGATGACCCGCAGCCCAGAATGGTGAAACGCAGGGTCATGCGGCCTTCCAGAACAGGCGGTCGAAATTGGCGGTGGTCCGGGCTGCGAATTCCGCAGGTGTCAGGCCGAACACCTCGGCGCCGACGCGTGCGGTATGGGCGGTATAGGCGGGCTCGTTCGTCTTGCCGCGGTGTGGTGGCGGAGCGAGGTAGGGGCTGTCGGTTTCCACCAGGATCCTGTCCAGCGGTGCATCGGCAAAGATGGCACGCAGGTCGCGGGATTTGGGGAAGGCCGCGATGCCGGACATCGACAGGTAGAAACCGAGGGCCAGCGCCGCCTCGGCCAGAGCGCGCGAGGATGAAAAGCAATGCATGACGCAGGTAAATGCACCTGCGGCGTGTTCTTCGGTCAGGATGCGCGCCATGTCGTCGTCGGCGTCGCGGGCGTGGATGATGAGCGGTAGCCGGGTCTGGCGTGCAGCCTCGATATGCAGGCGCAGTGACTGTTGCTGCACGGCTTTGCTGTCGGCGGTGTAGTGATAATCCAGACCGGTTTCACCGATGCCGACGAATTTGGGATGCCGGGCGAGCGCCACGAGATCGTCGACCGTTGCCATGGGTTGATCCGCCACACTCATCGGGTGGGTGCCGGCGGCCCAATAGACGGAGGTATGTTGATCCGCGATGGCGGCGACACGGGGCGCATTTGCCAGTTTCGTGCAGATGGTGACCATGCGCATGACACCTGCGTCCAACGCACGCTGGATGACATCGGCGCGGCTGTCGTCGAAATCGGGAAAATCCAGATGGCAGTGACTGTCGACGAGATGGGACATGGTGGGGGCCTTTTAGGGGCTGGCGTCGGCCTGGGCCACACGCTCTATGCTGAAGATCATATCCAGCACCAGCGCGGCAGGGTCAAGGTTCACCGCCCGTCCGTGGCGCGCGCGGGCGCCTGCGGTCTGCGTCAGATCCGCCCAGGCGCGGGCCGCGCGGTCATGCGGGCTGATCCGTGTCAGCAGGCGGGCCTCGCCGGGGGCGCCCTGGGTGCGCGGCTCGCCCGCGATTCCTGCGTGGGCCGCGCGTGACAGCAGCAGGTCGAGCAGGTCCAGCATCAGGGCAAAGCGGTTCGCATTCTGCTTGCCTGCGCAGCTTTCGGCCAGTTTCAGCGCCGCGGTGCGGTCGATCTGGGGCAGCCCGTCCAGCAGCTGGACCAGTTGGGCATAAAGTGCCAGTCCGTCCTGGGTCAGCAGGCGGACCGCGTCGCCGGCAGACCCGCCAGAGAGCGCCTGCAGGGCCTGGGATTGATCGGCCAACAATCCGGCCTGGTCCAGGACAGCGGCAAGGTCATCCGCCCCAAGCGGTGCGCAGCGCAGCACCCGGCAGCGTGACCGGATCGTGGGCAGCAGGCGCGAGGGCTGATGCGCAATGAGAAGAAGCGTCGTGCGTGCGGGCGGTTCTTCCAGTTCCTTGAGGATGGCATTTGCGGCGGCGCGGTTCATTTCGTCGGCGGCGTCCACGATCACGACCCGGCGGCCGCCATCGGCGGATGACATCTGAAAAAAACCTTTCATGCCGCGGATGGTATCGACGGTGATATCGGCCTTGAGGGTGCCTGTCTTGTCGTCGACGGGACGGCGCACGACAAAGAGGCGCGGATGCGCGCCGGCTGCGATCAGCCGCGCATCGGGGTGGTCCGGCGCGATCGCGAGCGAGGTGACGGGTGGCGGATCACCGAACAGACCTGCGTCCGGACTGGCGGGCTGGGCCAGCAGAAAGGTCGCGATTTTCCACGCCAGCGTCGCCTTGCCGACGCCCCGCGGGCCCGTGATCAGCCAGCCCGAATGCAGGCGTCCCGTGTTGTAGGCATCCAGAAAATCAGCGATTGCCGCGTCCTGTCCGAACAGGATGGGCGTATCACGCGGATGCGGCGCGCCTGCGATGCGGTCTGGTTCGGGCAGATCGGTCATAGGCGCGACGCGATATCGGCGGCCACGCTGTCGGGGTCGCGGTCGCCGTCGATCAAGACGCAGCGTTCGGGATGATCGCGGGCCAGATCGCGAAAGACCGACCGGACCTTTTGCTGCAACGGCAGGCCCATATCCTCGAACCGTTGTTCCGCACCTGCGCGGGCCAGACCACGGGCCAGTGCCTTGGCAGGGTCCATGTCGATGATGAATGTCAGATCGGGTTCGAGCCCGATCATCAGCGCATGCAGCTGGTCGACCGTGCCGCGCAGGTTACCGCGCGTGGCCCCCTGATAGGCGCGGGTACTGTCGGCGAACCGGTCGCAGATCACCGTATGTCCTGCGGCCAATGCCGGGTGGATCGTCTTTTCCAGGTGATCCCGCCGGGCGGCGTTGAACAGCAGCAGTTCGGTCATGGCAGACCACCTGCCGGTGTCGCCAGTGAGAACAAGGGCGCGGATTTCCTCGGCACCCGGGCTGCCGCCCGGTTCGCGGGTCAACACCACCTGTTCACCACGCGCCCGCAGATGGTCTGCAAGGCACCTGGCCTGAGTCGACTTGCCCGACCCGTCGATCCCTTCAAAGGTGATGAAACGACCGGGGTGCGGGTCGATTGAAGTCATGTCGCCTCTTCGGTGTCGGCGGGCGCGGCTGCGGGATTGGCGGTGCGGGATGTGACCTTGCCCAACAGCACCTGGGCTGCTGTGCGCATGCGCGGCATGAAACCGCCCCGCGCCACATCGGCATCGGCGACCAGCGGGACGCGGCGGTCTGGCAGGCCGTCAAATTCGATGACCAGCTCGCCCAGCGTCTGCCCGGCGGTGATCGGTGCCTGCACGGGGCCGTCGAACGACACGCTGGCGTTCAGCGTGTCGCCATTGGTCGTGGGCACCAGCATCTGCAGATCTTCGGCCACGGTCAGGCCAATCTGCTGCGTCTCGCCCATCCAGACATCGGCTGTCGCGATCCGCACGCCAGAGGCCGCGACCTCGCGTTGTGCGAACTGGCGAAAAGCCCAGTTCACGATTTTTTCGGATTCCTCGGCACGTTCCTGTGGGGTGTCCATGCCGGACAGCACAAAAATGATCCGCCGTCCGTCCTGTTTGGCGGACCCCACCAGACCGTAACCCGCCTCGGATGTGTGACCCGTTTTCAGACCATCGGCACCGATCCCCAGCCCCAGGATCGGATTGCGGTTGCGGCTGTTGGATGGCACGCGCCCGTCGAACAGGAATTCCTGTTCGGCAAAGATCGGATAGAACGTCGGAAAATCGACAATCAGACGCTCTGCCAGAATGCCCAGATCGCGCATCGACATGCGGTGACTGGGATCGGGCCAGCCACTGGAATTGGCAAAGGTTGAATTGTTCATGCCCATTTCGCGCGCGCGTGCCGTCATCATCCGGGCAAATCCGGTCTCGGTGCCATCGGGGGACAGTGCCTCGGCCAGCACGGTGCTTGCGTCGTTGCCGGACAGCACGATGACGCCGCGCAACAGATCCTCGACCGTGACACGATCGGTCGTATCAAGGAACATGGACGACCCGCCATAGCTGGCCGCATGGGCGGACACGGGCAGTTCTTCGTCAATGCGCAACCGACCGTCCGCCACCGCCTCGAATGCCATGTAGATCGTCATCAGTTTCGACATCGACGCAGGCGGCAGCGGCGCATCCGCATTTTTCTCAAGCAGCACGGTCCCGGTGGTCATGTCCATCACAAACCCCGAACCCGCGCTTGTCTCGAACTGCTGTGCCATGGCAGTGCTGCCCAGCAGCGTAAGTGCGAGGGCTGCGGTACGCAGGGCTTGGGTCATGATGAAATCCTCTTGGTATCAGTTCGTCACGGCATAGGCATCGTTGAAGCCCAGTGCCCTGACCTTGTCCAGAACCGCGCTGCGGTCGGCGGCCGTGGGCGCGGGCCCGACGGTGACACGGTAGAACGTCTTGGTCTGGCTTTCCTGTGCGATGACATTTGCCGACAGCCCGTCGCCGCGCAGCGCGGTCGCGGTATTGTTGGCGTTTTCCTCAATGCTGAAAATACCGATCTGGATGAACGG
Organism: Loktanella sp. 3ANDIMAR09; assembly: GCF_001420005.1. Classification (GTDB taxonomy): domain Bacteria; phylum Pseudomonadota; class Alphaproteobacteria; order Rhodobacterales; family Rhodobacteraceae; genus Loktanella. The sequence goes on along the minus strand of NZ_LJAK01000004.1, from coordinate 243,641 downwards.
TTTGTCCAGTGTCGAGGTCGCGGCGGGTTGTGCTACGGGGGCAGGGGCCGGGGTGTCGGACGTCGCTGCTGCGACCGCGACGGGGGCGTCATCCAGTGGTTCGGCGGCAATCACCTCTGGCGTGTCGAAATCGGTGATCGCGGTTTCGGTGGGCGCGGGGGCCTCTTCGCGGCGCAGAGCCACGACGTTCAGCTGTGCCGGGCTGCCGGCCAGCATGCCCAGCTCTTCGGCGGCATCCGACGACACCTGAAGCGCTGGACCCGGATTTTCGCGTTCACGCCGGAACAGCGCCCCGATGACGAAACGCCCGTTGGACGTGTTGCGGATGATCACGCGTTCGGGGTCGGTCACCGACGGATGCGCGACCCAGACGCCACCCAGCGAGGGCCGGCCGTCCCACAATCCGGCCTCGGTCAGGTTGAACACCTCTGGCGCTTCGATGTCGCGGGCATTGGCGGCGTCCGCTGGCGCCACGATGGGGGCGGACGCCCCGTCATCCGCTGCGGCACCAAAGCTGGGCAGGTTTTCGCATGCCGACAGTGCGACGGCGCTGACTGTCATCGCCAGCCAGATTGCAGGTCTTGAAACACGCCGGAAATCAAATGCCATTGCTCGCCCTCTCTTGCAGGTCGCACCGTGGCCGTTTTGCACGGCACTTGCGCGGATGCGTCATTAATTAGGGGCTGACCGAAGTAACCCCAGAAATCCTGACCAGAGTCTAACGTCACTGCGCCGTGAAAGAAAGCCAAAGCAGGTGCGGTCTCGGCGGAATTCCCCAGAGTGTGAAGTGGCTTGTCCTGACGCGTCGCCCAGATTATGAGGTGCCTGCGCGGAGGCTTGGCAGAGTGGTCGAATGCACCGGTCTTGAAAACCGACGAGGGTGAAAGTCCTCCCAGGGTTCGAATCCCTGAGCCTCCGCCAGACAAACCTTGTGCAGTAGACTAATCTAGCAATAGAATCAGTTGCTTGGGGCGATCGTGTTGCGCGCATCGGGTGAGGGATTCACGGCATGAATCCAGCGTGATGGCAGGATGGCCGGCGCAGTTGGGCCCCTGCGAGGTACAAGACCACGAACTGGTCGGCCGACGATGAAAGTCAGGGAGGCGCGGATCGCTGACGATCTGGTTTGATCCTGAAATGACAGGTCGCGCAGCCGCAGGTCCGCATCGCAGTGGTGAATGGCGACACCGCGTGCCGCAGGTGTCTAGGAAACCAGGGGCACCTCACATGTGAAGTGTCGTGGCATCCTCAGGCGCGGTCCTGTTGCCGCCGCTTGGCTCTCGCTTTGTGCGGCGGCATGGCTTTCCCAGTCGGGTCATAAATACCCCGGCAGCCTTTTCACGTTTGTCTCTTATCCGCCGTTCCATTGCTCACGACGCTTGCTTTCATGGTAGTTCAAAGCCCTGCGAAGACAGAAGCTCACGGCGTTTTCAGGTAGGGGCCGGTCATGGGGAATGATGACAGCCCGGTTTTTTTCAAAACGAAATACATTTGCAAACTGCATGCGAAACTCTTCTACGAGTGATGTCTGGCAGTTCAAGAAGATGGCGGCATCCTTCGGTGCTGATCTTGATTGACCCAGTCGAATTGTCGTGCCGCTCTTGGTGACTTGCGTCAGATAGGCGGGCTCTCCCCATTTGAGGGTCTCGGTAATCGGGCCAATTGTTTCCATTCCTTCCGAGTTCTCGAAAATCAAGCATCGTATGCGAAGGAGGCGTGCCCTTGCGGGGTCAGGAACCTTTGCGAACGCTTGCGCCACAGTGTGCGGCATGTCGGGCATGTTCATCTCAGAACATGCAGTGGAAGATGGATATCGGTGCGCAATTCAGTCTGGGGAACCTGACTCGGGTCATTAAGATATGCTTCGAAAATCGGCGCATCGCCGGGTTCATACCCAGAAGCGGGGAGCCATGTGCCGAGAAGCCACCGGTAGGCTTCACGCATGGCGGCATAGGGGCCGGTATAGTTTAACTGGGCATAGTGCCCAGCTTTCAGTTTTGTCTCTCCCAGAGGCTCGCCAATTGCGATATCGTTGCCGATAGGCATACAGGCCCTTGACCGAAGCTCTGATTCCTCGCCCGCGTCCGGGTCGTCGAAGAAAACGCCGATCATTGACGGGGTCTCGGGCAAGCCGCCTTGTTTCGAAAGCTCGGCAAACAATCTTCCGATCGCATGATCTATCTGCATATAAGAGCCGACATGGTCGATGCTTGCGCAGCGTTGTTCGGGCAATGTGACGACTGACACCGGGAAGCCTTGCGCATCACATGTGCTGACAGCTTTCTTGAAGGCGGCGTGCTTCCCGGCTGCTCTGAACTGCGCGGGGGTGTCTCCGAGCACGTCACGAAAGGCGCGCCCGAACGTATCCGTCGAGCCGTATCCCGCCAGCATCGAAATTTTGTCCATTGCAATATCGGTGTTGGCCAGACGATCCGCTGCGCGTTGCAGCCTTAGCCGACGGATTCTCACGGCAACAGTTTCCCCACGCATCGCTGCGTAAATTCGGCTCCAATGATATGGCGACAGGCATGCCACCTCGGCCAATCTCTCAACCGAAAGATCATCCTCGAGATGGGCGTGGATATAATCATCGACGCGGTTCAAGCGATCAAGATAGCTTTGGTGGGTGGCAGATTTGGGCATGAGTTCACCTTCGATCATAGGGTTGCCCTATCAAGCTTGCACAAACCGAACCGACAAATCCTGCGGATTTGCCGCGAAGGCGGTCGAACCCCGCCGGTCCATCACGCGCTGTCGCAGGTTTAGCATAAATTGCAAACTTGCGGCGAAGGTCCGGCTTGAGCCCGCAGATGCCGGAAAAGCGTTGAACAGGCCTGCCGACGTCTACCGTCGGACCATGCTGCGCGACGTGCGCATGACCGCTTTGGTGGAACGGCGCCGCGGCGTGGTCATTCTATCTTAAGGTCGGCAAGGCGGCGTTCATCGCAACGCGATCACCCTGGAAAAACGGCTGCTGTAAATGCCTCGATGCCAGGTTCCGAGACGATTTTCTGAATGCCGAGGTCTTCTACGCGCTGCGCGAGGCCGAGATCCTGATCGAGAAGTGGCACCGCCGCTACGACACGGTCAGATCGCACAGCGCTCTGGGATACCGTCCACCGGCAACCGAAAGCATCGCCTGAATAGACCAGAGACCGACCCTGCATCAACATTCAAACCGGACCACTCGATGGGGGCAGGCCAGCGGAACCTGCCGATCCGGGCGGTGCGCGAATTGTTCGAGACGATTGGCGCGGGCAAAGGTCAGCTTGTCTCGTTCTCGTGCGGCCAGGTCGGTATGTCGAGTTTTTGCATCAGGTCGCCCTTTGGGTGGGTGACCTGTGCGATGGCCGCATGCGCCAGAAAGTCACCGGCGGCCACGACATTTTCCGACACTGTCAGGATTTCGGGCCAGACCCGGCGCAGGAATACCATCGCTTCCTTGGTGAAAACATCGATGTCGCGGCCGATGGCGATACCGTTGTTGCGCAGCGCGGCCCCCGTACCGAGCGCGGAATTGGTGGATCCGGTGATGATGCCGTCAGGTGCAGGTTGGCGATTCAGCAAATCTGACACGCCGCGCTGGACATCCTCGATCGCAGAGTCGCTGTCGAAGCCGACAACGATCTGCAAATCGATCCCCAGCCTGCGTGCCGTGTCGCTGCACCCCGCGATCATTTCCTGGCCGTAGGATTGTTCATCAGGTGGCGGGACCAGCATCAGACGACGCCTGCCGCGGGTGGCCAGGGTTTCGACGGCGATCCGACCATAGGCGAAATTGTCGAAATCGAACCAGGCGTGGTCCTTGGCCCAGTTCGACCGACCATGCGTGGCAAAGGGAAACTTGCGATCCAGCAGGTAGCGCACGCGCGGGTCCTGCGGCTGGATCTGATTGAAGATGACGGCATCGGCTGACCGGCTTTCCACGATGTAGCGGATCGGCTTCATCGGGTCCTCGTCTGGGAAATAAGGCGTGATGATCAGGTGGAACGGTGTGTTGCGCAGTCCGGCAGACACCGAAGAGATCAGCTTGGCTGTATGGTTCATGATGTCGTGTTCCGTCGACATCACGAGCGAGATCACATGCGTCCGTCCGGTGCGCAAACGCACGCCCGCACGATTGGGCACATAACCGATTTCGTCGGCAACTGCGCGGACGCGCGCGCGGGTCTCTTCGCTGATGTCCAATGCGCCGGACAGGGCGCGGGACACGGTCGGCACCGCGAGGTCGGTCAGCCCGGCAATGGTCTTGAGCGTCGGTGCGCGCTGCCGTGGTCGCGTGGCGTCGTCCATATCGATCCCCCTTCGATCCCCTGTGTGCCGATCAATAAAAACGCAATCTGGCGCAAGGTGTTTGTGCGACAAATTGTAAATTTTGTTGACCAAAAAAAATAGTCTTGTTTGCGCAAACAACTTCAGGTTAGCCTTTCTATAACGATTTAGATTCTGGGAGGAGAAGATCGTGAAGCTAAGAATAAAACTACTTTCGGCCACTGCGATTTGCGCGGCAACCACCGCTGGCGCAGTCGACCTTGAGGTGATGCATTGGTGGACATCCGGCGGTGAAGCCAATGCTGTCGCCAAGTTTGCAGAGGCATGGACGGCGACCGGCAACACATGGGTTGACGGTGCTATCGCTGGTGGCGGCGACACCGCGCGTCCCGTCATGGTCAGCCGGATCATCGGCGGCGATCCACCCGCCGCGTTCCAGTTCAATCACGGGCGTCAGGCAGAAGAACTGATCGAGGCGGGTCTGTTGCTCGACCTCACCGATGTGGCCGAGGCCGAAGGTTGGGCCGACATCGTGAACCCGTCGTCGCTACTGGACGCCTGCACCGTCGATGGTCGCATTTATTGCGCGCCGGTGAACATCCATTCCTGGCAGTGGATGTGGCTGTCGAACGCCGCCTATGAAAACGCCGGTTTAGCCGTGCCAACCACCTGGACCGAATTCGCCGAGAGCGCGCCCGCGCTGCAAGAGGCGGGTCTGACGCCGCTGGCGATGGGTGGACAGTCCTGGCAGCAAAACGGTGCTTTTGGCGTCATGGCGCTGGCACTGGCTGGTGAAGAGGCCTGGCTGTCGGTCAACCGCGACAAGAATGCGGAAACCGTCATGGGACCGGAATACACCCGCGTGTTCGAGGCATTTGGCGCGGCCCGCGTATTTTCCGACGGTCTGAACGTGCAGGACTGGAACCAGGCCACGGCCGCCGTGATCAACGACACGGCCGGTGCGCAGATCATGGGCGACTGGGCGCAGGGTGAATTCGCCATGGCAGGCGAAGTAGCAGGTGAGGATTATTCCTGCCTGCCGGGTCTGGGCGAGGTCGCGATCCTGGATACGGGCGGCGATGCGTTTTATTTCCCCAAGCAGGATGACCCCGAAATCGAGGCCGGACAAAAGGAACTGGCCGCCATGCTGCTGAGCCCCGAAGTTCAGGTGTCCTTCAACTCTGCCAAGGGATCGCTGCCGGTCCGTGGTGACGTCGATCTGACATCCGTGAACGAGTGCACGCAAAAGGGTCTGGACCTGCTGGCCAATGGCAACATCGTGCCCAACGGGGAATCCTTTCTTGCGCCCGACACGATCAGCCAGCTGAACGACCTGATGACCGAATTCTGGAATACCCCTGCCATGACTCCGGCAGAGGTTCAGGAGCAATATTCCGACATCATCGCATCCGCTGAATAAAGCGTCGTGGAACGGACGGCCCTTGTGCCGTCCGTTCGCATTTCCGGCCATGCGGCCATTTCGCGATGCCAACGACCCCTGGGGGCACATCATGACCATTTCTGACAGCCGCCCCGATGCCGGGGATCGCGCCGCAGCGCGCCGTCCGTCGCGTCTTTTCCGCAATCTGCCGTCAAAGATTGCGATGCTACCGCTGATTTTTACGGCCGTCGTCGTCTTTTTGGGCGGAACGATATGGACGGTGATCTACTCGTTCACGAAATCCGGGCTGCTGCCGCGCCTGTCGTGGGCTGGCCTCGATCAATACGAACGCCTGTGGTCCAGCCGCAAATGGATCGTGTCGATCGAAAACCTCGCGATCTACGGGTTTTTCAGCCTGATCGGGACGCTTGTCATCGGCTTTACGCTCGCCGCACTGCTGGATCGCAAGATCCGGGGCGAGGCGGTGTTCCGGTCCATTTTCCTCTATCCTTTTGCACTGTCGTTCATCGTCACGGGGCTGGTGTGGCAATGGATCCTGAACCCTGAACTGGGCCTGCAGAACGTCGTGCGGGAGATGGGATGGACGGGGTTCAGTTTCGACCCGTTGAACAACCCCGACATCGTGATGTTCGGTCTGCTGATCGCAGGTCTGTGGCAGGGAACCGGGTTGATCATGTGCATCATGCTGGCGGGCCTGCGCGGCATCGACGAGGACATCTGGAAGGCCGCCCGCGTCGACGGCATCGGCACCGTGAAAACCTACATCCGCGTAATCATCCCGATGATGCGGCCGGTGTTCGTCACCTCTTTGGTTCTGATCGGTGCGGGGATCGTGAAACTCTATGATCTGGTGGTGGCGCAGACCTCTGGCGGGCCGGGCATCAGTTCAGAGGTTCCGGCGAAATACGTGATGACCGCCATGTTCGGCGGTCAGAATCTGGGTCAGGGCTTTGCTGCCTCGACCATGATGTTGGTGATGGTCGTGATCATTCTGATCCCGTGGGCCTATCTGGAATTCGGGGGCAAAAAGCATGGCTGATGTTGGTATTTTAGCTGCGACCAAGGCGGCGGAGCAGCCGGTCACTGCACTGCTGGACAGCCCGCGCGGGCCCAAACCAGTCCGGCGGTTCAGCCGCAGCAACATCATCATCTACGGCACGCTGTTTGTGGTCGCCCTTTACTATGCGCTGCCGCTTTATGTGATGATCGTCACATCTCTGAAGGGGATGCCCGAAATCCGTGTCGGCAATATCTTTGCCCCACCGCTCGAAGTGACGTTTCAGCCTTGGGTCAAGGCCTGGCAAGAAGCCTGCACCGGCATCAACTGTGACGGCCTGTCGCGTGGGTTCTGGAATTCGTTTCAGATCCTGATCCCGTCCGTGATCCTGTCGGTCGCCATCGCGTCGGTGAACGGCTACGCGCTGTCGATGTGGAAATTCCGCGGGTCCGAGGTGTTTTTCACACTGCTGATGATCGGCGCGTTCATCCCGTATCAGGTGATGCTGTACCCCATCGTCATCATGCTGCGCGAGGCGGGGCTGTATGGGTCGTTGACGGGACTTGTTCTGGTGCACGTGGCGTTCGGCATGCCGATCAACACGCTGCTGTTCCGCAATTATTTCGCGTCCATCCCGGAGGAGTTGTTCAAGGCCGCCCGTGTCGACGGTGCCGGGTTCTGGGCGATCTTCTTTCGGATCATGTTGCCGATGTCGCTGCCGATCTTTGTGGTCGCTCTCATCATTCAGGTGACAGGTATCTGGAACGATTTCCTGTTCGGGGTGACGTTCACCTCGTCCCCAGAGCGCTACCCGATGACGGTGCAGCTGAACAACATCGTCAACTCCGTTCAGGGGGTCAAGGAATACAACGTCAACATGGCAGCGACCTTGCTGACCGGTCTCGTCCCGCTCGTGATCTACTTCGCGTCCGGCAAACTTTTCGTGCGCGGCATCGCTGCGGGTGCTGTCAAAGGATAATCTGGTGACCCTTCTCAATCCGTCTGTTTCGATCAAGAACCTCGACCTGTCGTTTGGCGCGGTCAAGGTGCTGCAAAACCTGAACCTCGATATTGGTGATGGTGAATTTCTGGTGCTGCTGGGGTCGTCCGGCTGTGGGAAATCCACGCTGCTGAATGTCATCGCGGGCCTCTTGGAACCGACCGACGGCCAGATCTGGATCAAGGGCCGCAACGTGACCTGGGCCGAACCCAGCGAACGCGGCATAGGCATGGTGTTTCAAAGTTATGCGCTGTATCCGCAGATGACGGTCGAGGGGAACCTGACGTTTGGCCTGCGCAATGCACGGGTGCCCAAGGCCGAGATCGCCAAACGCGTGGCGCGTGCGGCCGAAATTCTGCAAATCGAACCCTTGTTGAAACGCAAGCCGGGTGCGCTGTCCGGCGGTCAGCGCCAGCGGGTCGCCATCGGTCGGGCGCTGGTGCGCGATGTCGAGGTTTTCCTGTTCGACGAACCGCTGTCCAATCTGGATGCAAAACTGCGCGCCGATCTGCGCGTGGAACTGAAACGGCTGCACAACAACCTGCAAAACACGATGATCTATGTTACCCACGATCAGGTCGAGGCGATGACGCTGGCTGATCGCATCGCGATCATGAAAGGCGGCAAGATCATGCAGCTGGGAACCCCCGCCGAAATCTATGGCAAACCGCAGAACCTGTATGTGGCGGATTTCATCGGATCGCCATCGATGACGTTCTTTGACGGCACGGTCGAGGGTGACGTGATCCGCATTCCCGATCACGATTTGCCACTCGGCACCTATGAATTTGCCCAGCGGCCCGCGTCCGTTCGGCCCGCAATCATCGGCATCCGCCCGGAACACGTCATGACGGGCGACAACCTGCGTTCCGCGCCCTACAAGGCAGAGGTCATAGCCGATCTGGTGGAACCGATGGGGTCCGATACGCTGGTGCACTGCGCCTTTGGCGGACAGACCATGCGGGTGCGCATGGACGGCCAGGCACAGGTCAGGGCCGGTGACAGGTTGATGATCGGGATCGATCCCGGTGCTGCATCACTCTTTGACAAGGAAACAGAGGCGCGTCTGTAATGCCACGCGACCTGTCTGGCAGCTGGACCCTGCAATCCGTCGATGGCGGGCATGCCGTTCCGATGACCCTGCCGGGTGACATCGTGACGGCGCTGCACACCGCGGGTGCGATCCCCGATCCCTATGCAGGTCAGAACGAATACGATCTGCGCTGGATTTGCGAACAGGACTGGACGGCCCATAAAGCGTTCACGCTGGACGATACCGATGTCGATCTGGTGATTTCGGAACTCGATACCGTGGCAACGATACGAGTGAACGGGACGGTGGTGCTGGAGGCCGCGAACGCATTTCGCAGCTACCGCGTTGCGCTGGGCCATGTGGCGCGGGTCGGGACCAACGAGATCGCGATCACCTTCCATTCGCCAGTCGCGGCGGGCAAGGCCCTATCGGACGCGCATCCCTTTGCTGTGCCGTGGTCAAAGAACTGCCCGATCCCCTACGGAAACTTTCTGCGCAAACCGGCCTGCGATTTCGGCTGGGACTGGAACATCGCGCTGGCGACCTCTGGTGTCTATGGCGCGCTGCGGCTGGAACCCAGTGCCGCGCCGCGCATCGACCGGCTGGCCATCGCGCAGGATCACGGCGACGGCGTGACCGTCACGGTGGGCGTCCACACCAGCAATCACGCGGGCCCGGTCACGGTTGAACTGGACGGGCAGGTTCTGACCGCCGAGACTGACGATGGTTTTGCCGAAGTAACGGTTCGGATCGACGACCCGCAGCTTTGGTGGCCTGCCGGGCAGGGTGGCCAGCCGCTTTATGATCTGTGCGTCACGGCAGGGGCCGCCACGGCACACCGCCGCATCGGCCTGCGCAGGATGGAGTTGGTGACTGAACCCGACGCCGCAGGGCTTGGGTTCAAGATCCGGGTCAACGGGCGCTGCATCTTTTGCAAGGGGGCCAACTGGATCCCCGCCGATGCGCTGCCGGGCCGGATCACCGACGCCAAGACGCGCGACCTGCTGCAATCCGCAGTCGACGCCAACATGAACATGATCCGCATCTGGGGCGGTGGACGGTACGAGCCTGACAGCTTTTATGATGCTTGCGACGAAATGGGCTTGCTGGTCTGGCAGGATTTCATGTTCGCCTGCAACCTCTATCCATCCGATGCGGCCTATTTGGCCGAGGTGCGAGCCGAGGTTCACGACAACGTCGCGCGGATGCATCATCACGCCTGTCTGGCGCTGTGGTGCGGCGACAATGAACTGGTCGGCGCACTGACCTGGTATGACGTCAGCATCGACGACCGCGACCGCTATCTGGTGAATTACGACCGCTTGAACCGCTGTATCGAGGACGCGCTGCGCGATACCGATCCCGCTGCCAACTGGTGGCCATCCAGCCCATCGACCGGGCCGCTGTCGTTCGGGGATGCGTGGCACGATGACAGCAGCGGTGACATGCATTTCTGGTCGGTCTGGCACGAAGGCCGCGATTTCGACCACTACCGCGACGTGTCGCCCCGGTTCTGTTCCGAATTCGGGTTCCAAAGCTATCCGTCGATGGACGTGATCCGCCAATTCGCAGACCCCGCCGATTTCAACATCGCCGCCCCGGTGATGGAGGCGCATCAGAAAAACGCTGGCGGCAACGCGCGCATCGCGGAAACCATGTTCCGCTATTTCCGCTTTCCCGTGGATTTCGAGAATTTCGTCTATGTCTCTCAGGTGCAGCAGGCGCTGGCGATCAAGACCGCTGTCACCCACTGGCGCGGGCTGAAACCACATTGCATGGGCACGTTGATATGGCAGCTCAATGACACATGGCCCGTGTGTTCATGGGCTTCGCTTGATTATGGCGGCGGATGGAAGGTGCTTCACCATCTGAGCCGCGATTTCTACGCCCCCGTCACCGTTGTCGTGATGCCGGACGGTGACGACCTCGTGCTGCGCGGGATCAACGACACCGGCAGTCCATTGGACCTGTCGATCACGGCCCATGCCTGCGCGATGGACGGGACAGCGCGCGAACTGGGGCAGGGGGCTGCTCAGGTCGATGACCATGCAACACAATTGCTGCGCATCAAGGCCAGCGATCTGAAACCGCAAGAGATGCTGTCGTTCGGCTGGACGGCCAGCGACGGCAGCAAGGGCGGCGATGTCTTTGCCCCGAAACCCTACAAGGCCTATGACCTGCTGCCCGCCCGCCTGAATTGTCAGACCAGCCGCGACGGCGACATTTGGGTCCTGTCCATCACGGCGCAGGCCATGGCATTTTTCGTCACGGCAGAGGCCGATACCCCCGGTCGGTTTGACCGCAACGCAATTCACCTTGGCCCCGGCCATACCGCGACCCTGCGGTTCACCCCGGCCAACCCCGACATCACCCCATCATTCACGCTGCGCGACCTGCACAGCGCGACGTATCATTCCTGAAAGGCCCCGACATGACCGGATTTTCCTACCAACTCTACAGCTCGCGAAACTTTGGCCCGCTGGCCGATACGCTGAAAATGCTGGCCGATCTGGGCTACGCCCACGTCGAAGGCTATGGCCCCGTGTATGAGGACCTCGACGCCACCCGCAAGGCGATGGCCGACACCGGGCTGACGATGCCGTCGGGCCATTTCGCCTTTGATCTGGTCGAAAATAACCGCGCAGAGGTCACACGCATCGCTCGCGGTCTGGGGATCAACAAGATCGTCGTGCCGTTCCTGATGCCCGACGATCGCCCCACCGATGCAGCAGGCTGGGACGATTTCGGCAAGCGTCTGGCCGCGGCGGGCAAACCCTTGCAGGACGATGGTTTCGAATTTGGCTGGCACAACCATGATTTCGAATTCATGGCGCTGCCCACAGGCGAACGCCCCATCGATCTGATACTGGCCGATCCTGCTGTTGGTTTTGAATTCGACGTTGCCTGGGCTGCCGTTGCAGGCACCGATCCGGGCAGCGTCATCGACCAATACGGCGACCGGCTGATCTCTGCCCACGTCAAGGACCGCGCGCCCGCCGGCGAAAACGCGGACGAGGACGGTTGGGCGGATGCCGGTCACGGCACGCTGGATTGGCCCGCGCATTTTGCGGCACTCAAGGCCGCTGGCTGCGATCTGTTCATCATGGAACACGACAAGCCATCCTCTGACCAACGGTTCGCCGAACGCGCGCTGACCTACATGAATTCGCTGTAAGGATACTTCCCATGACCATGAACATCGGTCTGATCGGCTGCGGCAATATCTCTGCCGCCTACCTGGGCCTTGCGCCGACCTTCAAGGACATCCGCTTTGTCGCGGTGTCCGACATGAACGAGGAGGTAGCCCTTGCGCGGGCTGCTGAATTCGGGGTCAAGGCGCGGACCGTGACCGACCTGCTGGCGTCCGACGACATCGACATCATCGTCAACCTGACAATCCCCGATGCGCACTATGACGTCACCAAGCGCATTCTGGACGCGGGCAAACATGCCTATACCGAAAAGCCGCTGGTGCTGACGCTGAAACAGGGCAAATCGCTGACGGATCTGGCAGCGGCCAAGGGTCTGCGCATCGGGTCCGCCCCGGATACGTTTCTTGGCGGTGCGCACCAACAGGCGCGGCAGATCATCGATGACGGCGGCATTGGGCGGATCACTTCCGGCACAGCCCACTTCATGGGGCCGGGGATGGAAATGTGGCATCCCAACCCTGATTTTTTCTTCAAGCCCGGTGGCGGTCCGGTGCTGGACATGGGGCCGTATTACATCACGAACCTTGTGCAGCTGATCGGCCCGGTCAAAAGGGTCGGCGCACTCGCAACCTCTGCCCAGACCGAACGGACGATCACGTCGCAGCCACGTGCAGGTGAAACCATCCCGGTGCAGACGCCCACGACGATTCATGCGTTGCTGGAATTTGAAAACGGGGCCGCGATCACTTTGAACGTCAGCTGGGACGTCAAGGCGCACCGCCATGCGAACATGGAGCTTTACGGCACTGATGGTTCGCTGTTCGTGCCGGACCCCAACCACTTTGGTGGCGCGCTGGAACAATCCGACGCCGCCGGCACGATCACCGAAGTGCCGGTCTGGGATCATCCGTTCGGCCAAGTGAACTGGGAGTTGGACGGCAAGGACCCCCGCGCCAATTACCGCACGGCGGGTCTGGCTGATATGGCTGCCGCGATCATGGCGGACCGCCCGCATCGCTGCGCCCTCGACCTGGCGGTGCATGTGACGGACGTGATGACCAGCATCCTGAAATCGGGCGAAACCGGCAAATTCATCGACATGGCCACCACCTGCGACCGTCCCGCGGCCCTGTCCCCCGACGACGCACGCGCATTGCTGGCGGACGCGCCATGATCCGCAATCCGATCCTGCCCGGCTTTAACGCCGACCCGTCGATCTGCCGCGTCGGCGATGATTACTACATCGCGACCTCGACATTCGAATGGTATCCCGGCGTGCAAATCCACCACAGCCGCGATCTGGTGAACTGGACGCTGATGGCGCGGCCGTTGAACCGCGCGGCCCTGCTGGACATGCGCGGCAATCCCGACAGTTGCGGTATCTGGGCCCCTTGTCTGTCCTACGCGGACAAGCGGTTCTGGCTGGTCTACACCGATGTCAAACGGCTGGAGGGCGACTGGAAGGACGCCCACAATTACATCACCACTTGTGGGACGATCGACGGCGACTGGTCCGACCCTTGGTATGTGAATTCCAGCGGGTTCGATCCATCGCTGTTCCACGATGACGACGGCCGCAAATGGTTCGTGAACATGCAGTGGAACCACCGTCAGGCCGGGTCAGGCGTGAACCCTGCAAACGACCGTTTCGATGGTATCCTGTTGCAGGAATGGTCACCTGCACGCGGGCTGTTCGGCCCCGTGACGAATATCTACCACGGCACTGACCGTGGCCTGACAGAGGCACCGCATCTGTTCAAACGCAACGGCTGGTATTACCTGACCACGGCAGAGGGCGGCACGGGATATGACCACGCTGTCACCCTGTCCCGGTCCCGCCAGATCGACGGCCCGTATGAGGATCACCCGGACAAACACGTCATCTCGACCAAGGGCGTGCCGGAACATCCGATCCAGCGGGCAGGCCACGGCCAGTATGTCGCGGCACCGGACGGCACGGCATGGCATACCTATCTGATGGGCCGACCCGTCATGCATGATGGCAAGCCTTTCTGCGCCACGGGCCGCGAGACGGGGATTGCCCGCTGCGTCTGGCGCGACGACTGGCTGTATCTGGAAAACGGGAGCCTGCTGCCGCCGGAAACCGTGGAGGTCGAGGTCGCGCAAAATCCGCGCGGGGCGATGGTCCACGACCGCTTCGACAGCCTGCCGCCCGAATTCCAATGGCTGCGCACCCCACGGCCTGACCGTCTGTTCCGCATCGCCGATGGTGCGCTGGTCCTGACGGGCCGCGAAAGCATCGGAAGCTGGTTTGAACAATCCCTTGTCGCGCGCAGGCAAGAGGACCCGGCCTATACGGCGGAAACCACGCTTGATTTCACGCCCCAGTCCTATCAGCAGGGCGCGGGCCTGATCACCTACTACAACCGGCACAAATTCCACGGCGCTTTCATCACGTTCGAGGACGGTCAGCGGTGCCTGACGCTGATCTCTTGCAACGGGGACTGGCCTGCGGGCGCGTTGGATCATCCGATCGCGCCGGTGCCGATCCCTGATGGCCCCGTCACGCTGTCGGTGCAGGTCGCGGGTGCGCATCAGCAGTTTTACTTTGATACCGGCGAGGGTGCGCAACCGCTGGGCCCACCGCGCGATGCCTCGCATATCTCGGACGAAGGTGCGCAGGGGGAACATGCGTCATTTACGGGCGCGTTCGTCGGCATGATGGCCTATGACATCACCGGCATGGGGGCCGAGGCGCGGTTCACGCGGTTCGCCTACACGCCCCAAGAGTTTGACCGCACCAAGGGAGATGACCGTTGAAAACGATCAAGGGACCGGCGCTGTTTCTGGCGCAATTTGCAAGTGACGAAGCCCCCTTCGACAGTTGGGACAGCATCACCAAATGGGCCAGGGAGGTCGGCTATGACGGTGTGCAGGTCCCCAGTTGGGACACCCGTCTGATTGATCTGGACAAGGCTGCGACAAGTCAGACCTACTGCGACGAATGGAAAGGTCAGGCCGCCGACAACGGTATCACGGTCACGGAACTGTCCACCCACCTTCAGGGGCAGCTGGTCGCGGTCCATCCTGCCTATGATCTGGGCTTTGACGGTTTTGCCACACCGTCCGTTCATGGCGACCCCAAGGCGCGGCAGGTCTGGGCGGTGGATCAGGTGAAAAAGGCGCTGGATGCATCCGCCAGACTGGGCCTGACGGCGCAGGCGACCTTTTCCGGCGCGCTGGCCTGGCCCTATGTCTATCCCTGGCCACAGCGCCCGGCAGGGCTGGTCGAGGCGGCGTTCGATGAACTCGCGGCACGATGGCGGCCCATTCTGGATCATGCGGACGGTTGCGGCGTCGATCTGTGCTATGAAATCCATCCGGGCGAGGACCTGCACGACGGCGTGACGTTCGAAATGTTTCTGGAACGGGTGAAAAACCACGCGCGGGCCAAGATGCTGTATGACCCGTCGCACTATGTCCTTCAGTGTCTCGACTATCTGGACAACATCGACATCTACCGCGACGTGATCGGCATGTTCCACGTCAAGGACGCAGAATTCAATCCAACCGGTCGGCAGGGCGTCTATGGCGGATACCAGTCTTGGGTGGACCGCGCTGGCCGGTTCCGGTCACTGGGCGACGGTCAGGTCGATTTCGGGGCCGTGTTTTCCAAGATGGCGGCCAATGATTTCGACGGCTGGGCCGTGGTGGAATGGGAATGTGCGCTGAAACATCCCGAGGATGGTGCACGCGAAGGGGCGCAATTCGTGCGTGACCATATCATCCGGGTCACGCCGCATGCTTTTGACGATTTCGCCGCAGGCGGCACGGATGACGCGATGAACAAGCGGATGCTGGGCCTGTAACACAGGTCCAGTCCTGTCTGCGCCCCGATCAAGCCTGCATGGCCCAACACAGGACGCAGGGCAGGTGCGCATCATCAGCGGTGGCAACCATAGACAGCCACCGCAACCGGGCGGCAGAGGTTTCTAGTCCCTCTGCTGACCATCACCAAAGACAAGGTATTTGAAGCTGGTCAGCTGTTCTGCGCCAACGGGGCCGCGGGCGTGCATTTTGCCCGTCGCGATTCCGATTTCGGCACCCATGCCGAATTCACCGCCGTCGGAAAACTGCGTCGAGGCATTGTGCATCACCACGGCGGAATCGACTGCCGCCATGAAGCGTCGCGCTGTCGCCTTGTCCTCGGCCACGATGGCATCCGTATGCCCCGATGAATGCCCCTGAACAAAGGCGATCCCCTCTGCCGCGTCATCGACAACCCTGACGGACATGATGTTGCTGAGGTATTCGGTGTGCCAGTCGTCATCACTTGCAGGGGTGATGTCAGGCAGGATGCGCCGTGCAGGATCATCGCCGCGCAGTTCGCAGTCCGGCATCGCGGCGGCCAGCTTGGGCAAAAAGGTGTCTGCGATGGCTGCATCGACGACCACGCATTCCGTGGCACCGCAAATGCCGGTGCGGCGCATCTTGGCGTTCCGGACAAGGCCGATCGCCTTTTCGAGGTCGGCACTTTCATGGACATAGGTGTGGTTGTTGCCGTCCAGATGCAGCAGGGTCGGCACGCGCGCCTCGCGCTGGACCAGCGACACAAGGCCACGGCCGCCGCGCGGAATGGCAAGATCGACAGTGTCGATGCTGTGCAGCAGCGCCTTGACCGCGGCACGGTCGCGCGTGTCGACCAGCTGCACGGCGTCCCGCGGCAGGCCTGCCGCCACCAGTCCGCGGGCCAGACAATCGACGATCACACGCGAGGAATGCAGGCTTTCCGATCCGCCGCGCAGGATCACGGCATTGCCCGACTTGATGCAAAGCGCACCGGCGTCGGACCCGACGTTGGGGCGCGATTCATAGATCATCGCGATCACGCCGATGGGCACGCTGACGCGGTCGATTTTCAGCCCGTTCGGGCGGTCAAAGGTGGCCAGCGTCCGGCCTAGCGGATCGTCCTGTGCTGCAATCGCGTCCAGTGCATCGGCCATTGCCGCGACGCGGTCGTCTGTCAGGGTCAGCCGGTCGACGAATGCCGCGTCCTTGTCGCTGCCTGCGATGCTGTCGAGGTCCTTGGCATTCGCGGCCAGAATATCGTCCGTCGCGGCGCGCAGGGCCGCTGCTGCCTCGGTCAAGGCGCGGTTGCGGTCTTGGGTGCTGGCCATTGCCAGGTCGCGCGCCGCTGCCTTGGCCCGGCGGCCAAGGTCATCGATGACGGCGGTGATGTTAGTGGTTTTCGGATCGGGGTGCATGGTGTTCATCTTGCATCCTTTCTGCGGTCATCTGACCGCTTCAAATTACTTGAGTTCGACGGCCCGCGCATAAGCGGATTGCAGTGTGTCCTGGAAAAGGGCGTCCAGCTGACCGTCACGCATGAGTGCAGACAGACCGGCCTGCGTGGTGCCGTTCTTGCTGGTGACAGAATTGCGCAGCGCCGCGAGCGTCTGGTCCGACTGGCGTGCGGCTTCGACCGTGCCGGAGAGCGTGTCAAGAACCAGCGTGCGGGCGGTGTCGTGGTCAAAGCCAAGTTCTTCGGCGGCGGCGACATAGCTGCGCAAGATCTCGAACACATAGCCCGGCCCGCTGCCGCTGACGGCGGTCAGACGGTCGATCCTGTCTTCGCTGTCGACGGGAATGCAGGTCCCGGTCTGGTCGATCAGCGCCACGATCTGGCGGGTCTGTTCGGCTGTGCACCGGGCGTTGGCATAGAGCCCCGACACGCCCATCCCGACCAGTGCCGCCATATTCGGCATGACGCGCACGATGGCCGCATCGCCCACAACGTTTTGTAGTGAGGCGACGCTGGTGCCCGCCGCGATGGACACGAAAGTGCCGTTCTCCCTCAGCGCATGCGCGTAATCCGGCAGAACGTCAGCGATGGCCTGCGGCTTGATCGCGATCATCACGACGTCAAAGGATTGTGACGGCAAATCTGTCGCTTTTGACACATGGCGCACGCCACCGGGCAGGTCGTCTGCGGCCGGATCTGCGACCGTAAAGCTGTGTTCACCCTGGCGCACCCACTGTCGCAGCATGGCGCCGCCCATCTTGCCGCAGCCGATCAAAAGTATGTTCATCTTCGTCTCCCTCATGCTTGCCTTCGGGCCGCGGTCCGCGGGCGCTGCAATGCAGCATCGCGGGCCTTGCAGCGCCGGGAAATCGGCGCTTGCCGCGCTGGTGGCGCTGGCCTGCCAACCCGCCGCCCCGCCCGGCAACCTGTTTGCGCTAGGGGGGCCAGTCCGTGTTACACGTCGGCGAATCATTGAGTTGGCAGTGCTACAGGGCTGCGTCACGCGACGCAAACCGATCGGTATTTTGCCAGTCAAAACAGGAAATTACCGGAGGCACCCATGCCGAAGAACAAGAAAATCGTCGTCAAGATCGGATCAAGCCTGCTGGCCAATGACGAAAACCTCACCCTGCGCTACGCGTTCATCAACGGCCTGCTCAGCGATCTGGCGCGCCTCAAGAAAGAGGGCCACGACGTCATTCTGACATCGTCAGGATCGGTGGCGCTGGGCCTCAACATGGTGGGCAAACGGCCCGAGGATGCGGGCATTCTGGACAAGCAGGCGGCCGCTGCATGTGGCCAGCCGCTGCTGATGAACGCCTACCGGCAGATCGCGTCAGAACATAACATGGACGTCGCGCAAATGCTGGTTTCGGTCGGCGACATGGAAGAACGTCGACGGTTTTTGAACATCAAGAACACGATGCTGCGGTTGTTCGAAAACGACATCCTGCCGATCATCAATGAAAACGATTCCGTGGCCACCCGTGACCTGCGCGTGGGCGACAACGACCGCCTGTCAGCCAAGGTGGCCCAGATGGTCGACGCCGATCTGCTGGTCATCCTGACCAGCGTGGACGGCCTGTATGACCGTAATCCGGCGGAACCCGGCGCGCAGTTCATCGCCGAGATCGACGATGTCAGCGAACATCTGGATTCAACGACCGCGATCAGCGCGCTGGGCAGTGGTGGTATGCTGACCAAGATGCAGGCGGCGAACATGGCCCAGAACGCAGGGGTTGAGACGATCATCGCCGAGGGGATCATCGAACGGCCGATTTCCTCTGTCCTGGCGAACGAGCGGCGTTTCACCCGCTGCCGTGTGACTGGCAAGGCGGCATCGCCGTTGATGGTCTGGCTCAGCAATCGGTTGCAGGTGTCGGGAACGCTGGTGGTGCCTGACAATGTCGCGGCGGCCGTGGTCGCGGGTGATTGCGGGGTGTCACGTCATGACATCCTGTCCATTCAGGGTGATTTCACCAAGGGTGACGTCCTGCACGTCTATGACGAAAGCGGGGCAGAGGTCGCGCGCGGGCTGACCAACTTTTCGTCCGAAGAGACGATGCTGATGGCCCGGCACAGCGACATGGCCGTCGAGGATCTGATTGGCTACAAGACGCAAAGTGACGTGATCGGGATCGAGAACCTGCTGGTTCTGGCCGAAAATCACCTGCCCTTGGACGCGCCGGCAGAGGACCCAAAGGTCGTGGTTCCAGCCTAGGGACGCGGCCTTCAAAAGGGGCAGACCCGGCTGGTCGGGTTGCCCCGGTTGATACGGAACTTGGCGGAGTTGGCGGCCGTCGCCTGCAGGGGCGTGCCGGTTGCGCGACTTACCGGTGTCCGACCCATCCGCGGTCATCGGTAAAGGCGCGCGCGTCGGAAATGCGGGTCGCGCCGTAGCCGTCCGGCAGGCTGTCCAGCGGTGTCAACGGTTGCAGCGACGCTGCGAACAGGATGTTGGCGCGGCCCGAGGCATAGACCTCGCCCTGTACGGCCTGAACCTGAGGGTAGATCTCCTTGAGGATCGCGTTGACACCGCGAGCAAGCGGACCGTCGGGCCGGTCCAGCAGGTTGACGTAAACCGGGCCATCGACGATGTCGCGCAGACGGGCGAATGCCTCGCGCGTGACCAGATGCGCGGGAACCGAACCGGACGAAAACGCATCCATCACCACCGCATCAAAGCGCTGATCGGTCTCGTTCAGGTAGATGCGCCCGTCGGCGTGAATGATGCCCAGCCGACCGTCGGCACCGTCTTGTGACGCGTCATATCCGGTCTGCGCGATCATGTCGGCGGCACGGGGCATGTGCCGTCGCACGACATCGGTGACCAATGGATCAATTTCGACGGCTGTCGCATGCGATTGCGGTCGCGTGGCAAGCAGTTTGGTCGGCAGGGTATAGCCACCGCCACCGACAAACAGCACGGATGCATCGGACCCCAGATCGCGGTCCATCCGATCCCAAAGCCATTGGGTGTAATCCAGCGCAAGCCCGACAGTGCCGTCCGACCCTTGGGCCGGCGTGCGTTGTTCGGCGGCTTGCATGGTGCCGTCGGACACCAGTTGAACCGCGTCACCGCGCTGGACGACGGTCAGGCAGGACAGGCCGGATTCGTACTGGCAGGCCGGGGAACCCGCCAGGCCGGCAAAACCTACGAAACCCGCAGCAGCGAGGGTGACACCCGTGTCGCCGGCAGCGCCGCCGCGCACCCACGGCAGGCAGAGCAGGGCGATCACACCGCAAGCGGCAAAGGTCGCCGTCGACCCAATAAGGGGCAAGGTGACGAAACCGGCGAGGATGGCACCGAAAATGGCCCCGACGGACCCCGCGGCCAGCACGAAACCCAGTGACGATCCCTCTCGGCCCGGCCGCGCTTCCATCGCAAGCTTGGCAAGCAGCGGAGAAGTCAGTGTGACCAGAACCGAGGCTGGAAAGAACACGATCAGCACGCTGAAAAACATGCCCCCCGTGCCGCGCGCACCCCAGGCATAGACCATCGAGAGCAGCGTCGGCGATGCCGCCATAAGCACGGCGGTCGCCACCAGCGCGCCGCGCACATTGCGCAAGGCGACGTCGCGCGGCCGTTCCGCCACGATCCCGCCAAGGGCGCTACCCAGCGAAAACCCACCCAGAACCGTCGCGATCACGGTTGTCCAGGTCAGCAGGGATGTGCCGAAATAGGGGGCCAGAACGCGGCCTGCCGCGATCTCGTAGGTCAGTCCCAGCGCGGACAGGACCAGGATGAGGGCGATAGTGACTGAAAAGCGGATGGCGGTCTCCTTGGCGATCTTTGGCGTGCGGACCGGCATGATCGCCCCGCACCACGTGCTGAACTAGCGGGCTTTGCCCGGAATTCACGGGCTGGCCTATCTGCTGCCGTGATTTCGTACCCTGAGTCGTCGGTCAGACGTCGCATCGGCATGCAGGGTCATTTCAGGACCTGCGGACAGACCGGCCCGACATTTCCCGACCCGCTACCAGTCATCTTCCTTGAGGCCTAGTTTTTTCAGCCGTGAATACAGTGTTGTGGGCTTGATCCCCAACAAGGCCGCGGCACCCTGTGCGCCCGACACCCGCCCGCCGGCCTCTTTCATGCAGGCGATGATGTTGGCCCGGCGCAGGTGTTCGACCTCTGCCTCGGTCAGCAAGGTGGATCTTGGCAGGGCACCGGGGGCGATCTGACTCTGGATTTCGATTTGCAGCTTGTCCGCCTGCGACACGATGGCACCGCGTTCGATCACATTTGCCAGTTCACGGACATTTCCGGGCCAGTGATAGTGTTGCAGCTTGCGCATGGCACCTTCGGTCACGACCGGCACCTTGCGGCCCAGTCTCTTGCAGACCAGCCGCAGCAGGTGCGCTGTCAGGATCGGTATGTCCTCTGGCCGGTCGCGCAGGGGCGGGCACAGGATGGGAAAGACCCCAAGGTGCAACAGCAGGTCCTGCCGCAGGCGGCCTGCCTGCACCTCGCGGTCCACATCGCGGTTGGTGGATGCGATGACGCGCAGGTCCAGACTGCGGGTGCGATCATCGCCCAGACGCACAACCTGCCGGTTCTGCAGGGCATCCAGCAGATGCCCTTGCAGTTCCACGGGGATGTCCGCGATTTCCTCGATGAACAATGTGCCGCCATGGGCCAGTTCCAGTTTGCCGGGGCGATCCTTGAGCGCGCCCTCAAAGGCCCCGCGCATCTGGCCGAACAATTCGCTTTCCACTTTTTCGGGCGTGATTGCCCCGGCCTTGAAATGGATCATGGGCCGCCGTTTGCGCGGGCTGGCCTTGTGAATGGCCGAGGCCACCAGCGATTTGCCCACGCCGCTTTCGCCGCGGATGAAGACTGTCGTGTCGGTCGGCGCCACGAGTTCGATCTGCGTGATGATCCGGCGAATGGCATCCGAACGCCCGATGATGTCGTGGTGCGCGCGTTCGATGCTGATCGCCTCTTGCAGGTAGGCGTTTTCCTCTTCCAGCTGGTCGCGCAGGGCCGCGACCTGTTCCATCGCGTCGCGCAGTTTGCGTTCGTTTTCCCAGCGTTCCGTGATGTCGCGAAAGATCACGACCGCCCCGACCAGCTGCGGGCCGTCATAAATCGGGGTCGAGACATATTCGACGCGG
Organism: Loktanella sp. 3ANDIMAR09; assembly: GCF_001420005.1. GTDB lineage: Bacteria > Pseudomonadota > Alphaproteobacteria > Rhodobacterales > Rhodobacteraceae > Loktanella. The sequence continues at coordinate 221,404 of NZ_LJAK01000004.1, read as the reverse complement.
ATCGGCTTGCCGTCCTTGCGCCAGAACACCTCGTCCTCGATACGGTTGACCTGTTCGAACCGGAACGACTGGTAGATCGGACATTCATGGGACGGATAGCGGTCGCCGTTCAGGTGGTGATGGTGGATTTTCGCATGGATGTCGTGACCCAGCAGGTCTTCGGTGGTCCACCCCAGCATTTCCTGGGCTGCGCGGTTCACGAATGTCGTCTTGCCATCGGCATTGACGCCGTAGATGCCTTCGCCTGCGGCATTCAGGATCAACTGGTTTTCACGTTCCAGATCGGCAAAGAAACTTTGGGCGCGCTGCCATTCCATCAGCCCGCCCTGGTAGAAATTTCCGGCGGCGACCTCTGCTGCATGTTGGTCTAGCGCGCCCAGATCCAGCGCATGCAACAACAGCATATCCCTGCCATCGTGGCGCAGGGCCCGCCCGGTCACCTCGCACAGCAGTGGATCACCGCCTGCGTTTTGCAGGGACACGCGGCGCGTCCATGCCGTTTGGCGGTGCTGAACCTCGGCGATAAAGACGACAAATGTATCCAGACCTGACGCGATGAAACGCGCGAAATGCGTCCCCACCAGCGCGGGGTCACCCAACAGCGCGACCGCTTCGGGGGTGGCGGCAAGGATACGGTCCTGTGCGAGGTCAATCACAAGCGTCGGGCCAAAGGCACCGGCCAGCAGGGAATCGTGTGGGCTGTCTGTGGTCTGCATCCGGTCATGCGAGGGACAAACGCGATCAAACGCAATACGATATTTCGTAATTTACGAAATATCGTAAGTATTCCCGCAGGTGAATTTCGTTAACACATTACGAATAAACTTAAAAATCAGTGCACCTAAATTTTGTGCGTTGCTTCAACTGGTCCGGTCCCGCTGTCACCATGAGGCAAATCACCAGCAGGAGCGCACAATGTCTATCAAGTCTCTGGGAAATCCATTTTCGTCGAAAACCGATCTTCGCCATGCTGCGGAATGCGGGTGCCACACCTGCAAGGCCGCCGTACCAGAGGTCGCGGACAGCATTGATCTGTCCACATCGGAGGGCATGCTGGAACGCGCGGTCGAAAGCGCGATCGTCCGGTCCGTTTTCGGGCAAAGCGACATCGGCCGCAGGTCGTTCATGGGGATGATGGGCGGCTCGACGATGGCGGCGGCACTGGCGTCCGTGTTTCCATTGAACGAAGCAAAGGCTGCAATCCTCGACAACCTCGGGCCGCCTGAAAAAACCGACCTGAACATCGGTTTCGTGCCGATCACCTGTGCGACCCCGATCATCATGGCGCAGCCACTGGGATTTTACGAACGCTACGGTCTGAATGCGCAGGTCATCAAGACCGCAGGCTGGGCCGTGGCGCGGGACAAATCGCTGAACGGCGAATACGACGCATCGCACATGCTGACGCCGATGCCGCTGGCCATGACGCTGGGCGCGGGGTCGGTGGCAGAACCCTACATCATGCCTGCGGTGGAAAACATCAACGGTCAGGCCATCGTGTTGTCGAACGAACATCTGGACAAGCGTGATCCGACCCAGTGGAAGGGTTTCACCTTTGGCGTGCCGTTCGAATATTCCATGCACAATTTCCTGCTGCGTTACTACGTGGCGGAATTCGGTCTGGACCCGGATGTGGACATCCAGATCCGCGTCGTGCCGCCGCCGGAAATGGTCGCCAACCTGCGGGCGGGCAATCTGGACGGCTATCTGTCGCCCGATCCGTTCAATCAGCGGGCCGTCTACGAAGGCATCGGTTTCATCCACCTCCTGACCAAGGAAATCTGGGAAGGTCATCCCTGCTGCGCCTTTGCGGCACCGCTGTCCTTTGCAACGGAACTGCCCAACACCTACGGGGCCCTGCTCAAATCGATTATCGATGCGACGCAATACGCGTCAAACCCCGAAAACCGCAAGGAAATCTCTGCCGCCATCGCGCCGACCAACTATCTCAATCAGCCGGTCACGGTGATCGAGCAGGTATTGACCGGAACCTACGCCGACGGCCTGGGCAATGTGCAGCGCGTGCCGGACCGCATCGATTTCGACCCGTTCCCATGGCATTCGATGGGGGTCTGGATCCTGACCCAGATGAAACGCTGGGGCTATATCGAAGGCGATGTCGATTACCGCGGCGTTGCAGAACAGGTCTACCTCGCTGCCGATTGCAAGAAGGTGATGGAAGACCTCGGGTATGAAGCCCCTGACGTCACCTACAAATCGCACATGATCATGGGCAAGACCTTTGATCCGGCCACGCCCGAGGCCTATGTCGACAGCTTTGCGATCAAGAAGGGTTAAGGGATGTATCAACTGTCCCTCAACCTACGCGCGGCCCTGCTGTCGGTCATCATGCTTGTCGTCGGCCTCCTGATCTGGGAGGCCGCCATCCCGGCCCAGCAGGCGGCGGGCGAACTGACCGAATATGAACTGCTGACAGGAGGCGGCGCGCCCAAGGCCGGTGTGCCGCCGCCCAGCCAGGTGATCGCCAAGGCCTGGGAACAACTCAGCGATCCGTTCTACGACGCAGGCCCCAACGACAAGGGGATCGGCATCCAGATCGGCTATTCGATCTACCGCGTTCTGACGGGATATTTCCTTGCCGCACTCATCGCCATTCCCTTTGGTTTCCTGATCGGGATGAGCCAGGTCGCCTACAAGGCCTTCAACCCGTTCATCCAGGTCCTGCGGCCGATTTCGCCGCTGGCATGGATGCCGCTTGCGCTGTTCATCATCGGCGACAGCGAAGCGTCGGCCATCTTTGTGATCTTTATCTGCTCGATCTGGCCCATGTTGATCAACACGGCCTTTGGCGTGGCAGCGGTGCGCGAGGACTGGATCAACGTGGCCCGCACGCATGAATTGGGCCCGTTCAGGACGGCATTCAGTGTCATCCTGCCTGCGGCTGCACCCACCATTGTGACCGGCATGCGGATCTCGATCGGTATCGCCTGGCTGGTCATCGTCGCAGCCGAGATGCTCGTGGGTGGCACCGGGATTGGCTACTACGTCTGGAACGAATGGAACAACCTCGACCTGACCTCGGTCGTGTTTTCCATCCTCATGATCGGTGTCGTGGGCATGTTGCTGGATGCCATGTTCGGCCTGCTGCAACGCCGTGTCACCTACGCCGAATAAAGGAAATCCCAATGAAGCCGTATCTGAGCATCGAACAGCTGACCCAACGATTTCCCGACGGATCGGGGGGGCAGCTGACTGTTTTCGAAAACGCCACCTTTGGTGTCGAAAAAGGAGAGTTCGTGGTGATCCTCGGCCATTCGGGCTGTGGCAAATCCACGATCATGAACATCCTCGCGGGACTGGCAGACCCGACCAGCGGCAGCGTCATCATGGACGGGCAAGAGGTCAAAGGACCCAGTCTGGACCGCGGTGTCGTGTTTCAGAACTATTCGCTGCTGCCTTGGTTGACGACGCTGAAAAACGTCACCTTTGGCGTCAGGGCGCGCCATCCGGACTGGACCAGGGCGCAGATCGACGAACACGCGACAAAATTTCTGGCGATGGTCGGTCTGGAAGGCGATGTGATTCACCGCAAACCCAGTCAGCTGTCGGGTGGGATGCGCCAACGGGTCTCCATCGCACGGGCCTTTGCCAATCACCCCAAGCTGTTGTTGCTGGACGAACCTTTTGGCGCGCTGGATGCGCTGACACGCGGGACGATCCAGGACGAGCTGCTCAAGATCTGGGGCCAGATGGAACAGACCGTGTTCATGATCACCCACGATATCGACGAGGCGATCCTGTTGGCCGACCGCATCCTGTTGATGACAAACGGACCCCATGCCCGCGTTGCGGAAAGCGTCGAAATCACGATCCCGCGTCCGCGTAACCGGACCGAAATTGTCGAACATCCGAACTATTACGCGATCCGCAACCATCTGGTGCAGTTTCTGGGCAAACGGTCCAAGGAACTGGCGGGCCAGCTTGCCACACCCGGACAGCCCAATGCCCCCGAAACCGTCCGGATCGACACCACCCAGACCAACGACGATCCCGCCGACACGCGGCCCGCCCTCAAGGCGGTCAACAGCTAACACCACAGGAGCAAAAGCATGAAAGACCTCCAAATGACCGAGATGATGACCAAGGAAGACGTCACAGCCATGATCCTGTCGGCCAAGAAACAGGCCGGCATGACCTGGGAAGGGATCGCGGAAAAAATCGGCATGTCACCGGTCTGGACCCATTCGGCTGCGATGGGCATGAATGCCTTTCCGCCGGAAAAGGCCAAGCTGATGGTCAGCGTCATGGGCCTGCCGCAAGAGGCAGAAAGCGTTCTGGCCGAAAGCCCCACGAAAATCTGGGAACAGGCGGTGCCGACCGATCCCTGCATCTATCGTTTCTATGAAATCGTGGGTGTTTATGGTCCCACGCTCAAGGCGCTGATTCAGGAAAAATTCGGTGACGGGATCATGTCGGCAATCGATTTCGACATGACAGTGACGCGCGTCGAAAATCCCAAGGGGGACCGGGTCAAGGTCGAGATGTCCGGCAAATACCTTGGCTATAACGCCTGGTGATGGGGCGATGACCCGCATGCCGGTGCCGCCCTTTTCCCGGGCTGACGCGATCCAAAAGGTGCGCATGGCCGAGGACGCGTGGAATTCCCGCGATCCTGAAAGGGTGGCACTGGCCTATACGCCGGATACGACGTGGCGCAACCGATCCGAATTTTTGCAGGGCCGTGATGCGGTGCGTGCCTTTCTGGTGCGGAAATGGTCGGTCGAAAGCGGCTACCGGTTGATCAAGGAGATCTGGGCGCACGGCGATGACCGGATCGCCGTGCGCTTTTGCTACGAATATCATGATGCGGACGGGCAATGGTTCCGGGCGCATGGCAATGAAAACTGGGAATTCAATGCAGGCGGCTACATGTCGGCCCGCCACGCATCCATCAATGATGTGGCGATCACGCAGGCGGACCGGCTGTTTCATTGGCCACAAGGACCAAGGCCGCCGGATCACGGCGGCCTGTCCGAACTGGGGCTATAGGCAGGTTGCAATGGGCCGGGGCAGGCTGTCCCGGCATCCCCACCGCGACCGACGCGGCGGGGGCTGGCCCCCTCAGGCGGATTGCATGTTCAGGGTCTGACCGTCGTGGGTCGCGGTGGTTGCGGCTTGCGCAAGGACTGCCGCCACGTCGGCGCGACTGGCCTCTGCCCGGGGATCGACGTCATCGCCCAGGATCACGTCGGCGCTGCGACCGTCATCGGTCAATGCGACCGGACGCAGAATGGCGTATGTCAGCCCCGATGCCTTGAGGTGTTCATCAGCGTCATGCTTGGCCTTGAGGTAGTGCGCCAGATCGCCCGTCGGGTCGGATTGGTCGGCACCGATGGAACTGAGCATGACAAAGCGGTCGACATTCGCAGCCTTTGCAAGATCAATCAGGCGCATCGCGCCGTCGCGGTCGACCTTGTCGGTCATGTCCGGGCCCGTCGCACCGCCCGATCCGGCGGCAAAGATAACGACATCCGCACCGTCGCAGACACCGGGTTGCAGGTCGGTCAGGTCGCCGTGGCGCAACGATGCGCCTTGGGGCAGGGACGATGTGTCGGAACTTTCGCGCACCAGCGCGATCACGTTGTGGCCCTGATCCAACAGGTTTTGCGTCAGTATCAGGCCGGTCTTGCCGGTGGCGCCGGCGATGAGAATGTTCAATGGCATGGGTTTGATCCTTGTGTCTGGATTATGCGGGCGGGGCCATGGGCCCTGCCGCGTCGACGGCTGCGATGTAGCCGGGTTGTTGTTGCAATGCGTCCCAATAGGCCGCGATCCGGGGATGGTTTTTCAGCAGGCCGACCCGGTCCAGCATGGCGATGATGTAGGAAAACTGGATATCGGCCAGCATCGCGCGATCACCGAACAGCAATGGCCCGTCACCCAGGGCCTGCGCGAGATAGGTGAGGTGACGGTCGATGGCGTCGCTTGCATCCTGCTGCACGGGATCGCCACGGAATGCGGGCATGATCCCGCCTGCTGCAACCTCTGCCAAAGAGGATTCCACGTAGTCAAGCAGTGCCGCGTGGCGCCAATAGTCCGCACTGTCGGGCGGCGGGCTGTGTGTGGTGTCGTCGAATTTGGCGGCGAGGTAGCGCAGGATCGTCGCAGATTCCGCGATGACCTCGCCTTCGTCCTCGATGACCGGTGACTTGCCCAGGGGGTGAACCCTGGACAGGCTGTCGGGCGCATGAAAATCCGCCGTCCGGTCATAATCGACCCGGTTGCACGGCTGGCCCAGATCGGCCAGCAGCCACAACACGCGCACAGCACGCGAATATTGCAGGGCGTGCAGCGTGATCATGGCAAGAAGATCGCCTTGATGTTGACGAACTCTTTCATCCCGAACCCGCCGTGTTCGCGCCCGTAGCCGGAATCCTTGACCCCGCCAAAGGGCATATTGGGATCAGCGGCACCAAAGGAATTGATCCGGACCATGCCCGTATCGAAATGGTCGCGTGCCAGCTTCAGCGCGCGGTCTTCGTCGCGGCTAAAGATACCTCCGCCCAGCCCGTAACGGCTGTCGTTGGCGATGCGCATCGCGTCCGCATCATCCTTGGCACGGATGATCGCGGCGACGGGGCCAAAGATTTCGTCGTCATAGGCAGGCATGCCGGGGGCCACATCGGCCAGCACAGTCGCGGGATAATAGGCACCCTTGCTGTCGGGCGGGTTGCCACCGCACAGGATCCTGGCACCTTTGGCGACACTGTCTTCGACCTGGGTCTTGACCGTGTCGAACTGTTCCTGACTGGACAGCGGGCCCAGCTGGCTGTCGTCATCGGTCGGATCACCCATCGTGATCCCCTCCATCTGGGCGACATAGGCCTGCACAAATTGATCATAGACCGCATCGGTCACGACGAACCGCTTGGCCGCGACACAGGTTTCGCCGTTGTTATACAGGCGTCCCATGACAGAATATTTCACCGCCGTCTCGATGTCGGCATCCTCGAGCACGAGGTAGGCGTCATTCGATCCCAGCTCCAGCACGGTTTTCTTCAGCGCCTTGGCCGCAACGGAACCGACGTGGCGACCTGCACCGTCACTGCCCGTCAGCGTGACGCCGCGCACAAGCGGGTTCTGGATCAGCGTGTCGCTGGTGTCGTGGTCGATCACGATGACCTGAAACAGATCTTCGGGCAGGCCTGCAGCGATGCACAATTCGCGCAGGCGCAAACCCGACCCTGTGCAGATTTCGGCATGTTTCAGGACGCAGGCATTGCCTGTCATCAGGTTGGCCGCCAGCACGCGCACGGGCTGGTACAGCGGGAAATTCCAGGGCTGAATCGAATAGATCACGCCGACGGGCTGATAGGTGACGACGCCGCGTGCGCCGTTGGTGCCGTGGGTGCGTTCCTCGTCCGCCAGCAGGTCCGGGCCGTGTTCGGCGGTATATTCAAAGATGGCAGCGCAGATCTCGACTTCGCGGTGCCCATCCTTGAGCAGTTTACCGGTTTCGCGGGTCATCAGGGCGGCCAGTTCGTCGGCGTTGTCGCGCAGTTCCTGCGCGATGGCGTTCAGATAGGGTGCGCGTTCTGCATGGGACAGGCTGCGCCAATCCAGAAATGCAGCATGGGCGGCCTCGATCTTGGCGGTGGCCTCTTGTTCGGACATCAGCGGGTAGGTCTTGATCGTCTCGCCGGTTGCGGGGTTGGTGGTGGTGATCGTGGACATGACGTCTCCTTGCGGTGTTCATGCGACCAACCGCCCGACAGCCGGATCAGTTCCGTCCGCCGCCGCGTCAGCGATCCAGCCTGAGCGCGCGGTCCAGCGACAGGGCACCCGGTCCGCGTGCAATCAGGACCAGAAAACAGACGGCCCACAGACCATGGGTGACCCATGCGCCGGGATAGACGAAAACCTGAATGACCAGCGTCATCACCAGCAGCGCCGCTGCTGACAGACGCGTCGCCAATCCCAATGCCAGCAGCAAGGCGAACAGGTGCTCGGCCACCGTTGCCAGTACCGCGGCCAGTGCAGCGGGGATCAGTGGCAAGGCGTATTCGTTCTCAAACAGCCACCATGTGCTGTCGGCAATGGCAAAGCCATCGACCTTGGTGCGGGCCGAGGCCCAGAAAACCCATGCGGGGATCAACCGTGCCAGCAGCGCAGGCACAGCCCAGGGCAGGCAACCGGCCAAGGCGTTGCCGGCCTGAATGGCCTTTCGGATGGGTCCGGTCGTGGGTGCGGTGGTGCGCGTGGCTGTGAGGTCAGTCATGGGGATCTCCCGTCAGGTTTGGGTCACTTGGATAATCAGGCCGTGTTGGATCAGCAGTCCGATCGCCACACTTGCGACCTGTGGCGGGACGTCGGCGCAGGCCGTTCCCAGCCGTTCACCCGCCAAAAGTCGTGTGACGATGCCTGCGGTATCCGCCGTGACGCCGACCACGGGGATATTTTCCCCCAGCCGGAACATCAGGGCCGCCTGCGGTTCAGGCGGCACGGGCCGGGGGGTCGCACCGGGCTGGTTCATGGCCCAGATCGCAACAACTGGGTGGTCCGACGTGATGACCCGCACCGAAGGGTGCAGCGTCAGGCCGCGTTCCTCTGGCCCTGCGGCAAGGGCGTCGCTGATGGATTGCGCGGTCATCGGCAGGGCGTCGGCGGCGTGATAGGCCTGTCCGCGCAGGACCTCGATCCGGGCGATATCGGGCAGATAGGGCAATGTCGCCGCTGGCGGGAAACCGGCCAGAAATTCGGGAAACGCCGTGCCATAGTCATGCAGGATGGCAGACTGGGGCGGGTTTTCGGCGACAAAGACACCGGCGGTCGCCCTGAAGAACGCATCCCCCACGAGCCGGAGCACGGTCGGGAACCGCTGGCACAACGCGTCCGTCAGCGAATGCGCGACCGTGTTGCGATAGACCGAAAACCGCCGTTCAACATCGCCCACCGCGGTGATGCCCGGCGGCACGGCCCCCGTTTTCAACCCGTTGCGAAATGCCGTCTGCGTTTCAAGATGCGCGTGCATGGCGCGCGCCTTTCAGAATTGCGTCCGCCCGGTCCGCCTCGTCCAGCAGCACCGACAGGGCAGGCACATCCGTATCCCATTCGATCAGCGTCGGCCGCGGCCCGATCCGCATGATCGTTTCGGTATAGAGGGTCCAGACAGGGTCCGCGACGGGTGATCCATGCGCGTCGATCAGCAAGGGACCAGAGGGCAGGTCCTCGGCGTCGTGTCCGCCCAGATGGATTTCGCCCACCGCATGCAGCGGGAAATCAGCCAGATAGGCACGCGGATCGGTGCGGTGATTGGTGCAGCTGACAAAGACATTGTTGATGTCCAGCAACAGCCCGCACCCGGTGCGGGCCGTGATCTGCGACAAAAAATCGGTCTCGGCCAGGGTCGAGGTCTCGAAGGTCACATAGGTAGAAGGGTTTTCCAGCAGCATCCGGCGGCCCAGCCTGTCCTGAACCTGATCGATATGGTCGCAGACGACATCCAGCGTCGCATCGTCATAGGGCAGGGGCAAAAGGTCATTCAAAAAATCCCCGCCGTGACTGGACCATGCCAGATGTTCGGAAAAACTGTCGGGCGCATAGCGGTCGCACAGGTGTTTCAGACGGTTCAGGTGGTCGCGGTTCAGCGGCTCTGCCCCGCCGATGGACAGGCCGACACCGTGCACGGACAGCGCATAGTCTTTACGCAGCGCGGTCAGCTGTGCATGGGTCGGGCCGCCATCGCCCATGTAGTTTTCGGCATGCACCTCGATGAAACCCAACTGGTTCGGCGTCTGGCGCAGGGCCTCGAAATGGGTGCGTTTGAAACCGATGCCTGTTGCCTCTGGCAGCTGTGTCACGACGAATTCCTCCGGGTCGGGTGCAGGTGGCAGGGCAGCGCGTGGCCGGGACCGCCGCGCGCTGCCCCCATGGGGTTATGCGGGCAGGTCGCGCTCCAGCGCCTCGAGCGAACCCATACGCTTTTCACCGTCAGCGGCGGCGTCGATGACCATGTCCTCGCAGGTGCCGGCAGGCACCAGCGCCCAGGCATTGCCCTGGTAGTCGATGGTCGAGGTGCCGGCGCAGGTCGTGCCGGGGCCAGCGGCGCAGCCGTTTTCACCGGCCAGCGAAATGCCAAAGCATTTTTCCATGTCCTGTGCGGATGCGCCGGTCACGGAAACGCAAGCGCCGATGAGGGCAAGGGCGAGGGTCGTTGTCTTGGTCGTCATCTGGTGTTCTCCCATCAATCTGTCGGCACCGTTGTGGCGTCCGATGCAGGGCAATTCGCAGCCGGACCCGGGGACGTTACAGCCCTCGCGTCGTCGTGACCGGATGAAACACTTGGGGTCGGCGCGGCCCGTGATCGAACACTGCGGACTTTTTCGCGGACATGGGTGTAACGTCTGCCCCATGACCGACGAACTGGATGATATGGGACGCACAAGAGAAGACCGCTGGGCCAGCTTGTTGCGCGACGCCAATGCAGGCGGTCGTGCGTCCTATGTTCAGTTTCTGAACGACATCGCCCCGGTTCTACGGGGCATCATCGCCGCACGCTGCGGCCGCCCCAAAGAGGATTGCGAGGACATTTTGCAAAACGTGCTGATCGCCATTCACGAAAAACGCCACACCTGGCGAGACGGCGAACCGGTCGGCCCCTGGGCCTATGCAATCGCACGCTACAAGACGGTGGACGCGATGCGGCTGTCGATGCGTCGTCCGACCGTATCGTATGACGGCAGCGAGCTGAATGTCGCAGATGAGGCCAGCCATGACCCCACGGCTGCGGCTGATCTGGATCGTCTGCTGGGCCAGCTTGACGCGACATCGGCCTTGATCGTGCGGCAGATCAGGCTGGAGGGTCGCACCGCCGAAGAGGTGGGCCGCACGTTGGGCATGACGCCCGGTGCGGTGCGGGTCGCATTGCACCGGGCCTTGGCAAAGCTGTCAGCCCTCGCGGTTGCCGACCAGACGGAACAATCCGGAAAGGCACGTGAATGAATACCGATGACCTGATCAAATCGCTGGGATCGGAACTGACACCGCTGCCACGCGGATATCTGACGCGGCAGATCGCGACGGGCCTTTTGGCGGGGCTGGTGGGCACATCTGTGCTGTTTTTTGCGTTCTGGGGCGTGCGGTCGGACCTGGTCGGGATCTTCGGCGACCTTGCGCTGTTTGCGAAAACGGTCCTTCCGTTGGTGCTGGCCTGTCTTGCGTTGTTCTGGCTGCATGCCACGGCGCGCCCGGCGGGGCGCAGCGGTGCGGCGCGGCTGATCTGGAGTATTCCGTTGGCACTGATCCTGCTGGTTGCCATGACGCTGGTCACGACACCGGGCGATGCCTGGCCCATGGCTTTGCGTGGCAAATCCATCGTGACCTGCCTGATATCGATCCCGGTTTTGTCTGTGCCGGTCCTCATCGGCCTGTTGGCGGCGCTACGGCGCGGTGCGCCGGAACACCCGGCACTGTGCGGTGCCGTTGCGGGGCTGGGTGCGGGTGCCACGGCGGCGGCGGTCTATTCGGTTTATTGCATCGAGAATTCCCCGCTGTTCTACGCCAGTTGGTACAGTCTTGCGGTGTTGGCCGTGGCAGGCTGCGGCGGCATTCTGGGGTATTTTTTCCTGCGGTGGTGATCTGATGTAATCCATAAAAGAACGGATGTTCTGAATATGGCGCGTCGTTGGAACAAGGTTTCTGCTGCTGCCAACAGCCTGAACGCACAGACCGGGCAACCGCGATCGCGTCGGTGTTCTGTTTTCTGCGGACACCTGTCGGGCAGCCCCGCGGCCTTGAAACCCTTGTTTTGCAGTGTATCTCGTGGGCTGAATTTTGTTGTCAGAGGACATGCCATGACACGCTTTACAGCTATTACACTTGCGGGGGCGCTGGCTCTGCCGCTGCCCGCATTCGCCCAGGTCAACGATTTCGGCCCGCTGCTGACACCGGCTGAATTTACCGAAGTGCAGTCAGAGGTCAGCCCGCTGGTGATCGACATCCGGTCGCCCGATGCCGACGGCAACAGCGTTCACGCAGCGGGGCATATCCCCGGCGCGGTCAGCGCACCCTACGCGTTGTTCCGTGGCAGCGCAGAGAGCCCCGGCGAGGTTGTGCCCGCGGAGCGCCTGCAAGAAGTGCTGCGCGACCTGGGCGTCACCCGCGACCGCCCCACGCTGATCGTGCATCAGGGCAGCGATGTGACCGACTTTGGCGCGGCGGCGCGTGTGTATTGGACGCTGAAATCCAGCGGCGTCAGCCAGTTGGCGATCCTGAACGGCGGCATGAACGCCTGGACCGAAGCCGGACTGTCGCTGGACGAGGGCGAAGTCACGCCAGAGCCGAGCATGATCGAGGTGTCCTACTCCGACGAATGGCTTGCGACCCGCGAAGAGGTGCTGTCCATCGTCAATGGCGAGGCAGAGGCGACCCTGGTTGACGCACGCCCCGAATCCTTTTGGGCAGGCGAGCAGGCGCATCCGGCTGCGGCCAAGCCAGGCACACTGCCGCAATCCGAATATTTCACCCATTCCAACTGGTTCAGCAACGGTCCCGTGATCGTCGATGCCGACGCGGCCCGCGCGTTGGCAAGCGAGGGGAACCTGGACGACGGCGCGCCGATCATCAGTTTCTGCAACACGGGCCATTGGGCGGCAACGAACTGGTTCGCGATGAGCGAGCTGGCCGGCCTGGAAAACGTAAAGCTTTACCCTGAATCGATGGTCGGCTGGTCGAACGCCGGCTACGAGATGGCAAATGTGCCGGGTCCGGTCCGTCGGATGTGGAACCAGATCAAGAGCGTGTTCTGATCCGATGACCAGCGCTGCTGCAATCGCGCCCGCCCGGTCATCGACCCTGACGCGCACGGGCCTCATCCTCGGCGCGCTGGTCGCGATCCTTGGGCTGTCTGCCACAGCGGGGGTCCGCTACGGGCTCTTGCTGGCGGTGGGCCTGGGGTTTGGCCTGATCCTCGAGGGGTTCCGGTTCGGTTTTGCAGGACCGTGGCGCGCCATGATCCTGCGGCGCGAACCCGCGGGCCTGATTGCGCAACTCCTGTCGATTGCGCTGGTCGCACTGGTGGCGATCCCGCTGATCGCCAATAACGGGACAGAACTGATCGGCGCGCATGCCCCGGTGGGCTATGCCATGATCGGCGGCGCCTTTGTGTTCGGGGCCTGCATGCAGATCGTGCTGGGCTGCGGGTCCGGCACATTGGTCAACGCGGGCAGCGGCAACCCGGTCAGCGCGCTGGCGCTGCCGTTCTTTGCCATCGGGTCCTTTGCCGGGGCCTACCACCTGCTGTGGTGGACCAATCTGGGCACCGCCCCCGTGGTCGTGTTGTCCGGCACGTCAGGTCTGGTGCTGACGCTGGCGGGGCTGGCGGCGGTCGCAGGACTGGCGCTGTATCTCGCGGCACCGGGTGCCCGCAGCCTGCCGCGCAGGTTGTGGATCGCGGCGGGTTTGCTGGCGGTGCTGGCACTGGCGAACCTCGTGGTTGCCGGTCAGCCCTGGGGCGTCGTGTATGGTCTGGGGCTGTGGGCGGCCAAGGGGGTCACAGCATTGGGCATGGATATTTCGGGGTCTGCGTTCTGGACGCTGCCCACGAACCAGGCGCGGATCGCAGAAAGCCTGCTGACAGATGTCACGTCACTGACGAATATCGGCATCATCGGCGGCGCGTTCATCATCGCCGCATGGCGGTCGGGACTGTCCGCGCGCCTGCCGCAGCTGCCGCTGCGGGCCTGGATCGGCACGATCATTGCCGGGTTCCTGCTGGGTTATTCGTCGCGCCTTGCCTTTGGTTGCAACGTCGGCGCGTTCTTTTCGGGAATTTCGACGGGCAGCCTGCACGGCTGGGTCTGGTTCGTGGCAGCCTTTGCCGGGGCATTCCAGGGAATCCGCATCCGCAAGGCATTGGGATTGGACGGGTGATGATGACACGCAGACTGACAGTGGTGACCGTCTTTGCGCTTTTGCTTGGGCTGCTGGGTGTGGACCTTGCCAACAGCGCGCCGCTTGATCCGTTTCAGGCCCCCCCTGCGCTGGCGTTAGGATCCGGGCTGGCCGGGGCAGGCGCGCATTGCGCCGCACTGCCGACAGCGGACTAGCAGCACAGGTCCCGGCAAGGTGACTTGCCCGGCGGGCGGTGTCGTGGCAGGTAGTCACGACCCGAGGAACGACCTGTCATGATGTCCATTTCCGCATGCGATGCCATTCTCGCGCCAGCCGTCAGGGGCGCACGATGACGCTCGTGGATTGGACAGCTCGGTTTCAGGGCACCGCAGCCCTGCCGCGTGACGTGCGTGACAGGCTGCAACGCAGTGCCCAGACCGTCCGCTATGCCGCCGGTAAATCCGTTTTCGGTCCCAGCAATATTCCCGACAGCCTGATGTTTCTCGTGGATGGCACGATCCGCGTCTCGCAAACCTCTGAAAATGGCCGCGACATTGTGCTTTACCGGGTCGAAGCCGGCGAAAGCTGCGTTCTGACCACCGCCTGCATGCTGGCAGAAGAGGCCTATAACGCCGAAGGCATCGCCGAGACGGACGTGACGGCGATCATTCTGCCGCGCACATCGTTCGATCAGCTGGTGTCAGAGGAACCCGCGTTCCGGTCATTCGTCTTTGCCGCCTATTCGCGTCGCCTGATTGATCTGCTGCGCGTCGTCGACGACGTGGCCTTTGGCCGGATCGACGTGCGGTTGGCGGAACGGCTCTTGGGCCTTGCGCGCGACGATCAGGACATCGCCACCACCCATCAGCAGTTGGCCAGCGAGTTGGGCACCGCGCGCGAGGTCGTGTCGCGTGTGTTGCAGGATTTTGCCAAGCGGGGATTGATCAGTCAGACCCGCGGCCACGTCACGCTGACAGACCGTGCGGGCCTGCGCGCCATCGCGCAAAGCTGACGCTGGCACCCCGCGCGGAACAACCTTTTCGGTTTGGGTGACAATATCACTGAAGGATTGCCGCCGCAGGCGTAGTGAAGTCACAGACCTGATTCTGTGGAGACATCACATGACGACCAATGTTGGCAAACTGGACCGGACCCTGCGCGCGGCGCTGGGCGTGGTTTTGCTGTTCCTCGCGTTTTTCAGCGGCCTGGCGTTGTTTGACGCGGTCCTGTTCAAATACGGCGCAGCGCTGATCGGCCTGATCATGCTGGCGACCGCCACCCTGAAAATGTGCCCGCTCTATTCGCTGCTGGGCCTCAAGACCTGCAAGGACTGCTGAGATGGAAACGGCGTTCACACCATTTACATCCTTCGGCGGCGGCCTTGCCATCGGTCTTGGCGCTGTGCTGCTAATGCTGGGCCTGGGGCGCATCTTTGGTGCGACCGGTATTATGTCGGGTGCGGTTTTCATCACCAGCCGGGCGGAACTGTCGTGGCGGCTGGCGTTGATCGCTGGCATGGTTCTGGCCCCGGTCACCCTCTTTTTCGTGACAGGTCAGATGCCTGTCGTGAACGTGCCCGTCAGCCCCGTGATGATCGTGATCGGCGGCGTGATCGTCGGTCTGGGCGCAAGTCTGGGGTCGGGTTGCACATCCGGTCACGGGGTCTGCGGCCTGTCGCGGCTGTCGGTCCGGTCGCTGGTAGCGGTGCCGACCTTCATGGTGACCGCCGCGATCACCGTTTTCATCATCCGTCACGTGTTTGGAGCCTGAGTCATGAAACTATTCTATGCGTTGATCACCGGGCTGGTCTTTGGCATCGGCATTTCCCTCTCCGGGATGATGGACCCGGCCAAGGTCCTGAATTTCTTTGATCTGGCTGGCACCTGGGACCCCAGCCTTGCCTTTGTCATGGGCGGCGCGCTGATCGTGACATTCGTGGGGTACCGGCTGGTCTGGCGGCGGGACGCCCCGTTGTTCGAGGCCCGTTTCCAGATCCCGACGGGCACTGCGATCGACAAGAACCTTGTTGGCGGTTCGGCCCTGTTCGGCATTGGCTGGGGCATCGCCGGGTTCTGTCCCGGTGCTGCGATCCCCGCGCTGGGCACAGGCCGGTGGGAAGTCGCGTTGTTCCTCATCGCCGTGACGGCCGGTTTCTACCTGCGCCGCCTGTTGGCCCCGATGCAAACCGCAGGGGCCGCGACCTGACGCCCAGGCCGCGACCCGAGAACGACCTGCTGCCGACTGCGCAAGTCAGGACCAAAATGGAGAAGAAGATGACACAATATCCCGTCAACATGGACATCACCCCGGTCGTCGAGGCTTTCTTTGATCCCGCGACAAACACCATCAGCTATATCGTCAAGGATCCGACCTCGGATGCCTGTGCGATCATCGATAGCGTGATGGATATCGACTATGCCGCCGGCCGCATCACCTACGATCATGCTGACGCCATGATCGCACGGGTGCAGCAGATGGGTTGCCGTCTGGAATGGATCATCGAAACCCATGTGCATGCCGACCACCTGTCGGCCGCGCCCTACATTCAGGAACGCCTGGGCGGCAAGATCGGCATCGGATCGAAAATCATGGTCGTGCAGGATACCTTTGGCAAGGTGTTCAACGAAGGCACCGCATTCCAGCGCGATGGCAGCCAGTTCGACGCCCTGTTCGAGGATGGCGATACCTACCAGATTGGCAACATGCAGGGCTTTGCCATCTATACGCCCGGCCATACACCCGCCTGCATGGTCCATGTTATCGGCAATGCGGCCTTTGTCGGGGATACGTTGTTCATGCCCGACGGCGGATCTGCCCGCTGTGACTTCCCCGGCGGCAGTGCAGAGGACCTGTATGACAGCATCATGAAGGTGCTGGCCCTGCCTGACGCCATGCGCCTGTTCATGTGCCACGACTACGGTCCCAACGGGCGCGACATCCAGTGGGAAACGACCGTGGGCGAGGAAAAGGAACACAACATTCACGTCGGGCGTGGCCGGACCAAGGCGGATTTCATCACATTCCGCACGGAACGCGATGCCCAGCTCGACATGCCGCGGCTGATCATCCCGTCGTTGCAGGTGAACATGCGCGCAGGTGCGGTCCCGACCGACAGCGACGGCAACCCCATGCTCAAGGTGCCGATCAACGGCCTTTGACCCATCCGATCTACAAGGAGTCCGACCAATGGCGACCGACATCTACAGCAAGACCTCTGCATCGCGTGGGCCCGGCAGTCCGACGGTCGTCGGGTTCCACGAGCCGGACACGGGCAGTTGCCAGTATATCTGCATCGACGACGCGACAGGCAAATGCGCGCTGATCGATGTGGTGCAGCAGTTCGATCCGAAATCCTTTGGCACGCGGTTCGATCACGCCCAGTGGGCGCTGGACTATATCGCGGACCACGGGCTGACGCTGGAATGGATCCTGGACACGCATCCGCATGCCGACCATTTCATCGCGGCGGCCTGGCTCAAGGACAAGACGGGTGTGCAGACGGCCATCGGTGAAAAGGTCCGCGACATCGCGGTTCTCTGGCGGGACTACTACAACCTGCCGGACGGATTCCCGATTGATCCGCATTTCGATCATCTGTTTGCCGAGGGCGATACATTCCGGATCGGTGATCTGGAGGTCGGTGTCATGCTGTCACCGGGTCATACGCTGGGGTCGATTACCTATGTCGTGGGCGATGCGGTATTCGCCCATGACACGCTGATGCAGCCGGATGCGGGGTCATCGCGGGCCGATTTCCCCGGCGGTTCGGCGTCCGAGATTTATGACAGCATCATGCGCATCCTCGACCGCCCGGATGACCACCGCATCTTTGTCGGCCACGACTACGGCACCAAGTCCCGTGACCTGCCCAGCTGGGAAAGCACGGTCGGCGAACAAAAGACGCAGAACATCCACCTTGGCGGGGGCGTGTCCAAGGCGGATTTCGTGGCACTGCGCGAGGCGCGCGATGCCACGCTGGCGCTGCCCAACCGGATGCTGGCCGCACTTCAGGTCAATCTGCGTGACGGGCGCATGCCCGACCCGGAACCGGACGGACACAGCTATCTGAAAATGCCGGTCAACAAGTTCTGAATGGGAGGAGAAACCATCATGGAAATCAACAAGCTAGATAGCGCAGTATCGGCCAGTCCGCAGGTCGTCCCCACCGATATGGCCCAGATCAGGGCTGCGGGTTTCAGGTCGATCATCTGCAACCGCCCCGATGGCGAGGGACCCGATCAACCGGGGTTTGCCGAAATCGAACAGGCCGCGCGTGACGCAGGCATCGTTGCCCGCTATGTGCCTGTCACGGCAGGCCAGATCAGTGATGCGGATGTGGCGGATTTCAGCGCGGCACTCGCGGATCTGCCGGGGCCCGTGCTGGCCTATTGCCGGTCCGGCACCCGGTCCGCGACCCTGTGGTCCTTTCACGAGGCGGGAACGCGACCCATGCCCGACATTCTGGCCGCGACCAAAGCGGCAGGTTATGACATGAACGGTGTGGCCCGCCGGATCGCGAACGGTGGCCGGACGCCGACCGACACGGGCGACGCCAGCTATGACGTGGTGATCGTGGGGGCAGGGGCAGGCGGTATTTCTGTGGCCGCAAGCCTCAAGTCGCGCAAACCCGATTTGCAGATCGCCGTGATCGACCCCGCGGATGTGCATTACTACCAGCCCGGCTGGACCATGGTCGGCGGAGGCATATTCGACGCACAGCAGACGGCCAGGACCATGGGATCGCTGATCCCGCGTGGTGTCACCTGGATCAAATCCGCCGTCGCCGCCTTTGAGCCGGCCAGCAACGCGGTCATCCTCGAGGGATGCCGGGTCGTGAAATATGACCGTCTGGTGGTATGTCCCGGGCTGAAACTGGACTGGGATCAGGTCGCGGGGCTGAAGGATACGCTGGGGCGCAACGGCGTCACGTCGAACTACCGCTACGATCTGGCCCCCTATACCTGGCAGCTGGTGCAGGGGCTGAAACGGGGGCGCGCCATCTTTACCCAACCGCCGATGCCCATCAAATGTGCAGGTGCGCCGCAAAAGGCGATGTATCTGTCGGGCGACGCCTGGTTCCGCAACGGCACGCTGGGCAATATCGACATCCAGTTCATGAACGCGGGTGGCGTCCTGTTCGGGGTCAAGGATTACGTGCCGGCGCTGATGAAATACGTCGATAAATACGATGCGACGCTGAATTTCTTTCACAACCTGATCGCGATCGACGGGCCGGCCAAAACCGCAACCTTCCGCGTGGCAAAGCCCGACACGGAAGCCACAGAGGTGACGGTCGATTTCGACATGATCCATGTCTGTCCGCCGCAGGTGGCCCCGGATTTCATCCGCGTCTCACCTCTGGCGGATGCAGCAGGCTGGGTGGACGTGGATCAGGCCACGCTGCGACACAAGCAATACGACAACATCTGGGCGCTGGGCGATGTGATGAATGCCCCCAATGCCAAGACGGCGGCAGCCGCGCGCAAACAGGCCCCCACGGTCGCCGAAAATATCGTCGCCGATCTGCATGGGCGGTCCGCTGTCGCACAATACGACGGCTATGGCTCTTGCCCATTGACCGTCGAACGCGGCAAGATCGTGCTTGCGGAATTCGGTTATGGCGGTGTTCTCAAGCCCAGTTTTCCATCTGTCCTGCTGGACGGGACCAAACCCACGCGTGCGGCCTGGTTCCTCAAGGAACGGATGCTGCCGCCGATCTACTGGCAGGGCATGCTGCGCGGCAAGGAATGGATGGCAAAGCCTGAACCGCTGAACGCCGTCGCGAAATAGCGCATCCATGCGCTGTGCGGGGCGCACCACGCGCGCGCGCCCCGTGCATTTTTCTGGTCCTGCTGGCAAGGTGCCGGGCAGGGCCGATTTTCGATACCCCAAGCTGATTGATTGACCGATGAACCTGCGCCGATACCTGCCCATCCTCGACTGGGGTCTCACCTATGATCGCGGGGCATTTTCCAACGATATGGTGGCCGCGGTCATCGTGACGATCATGCTGATCCCGCAATCGCTGGCCTATGCCCTGCTGGCAGGATTGCCGCCAGAGGCGGGCATCTATGCCTCGATTGCGCCAATCATCCTGTATGCCATCTTTGGGACCAGCCGCGCGCTGGCGGTGGGTCCGGTGGCGGTGGTGTCGTTGCTGACCGCCAGCGCCATCGGTCAGGTGGCAGAACAGGGGACGGCGGGCTATGCGGTTGCCGCGCTGACACTGGCGTTCCTGTCTGGCGGGTTCCTGATGCTGCTGGGCGTGCTGCGTCTGGGCTTTCTGGCCAATTTCCTCAGCCACCCGGTGATCGCGGGGTTCATCACCGCCTCTGGCATCCTGATCGCCGCGAGCCAGCTCAAGCATATCCTCGGGATCAGCGCGCAGGGCCATACCCTGCCGGAAATCCTGATGCAGCTGTGGGAAAATCTGGGGCAGACCAACTGGATCACCGTGGTCCTTGGCATGCTGGCGACGGGTTTCCTGTTCTGGGTGCGCAAGGGGCTGAAACCGCTGATGCGCAGGCTGGGTGCCACGCCGACCGTCGCGGATTTCGCGACCAAGGCAGGACCTGTGGCCGCGGTCGTGGCCACGACCCTGTCGGTCTGGCTGTTCGGCCTGGATGAACGCGGCGTCAAGATCGTGGGCAGCGTCCCGCAAAGCCTGCCGCCGCTGACCATGCCGGGGCTGTCGCCGGACCTGATACAGGCGCTGCTGATCCCCGCGATCCTGATTTCGGTCATCGGTTTTGTGGAATCCGTTTCAGTCGCACAGACACTGGCCGCAAAAAAGCGGCAGCGCATCGACCCCGATCAGGAATTGATCGGACTGGGTGCTGCCAATATCGGTGCGGCCTTTACCGGCGGCTATCCCGTGACAGGTGGTTTTTCGCGGTCCGTGGTGAATTATGACGCAGGGGCAGAAACGCCTGCGGCCGGGGCCTATACGGCCGTCGGTCTGGCGATTGCCGCCATGGCATTGACACCGCTGGTTTATTTTCTGCCAAACGCCACGCTGGCCGCGACCATCATCGTGGCGGTTCTCAGCCTTGTGGATTTCTCGATCCTGAAAAAGACCTGGGATTACTCCGCGTCCGATTTCGTGGCGGTGGCGGTGACGATCCTGCTGACCCTGCTGATGGGAGTCGAGATCGGTGTGGCCTCTGGCGTGGTGATTTCGGTGTTGCTGCATCTGTACAAGACCTCGCGCCCGCATGTGGCAGAGGTTGGCCTGGTGCCGGGCACCCAACATTTCCGCAACATCCATCGCCACAACGTCGAAACCGATCCAAAGGTCGTCACCCTGCGCGTCGACGAAAGCCTGTATTTCATCAATGCGCGGTTTCTCGAGGAACTGGTGCAGTCCCGCGTGACCGAGGGATGCGAGATCGAACATGTGATCTTGATGTTCTCGGCGGTGAACGAGGTTGATTTTTCCGCACTCGAAAGCCTGGAGGCGATCAACCTGCGCCTGTCGGACATGGGGGTCGGGCTGCACCTGTCAGAGGTCAAGGGTCCGGTTCTGGACCGGCTGCGGCAGTCGCACCTGCTGGACGTGCTCAACGGCGAGGTTTTCTTGTCCCAGTTTGATGCCTGGCAGTCCCTGCTGCCTCGGACCCGGACGACCTGACCCCGGGGGCGCGGCACGCAGGCCTTGCGGTCTGATTGAGCGTTTTCATTGGTCCCGGTGCGGGCTAGATGCAGGTCGAACCCAAGAGGAGAGACCGCGATGCGTCAGATCACAACCGTTTTGCTGGCGATGCTGCTAGCGCCCGCCGCCACCGCCGAGACATTGTATTTTTCCGCCATTCCCGACGATGATGAATCGCGGCTGGTGGAACGGTTCAGCGCCGTAGCCGACTATCTGTCGGACACGCTGGATGTCGAGGTGCAATATATCCCGGTCAAGAGCTATGCCGCCGCCGTCACGGCCTTTGCCAACGACCAGATCCAGCTGGGCTGGTTCGGTGGCCTGTCAGGCGTGCAGGCCCGTATCGCTGTGCCGGGTTCGCGCGCGATTGCACAGGGCGACGAGGACGAGACATTCGTCAGCTACTTTATCGCCAACACGGACACCGGCCTGACCCTGACGGACGACTTCCCGGATCTTGCGGGGCGCAGTTTCACCTTTGGGGCCGAAACCTCGACCTCGGGGCGGTTGATGCCGGAATTCTGGATCCGCGAGGAAACCGGTCAGGCCCCCGCCGATCTGTTCGGCAGCGTAGGCTATTCCGGCGACCACGGTCAGACGCTGCGGCTGGTGGCGTCGGGTGCCTATGAGGTCGGTGCGCTGAACTATTCCGTCTATGACACGGCCGTGGCCGAAGGTGCCCCCGAGGCGGCCCGGACCACGATCATCTGGGAAACACCGCCCTATCCCGACTACAACTGGACGATCCGCGGCGATGTGGACGCGCGCTTTGGGGATGGTTTTGCGGACCGGGTGCAGGCGGCATTGATCGGCATGGATGACCCTGCGCTGCTTGCGTCGTTCCCGCGCACCCGGTTTATCGCGGCGGATGATGCGCTGTATCAGCCCATCGCGGATACCGCGCGCGCGCTGGATCTGATCGACTGATGACCGCACCGCTGGTCGCCCTCACGGACCATAGCCTGGGCTGGGGTGGGCGGCCGGTCCTGACAGGCGTCACGTTGCAGGTCGCACCGGGCGAGCGGGTCGCATTGCTGGGCCGCAGCGGTGTGGGCAAGAGCACCTTGCTGGCCGCATTGCACGACCGGGTTGCGGGACGTGCGGCGCTGGTGCCGCAGGACCACGGCCTCGTGGGCAGTCTGAGCGTTTTTCACAACCTCTGGATGGGTGTGCTGGATGATTTCGGCACGGCCCGGAATCTGCGCACCCTGATCTGGCCTATGCGCGCGGAGCGGGCGCGGGTCGAACATGTGCTGGATATCGTGGGCCTGTCGGGTCTGGGCCGACGCCCGGTGTCGCAATTGTCGGGTGGGCAGCGTCAGCGCGTGGCGCTGGGGCGGGCGTTGCTGCGTGGCGGCGACGTGGTGCTGGGCGACGAACCTGTCACCGCATTGGACCCCGCACAGGGGGCCGCATTGCTGGGACGGCTGACGACGGAATTTGCCACGATGATCCTGACCTTGCATGACGTCGATCAGGCGTTGCGGGTGGCGACGCGGATCATCGGCCTGCGACAGGGGGCCGTCGTGATCGACGCGGCCACGGATGATCTGTCGGAACCCGAACTTCTGGCGCTTTACCGATGATCCGGCGGCGGCACGTCCTTGCGGGGTTTGCTGCCGCGACGATCCTTGCGTTGATGCTGGCTGATCTGCGGTCTGCGCGCACCGATCCGTGGTTGACGCTGGCCGCCATCGGGCGCGGCCTGCTGTCCCCCGATTTCAGCGACCCTGCAGGACTGGCCTGGGCCACGGCGCTGACCGTGGCATTTGCATTCTGCGGTGTCGCACTGGGGGCGGTGTCGGGTCTGTTGCTTGCACCATTCTACCGGCTGCGTCCTGTCAGAGGCCTGTGCATCAGCCTGCGCGCCGTACACGAGCTGTTCTGGGCGCTGCTGCTGTTCAGTGTCACGGGCCTGTCGCCGCTGACAGGCGTGCTGGCCATCGGCATTCCTTACGCGGGCATCTTTGCCAAGGTATTTTCGGAATACCTCGACGATGCGCCGGGCAGGGCGCCCGTGCCGCAGGTCGTGCCTGTCCTGACGCGCCTGTTGTGGGTGCGCCTGCCGCAGGTCCTGCCACAAATGCGGACCTATACGCTCTACCGGATGGAATGCGGGCTGCGGTCCTCGGCGGTACTTGGGTTCATCGGGTTGCCGACGCTGGGGTTCCGGCTGGAAACGGCGTTCAAACAGGCTCAGTACGGCGAGGCGGTCGCCGTTCTGGCGCTGTTTCTGGCATTGATCCTGCCGCTGCGCATCTGGATGGTCTGGCGGCTGGTGCCGCTGTTTCTGATCGCCTCGGGTGCCGCGTTGATGAGGGTGGACGCGCCGCCCATGGGCAGCGGCGCATTGATGCGGTTCCTGACCGGCATCGTGCCAGCACCGCTGCGCACGGGTGCCGATTGGGGGCCTTGGCTGGATACGGTGTTCGTCGCGCAGGCCTGGCCGGGGGCCATCGCCACGCTGGTGCTGTCGCAGATCGCGCTGGCCGCGGCTGCCTTGCTGGCGGCGGCGGCCTTTCCAGCGATCGTTTCGGGGGTCGTTGGGCGGGCGGGGTCCTATGCAGGGCATGCGGTGCTGGTCGTGCTGCGGTCGATCCCGGATTACATGCTGGCCTTTGTCCTGCTGCAGATCCTGGGGCCGTCGATGCTGCCTGCCGCCCTGGCGCTGGGCCTGCACAACGGGGCCATCATTGCGCATCTGCTGGGCCGCGAGGCGCAGAGCCTGCCGCAACGGGCCGACGCGCCGCGCGGGCTGGTCCTGTGGGCCTGGGACCTGCTGCCACGCCTGTCGGCGTCATTCTGGGCGCTGTGTCTGTACCGATGGGAAATCATCCTGCGGGACAGTGCGATCATGGGTCTGCTGGGGATCGGCACGCTGGGTTTTTATATCCAGACCAACGTGCAGACCCTGCGCATGGACCGGGTGCTGGCGCTGCTGGCGGTGTCGGTCCTGCTGACCTTGCTGATCGACACGCTATCGCGCCGCCTGCGCCGTGCAATGCGCGACGGTCCGGCCTTGCGGATCGAAGGGCGGCGCGTCTAATCGCTTTCGCCCGTGCCGCAGACGCTATAGGCGTGCGGCAACATGAACCTATGGGGTCCATCATGGCGCAGAACGCAACCATCTACAAAGTCGAGCTGTCGGTCTCCGACATGGACCGGCACTATTACGAAACCCACAAGCTGACGATTGCCAAACACCCGTCCGAAACGGACGAGAGGATGATGGTGCGGCTACTGGCCTTTGCGCTGAACGCCCATGAGCAGCTGGAAATGACCAAGGGTCTGTCGGCTGACGACGAACCCGACATCTGGCAAAAGAGCCTGAGCGGCGTGCTGGATCTGTGGGTGGCCCTCGGCCTGCCCAGCGACAAGGTCGTGCGCCAGTCCTGCGCCAAGGCAGGCAAGGTCGTGATCTATACCTATGGTGGTCGCCCGGCAGAGGTGTGGTGGGAAAAGATCCAGAACAGCACCACGCGGTTCGACAACCTGACGGTCGTAAATCTGCCAGAGGCCGACACCGCAGCCCTGGCCGCGCTGGCCAGCCGTGCCATGCGATTGCAGGTGAATGTGCAGGATGGGGACGTGATGGTCAGCATCGACGATGCTGTGGTCTATGTCACACCGCAAGACTGGAAATCCGCGGCGTGATCCTTTGGGGCCGGCGGAGGAGGCCGGCCCCTGGGAGGATCAGAGCAGTTTCTTGCGCAGAGCGGAGGCGATGACCTCGCCTGCAATGACCAGTGCGAGGATCGTCAGCAGCACCATCGAGACCTCTTGCCACTGAAAGGTGTCGATCGCGCCTTGCAGGATGATCCCGATGCCACCGGCACCCACCAGTCCCAGCACGGTGGATTCGCGCAGGTTGATGTCCCAGCGCAGGATGCTGATGGCAAAGAACGCGGGCATGACCTGTGGCACGATCCCGTACAGGACCACGCGGAACCGCGATGCGCCGCAGGCCTGAAGCGCCTCGACCGGGGCAGGGTCGATTTCCTCGATCGCCTCGCCCAGCAGCTTGCCCAGAAACCCGATGGACCGGAACATGATCGCGATGATGCCTGCGATGATGCCAGGGCCAAAGATGGCGACGAACAACAGCGCCCAGATGATCGTGTTGACCGACCGCGACGACACCAGAATGAACCGCCCGATCCACAGGCATACGACGTTGGGCGTGGTGTTCTGCGCTGAAATCAATGCGACAGGCAAAGACAGCACGACCGCGATCATCGTGGCGATGGTGGCGATGTTGATGGTCTCCCATGTCGCCCAGAGGATGGATTCCAGATTGGTGGGGTCCGGCGGCACCATGCGGGTGAACAGGTCCGCCAGCTGCACCGGCGCATCCCAGACCCATTCCCAGATCACATCAATGCTGCCCAGCGCCCATGTGACCAGCAGTGCCACGCCGAAAAAGGCACCATAGCGTTTCATGCGCTGTGCGGGCGTATAGCGCGCCCAGTCCATCGTCATGTCCTGCGTCATGTCATGTTCTTTCTGATCTTGCCGCTGACGGCCTCGGAAATCAGGATCGCACCCACGATGACCATCGTGATCGCGAGGGCGAAATCGTAGTCATAGCGTCCGAATGCATTGGCCAGCGTCGATCCGATGCCACCGGCCCCCACGATCCCCACCACGGCAGAGGCGCGCAGGTTGCTGTCCAGCTGATAGATGCCAAGCCCCACGAGACGCGGCATGATCTGCGGGACGATGGCATAGACCATGGTGACCAGGTAGGGGGCCCCCACGGACCGCAGCGCCTCGACCTGGCCGAAATCGATTTCTTCGATCCGTTCGGCCAGCAGTTTTGCGACAAAGCCGATGGAATAGATGGTCAGCGTCAGCGCACCCGCCAGCGGACCAAAGCCCACCGCCTTGACAAAGATGATGGCCACGATGACCGGGTGAAAGCTGCGCGCGAGGATGAACACGCCGCGCCCCACGAAATAGACGGGTTTGGGCGCGATGTTGCGCGCCGCCATGAACGCCAGCGGCACCGACAGGACAAGGCCCAGCACGGTGGCCAGAATGGCGATCTTGAGGCTTTCCATGAACCCGGTGATCATCAGGTCGGACCGGGCGAAACTGGGCGGAAAGGCCCCGCTAAAGATCCGGCCCGCACGGGTCAGACCTTCGGATGCGCGTTCCCAGTCGATCGGCAATGTGGCGATGGTGCCAATCAGATAGGCCGCCAAGGCGATGTAGAAGGCCCAGCGCAGGACGGGCGAGGCGATGAACGGCGGTTTGCGCCATGTGGTCGGCGTGGTCATGCGGCCGCACCCATGTCCTGACGATCCTGTGACGGTGTGCCCGCATAGATTTCATCCATCTGCGCGGCGTCCAGTGCGGCGGGTTTGTCGTCAAAGATGATCCGCCCGTAGCGCATGCCGACGATACGGTCGCTGAATTCCTTGGCCTCGGTCACGTTGTGGATGTTGATGATGACGGGCAGGTTCAGTTCATTGGCCAGATCGCGCAACAGCGACATGATCTGTTCCGATGTCTTTGGGTCAAGAGAGGCCGTCGGTTCATCGGCCAGCAGGATTTCGGGGCGTTGCATCAGTGCCCGCACCACGCCGACGCGCTGGCGTTCGCCGCCCGACAGTTCGTCTGCCCGCTTGTTTGCGTATTGTGCGATGCCCACGCGTTCCATCAGTTCGAACGCGCGTTCGATATCGGCCGCCGGATAGCGGCGGGTGACGGCAGCCCATGTCGAGATGTAGCCCAGCCGCCCCGACTGGACGTTTTCCATCACAGTCAGCCGGTCAACCAGATTGAAGCTCTGGAACACCATGCCGACGCGGCGGCGGGCGCGGCGCAGGTCCTTGGGCCCCAGTGTCGTCATCTCGGTGCCGTTCAGCGTGATCGTCCCCGAGGTGGGTTCCACCAGCCTGTTGATACAGCGCAAAAGCGTGCTCTTGCCCGCGCCTGACGATCCGATGATCGACATCAGTTGTTCGCCCTGTACCGACAGGTTCAGGTCTTTCAGGACAGGCGCACCTTTCCCGTACCTTTTCACAAGGTTGTTGATTTCCAGCATATGGCCTCTCAGTCGCGGTGCTGCCCCGGCGGGATGGCCGGGGCAGTCGGGCAGGGGATTTATTCGGCAGCCAGACCCTGCGGCGTGTATTCCACACCGTTGGACGCCTGAATTTCACGGATCACGGCCCATTGGTCCTGATAGGTGATCGGGATGAACTTGCTCACCCCGTCGAATTCGTCGCCCAGGGCGGTGCCTTCGAATTCAAAGCTGAAAAACGCCTGTTTGATCGTTTCGGCCAGTGCCGGGTCCAGATCGTGCGCCAGCGTGAACGATGTCGTGGGGAAGGGATCGCTTTCCCAGATCATCCGGACCTCGGCGGGATCATACAGACCGCGTTCTGCCATGCGGTCCACGACCTCGGATGCGACGGGGGCGGCGTCATAATCGCCTGCAACCACGCCCAGCATGGATTGGTCGTGCGAGCCGGAGTAGATCACCTCGTAATCCTGATCGGGCACCACACCCAGACCGGGGAACAGAGCGCGCGGTGCCTGGTTGCCAGAGTTGGACGTGGGCGAGGTATGTGCCACCCGCTTGCCTGCCAGATCGGCCACGGTCTGAATGTCGGAATCGGCCTGTGTGAACACCTGCAACTTGTATCCGAACTGACCGTCCTCGGCCCCCATGATCGCAAAGGGCACGGCCCCTGCGAGGTTCACGGCAAAGGGCGTGGGTCCGGTCGAAAAGCCTGCGATATGCAGACGGCCCGAACGCATCGCCTCGACCTCGGCGGAATTGGACTGCACGGCAAAGAACTGCACGTCCTTGCCGGTTTCTGCCTCGAGATGCGCAATGAACGGTGCCCAGATGTCGGCATAGACCGCCGGGTCCTCGACCGGGGTATAGGCGAACACCAGCGTGTTGGGGTCGTTCAACAGCGCGGGATCGGTCGGCGTATCGGCCACCAGATCGCCGTTGGCGTCGCAATACAGCACGTCCAGCGCGCCACGCTCGGGGCAGTCCTGCGCTGCGACAGCCGAGGCTGAACCCAGCAGGGCAAGGCCAGCCGCCACGGCGGTCTGTGTGATTTTATAGGTCATCTGTCTCTCCCTTGAACAATCGCGATCCGTGGCGGGTCCTCCAACCTGGTGCCACGGCGACCCGGTCAGGCTACGCGTGCCAAAGCCGGAATGACCATGCGCGGTATGTTAACACAGCGTTACAGAATCCGCGTTTTGCGTTAACAATATTACAGCGGGCGCGTGCCGTCGTTTTGTCGTCTATACCTCGGGGCCTAATCGGGACAGGTTGCCCCCGTGCGGCGACATCAGGAGGATCGACGCAATGACGGCGATGCGACAACCGGACCCCAAACCCCCTGTGATCGCCATCGTGGATGACGACCACGAGGTGCGCGTGACCCTGTGCGCGCTCTTGGGTGAAAGCGGGTTTGAACCGGTACCTTGCGACGGCAGTGCCGCGTTCTTTGCCCTGGGCGATCCGCCGCCGGTCAACCTTGCGATCATTGATTTGCGCCTGCGCGGTGAATCCGGCCTGAACCTGGCCGTCCAGATCGGGGCCCGCTATGACATCCCCATCGTCATGCTGACCGGCATCGGCGACGAAAGCGACAAGATCATGGGGCTGGAAAACGGCGCTGACGATTACCTGATGAAACCGTTCAACCCGCGTGAACTGGTGGCGCGGATCAGGTCGGTGTTGCGCCGCTATGGGCATGGAACCCATCACGCGACCACGCAGCCGGAACATACGATCATCTTTGGAAACAAACGGATCGACACGCAGGCGCGGGTGCTGCTGAACGGTGACGGGCATGAGATACCGCTGACCAATGGCGAATACCGACTGCTGGAATATCTCGCGCGGAATCCGTCGCGGGTCATCTCGCGGCCTGAATTGCTGTCGGAACTGGGGTCGGACATGGAACGCTATGTGGACCGGACCATCGACGTCCTGATCCTGCGCCTGCGCCGCAAGATCGAGGATACCCCGTCCAAGCCACGGCACCTGCAGACCCGGCGTTCGCAGGGTTATTTCTTTGAATTGAACGCGGATTAGGGCGGTGCGGACGCGGTTGCGCAATCTGAGTGTCCGGTTCCGGCTGTCGGTCGCGATCCTGACGCTGTGTGCCGTGACGCTGGTCATTTCGGGGATCAGCCTGCTGATGCTGCGCAACGCGGAAAACTGGCTGGAAACCATCGACCGCGACACGCTGGCCGAGGTATCGCAGGCGTTGGACATTTCGCGCAATGCCGCAGACCTTGCGACCGCCGCTCCGTTTCTGTTGACGGTGCAGATGCCGTTTCAACGCAACTCGGACGCGCAGGCGATCGTGTCGACGATCGACCGGCTGGAGGCGCTGTCGGCCGATACGGCTGACCTCGCTCTGCCGCTGGCCCGGATGCGGGTGGCCATCGACCGTTTGCAGGGGCTGACGGCACCGCAAAACGCGTTGCGTGCCGATATCGCGCAGGTGGACATAAGGCTGACGCAATTGCAGGACCGTTTCACACGGCAGGCCAATGCGCCGGACCTCGCACCTGCGGATCGGTTGGAATGGGCAGCCCTTGGTCAGTTGACGGGCACCGCGCGCCAGGTCGCCCGGTCACAGAACATCATCGAGGTCGGTGAATTCAGCCGCCGTTTCCGGCAGAACCGGGCGGATATCCCCCAGGGCGCGATCGTGGCCCGCGGATTGGCCGAAGTGGATGCAGCCTTGCAAAGCCCGTCTGGCGACCTGTTTCAGTTGCAATACGGCTATCTGACGGCGGGTCTGGATGCGGAAAATGCCCTGTTTCGGATCAGGGAATTGTCGGACACCGTGAATGCCTATGCGGCAGGCCGGGTCGAGGCAGCACAGGATCGTCTGCGACAGGCACGCGCCCAGACCGCGCGGAACCTCGATGTTGCACAGATGGCCGTGGCGATCCTTGCCCTGCTCAGTGCGGGTGTCGCGGTGGTCTCGGCGCTATTCGTGTCGCGCTATGTCACCCGAAACCTGCGGGCGATCGCAGACGGCATGCACAGGCTGGCGCAGGGGGATCACGCGGCGACCCTGCCTGATCCGGGCGGGCCGCGGGACGAAATCGGCAGGCTGTTTCAGGCCTTTGGCGTGTTTCGGGCCAATGCACGCAATCTGGAACGGCGCACAGCCCAGATCACCCGGCAGAATACCCTGTTTGCCAGCGTGTTTCGCAACATTCAGGACGGTGTCGCGATCGTTGCGCCCGACGGTGTGATCGAGGCCGAGAATGATCAGGTCTGCGCGCTGCTGCATCTGCCGGACGATGTGCGCAAGTGCGCGCGGACCATGCCCGACCGGCTGGCGGCATCGGCCTTTGCCCAGGCCTGCGGCGACAACGACCGGGGCGGGTTCGAGGAATACACCAATCCCGCAGGCGACGTCCTGGAGGTGCGCAAGTCCCGGTTGCCCGATGGCCGCGCGGTCTGGCTGCTGTCCGAGACGACCGAACGCAAACGCATCGATGAACGGCTGGCGGAAATCCGGCGGGTGGAAACGCTGGGCAAGGTCACGGGCGAAGTCGCGCATGATTTCGGCAACATCCTGTCGACGATTTCGGGCAACCTGCATCTGTTGGAAACCACCACGCCCGCCACGGCCCCGGCGCATCTGGGGCGGATCAGGACCGCCGTGGATCTGGGCGTGTCACTGACCGAACGACTGGTGGCCTTCGCCCGCAAACAGCATCTCGCCCCCGAGGTGGTCGAGATCGGGTCACTGATCGAGGGCATGGTCGATCTGCTGGATATCGCGCTGCCCGACAGCGTGGACCTGCATTTGTCGCTGGCGGATGATCCGCTGCACGTCATGCTTGATCCCGGCCAATTGGAAAGCGCCGTCCTGAACGTCAGCATGAACGCGGCACAGGCCATTCCGGAGGCTGGACATATCTGGATCACCCTGCGCGCGCAGAATGGTCAGGCGGTCCTGTCGGTGCGCGATGACGGTCATGGCATGTCAGAGGAGACGCGCAGGCGCGCGGTCGAGCCGTTCTTTTCCGCGCGGCGTGACGGGGATGGCACGGGGCTGGGTCTGCCGATGGTCGATGGGTTCGTTTCGCAATCGGGCGGGACACTCGACATCAGTTCTGCGCTGGACCGTGGGACCGAAATCACCATCCGTTTTCCGCTGGCCTACGACATGCCGGCACCGGCCAAGGCGATCCATACCGGGGCCGCGCTTGTGGTGGACGACACCCCCGAGACCGCACGCGCATTGCATCAGGTTCTGCAGGGGCTGGGGTTCGAGGCCCTGGTGGCAACCCGGTTTGCGCAGGCGGCAGGCATCATTGCGGACAGACCCGATCTGGTGTTGATGGTGTCGGACCTGAACCTTGACCACGGACAGTCGGGCCTGGACCTGATCCGGTCGGTGCTGGCCGCAGGGCCGCGCGCGCGCGCCGTGCTGATGTCATCGCGTCTGCCTGCGGACCCTGCCGTGTCCCGGGCCGACAGGGACCGTCTGACGCTGCTGGCCAAACCGGTCACGGCCGATGCCCTGACCGATGCCGTTGCCCGCCTGCTGACCTGAGCCCACAAAAAAGGCCGGGCCGCATCGCTGCGGCCCGGCCCCTGTCTGCTGTCCCGGACCTTACTGCCAGGAGGCAATCAGCTCGTCATAGCTGACGGTCTGCGGTTCTTCGTCCTCGACCTCCAGTTTCGGCTTGGGTGCGCCAGCCTGTTCCAGCCAGTAGGATGCGTCCTGCGGCTCGTTCATGACCGGACCCAGATCACCTTGAATGCCGGACCGTTCGATCCGTTCCATCACGCTTTCCATGTCGGCACACAGCTGGTCCAGCGCCTCTTGCGAGGTTTTGGCACCGGACATGGCGTCACCGATGTTCTGCCACCACAGCTGCGCCAGCTTGGGGTAGTCGGGCACGTTGGTGCCGGTGGGCGACCATTGTGTCCGTGCGGGCGAGCGGTAGAATTCCACCAGACCGCCCAGCTTGTCGGCGCGTTCGGTGAAGTGGTCAGAGTTGATCGTGGACTCTCGAATGAACGTCAGGCCGACGTCGGCCTTTTTGACGTCCACGGTCATCGAGGTCACGAACTGCGCATAGAGCCATGCCGCCTTGGCGCGGTCCACCGGGGTTGATTGCATCAGCGTCCAGCTGCCCACGTCCTGATAACCGACCTTCATGCCCTCTTCCCAGTAGGCCCCGTGCGGGCTGGGGGCGAGGCGCCATTTCGGCGTGCCGTCCTCGTTCATGACCGCGTCCGATGCCACCAGCGGCGCGACAAAGGTCGTGTACATGAACATCTGCTGCGCGATGTTACCCTGACCGGGGACCGGACCGGCCTCGGAGAAGGTCATGCCGGCAGCGGAGGGCGGCGAATAGTTCTGGAGCCAGTTGATCGCCTTGTCCACGGCGTAGACCGCAGCAGGAGAGTTCGTTGCACCACCGCGTTCGACACAGGCACCCACGGGCTGCGAGTTTTCGTTGACGCGGATCCCCCATTCGTCGACCGGCAGGCCGTTGGGTTCACCCACATCGCCCATCCCGGCCATGGACATCCACGCGTCGGTGTAGCGCCAGCCGAGGCTGGGGTCTTTCTTGCCGTAGTCCATGTTGCCATAGACCTCGACGCCGTCGATCTCGCGGCCGGTAAAGAATTCCGCGATATCCTCATACGCGGCCCAGTTCACGGGAACGCCCAGATCATAGCCGTAGGTCTCGCGGAAGTCGGCCTGGATTTCCGGATCGTTGAACCAATCGTAGCGGAACCAGTAAAGGTTCGCGAACTGCTGGTCGGGCAGCTGGTACAGTTTGCCATCGGGAGCGGTGGTGAACTGCAGACCGATGAAATCGTCCAGGTTCAGCGTGGGCGATGTGACGTCCGCACCTTCGCCGGCCATCCAGTCGGTCAGGTTGCGCACCTGCTGATAGCGCCAGTGGGTGCCGATCAGGTCGGAATCGTTGACAAAGGCGTCATAGATGTTTTCGCCCGACTGCATCTGCGTTTGCAGTTTCTCGACAACGTCGCCTTCGCCGATCAGGTCGTGGGTCACGTTGATGCCGGTGATGGCGGAAAACGCGGGTGCCAGCACCTGGGATTCGTATTCATGCGTCGTGATCGTTTCGGACACGACGTTGATCGACATGCCCTGGAACGGTGCGGCGGCGTCCACGAACCACTGCATTTCCGCCTCTTGTTCGGCGCGGGTCAGGGTCGAGACGTCACCGATTTCCGCATCCAGAAATTCGATGGCAGCCGCCATGTCGGCCCATGCCGGCTGTGTCATGGCAAGTGCCAGTCCCAGCGCGGTCGAGGATTTCAATAGAACGTTCATTTTAGGTTTCCTCCCATAAGTTCGAACGTTGGTTATCCATCCCGATCGGCTGGGATGGGGTTTGACGTGGTCTAGACCCAGCGGAATACCGCAGCGGCAAAGACCAGACAGACGATCAGCGCGTATGGCTGGGGCCCAAGCCCCAGACCCAACCACGCCAGATTGAGAAATGCAGACCCCAGAAGCGTGATGAACAAACGGTCACCGCGCGTGGTCTCGATCCGTAGCACACCCTTGCGGGGTGTTTCGGGAAATTTGATCGCAAGCACGGTAAAGGTCACCAGCAGCGTTGCGATCACGATAAAGAACGTGGCCGTGGGCCAGGTCCATGCCATCCAGTCAAGCATGATAGGTTCCTCTCAAGGCGCGCATCACACCCGCCCCAGGGCAAAGCCCTTGGCGATGTAGTTGCGTACGAAATAGATGACCAAGGCACCGGGCACGATGGTCAGGACACCGGCGGCGGCCAGCACGCCCCAGTCGACCCCGGCGGCGCCCACGGTGCGGGTCATGGTGGCGGCGATCGGTTTTGCATCCACGGATGTCAGTGTCCGGCTCAGCAGCAGTTCCACCCAAGAGAACATGAAACAGAAAAACGCAGCCACCCCGATGCCGCTGGCGATCAGCGGGGTGAAAATCTTGATGAAAAACGCCGGGAACGAATAGCCGTCGATATAGGCGGTCTCGTCGATTTCCTTGGGCACGCCGCGCATGAATCCCTCAAGGATCCAAACAGCCAGCGGCACGTTGAACAGGCAATGCGCCAGCGCCACGGCGATATGTGTGTCGAACAGTCCGATGGACGAATAGAGCTGAAAGAACGGCAGCGCGAAAACGGCAGGCGGGGCCATGCGGTTCGTCAGCAACCAAAAGAACAGGTGCTTGTCCCCCATGAAGCTGTAGCGGCTGAAGGCATAGGCCGCGGGCAGGGCGACGGCGAGGCTGATCGCCGTATTCAACACAACGTAGATCAGCGAATTGACGTAGCCCATGTACCAGCTGGAATCCGTCAGGATCAGCGCATAATTGGCGAATGTCAGGTCACGCGGCCACAGGCTGAACGAGCCGAGGATTTCAGAGTTCGTCTTGAGGCTCATGTTCAGCAGCCAATAGATCGGCAGCATCAGGAACAGCAGATACAGACCCATCACCACCGCACTGCCCGACGGGCGGAACCGGCGCTGCGCGGTGCGGGGTTTTTCGATGGTCATCGCGTCATCGGTCTGGGCGACGCTTGGCATGGTTGTGTCGGTCATCATTTGCCATCCCGGTTATCTAAGGTCGTCATGACGGTGTAGAACACCCATGAAATCGCGAGGATCACGAGGAAATACATCAGGCTGAACGCCGCCGCCGGGCCCAGGTCGAATTGACCCAGCGCCATTTTCACCAGGTCGATCGACAAGAAGGTCGTGGCATTGCCCGGACCGCCACCGGTGACGACGAATGGTTCGGTGTAGATCATGAAGCTGTCCATGAACCGCAACAGGATCGCGATCATCAGCACGCCCGCCATCTTGGGCAGTTCGATATAGCGGAACACGGCCCAGCGGCTGGCCTGATCGATCTTGGCGGCCTGATAATAGGCGTCAGGGATGGACCGCAGGCCCGCATAGGCCAGAAGCGCCACCAGCGACGTCCAGTGCCAGACGTCCATGACGATCACCGTGATCCAGGCGTCCAGCGTGTCTTGGGTATAGTTGTAGTCGATCCCCAGCGCATCCAGCGTGTAGCCCAGCAGCCCGATATCGACCCGGCCAAAGATCTGCCAGATCGTGCCGACGACGTTCCACGGGATCAGCAGCGGCAGTGACATCACGACCAGACAGAATGAGGCCCAAAACCCCTTTTTCGGCATGTTGAGCGCGACAAGGATGCCCAGCGGCACCTCGATCGCCAGAATGATGCCAGAGAACAACAACTGACGGCCCAATGCGTCCCACATCCGGTCCGAATGCAGCATATCATCGAACCAATCGAGGCCCGCCCAGAAAAACTGGTTGTTCCCGAATGTGTCCTGCACCGAATAGTTCACCACTGTCATCAGCGGGATCACGGCGGAAAACGCGACAAGGATCAGCACGGGCAGGATCAGGAACCACGCCTTTTGATTGACGGTCTTGTTCATGCGGCAGCCCCCTGCGGTGTGACGCGCCAGTCGTCGGCGTAGACGTTGATGCCCTCGGGCGCGAATGTGATGCGGTTGGTGTCTGCGGGAATTTCGAACCCTTCGGGAGCGACGGCGTTGATCGTCTGGCCGCCGACGTCCAGCCGGATGATCTTGTGCCGGCCCACGTCCTCGACCCGGCGCACGGATGCCGGGATGCCCGCATCGCCCGACGACAGCTGGATGAATTCCGGGCGCACCCCGATCTGGGTGCGACCCGCAGCGGCATAGCTGCCCCCCAGTGGCACGGTCACGTCACCGATGCGCGCCTGTGCGCCGTCGATCTGCGCATCAAACAGGTTCATGCCGGGCGAGCCGATGAAATAGCCGACAAAGGTATGCGCCGGGCGTTCGAACAATTCCTGCGGGGTACCGATCTGGACGACGCGACCGTCGTACATCACCACGACCTTGTCCGCGAATGTCAGCGCCTCGGTCTGGTCGTGGGTCACGTAGATCATCGTGTGACCGAAATCCTGATGCAGCTTTTTCAGCTGCGTGCGCAACTCCCATTTCATGTGGGGGTCGATCACGGTCAGCGGTTCGTCGAACAGCAGCGCGTTCACATCCTCGCGGACCATGCCCCGCCCGAGAGAGATCTTTTGTTTGGCATCCGCCGTCAGGCCGCGCGCCTTGTGATCCAGCTGGGCCTCCATGTCGATCATGGCGGCGACCTTCTGGACGCGGCGGGCGATTTCGGCCGCATCCATCCCGCGGTTTTTCAACGGAAAGGCCAGGTTCTGGCGCACCGACATCGTGTCGTAGACCACCGGAAACTGAAAGACCTGCGCGATGTTGCGATCCGCTGTCGGGGCGGTCGTCACGTCGCGCCCGTCAAACAGCACACGCCCCTGACTGGGGATCAGCAGGCCCGAAATGATGTTCAACAGCGTGGATTTGCCACAACCGGACGATCCCAGCAGGGCGTAGGCCTCGCCGTCGACCCAGTCGTGGTTCAGCGCCTTGAGCGCGAAATCGGCCTCGGTCTGCGGGTTGGGCAGGTAGGAATGAGCGAGGTTATCAAGCGTGATCTTGGCCATGCTACGCGGCCTCCGCATAGGGGGCCGTGGCGACCAGTGCACCATCCTGCGCGAACAGATAGACGCGGGATGGATCAAGGTAGACGGGCAGGGCCTGCCCCGGTGTCAGGTCGCGGATGCCGTGGATCAGTCCGACCCAGGCAGCACCATGATGGGACAGATGCACAAAGGTTTCGGACCCGGTGATTTCCATGACCGACAGCCTGGTGTCGAAACGGATGCTGTCCGGTCCGGCCTCCAGTGTCAGGTGATTGGGGCGGAACCCCAGCTGATAGGTGCCGTCGGCGGCTGTGATGCGGCCTGCGGGCATGGTTTCGTTCTGACCGAAATGCAGCGTGTCGCCGCGTTTTTCGACCGTCAGGAAATTCATCGGTGGGTCGGAAAACACCCGCGCCGTCGTCGCATCTTGCGGGTTGCGGTACACCTGCGCGGTCGGGCCGAATTGCGTCACGCGGCCTTCCCACAGGGTGGCGCAGTTGCCACCCAACAGCAGCGCTTCTTCGGGTTCGGTCGTTGCATAGACAAAGATCGACCCGGATTCCGCAAAGATGCGCGGGATTTCCGCGCGCAATTCCTCGCGCAGTTTGTAGTCGAGGTTGGCCAGCGGTTCGTCCAGCAGGACCAGACCTGCGTTTTTCACCAAGGCCCGCGCCAGCGCGCAGCGTTGCTGCTGGCCGCCCGACAGTTCCAGCGGCTTGCGGTCCAGCATGGGCGTCAGCTGCATCAGCTCTGCCGTGTCGCGCACGCGGCGGTCGATTTCGGATTTCGCCAGCCCCATCAGTTTCATGGGCGAGGCGATGTTGTCGTAAACGCTCATCGCGGGATAGTTGATGAACTGCTGGTAAACCATCGCGATCTGACGGTCCTGCACGCGCACGCCGGTGACATCGGTCCCGTTCCAGCGGATCCGGCCTTGGGTCGGCACGTCCAGCCCGGCCATCAGGCGCATCAACGTGGTCTTGCCCGCCGAGGTCGGCCCCAGCAGCACGTTCATCGTGCCCTTTTCCAAGGTCAGGTCAGTCGGATGGATATAGGTCTGAGCGCCGACCACATGGCTGACGCTGTCAAGTTCCAGTGTCATGCGATGTCCTTCAATTGCTGGCGGCGGTCGGTCATATAGGCGTCAAGTGCGGCTGTATCGGTGTCGCGCAGACCCAGTTTGCTGCGGCGAAACAGGATGTCCTCGGCGGTGCGGGCGTATTCGCGGGTCATCAGCCAATCGACCTCTGCGGCTGTCAGCGTGGCACCGAACGCAGGCCCAAGGTCTGCTGCGCTGGCGGCATCGCCCAGGATCAGCTGTGCATCGGTGCCATAGGCGCGGATCAGGCGGGTGGCCCAGCGATCGTCCAGAAACGGGTAGGCATTGCGCAGGGTCGCGATCTGGCGATCCACGTCACCGACCGGAAAATCGCCACCGGGCAGCGGTACGCCTGCGGTCCAAGGACCCTGTGCCACGTCCAGCCGCTGGCCGATCTTTTCCAGCGCGCTTTCGGCCAGGCGGCGGTAGGTCGTGATCTTGCCGCCAAAGATGTTCAGCGCGGGCGCACCTGCGCTGTCGTCCAGTTTCAGCGTATAGTCGCGGGTCGCTGCCGTGGCGGAACTGGCCCCTTCGTCGAACAGCGGGCGTACACCGGAATAGGACCAGACGATGTCCTTGGTGGAAATCGGGTCACGCAGATAGGCGTTCACGAAATCGATCATGTATTGTTTTTCAGCAGGCGTGCAGACGGGACGTGCAGACAGGTCATCGTGTTCCTGGTCGGTTGTGCCGATCAGGGTGAAATCCGTCTCGTAGGGGATGGCGAACATGATGCGCCCGTCGGTCCCCTGAAAGAAATAGCATTTGTCGTGGTCAAAGAGGCGTTTGGTCACGATATGGCTGCCCCGCACCAGCCGCACGTCGTCCTGGCTGTTGGACCCGATCTGCTGTCGCAGGATCTGACCCACCCAGGGACCGCCTGCATTGACGACCATCCGTGCACGGATCACGCGCTGGTGGCCTGTTTCGGTGTCCTGCATCGTCACCGACCACAGTCCGTCCTGCACCTTGGCCGACATCACCTTGGTCCGGGTCAGCACCTGCGCGCCGCGCAGTTCCGCGTCGCGCGCGTTCAGCACCACCAGTCGCGAATCCTCGACCCAGCAATCGCTGTATTCATAGGCCTTGGCGAAACGCGGGTTCAGCGGCGCGCCCTCTGGTCCGCGGGTCAGGTCCAGCGTTTTCGTCCCCGGCAGGATCTGGCGTCCGCCCAGGTTGTCATAGAGGAACAGACCCAGTCGGATCAGCCAGGCGGGGCGGCGTCCGCGCATCCATGGCATGACACGCGACAGGATTTTCGACGTCGGTGTGTCGCTGTCGAACCGCATGTCGGCGTGGTAGGGCAGCACAAACCGCATCGGCCAGCTGATGTGCGGCATCGCCCGCAGCAGTGTTTCACGTTCCAACAACGCCTCGCGGACCAGCCGGAATTCAAAGAATTCCAGATAGCGCAATCCGCCGTGAAACAGTTTGGTCGACGCAGAGGAGGTCGCAGAGGCAAGGTCCGACATCTCGGCCAGGGTGACGGTCAGGCCGCGCCCCGCCGCATCACGCGCAATCCCACAGCCATTGATGCCACCGCCGATGACCAGCAGGTCGCGGATCTCGCGATCGTTCGCCAAAGTGAATCCCCCCAAATTCCTGCGTTCAGCATTGCAAGGGCGTGCAGAAAAGAAAAGATATTTTTTCGGTTATTTTCGTTTTTGCGGAAATGCGCATGTTAGAAGCCGGTTTCGGGACGAATTTCGCGCGTTTCGTCGTGTTTTCGACAATCACAGGTGCGGTATGGGATGGGCGATGTTCGGTTTTCCTGTCATATTGCAAGAAAAGCCATTGGATCACGTTCATGTCGCAAAGCATCAGACACCCTGAAATCCTCGAAATTGCGCGACGCGACGGCAAGGTGACGGTGGAACATCTGGCCGAGCATCTGGGTGTGACCTTGCAGACGATCCGGCGCGACCTCAGCGATCTGGCCGACGCGGGTAAGCTGGAACGGGTCCACGGCGGTGCCGTGCTGCCGTCGGGCACGATCAACATCGCCTACGAGGAACGCCGCCGCCTGAATGCCGAAGGCAAGACCGCGATGGCGCGTGCCTGTGCGGCCATGATCCCCGAGGATTGCGCGATCTTTCTCAATATCGGGACCAGCACCGAAGCTGTCGCAAACGAGCTGCTGCATCATCGCAACCTGCTGGTCGTCACCAACAACATGAACGTGGCCAACATCCTCGCGCGCAACCCCGACTGCGAGGTCGTCGTGACCGGCGGCGCGTTGCGCCAGTCGGATGGCGGTCTGACCGGTGACATTACCACGGCCGCAATCCGGAAATTCAAGTTCGACTTTGGCGTCATCGGGTGTTCGGCGGTCGATCATGACGGCGATATTCTGGATTTCGACCTGCGCGAGGTCGGCGTCAGCCAGACGATCCTGGGGCAGTCCCGCCGCAAGATCCTGCTCGCCGACCATACCAAGTTCAAACGCAAGGCCCCCGCACAGATCGGGTCCTTGTCGGGGATCGATATCTTTGTAACCGATGCACCTGTTTCGCCCGATCTGGCCGAGCGGTGCGCGGGCTGGGACACGCAGGTGCAGGTCTGTCGGTCAGACATTTCGGACACCACGTCGGTCTGACGCCCCCATTTTCATCGTGAATATTGGTCCGCCGCCTGTCGTGGCTGGTGGCGGATCGCGCATGTCGCGGCGCGGGTGAATGCTGGCTTGCTCCGAATCTCAATTCCGTATAGTGGAATGGTATTCTACTTATTGGAAGTTCTGGGAGGAGCGACGATGACGAGGACTTTGGCAGCGGCGGCGGTATCGCTGGGTTTGATGGCAACATCGGTAGCCGCGCAGACCACGCTGATCTTGGGTGAGGCGGGGCCGAACCGGGGCGCGCGCGCTGTCGCCACGCAGGCGTTCGCGGATGATGTGACGGCCCGCACGAATGGCGATCTGCAAATTGACATCCAATGGGGCGGTGCCCTGTTCAAGGCCGATGCGGCATTGCAGGGGGTCAGCGATGGTGTGGCAGACCTCGGCACGATCATTGGCGTGTATTTTCCGCAGGAAATGGTGGCTTACGGCATCGCAGATCTGCCCTTGCAAAACGCCGACGCCTGGGTCGGGATGCGTGCGACGGATGCGCTGATGCGCACCGATCCGTCAATCGCCGCCAATCTGGCCGATCAGGGTCTGGTTTATCTGGGCACATTCACCACATCCGCCGTCAATATCGGCTGCAAGGATACGGCGATCCGCACGGCTGAAGACATCGACGGTCTGAAGGTGCGTGGCGTCGGTGCCTATGGCAAGGTGTTCAATGATCTGGGGGCCAACATGGTCGCCATGTCGATCTATGACGCATATCAGGGCCTGGACACCGGGTTGCTGGATTGCTCTCAGGGGTATTCCTACGCCGTGGCCGCGCTGAAACAGCAAGAGGTCATGACCAGCTACACGCTGATGGATTGGGGTCAGGTCGGTGCGCTGGGCATCTTCATGAACAAGTTCGCCTACGACGCGCTCAGCCCGGAACACCAGCAGGCGCTGAATGACGCCGGTGTCGGCATGGCCGATACGCTGGGCCGGCTGATCAATGCCGACAACGACGCCGCAGTGCAGACCATGCAAGACGCCGGTGTCGAGGTGATCACGCTGGACGCGGCGGAACGCGACAAGCTGGTGGCGCGCGGTGCGCCCTATATCGACACCTGGATCGAACAGGCCAACGCCGCAGGTCTGGACGGCGCGGGCATGCTGGATCGCTATCGCACGCTGCTGGCCGAATTCACGGCAGAGCGCGACGCCCAGGGCTATCCCTGGGATCGCTGAAACCGGCGGGCCCGCGGTGCTTATTTGCATCGCGGGCCTTTTCTTTTCTGACAGTTTGAGGACAACAGATGCTGTATCGCATCGAACGGCTGCTGCTTGACCTGGCGTGTTGCGCCGTGGTGGCACTGGGTGCGCTGATCACGATCAGCGTGGCGCTGCGCGTGACGGTCAATGGGGGTATTCCCGACACCATCGTCATGGTGCGCGAATTGATGGTCATGGCCATCGTGCTGCCGCTGGCCGCTGCCACGACGGCCCGGGCGCATATCGTCGTGGAATTTCTGTCAAACCGGATGCCACTGCGCACCCAGGGCTGGCTGGTTGTGGTCGGTGGCGTGATGGGCCTGCTGGCCCTGTCGCCGCTGCTCTATGCGGGCTGGAACGAGGCCGCGCATGCGATCACGGGTGGTTCGTATTATTTCGGACAGCTGAACCTGCCGAAATGGCCCGGCCGCGTGCTGTTCCTGATCGGCATGTCGTTTTGCTGGCTGCGCCTGCTGTTGCTGGTGATCGGGGATGTCCGCACCCTGCGCCGCGGCGGTGTTCCGCAGATGTCGCAAACCACCACCGCCAGCTTTACCGAAGACGGGGACAAGTCATGATCGACGGATCCATCATCGGCCTTTGTGCCTTTGCCGCCGTGATCGGCCTGCTGGCCATCCGGGTGC
The DNA here is from genome assembly GCF_001420005.1 of Loktanella sp. 3ANDIMAR09. Lineage (GTDB taxonomy): Bacteria > Pseudomonadota > Alphaproteobacteria > Rhodobacterales > Rhodobacteraceae > Loktanella. The sequence goes on along the minus strand of NZ_LJAK01000004.1, from coordinate 178,824 downwards.
CGATTGCATTCGCACTGGCGGCCATCGGAACGATCGGCACATTCGTCATCTTTGCCACGCGGACGGGGGCGTTCACGCCGGATCGTGCGGTCAGGCCGACGACATCACTGGTGTTTTCCAATTCGTTCGACCTCATCCACTCTTATGATCTTTCGATGATCCCGCTGTTCATCGCGTTGGGCCATATTGCCTATCGGGCCGATATCACGACGCGAATCTACGACGCAGCGCGGGTCTGGCTGGCTCGCGTGCCGGGCGGCGTTGCAATGGCGTCGGTCGTGGGCTGCGGCGGATTTTCCGCGATCACGGGGTCATCCATCGCCTGTGCATCCACGATGGGCCGCATCTGTTCGCCCGAAATGCTGCGCATGGGCTATGACAAGAGCCTTGCCACCGCATCGGTGGCCGCTGGCGGCACGCTGGGATCGCTGATCCCGCCGTCGGTGTTGTTCATCATCTACGGGATTTTCACCGAGACCTCGATCTCGTCGCTGTTTCTGGCCGGTATCCTGCCGGGCATTCTGTCTTTGCTGGGCTTTTTGCTGACGATCTTTATCTGGGTGAAACGCAAGCCGAGTGCGGCACCGGCGTTCACAGGCGTGATCACCGGGCGTGACAAGTGGCTAGCGGCCGTCGGCGCATGGCCGGCATTGGCGCTGTTCGGTCTGATCGTCGGTGGGATCTATGGTGGATTTTTCACTGCGACCGAGGCTGCGGCGATCTGCGTGGCGGCCGCCATCCTGATCGGTTTCGCGCAGCGCAAGCTGACGCTGACCGACCTGTGGGAAAGCCTGCGGGAAACCTGCATCCAGACCTCTGCCATTTTCCTGATCGCCGCTGCGGCCAAGATTTTCGTGGCCTTCATCGCGCTGACCGGCGTGGCCCCGGTGATCGTCAATGGTGTCAGCGATGCACAGCTGTCGCCCGTCGTGCTGCTGGCCGCAATCGCGCTGATCTACCTGGTGCTGGGGATGTTCCTTGATCCCATCGGGATCATGGTGCTGACGCTGCCCCTGATGGTGCCGCTGGTCGAAAGCTATGGTTTCAACCTGATCTGGTTCGGCGTCGTCGTGATCAAGCTGCTGGAAATCGGCCTGATCACACCGCCTGTGGGCCTGAACGTGTTCGTCATCAGCAACGTGGTCGGCAAGGCCGTGCCAATCGACCGCATCTTTTCTGGGATCACGCGGTTTCTGGCGATTGATGTGCTGGTGCTGATCCTCATCATGTCCTTTCCGATCATTTCGCTTTTGATTCCGAATTCGCTATAGCTGGTCGGGACATAACGAACAGGAGTGACCCGGATGGACGGTGATCTGGAAAAGGACCGGCGCTTTGCCACGACCCTCGCACGGGGGCTGAGTGTTTTACGGGCCTTCCGGCCATCGGACGACGGGTTGGGCAACGCTGAAATCGCAGACCGGACCGGGCTGCCGAAATCGACGGTTTCGCGGCTGACATTCACGTTGCAGTCGCTGGGATATCTGACGCATGCCCGGCGCCACGACCGTTACCGTCCCGGACCCGCCTTGCTGGCGCTGGGCAACATGGCCAGCGCGTCGCTGTCCTTTGTGGATCTGTCGGGGCCGCTGATGCAGCGGCTGGCCGATGACACCGGCACCTTGTCGCTGCTGCTGGTGCGGGATGCGGGGCGCATGCTGATCGTCAAGACATGGCGTCCGCGCAATGTCGCTTCACTCTGGCTTGAGGTGGGGCACCGTCTGCCGTTCCACGGATCGTCGTCGGGGCATGCGATGTTCGGCGCGCTTGGCGACGATGCCTTTGCCGCGACATTGCAAGAGGCCGTTGGCGACAAGGGGCTGACGGTCCAGCAGGCGCAGACCGACCGGGCCGATGCCCAGAACCAGTTGATGACCCAAGGCTATGTGATCACCGATCCCGACAGCTATTTCGCGGCCAACATTCACGCCGTGGCCGTGCCGTTTCATGCGCGTGAACTGGGTGAACCGGTTGTTTTCACCTGTGGTGCCATGCCCGCCGCGCTGAGCGTGGCACGGATGCGCGAAGAAGTGGGGCCCAAGCTGGCGGGCACCGTGCGCGATCTGGAACGCATGATGGGGCAGGGTGGGGCGACCGGATCAAGAGATCTGTAATATATTCCGCATAGCGGAATATCATTTTGCATATTGAAATATTTGACCAGTGCGGTATGCCGGGTACGAGGACCGGGAGGAGGCACGCGTGACCCACGTCAGTTATGATTTGCAGGACCGCGTGGCGGTTCTCACCGTCGACAATCCACCAGTGAATGCGCTGGGGCAGGCGGTGCGCCAGGGTCTATGGGATGCCATCACGCGATTTGACGCCGATGACGGCGCGGATGCCGCCGTCATCATCGGCGCAGGCCGTTTGTTCATCGGTGGCGCGGATATCACCGAATTCGGCAAACCGCCTGTGGAACCCTATCTGCCTGATGTCATCAACCGGATCGCGGACAGTCCCAAGCCCGTGGTGGCTGCGATCCACGGCACCGCCCTGGGCGGCGGGCTAGAGGTCGCGCTGGGCGCGCACTACCGGATTGCCACGCCGACCGCGAAACTGGGCCTGCCAGAGGTCACGCTGGGGGTCATGCCCGGTGCCGGTGGCACGCAGCGCATGCCGCGGCTGGTGGGCGCAGAAAATGCGCTGACCCTGATGACAGCCGGCCGGCCGGTGACGGGCGCGCAGGCGCTGGACATGGGGTTTGTGGATGTTTTGGCGGGTGACAATTTACGCGCAGATGCAATGGCTTATGCGGCAAAGCTTGTGCAGGGCGGGACCGGTCCGCGCCGAGTCAGTGACATGCCGTTTCCGCAGCTCGACGCCGATCTGGTGGATGGCTGGCGCAAGCGTCTGACCCAGTCGGCGCGCGGTCAGGTGGCACCTCTGGCGGTGCTGGATGCCGTCGTGGCAGGCGCAAGGATGCCATTTGCGCAGGCCTTGGCGGCAGAACGCAAGGCCTTCCTGTCATTGCTGAAAACACCGCAGCGCGCGGGTCTGATGCACGCATTTTTCGCGGAACGTGCAGTGGCAAAGGTCCCGCAGATCAAGGGTATCGCCCCACGTCCCGTGACCCGTGCCGGTGTTGTCGGCGGCGGCACGATGGGGGCAGGGATCGCCACGGCGATGGTGTTGTCAGGGCTGCACGTCACCTTGGTGGAACGTGACGCGGCCAGTGCTGCACGGGCCCGCGACACCATCACCCGCAACCTGTCCAGCGCCGTGAAACGTGGCAAGCTGACCGAAGCTGGTCGCGATGCGATCCTGTCGGACGCGCTGGCCACAGCGACAGATTACGCCGCGTTGTCACAGGCTGATCTGGTGGTCGAGGCCGTGTTCGAGGACATGGCCGTCAAGGCCGAGGTTTTCCGCCAACTTGACCGTGTCTGCAAACCGGGCGCGGTCCTTGCCACCAACACGTCCTATCTGGACGTGAACCTGATCGCAGGGGCCACACATCGCCCGGAGGATGTGATCGGGCTGCATTTCTTTTCGCCTGCGCATGTGATGAAGCTGCTGGAAATCGTCGTGACAAATGAAACGGCTGTCGATGTGACGGCAACGGCGTTTCAGCTGGCAAAAACGCTGGGTAAGGTCGGCGTGCGCGCAGGTGTTTGCGACGGGTTCATCGGCAACCGGATCTTGTCGCATTATCGCACGGCGGTGGATCACATGGTCCTTGACGGGGCCAGCCCCTATGCGATCGACCGCGCGCTGGTGGAATTCGGCTTTGCGATGGGGCCCTATCAGGTCGGTGATCTGGCGGGCCTCGACATTGGCTACATGACCCGCCAGCGCAAGGCAGCGCAGGCCCACCCGCGTGACCGCGCGCCCCTGTTTGCGGATGCGCTGTATCACGCAGGCTGGCTGGGGCAGAAAACCGGACGTGGCTATTACATTTACGACGATGCGACGCCCAAGGGCCGGCCCAATGATGATGTGCCACCGATCATCCGCGATGTGCGTGACAGCCTGCGCCTGAAACCACGCGAATTCAGCGCAGAACAGATCGTGCGCCGCACCATGGCGGCCATGGTGAACGAGGCCGCCCGCGTGGTGGACGAAGGCATCGCCCAACGCCCCTCTGACGTGGATGTGGTGTTCCTGTCCGGTTACGGTTTCCCCCGTTTCCGGGGTGGGCCCATGCACCATGCCGACACCGTGGGGCTGGACGTCATCTTGTCGGATATCCGCGATTTTGCGGTTCTGGACGATCATTTCTGGAAACCCGCCCCGCTGCTGGAACGTCTCGTGCGGGACCGCCGGACCTTTGCCAGCCTGAATACCTGAGGATTGCCTATGTCATTGCCCGTCATCGTTTCCGTCGCCCGCACCGCAATCGGCAAGGCCGGGCGCGGTGCGTTCAACATGACCCACGGGGCGACCCTGACCGGTCATGTCGCGCGCCATGCCGTCGACAGGGCGGGGATCGATCCTGCCCTGATCGAGGACAGCATCTGGGGGACCGGCTATCCGGAATATGTCACGGGCGGTAACATCGCGCGTCAGGCCGTGATCCGCGCGGGACTGCCCGTCAGCATCGCAGGCACCACGGTCAATCGGTTCTGTGCCAGCGGCTTGCAGGCCATCGCGATGGGCGGTCACATGATCGCCCAGGAAGGTGCGCAGGCCGTGCTGGTCGGCGGGGTCGAGAGCATTTCGATGGTGCAGCCGCCCGCGCGCCATTCGCGCGACGCCTGGATTTTGGACAACAAACCCGACCTCTACATGCCGATGGTCGAAACCGCCGATATCGTGGCGTCCCGCTATGGCATCAGCCGCGCCGATCAGGATGCGCTGGGATTGCAAAGCCAGCAGCGCACGGCGGCCGCGCAGGATGCGGGGCTGTTCGACGATGAAATCGTGCCGATCACCGTGACGATGCAGGTGACGGACAAGGCGACCAAGCAGACCTCCGTGCGTGAGGTGACGATCGCCAAGGACGAATGCAACCGCCCGACCACGACGCTGGAGGCGCTGCAAGGCCTGTCGCCCGTGCGGGGTGACGATCAGTTCATCACGGCCGGAAACGCCTCGCAGCTGTCTGACGGGGCGGCGGCGCTGGTGATGATGGATGCAGATGCGGCCAGCCGTGCGGGGCTTGCGCCGCTGGGTGCGTTTCGCGGTTTTGCCGTGGCGGGCTGCGAACCCGACGAGATGGGCATCGGGCCGATCTACGCCGTGCCGCGCCTGCTGGAACGCGCGGGCCTGACCGTTGCCGACATTGATCTGTGGGAGCTGAACGAGGCCTTTGCCAGTCAGCTGATCTATTGCCGCGATGTGCTGGGCATCGACAACGACCGTTTGAACGTGAACGGTGGGTCCATCGCGCTGGGTCATCCGTTCGGCATGACAGGCGCGCGCATGACCGGGCACCTGCTGATCGAGGGCCGCCGCCGGGGTGCGAAACTGGGCGTTGTCACCATGTGCATCGGCGGTGGCCAAGGGGCCGCTGGCCTGTTTGAAATCTACTGAGGGGGACCGTCATGGATCTGCACTACACCGACGCCCAGACGGCATTCCGGACCGAGGTCCGCGATTTTCTGGCCGAGCATCTGCCGAGCCGCCTGTCGGACAAGGTCCGCAATGGCCAGTCCTTGACCAAGGCCGATCACGAGGAATGGCACGCGATTCTGAACGCGCGGGGCTGGCTGGCGGGCAACTGGCCGGTTGAACACGGCGGCACGGGCTGGGACGCGGTGCAGCGCCACATCTTTGAGGATGAAATGACCAAGGCGCACGCGCCGCGCATCGTGCCGTTCGGGCTTGCGATGTTGGGGCCGGTTCTGATGGCATTCGGGTCCGAGGATCAGAAATCCTATTGGCTGCCGCGTATTCTGAACGGCGACGACTGGTGGTGTCAGGGTTATTCCGAACCGGGGGCCGGGTCCGATCTGGCTGCGGTGCGGACCTCTGCTGTGCGTGACGGCGATGATTACATCGTCAACGGGCAGAAAACATGGACCACGCTGGGCCAGCACGCGAACATGATTTTCTGCCTCGTGCGCACCAGCACCGAAGGCAAGCGGCAGGAAGGCATTTCCTTTTTGCTGATCGACATGAACAGTCCCGGCATCACGGTGCGGCCCATCGTGCTGATCGACGGAGGGGCCGAGGTGAACGAGGTATTTTTCGACAACGTTCGCGTGCCTGCCGCCAATCTGGTCGGTGAGGAAAACAAGGGCTGGACCTACGCCAAATATCTGCTGACGCATGAACGCACCAACATCGCGGGCGTCGGATTTGCCAGCGCCGGGCTGGAACAGCTGAAACGGATCGCACGGGCCGAACAGTCGGGCGGTCAGCCATTGATCAAGAACCCGCTGTTTGCCGCGCGCATCGCACAGGTGCAGATCGACCTGATGGCCATGGCCACGACCAATCTGCGTGTCGTCAGTGCCGCCGCCGCGGGCCAGGCCCCGGGTGCCGAAAGCTCGATGTTGAAAATCAAGGGCACGCAGGTGCGTCAGGAAATCAACGCGCTGACCATGCAGGCCGTCGGTCCCTATGCCATGCCGTATGTGTCCGAGGCACTTGAGGGCGACAACGACCCCGTGGGTCCCGCCTATGCGCAGGCGCGCACGCGGCAATACCTGAACAACCGCAAACTGTCGATCTACGGTGGCTCGAACGAGGTGCAGCGGTCGATCATCGCCAAAGCCATTCTGGAATTGTGAGACAGCCATGAACTTTGACCTGACCGAAGAACGCCAGATGTTGCAGGACGGCCTGCGCCGTTACCTGCGTGACCAATATACCCCCGCCTTGCTGTCGCAGATCGCAGACAGTGAAACGGGCTGGTCCGATGCTGTCTGGGCTGGGCTGGCCGAGATCGGGGTCATCGGCGCGCTGTTTACCGAAGATCAGGGCGGTTTTGGCGGGGCGGGTTTCGATATTGCGCTGGTGGCCGAGGAGTTGGGCCGTGTCGGGGCGACCGAACCGCTGATCGACACCGGGCTGTTGGGCGGTGGGTTGATCGCGGCGCTGGGTGATGCGGATCAACAGGCACTACTGGAGGAGGTCATCGCAGGCCATCGTCAGATGGCGCTGGCTCATTCTGAGCCCGGCAGCCGCTACGACCTGTCTCGGGTTGCCACCACCGTGACGGACGGCAAACTGTCGGGTCGCAAGGCGGTTGTCGTGAACGGCGGGGCAGCGGACAGGCTGATCGTCAGCGCGCGCAGCAGCGGGGATGTGGCGGATGAGGCGGGGATCAGCCTGTTCATCGTGGACGCGGATGCGCCCGGATTGACCCGGCGTGGCTATCCGTTGACGGGTGGCGGCCATGCGGCGGAAATCACGCTGGACAACACCCCCGGCACGCCGCTTGGCGCAGCGGGTGAGGGGTATCAGGCGCTGGCACAGGTTCACGCCCGCGCCACGCTTGCCATCAGCGCCGAGGCCGTCGGCCTGATGGACGCGATCCGCACGCTAACCACTGACTACCTGAAAACGCGCAAGCAATTCGGCCAGCCGATCGGCAAATTTCAGGCGCTGCAACACCGCATGGCCGACATGCTGATCGAGATCGAACAGGCCCGGTCCGCTGTCATCAACCTGGCCGGGCATGTCGATGCCGATGCGCTGGTGCGCGATACCCATGTGTCGGCGACCAAGACGCTGGTGGGGCAGGCGGCGCGTCTGGTGGCCGAGGAATCGATCCAGCTGCACGGCGGCATCGGCATGACGCAGGAATATGCGCTGGCGCATCTCGCGCGGCGGTTGGTCATGGTCGATCACCGTTTTGGCGACACACTTTATCATACCGAACGGTTCGTGGCGCTGGCCGTGGCCTGACGCAACCGACCACCGTGGGGAGGCGGTGTTCACATGCAAAACGCAGACCGCATCGACGCGCTGATCGCACGGCAGTCGGCGCTATGGCCGGACGCCACGGCCATCATCGATCCCGATGGTGCCGTCAGTTTCGCGCAATATGATCGCAATATCGCGGCAGCGGGCGCACTGCTGGCGCAATCGGGCGTCATGGCTGGCGACCGCGTGCTGATCGTGGCGGAAAACTGCCTTGCAACGGCGGTTTTCATCTTTGCCGCCAGCCGGGTCGGTGCGATCGCGGTGCCGGTGAATGCGCGCATGACCGCACCGGAAATTGCCCGTGTCACGGATCACGCGCAGCCACGGGTGGTGATCTATACCTCTGGCTGTTCCGCCGAGGCGCTGGCCCACGCAACATCCGCCGTGTCGCATGACATCGGTTTTGGCCCGTTGCACCTGATGCAACGTGATACAGGCCCCGCCGAGGCTGAGGTGGGTGATGTTGCCGTCATCCTCTACACAACAGGCACGACGGGTGCGCCCAAGGGGGTGATGCTGACCCACGCCAACCTGATCTTTGCCGGTGGGCTGTCGGTGCAGTTGCGCAGCATGACCGCGCAGGACCGGATCTACGGCGTGCTGCCCCTGACCCATGTCTTTGGTCTGGCGTCCGTGCTGATCGCCTGCGCGCTGTCGGGGGCTGCGTTGCAGTTGGAAACGCGGTTCAGCCCGGCACGCCTGCACGCGGCCCTGACCGGCGGTGTGACGGTTTTTCCGGGCGTGCCGCAGATGCACGCGCTGCTGATGCAATATGCGGCTGACCGGGGGTTGACCCGGCTGACGGACAGCGTGTTGCGCTATGTCTCGTCCGGGGCGGCCCCCCTCGATCCCGCGTGGAAGGCCAAGGCGGAGGCGTTCTATGGCCTGCCGCTGCAAAATGGCTACGGCATGACCGAAAGCACCGCTGGCGTCAGCGGCAGTCGCAATGCAATCGGTGACCCCGACACCAGCGCGGGCCGCCCATTGCCGGGGGTTGATGTCAGGATAGATGCGCCAGCCGGGGTGCAGGTCGGCGAGGTATTGACCCGTGGCCCGCATGTGATGAAAGGCTATTACCGCGCCCCCGATCTGACCGCGCAAACGGTGCAGGATGGCTGGCTGCGCACCGGCGATCTGGGCCAGCTGGACGCGGCCGGAAACCTGCATATCGTCGGCCGCGCCAAGGAGCTGATCATCCGTGGCGGCTTCAACGTCTACCCGCCAGAGGTGGAAACAGCCCTGAACGACCATGCAGAGGTGATCCAGAGTGCCGTGATCGGTGCCGCCAATTCGGTGGGGGACGAGGATATCCTCGCCTTTGTGCAATGTCGCGATCCTGCGACATTTGATACGGCGGCCCTCGCGCACTTTGTCGCGGGGCGATTAAGCGGCTATAAGCGGCCAACACGGATTTTTGCGGTAGATGCGCTACCTGCGGCCCCGACGGGCAAGATACTGAAACATAAACTGCTGGACGCCTTTGCGGACCTGCTGATGAAAGAGGGATAACGACATGGCAAAAGACATGATTGGCATGGGCCCCGACCTGGGCAGCTTTGACTGGAGCGACGCGCTCTTGCTGGAAACCCAGCTGACCGAGGATGAGCGCATGCTGCGCGATGCCGCCCGCGACTTTGCCCAATCCGAACTGCAACCGCGCGTCACGCAGGCCTACCGCGACGAGGCGGCGGCCCCTGAACTGTTCCCGCTGATGGGGCAGGCGGGTCTGCTGGGCTGCACCATCCCCGAAGAATACGGCGGGCTGGGCGCGTCCTATGTCACCTACGGGTTGATCGCGCGCGAGGTGGAACGTGTGGACAGCGGCTATCGGTCGATGATGTCGGTGCAATCCTCGTTGGTGATGTATCCGATCCACGCCTACGGGTCCGAAGAGCAGCGTCAGAAATACCTGCCCGGTCTGGTCAGCGGTGAATTGATCGGCTGTTTCGGCCTGACGGAACCTGATGCGGGGTCCGATCCGGGCGGCATGAAAACCACCGCCCGCAAAACCGCCGATGGATACGTGCTGAACGGGTCCAAGATGTGGATTTCAAACGCACCATTCGCGGATGTCTTTGTCGTCTGGGCGAAATCAGAGGCGCATGACGGCAAGATCCGCGGCTTTGTGTTGGAAAAGGGGATGGACGGCCTTTCCGCGCCCAAGATCGGCGGCAAGCTGTCGTTGCGGGCCTCGACCACCGGCGAGATCGTCATGAAGGACGTGGCCGTGGGCGAGGATGCGCTGTTGCCGGGTGTGCAGGGCCTCAAGGGGCCGTTCGGCTGCCTGAACCGTGCGCGATACGGTATCGCATGGGGCACGATGGGGGCCGCAGAGTTCTGCTTCCATGCCGCCCGTCAATACGGGCTGGACCGTAAGCAATTTGGCAAACCATTGGCGCAGACCCAGCTATTCCAGAAAAAGCTGGCGGATATGCAGACCGAAATCACTCTGGGTTTGCAGGCGGCATTGCAGGTCGGTCGGTTGATGGACACAGGTCAGGCCGCACCCGAAATGATCAGCCTGATCAAACGCAACAACTGCGGCAAGGCGCTGGATATCGCCCGTCACAGCCGCGACATGCATGGCGGCAACGGAATTTCCGACGAATTCCATATCATGCGCCACATGATCAACCTGGAAACCGTCAACACCTACGAGGGCACGCATGACGTTCATGCGCTGATCCTGGGGCGTGCAATGACCGGATTGCAGGCGTTTTTCTAGGACGCAAACAGCACCGGGCCGCGCGCCCGGTGCTATTCGCCGCGCGGGAAACGGGCGTTTTCCTCGACGATGTTCAGGTCCATGTGGTTGCGCATGAACCGTTCGGACGCCTTTTGCAGCGGCTGGAAATCCCACGGATAATAGCCGCCCTGACGTAGTGCCTCGTAGACAACCCAGCGGCGGGCCTGCGATTTGCGCACGTCCGCGTCGAAACGGTCCAGATCCCAGCGCGCATCGGCCATGGCGCGCATCCGGTCCATGATGGCCTGCGCTGCGGGATCATCCGCGCGGTTCACCATTTCATGCGGGTCGGTGTTCAGATCGAACAGCTGGTCAGGGTCCAGCGCGCAACGCGTATATTTCCAGCCGTCCTGCACCAATGCGACCATCGGGGCATAGCTGGCCTCTGCCGCGTATTCCATCGCGACTGGCGTGCTGCGCGGGGTGCCATTTGCCACCGGGATCAGGCTTTCGCCTTGGGTCCATGGCATGACCTCGGCCATCGAAATCCCCGCCAGATCGCATAGCGTGGGGCAGACGTCGATGTTGGATACGGCGTCAGTGACCAGACCGGGTGTCAGGCCCGGTGCGCTGATCATCATCGGCACGCGGGCCGATCCCTCGCGAAAGCTCATCTTGAACCACAGACCGCGTTCGCCCAGCATGTCTCCGTGGTCGGAAACGAACAGGATCACTGCCTCCTGGCGCGTGGCTGCGAGGGCATCCAGCATCTCGCCCACCTTGTCGTCGAGGTAAGAGATGTTCGCGAAATAGGCCTGACGCGACCGGCGGATATCGCGGTCGGTGATGTCGAAATCGCGCCAGTTGTTGGCATCAAAAATACGCTGGGAATGCGGATCATGCACGGCATAGTCGAGCGCTGCAACCTGCGGGTCCAGGTGGTCGCAATCGTTATACAAATCCCAGTATTTCTGCCGCGCCACATAGGGGTCATGCGGATGGGTAAAGCTGGCGGTCAGGCACCAGGGCCGCGGGTCCAGTCCGCGCCCGTATTCGCGGATCTTGCGCACCGCGTGATAGGCGACCTCGTCATCGTATTCCATCTGGTTGGTGGTTTCGGCCACGCCGGCACCGGTGACGGACCCCATGTTGTGATACCACCAGTCGATGCGTTCGCCCGGTTTGCGATAGTCGGGCGTCCAGCCGAAATCGGCGGGGTAGATGTCGGTTGTCGTGCGTTCCTCGAACCCGTGCAACTGGTCGGGACCGACGAAATGCATCTTGCCCGACAAACAGGTTTGGTAGCCAGAGCGCCGCAGGTGATGGGCATAGGTGGGCAGGTCCGACGGAAATTCGGCCGCATTGTCGTAGATGCCAGTCACCGATGGCAACTGGCCCGACATGAACCCACCCCGGCTCGGCGCACATAGGGGCGATGCCGTGTAGCAATTGGCGAACCGCACCGATTGCGCCGCCAGCCGTTTCAGGTGCGGCGCATGCAGCCAGGGGGCAGGGCCATCGGGAAACAGGGTGCCGTTCAGCTGATCGACCATGATGATGAGGATGTTGGGATGGGTCACATGGGGTCCAGTTCTGGCGGGTGACGTTGCGGCACTTTGTCGAAACGGCCTGCCGTACATTTCATTTGTTTGAATCAGTCGGAAGGCAGGGTTGCAATAGAGGACAGGCTATTGTCTCTTGTACCTATCACAAAAACGACGCCGATTGTTCTGATCGCGACCGGCGCAAAACAGGGATGTATTCATGAAAAAAGCACTACTGGCTTCTGCCGTCGCATTTGCAGCACCGACCATGGCGCTTGCCGATTGTGGCGAGGTGTCGATCACCGAGATGAACTGGGACAGCTCTGCTGTTGTGACCTATGTGTCCAAATTCCTGATGGAACAGGGCTATGGCTGCACAGTCACCACCGTGCCGTCCGCGACCGTCACATCGCTGGCGTCGGTGTCCGAAACCGGCAAGCCCGACATCGTGACCGAGCTGTGGATCAACGGGACCCCCGCATATGGCGAGCTGTCCGAGGCTGGCCGCATCGTCACGCTGGGCGACGTGCTGTCCGACGGCGGTGTCGAGGGCTGGTGGATTCCGACCTATCTGGTCGAACAGCACCCGGAGCTTGCCACGCTCGAAGGTGTGAAGGCCAACGCCGACCTGCTGGACAACCGTTTCCACAACTGCCCTGACGGATGGGGCTGCAAGAACACCAACGCATCGCTGACCGAGGCCGCTGGTCTGGCGGACAACGGGTTCGAAATTTTCCAGCATGGCTCGGGCGAGACGATGGCCGCATCCATCGCGGCGGCCTTCGAAAACCAGGAACCCTGGCTGGGCTACTACTGGGCACCGACCTCTGTTCTGGGCAAGTATGACATGACGATGGTCGATCTGGGCCCCTTCAACGAGGAGGTGCACATGTGTAACTCCAACCCCGAATGCGAAGGCGTCGGCCTGTCGTCCTATCCCGTCGGTCCTGTCAAGACGATCGTGACCACGACCTTTCAGGACGATAACCCCGAGATCGCCGACATGATGTCCAAGGTGTCGTTCACCAACGCGCAGATGGGTGAAGTGCTGGCATGGAAAGAGGAGAACAACGCCTCTGCCGAAGAGGCCGCTGTCTACTTCATCACCAACAACTCTGACGTCTGGTCGCAGTGGCTGAACGAAGAGGCAGCCACCAACCTGGCCGGCCTGATCCAGTAATCCGAAAATTGGCCCTTGCCGTGCGGCAGGGGCCTTTTCCAATATGAATGGCAAAGGCCGCGCTCCGCTGGCCTTTGCATTTGCGCGAACGGGACGGGTGTTTCATGGCCTTTTACGACAAATTCTTTGAGGCGTTGGGCCTGCAGGCCTGGTGTGGCGAAGCCACCGGCGGGCCGATGACGATGGCCGAACTGATGGCGCAGGCCACGGGGGCCGACAACAGCGCCGCCGCCACGCCGCTGATGGACACGCCGTTTCCGTCGCTCGATGTGCTGCACGGATCCTGCAATACCATTCCGCGCACACGTGACATGACAGAGGCGGTCGAACAAAGCTTTATCGGGATCAAGGACGAGCTGCGGTTCGTGCTGGACCCCATCACGGCCCCACTGGGCTGGCTGCTGGATCAGGCGCTGGTCTGGTTTCAGGCAACGCCGTGGTTTATCATGATCCCGCTGTTGATGCTTCTGACCTGGTTCACCGCGCGGTCCGTCGGGGTGCTGGTGCTGGTGACGTTCTCGTTCCTGTTCATGGCGATCATCGACCACTACGACGCGGCGATCGCGACCCTGTCGATCGTCTTTGTCTGTACGATATTCTCGGTCGTTCTTGGCGTGCCCATCGGCATCGCCATGTCCAAGAGCAACACGATGCAGCGCATCACGATCCCCATTCTGGACATGCTGCAGACGCTGCCGACCTTTGTCTATCTGATCCCCCTGATCTTCCTGTTCTCCGTGACCGAGAGCAAGCTCTACGGTATCGCAATCATCCTTTATGCTATCGTGCCGGTCATTCGACTGACCGACCTCGGGATCAGGCTTGTGGACAAGGACGTGATCGAGGCCGCCGACGCATTCGGCATGTCCAGCCGACAAAAGCTGACGGGCGTACAGATCCCGCTGGCCTTGCCCAACATCATGGCCGGTATCAACCAGACCATCATGATGAGCCTTGCCATGGTGGTCATCGCATCGCTGGTGTCCGCACCGGGGCTGGGCCGTCTGGTGCTGCGCGGCATCAACAATCTGGAACTGGGCGTCGGGCTAGTCGCAGGATTCTGTATCGTGCTGCTGGCGATCCTGCTGGACCGCGCAACCAAGGCGGCACTGGGCCGCATCAACACGAGCGAGCAGTGAAACCATGACAGACCAAAAAGACATCAAGGTTTCGATCCGCAACCTCTACAAGATTTTCGGCGACAATCCGAAATCCGCGCTGGAATACGTCCGCGCAGGGCTGGGCAAACCCGAACTGCTGGAACAGCACCATCACGTGCTGGGCCTGCAGGACATCAACGTCGATATTCGCGCAGGCGAGGTGACGGTCATCATGGGGTTGTCGGGGTCAGGCAAATCAACGCTGATCCGGCACCTCAACCGCCTGATCGAACCCACCGCCGGCGAGATCATCGTCAACGGCGAGGACGTGCTGTCCTACAACGAAACCAAACTGCACAGCCTGCGCCAAAATACCATGTCGATGGTATTCCAGAAATTCGCGTTGTTCCCGCATCGCACGGTGTTGGAAAACGCAGGCATGGCGCGCCGCGTGCGCGGCGAAAATGCCGCCGCCGCCGATACCGAAGGTAAAAAGTGGCTGGAACGCGTGGGCCTTGATGGGTATGGCGGGCATTATCCCAACCAGCTGTCGGGCGGCATGCAGCAGCGTGTCGGCATCGCGCGCGCGCTGGCATCCGACAGTGAGATCATGTTGATGGACGAGGCATTTTCCGCCCTCGACCCGCTGATCCGCACCGACATGCAGGACCTGCTGCTGGAATTGCAGCGAGAGCTGCACAAGACCATTGTCTTTATCACGCATGATCTGGACGAGGCGCTGAAACTGGCCGATCACCTCGTGATCCTCAAGGACGGGGCAGTCATCCAGCAAGGCGAGCCGCAGGACATCCTGCTGCACCCCAATGATCCTTATATCATGGACTTTATCGCTGACATCAATCGGGCGCGCGTGCTGCGGGTCCGGTCGGTGATGAAGCCCACCACGACCGAAGTGCCGAACATCGCAGGCGAGGTGGACGCCAATTCCAACCTTGAACGCGTGATTGCCATGTCAGAGGGCGACACCAACCTGCATTACCGTGTGATGCAGGACGGTCAACAGGTCGGCCTGCTGCACATGCGCGATCTGGTGCGCGCGCTTGTCCCGGTCGAGGCCTCTGACCCGGCGCGTCGCCTGAGCGCCTGAGGCGCAAAATCGCGTTGCCCGACGTTCTGCGCTGTTGCATTCTACGCCCGAGGGTGGAGGACAATCAGTGAAGAAACGGATGTTGGGCGCAGGTGCGGTGACGATGCTTGCCGGTGCGGTCTGGGCTGCGGAAACGGTGTTGCCGCCTGCGATCACGGATGCCGATTATGCGCCGGTAGATCCTGCGCAGGCAGAACTGGGTCAATTGCTGTTTTACGATCCGATCCTGTCGGGCAGCGATCAGGTCGCCTGCGCCACCTGCCATCATCCGAAATTTGGCACCGGCGACGGGCTGTCGCTGGGGCTGGGCGACGGGGCCACGGGGCTGGGTCCGGACAGGCGTGCGGATCCCGACAACCTGCCCGAACAACGCATCCCGCGCAATGCGCCCGCGCTGTTCAATCTGGGTGCGCATGAATTCACGACCCTGTTCCATGACGGGCGCATCGCCGTGGACGAAAGCCGCCCCGGCGGGCTGCGCACGCCACTGGCCGAGGACATGGCCAGCGGTTTTGCCTCCTTGTTGTCGGCACAAACGATGTTCCCGGTGCTCAGCCCCGACGAAATGGCGGGTCATTATCAGGAAAACCCGATCGCGCTGGCGGTGCGGCAGGGGCGGTTGACCGGGCCGGGCGGGGCCTGGGACCTGATCTCGCGCAAGGTGGCGGGGGTGCCTGCCTATACGGACATGTTCATCGCGGCCTTTGATGATATCGAAACGGCCGATGACATAGGGTTCACGGATATTTCTGATGCCGTCGCGGCCTTCATGGCGCTGGAATGGCGGTCCGACACAGCGCCGTTCGACGCGGTGTTGCGTGGCGAGGCCAGACTGACGGGCGCGGCACAGCAGGGCATGGAGCTGTTCTATGGAGCGGCCGGCTGCGCGGATTGCCACAGCGGCCCGTTTCTGACGGACCATGATTTCCACGCCATGGGGGTTCCGCAGATCGGACCTGGCAAGGGGGCACGGTTCGAGACACGCTATGACGACCGGGGCCGCGCCGAGGTGACGGGCAACCCCGATGACCTCTATGCGTTCCGAACGCCGAGCCTGCGCAACATCGCATTGACCGCACCTTATGGGCACGCAGGCAGCCATGCGACGCTGGCCGGTTTCATTGCCGATCACGCGGATCCTGTGGCGGCACTTGCTCGCTATGATTTGGGGCAGGCGGCCCTGCCTGACCTGCCGGTGGCGGATGCGCGCGCGCTGGAAGACACCGCACAGGTGAATGCCATCGCGGCAGCCGTCACGGCCGCGCCGGTCGCACTGTCGGACGCGGACATCGCGGCACTGGTGGCGTTTCTGGATACGCTGACCGATCCTGTGGCGATCGACGGCCGGTTGGGCGTACCGGACAGCGTCCCGTCAGGTCTGCCTGTTCCGGACTGACCAAGCGGTGCGCCGGTGGCGCGGGTGGGTGCCTCCGGCGGGAGTATTTCGGGCAAGATGATACAGGGATCGGCACCGGGTCGCTGACCTGCAAGGCGGGTCAGGGGCGTTGGATGTTGTGGATGAGGCCGGCTGCATAGGTTGCGCGTGACGTGGTGCCATCGGTCCAGGTGATCGTGACATCGGCCTGCCTGGCAGAGCCGAGCCCGACGTGCAGCGGCAGCGCCTGTCCGCCGGCGTGCCCGCCGCCCACGCGCAGTTCCCTGATCTGGCTGCCCTGGTCTGTCGTCACGCTGACCCGCGCGCCGATTGCATTGCGGTTGCCGCCGGGCTGGCTGAGGGACAATCCGATCCAGTGGCCCGCTTGTGCCGTGGTGTTCCGGTACAGCAGCATATTGGCCCGTCTGTTGACGACCACCAGATCCAGCAGGCCGTCACCGTCGAAATCCGCCAGCGCCGCGCCCCGTGCCCGCGCGGTATCGGCGACACCTGCGGTTTCGGCAGCCTCGGCAAAATTGCCGTCCGACTGCTGGATCAGCAGGTTGTTGGGGTCGGCCATGGCATTGGTTGGCATCTGGTCGACATTGCCCTTGGCGATGAACAGATCGGGGCGCGCATCATTGTCCACATCGCCGAATTCCGCATGCCAGCCCGTCGAGGGGCGGCCATCGTCACCGATGAAGGGGCGCTGCGCATAGGTGCCCAGGCCGAACGGCGCGCGCGCATAGGTGCCGTCTGGCTGGGCGAGTTGCATCAATTGATCCCCCATGGAGGTCAGCATCACCTCGTCGCGGCCGTCGCCTGTCAGATCGGCACTGGCGATCCCCATGCCCCAGAGCGAGACATCCTCCCAGCCGTCGGCCGGACCCAGGAACCGGCGGTCCGCGATGTCCCACATCTGTTCGTAACCGGTCCGAACGTAATAATGCCTGTCGTTGGAGATCCGCAGCGCCATGCGGCCCCGCGCATCGGATGCGGCAAGCATCGACAGGGCGCAGAACCCCGGTTCAAGGGTTTCCGCCCGGTAGCCTTCGGGTGTCGGGCGCAGGATCGTGTTGGTGTCGCAGGCCTCGAACGGGCCGTCGGGGTCTGCGCGATCGACATAGTGACCCACGGCCATGATTGGGCGGTTGTCGTCCTCCCACCAGGCGGTGAAGGCGGTTGTCCATTGATCGGACTGCGGGATGCCCCATTGCTGCGTGGCGTCGCTAAAGGCGCAACCCGGTCCGCCGCGCAGGGCCACGTCGGGGCCCACGCGCATCACATAGAGGTCCATGTGGCCATCGGCGTCGATATCCAGCGGATAGGCCCCCGTGACGCCGGTCAGCCTGGGCAAAGGCATTGGCGCGAACTGCATGTCACCTGTATTGCGCCACAGGGCCGCGGGATTGCTGCCGCCCGCGGCAAAGAGATCGGGCCGCGCGTCGCCGTCGCAATCCATGACCGCCACGCCACCGCCGACGAAATGTTCCCAACCGCCGTCATAGACGTGACCGCCCAGCCTGTCCGAGACGTCGGCGAAACTGACCTGTGCTGCGGCAGGTGCAGCCCAGGCGATCAGGACCAACGCCCGGATCATGCGGACAGCAGCCTGTCTGTCAGTGCCGACAGCGCGAGTGCGGCCGCACCACGCGCCCAGACCAGATCATCCCAGACATGGGTCACGATCTGGCAACGCGACCGGCCTTCGGTCAGGGTCAGGGTTTCCATGTCGGTCACAACATCCTGCGAGAAAAGATAATTATAGCGTATCCGTTCGCCCGCAAGGATCACGAGCGCGGGATCGAACAACTGGACTACATTGGCCAGCCCGACGGCCAGATAGCGCCCCGCGCGGTCAAAGATCGTGCGCGCCGCCACATTGCCCGCCTGCGCCTGCGCATAGAGCCGTTCGATCAGATGTCCGGGGTCTGTCGTGGGGTCGGTGTCGTTCAATGCGGTCGCAGCCTCGCGGGCCAGTGCATAATCCGCCAGATAGGCCTCCAGACAGCCACGCTGGCCACAGCGGCACAGCGCTCCGTCCAGCGCAACCTTGGTATGGCCCAGTTCCAGACCCATGCCGCGGCTGCCGCGGAACAAGCGGTTGTTCAGGACCAGCCCCATGCCGACACCGTGTTCGATGGTGACCACGGCGAAATCGGGGCGATTGCGCCCCTGACCGAACCACAGTTCAGCAAGTGTCAGCACATTTGCATCGTTGTCCAGCGTGACGGGCACGCCGAAACGGGCGCGGGCCAGCTGTGCCAGTGGTATGTCGACCCCCCACAGCAAGGGCGACCACGGCACGATACCCGTTTCATGATCGACGATTCCGGACAGGCCCAGCCCGATCCCGGAAATGTCCGGCATGGTCAAACCCGCACCCGCCAGAAGGTCGGAAATCAGCTGGTCCAGTTCGGTGATCAGGTCTTCGGGTGTCTTGCGGCTGCGCGCGCTGGGCCTGCTGATGTCGGCGCGTGTGATGCCCGCAAAATCGGTCACAACCGCGGACAGGCTGGCATCGGCGATCTTGACCCCCACCACACAGGCAAAGCCCGGCACGACGGACAAGGCGACGGGCGGGCGCCCGCGGCCCTGTTCGCGGGCGGGGGCTGTGCATTCCGTCAGTAAACCCAGCTGGATCAGATCGGCCGTGATCGCCGTCACCGACCCCGCAGAGACATCGAGCCCACGTGCAATGTCAGCCCGCGATGCCTGTCCGACGGCGCGCACATGGGCAAAGACCTGCTGGCGCAGGGACAGCGTCTGACCGTCCTGCGTTCCGACGCGTGGTCCACACCCCGGCACGGCGCTGATGTCGGGCGCTTCGGCATCCATTTCTTTACCTCCCGAAATAAATAATCGCCGCATGCGGCCATTATTCGGATCGCACGGCCCTCCATTGCCGTGCATGCGGTGCATTACGCCGATTGATGGCGGATATGGCAAGAATATTTCACGGGCTGGCGTAATTTATTTTGACAACTGAAATAAAGTGGGCATGCTCTTGTGCACCGGGGGAGATCCCGAATCCGCGCGTTGCGCGGCACAACCGTCTGGGAGGACACAATGAACAAGTCAATTATCGCCGCCGTCATCGCGACGGTCGGTTTCAGCTCTGCCGCGCTGGCCGAAAGCCACAGCGTCACTGTTGGCGTGAGCTGGTCCAACTTTCAGGAAGAGCGCTGGAAAACCGACGAAGCAGCCATCCAGGCCGCCCTCGAAGCGGCTGGCGCAAGCTATATTTCTGCTGACGCGCAGGCGTCTGCGGCCAAGCAGCTGACCGACATCGAAGCCCTGATCGCACAGGGTGCTGACGCGCTGATCATCCTTGCGATGGACAAGGACGCGATCGGGCCGGCAATCGACCAAGCCGCTGCCGAAGGCATCCCCGTTGTCGGCTATGACCGTCTGATCGAGGACGACCGTGCATTCTACCTGACCTTTGACAACAAGGGTGTCGGCACGATCATCGCCGAAACCGTGTCCGCCGCTGCCCCCGAAGGCAACTATGCCATCATCAAGGGCGATCCCGGTGACCCCAACGCGCTGTTCCTGCTGGAAGGCATGATGGAAGTGTTGCAGCCGATGATCGACAGCGGTGCCGTCACCATCGCAGGCGAGGCATTCACCGACGGCTGGAAGCCCGAGAACGCTCAGCGCAACATGGAACAGATCCTGACGTCGAACGACAACAACATCGACGCCGTGCTGTCCCAGAACGACGGTATGGCCGGTGGTGCGATTGCAGCACTTGCAGCGCAGGGTCTGGACGTGCCGGTCGGTGGTCAGGACGGCGATCTTGCTGCGCTGAACCGCGTTGCACGTGGCACGCAGACCGTGTCCGTGTGGAAAAACAGCCGTGATCTGGGCCGTCGTGCCGCTGATATCGCTGTCGCACTGGCCAGCGGCACCGCACTGGACGCCGTGCCCGAGGCACAAAAGTGGGCCGGTGGCGAAAACGGTGTGGAGATGAACGCCATCTTCCTCGCACCAACGCCGATCACCGCCGACAACCTGAACCTCGCGATCGACGCAGGCCACATCTCGAAAGAGCAGGCATGTGAAGGCGCGATGGAAACCGTCGCAGCCTGCCAGTAAGGCAACCGAAAATCCGGCGCGGGCCTGCCCCGCGCCGGACACCCGCATGACCGCGGTGCTGCCGCGATCATGTTTGCCTGCATAGACCGCTGCGCCTTTGCGCCGGTTGCGGGCCCTCATTGACAGATCAGATTACACGCGCAGGACAGAACATGACTGACAGCACTGCCGCGACGCCCGCGTCGCCTTCGAACCCACCGCCCGCTGCGGACCGACCGGGCATCTGGTCCCGGTTCCTGACCGCGACCGAGCTGGACACGCGGCTGATCGGCATGGTGGCCGCGCTGGCACTGATCTGGGTCGGTTTCCACATGTATGGGGCCATCGTGAACAACTTTGGTGCGTTTCTGACGCCGCGCAACCTGTGGAACCTCAGCGTGCAGACGTCGAGCATCGGGATCATGGCGACGGGCATGGTGCTGGTCATCATCACGCGCCACATCGATCTGTCGGTGGGGTCCATCCTGGGGTTCTGCGCCATCGTCATGGGCATGTTGCAGGTCTATATCCTGCCGCCGATCCTGGGGCTGGGCCATCCGCTGATCTGGATCATCGCGGTTCTGGCGGGCATCCTGTGCGGTGCGATCATTGGTGCATTCCAGGGGTCGCTGATTGCCTATGGTGCAATTCCTGCGTTCATCGTGACGCTGGGCGGTCTGTTGGTCTGGCGCGGTGCGGCCTTCCTGATTGCACGCGGCGAGACGATTTCACCTGTGGACAGCACCTTTGCCCTGCTGGGCGGCGGGCCTTACGGCGCGGTCGGTGCCACGGGCAGCTGGATCGTGGGTCTGGTCGTCTGTGGCGGCATCATCTTTGGCGTGCTGAACGGCCGCCGTCAGCGGACCAAGTTCCAGTTCAAGCAGCGCCCGGTCTGGGCCGACAGCTTCTTGGCATTGCTGGGATGCGGGGCGACGATCGGCGCGGTCATTTTGGTCAATTCATACTACTGGCCCCGTGGCATCGTGAACCAATGGGCGGCGGCCAATGATGTGGTCGTCCCGGAAACCGGCCTGCAGATCAGCTATGGTTTTGCGATTCCCGTGCTGATCCTGGCGGTTGTCGCGGTGGGCATGAATTTCCTGCTGACCCGCACGCGGTTCGGGCGCTACGTCTTTGCCATCGGTGGCAACCCCGAGGCGGCAGCCCTTGCCGGCATCGACACCAAATGGATGACGGTCAAGATTTTCGCGATCATGGGCGGTCTGGCGGGCCTCGCCTCTGTCGTGGCGTCGGCGCGTCTGAATTCCGCCACCAACGCACTGGGCACGCTGGACGAGCTCTACGTCATTGCCGCTGCCGTCATCGGTGGCACATCGCTTGCGGGCGGCGTCGGCACGATCTTTGGCGCGATCCTGGGCGCGCTGGTTATGCAGTCGCTGCAATCGGGCATGGTGCTGATCGGATTTGACGCCGGCATGCAGCAGGTCGTCGTGGGCTCCGTGCTGGTGCTGGCTGTGTTCCTCGACATTCTCTACCGTCGCAAATCAAAGTAAGGGTCTGACATGGCTGAGCAAACTACAATCGACCGCAGCGGGACCCCATTGGTCGAGATGCGCAATATATCGATCGCCTTTGGCGGTATTCAGGCTGTCGATAATGTCACCGTCGACCTCTATCCCGGCGAGGTCGTGGGCCTGCTGGGGCACAACGGCGCTGGCAAATCGACGCTGATCAAGATCCTGTCCGGCGCCTATGCCGCCGATAGCGGCGAAATCTACGTCAACGGCGAAAAGGCCGAGATCAACAACCCCCGTGATGCCCGGGCCTATAACATCGAAACCATCTATCAGACGCTGGCGCTTGCCGATAACCTGGATGCGGCAAGCAACCTGTTTCTGGGCCGCGAGCTGACCACCCGGGCCGGGATGCTGGACGATGCCCAGATGGAGGCCGAGGCTCGCAAGATCATGCACCGCCTGAACCCGAATTTCAAAAAATTCGCGGAACCGGTCAGCGCATTGTCGGGCGGTCAGCGTCAGTCCGTCGCCATCGCGCGGGCGGTTTATTTCGATGCGAAAATCCTGATCATGGACGAACCGACCGCAGCACTTGGTCCACAGGAAACCCAGATGGTGGCCGAGCTGGTGCAAGAGTTGAAGCGCCAGGGTCTGGGCATTTTCCTGATCAGCCACGACATCGCCGATGTCATGGAATTGTGCGACCGCGTGTCCGTGATGAAGAACGGACAGCTGGTCGGCACCGAAAAGGTCGAGGATGTGACCGACGATGACATCCTTGGCATGATCATTCTGGGCAAAAAACCGGGGCAGGCTGCGGCCTGATCCAGTGGCGTGACGACGTGGCACAGGCCGCGCGTCACGCCAACCTTGTGCTGCGGTGTCCAAACCAGGACTGTCGGGCACATGACAAACCTCTATTCCTATCGCCATGATCCACAGGTGCCGGTGTTCGACGACACCGACCCGGTTGCCGTGATGGACGCCACCTGTGCCGTCTGTAGCTGGGGGGCGCGGATGATCCACCGGATGGACCGCACGGGGCGCGTGCGCATCTGCCCGATCCAGACGCCGCTGGGGGCGGCCCTGCTGCGGCATTACGGGATGGACCCCGACGATCCGGTCAGCTGGCTGTATCTTGATGCCGGTGCAGCACACCGCGACATGGAAGGCGTGATACACGCCGCCCGCAGTTTTGGTGGATGGGGACGATTGGCTGGGGCGCTGCTGGTCCTTCCGCGTCCGCTGCGTGATTGGCTGTATCTGCGGCTGGCGCGCAATCGCTACGCGATCTTTGGACGTGATGATCTATGCGCGCTGCCTGATCCCGCGTATCAAAAAAGGCTGATGACATGACAATGCCGATCTTCAAACGGGTGCTTGGCGATGATTTCGCAAAACTCCCGTCCGAAATTCAGCGCACCCATCTGACAACCGATACCTCTCGGTGGCAGGGCCGCAGTGCGATTGACCAGGGGCCGGGGATCTGGCCGCGCCTCTTGTGCGCGTTGTTCCGGTTTCCGCCGGCGCAGGACGATATCGCCGTGACGGTGACAAAGACCGTGACCCCAAGGGGTGAAACCTGGGTCCGGCAATTCGGGCGTCACCGTTTTCAGTCGCATCTGTCAGTCCGCGACGGCGTGATGCACGAACGTTTTGGCCCGTTCACCTTTGCGATCGGGCTGACGGTTGCGGATGGCGCACTGCACTACCCGGTGCAGGCGGGGCGACTGGGGCCGATCCCGCTGCCACGGTGGTTGCTGCCGATTTCGGTCGCGCGTGAATACGTCGTGGATGGGCTGTTTCATTTTGACGTGGCCCTGCGCGCCCCGATCACCCGGCAGGCGATGGTGCGCTATCGCGGTCATTTGCAGCAGGCCTAGCCCATCCGTTCGCTGGTGTAGGACCCCGGCGAGGCTGGAAAGACCACCGTCTTGTTTCCGTTGATGAACACGCGGCCGTGCACATGGGCGTGGATCGCACGGGCCAGCACCTGTGCCTCTACATCCCGGCCAAGGCTGACGTAATCGTTGGCCGATTGCGCATGGGTCACGCGGATCGTGTCCTGTTCGATGATCGGACCCTCGTCCAGATCGGCGGTGACATAATGCGAGGTGGCCCCGATCAGTTTCACGCCACGCTCGAACGCCTGTTTGTAGGGGTTGGCCCCCTTGAAGCTGGGCAGGAACGAATGGTGAATGTTGATGATCCGCCCGGACATCTGTTTGCACATCTGGTCCGACAGGATCTGCATGTAGCGGGCCAGCACGATCAGGTCCGCGCCGGTGTCGTCAACCACCTGCATGATGCGGGCTTCGGCCTCGGGCTTGTTTTCCGCTGTGACCTTGATGCAGTGGAACGGGATGTCGTGGTTCACGACAACCTTTTGATAATCCATGTGGTTCGACACCACGGCTGCGATTTCGATGGGCAGGGCGCCGATCCGCCAGCGATACAGGAGATCGTTCAGGCAATGGCCGAACCGGCTGACCATGATCACGACCTTGGGCTTGATCGCCTCGTCAAAGAAATCGAACGTCATGTCGAAATCGGTCGCCAGCGCGCCAAAGGCCTGCGTCAGCGCGTCCAGCGTCTTGCCCTGTTCGGACTGGAAACTGACCCGCATGAAAAACATGCCGGTGTCTGCGTCGTCGAATTGCGCGGAGTCGGTGATGTTGCAACCGTGATCCGCCAGAAACACGGCAATCGCGGCGACGATGCCACGGCGGGATAGGCAGGTGACGCGCAGTGCAAAGGTATCCATCGGGGTCTCTTTTCGGTCGTTTTGTCGGTTGGCGCACTTCTTGGGCGGGTGGGGCGTGGCGTCAATGGGCGCTTTGCCACAGGACGCAAATTAGGCGACAAATCCGGCGCGCGTCGCGCAAAGGCGGCGCGTGATGCGCCGCCTGCGACCAATCTGCGGATCAGGCCGGGGTCGCCTGGCTGGGCTGGCGGGTCTGCCAATACCACAGGCGCCACAGTTCCAGCGCGGCCAGCGGGGCAAAGTGCACGATTGCGGCACCGGGGCTTTCCCAGTTGTGGATGCTGGCCCAATGCACCAGCGTCAGCACGGCGGCAGGATAGACCCAGCGTTGCAACGTCTTCCAGCGGCGGCCCAGGCGTCGCACCATCGCGTCGGTCGAGGTCAGCGCCAGCGGGACAAAGATGAGAAAGGCGATCCAGCCGGTCCAGATATAGAGCCGCGGCAATTCGGTAATCACCGTTGCGACGCTGGATGTGTCGATCAGGTAGAACGCCGTGTGAATGGCTGCGTAAAAGAATGATGCCACACCGAAATGGCGGCGGCTCTTGCGCAACCAGCGCGCGATGGGACGCCCCTTCAGCAACATCGCCAGCGGCGTCATCATCAGGGTGATGATCAGCAGCCGCGCGGCCCATTCGCCCGTGGGATGCACGAGGATATGGATCATGCGTGGATTGTCCGAGGTCAGACTGACGATGATCCACAGCACGGGTTGCAGGGCCAGCAAGGCCCAGAGCGGATAGGGGTTGAGGCGTTGCAGCATGGCATTGGTCCTGTCTTGATCATGAAAAAGGGCGGCACCATCAGGTGCCGCCCGGTTCAGGTTCAGCCGCGGTTGCGGCGTCCCAGGTCCAGCGTGCCGTCACCGTCACGGTCCAGCCGCTGGGTGAGCGCATCGAAACGGCTGTCCATTTCCTGCGCCGAAATCACGCCGTCGCCGTCCGCATCGAGGTTCTGGAACGCATCGACCATCCGTTCGCGGATGAATTCCGCGTAGAGCGTGTTGAACTCTTCCAGGGTCAGCGCGCCGTCGCCCGATGTATCGGCCTCGGTCACCTTGGCCGTGCGAAAGGCGTCGATTTCCGCCACGGTCAGTGTGCCGTCGCCATCGGTGTCGGCCTGCATGATGATCTGGCCCATGATGTTGCGGCCGCCGTCACGCCCGTTGTGGCCCTTGCGGCCTTCGCCGCGCTCACCGCGGGGGTGGCGTGCCTTGGTCGCGGTGTCGTCGGTCGGTGCGGTCTGGGTCACGGCCGCCTCGGGGGTGGCTGCCTCTTGGGCCGTTGCAACCATTGCACCGCTTGCAGCCAGTGCCACGGCGAGGAATGTCATCGGCAGAATGTTTGCGTTTTTCATCGTATGATCCTTTCAAGATCGGTTGGCAGAGGCGCGGCATGCGCCCCGATGACCGTGATCTAGCCGTTCATCGCCTGCGATGTGTGTCAGCGACAGCAGGGTTTTGTCGCCATGTGTCACAGGGGCGGGTCCTGATACATCTTGCGACAAAGTTCTGCGCCGCAGGGGCGCTGCCCACTGGATCGGCAGGGGCTGACCCCGCTATGACAGGGGGGCAACAAGTGGATTTCACCGATGACCGAGGCCGACGCCCCCCAGATCCTGATCGTGGATGATGCCCGCGACATCCGCGAACCGCTGGGTCAATACCTGCGCAAACAGGGATACCGCACACAGCTTGCCGCGAATGCAGGCGAGGCCCGTCGCACGCTGGACGAGGCGCGGATCGCGCTGGTGATCCTCGACATCATGATGCCGGGCGAAGACGGATTGAGCCTGTGCCGTTGGCTGGTCGAACACAAGGGACCGCCGATCATCCTGCTGACTGCGATGGCCGACGGCACTGACCAGATTGTCGGGCTGGAAATGGGGGCCGACGATTATGTCACCAAGCCGTTCAATCCGCGCGAACTGCTGGCGCGGATCAGGGCCGTGTTGCGCCGCGTGCCGGAACCGGCGGCCGTGGTTGCCAGTGACCGCAGGCGGTTCGGGGCCTGGGTGCATGATCCTGCCGCCCAGTCGCTGGTCCATGACGACGGGCGCGGGGTTGATCTGACCACGGGCGAGAGCCGCCTGATGGGGATTTTCCTCGATCACCCAGCGACCGTGCTCAGCCGGGCGCGTCTGTTGGATCTGACCGCCGGGCGCGACAGCAAGGCCTATGACCGCGCCATCGACAATGCCGTCAGCCGCCTGCGTCGCAAGATCGAGGATGATCCGGCACGCCCCGTGTTGATCGTGACCGAATGGGGCGGTGGATACCGTCTTGCGGCCGAAGTGACCCCGGCATGAGGCGGTTGTTTCCCGAGGGTCTTGCAGGGCGGTTCATGCTGCTGCTGGCGGCAGCCCTGATCGCCGCCAATGTCGCGGCGCTGATCCTGTTATCGGTGGACCGGGTGCAGGGCGACCGCGCCGCATTGGCCCAACGCGAAATCGAACGCGTGGTGTCGCTGGTGCCCGCCATCGAGGCCGTCGCCGCCGCCGAACGGATGCGGATCGCCGCCGAGGCATCGACCCGGTTTTCCCGCGTGACGGTCACGGCAGATGCGTTGGTCGGACCCGCTGCGGGCGGTCTGCCGCGTGTGCAGCGTTTGGTGCAATCCCTAGGGGATGTGCTGCCGGGCAGAGAAGTGAGGGCGTCACTGATCCCCGCACGCGGCGAGGACCGGGGCCGGTTGCGGA
Source organism: Loktanella sp. 3ANDIMAR09 (assembly GCF_001420005.1). Lineage (GTDB taxonomy): Bacteria > Pseudomonadota > Alphaproteobacteria > Rhodobacterales > Rhodobacteraceae > Loktanella. The sequence goes on along the minus strand of NZ_LJAK01000004.1, from coordinate 150,997 downwards.
TCGAGGCGCTGGCGATCTCGATCCAGTTGCGCGGGCCTGTGGGGCAATGGCTGAATGTCGCGACACGGCCATTGCCGCAGGACGGTCCGGGCTTTGACGATCGGCTGTTCTTTTTGTTGTTGAGCCTGTCGCTTGTGTCCACTCTTGGGGTCAGCTGGCTGTTTTTGCGGCGGTTGACCGGGCCGCTGACCCGCCTGACGGCCGCCACCCGCGCGGCCGGGCGCGGTGACCGCAGCGTTCGCGTGGTCGAAGGCGGCGCGCGCGAGCTGCGCGAGCTGGGTGCGGCGTTCAACGCCATGCAGGCAAGCATCGCGCAGTTCGATGCGGAACGGATGCGCACGATGGGGGCGGTGGGCCACGACCTGCGCACGCCGATCACCTCGTTGCGGATCAGGGCGGAAATGCTGGACAGCCCGGAGGCGGGTGCAATGATCCGCACGCTGGACGAAATGACGGTGATGGCCGATGGCCTTGTGGCCTTTGCCCGTGGCGCAGCCGAGGCCGAAGAGGTCAACCGCGTCGATCTGACTGCATTGGTGACACGGCTCTGCGCCGAACGGGGTGCGGTGATGACCAAAGCAGGGTCTGTCTGGGTGCAGGCACGGCCCGTGGCGCTGGGCCGGGCGCTGGGCAATCTGATCGACAACGCGGTCCGTTATGCCGGTCAGGCGCAGGTTGCTGTCAGCACCGCAGATGGCGCGGCGGTGGTCACGGTCAGCGACAGGGGTCCGGGGATCGATCCCACAAGGCTGGATGCGACGTTCGACCCCTTTGTGCGCGGTGACAACAGTCGCAACGCCGATACCGGCGGTGCGGGTCTGGGGCTGTCGATCGCCCGCAATATCGTCCTGTCGCATGGCGGCACGATCACGCTGGCCAACCGCGACGGCGGCGGTTTGCGCGCGCGTGTGACGTTACCGCGGGCCTAGCCGTCCAGCGCCGCCATCCCCTTGGCTGCGAACATCGGGACCATCTGACCGGCGCGGCGACCGGCCTCGGGGTTTGATGCATTGCCGTCCAGCGACCGGCGATAGACGCCCTGCAGGATCGCGGCCATCCGGAAAAAGCAGAATGCCACGTAAAACCCAAGGTGTGCGATCCCGTCGATGCCGCGCCGCGCGCAATAGGCCGCGACAAAATCCGCATCCGACGGCAGGCCAAGGGCTGCACGATCAACACCGTCCAGACCACGAGTATCCGGCCCTGTCGGCATCTGCCATTGCATCAACACTGCCGCGAGGTCGGCGTAAGGGTGGCCTGTCGTCGACAATTCCCAGTCCAGCACCGCGACACAGGCCGTCCCGTCCTGCGCGAACATCATGTTGTCGATCCGGTAGTCGCCATGCACCAGCCTGCGCTGGCCGTCGTCGGGGGGCAGGTGGCGCGCCATCGCCGCACTCAGCGCATCCATGTCGGGCAGACGGGACGTTTCGGAGGCTGCATATTGCTTGGTCCAGCGCGCGATCTGCCGTTCAAAGTAATTGCCAGGCGGACCAAAGTCGCCCAGCCCGACCGCGTCGATATCGACGTTGTGCAGGGCGGCCAGAACGCGGTTCCAGTCGTCCATCAGGGCGGCACGTTCCTGTATTGTCAGCCCGTCCAGCGTGGGTTCGTTGAAATTGCGCCCTTGCACATGGTCCATGACGTAGAAATCCGACCCGATCACCGATGGGTCCTGACACAGAAGATGCACGGGGACGACCGGCACATCCGTCCCCGCCAGTGCGCGCTGTACCCGAAATTCACGGTCAACCGCATGCGCCGATTTCAGCAGCGCGCCGGGCGGTTTGCGCCGCAGCACATATTTGCCAGCAGCCGTCGTCAGCAGAAACGTCGGGTTGGATTGGCCTACCTGAAATTTCTCTGCCGTGACCGGACCGGAAAACCCGGGCATATGCGCCGTCAGATAGCGTTCGACCGCAGCAAGGTCCAAGGTTTGGGTCTCTTTTGGCATGTGCTGTCCTGTCTGTTCGCTCTGTCCGAACAGCAAAGCGCAAAGCCCGCGCCCGTGCAATGCCGCAGCCCCGCTTGTCACGCGACGTGGCCCCGGTCATCGTGGCACGCATTGGCGAAAGGGGACATCATGGATCCACGGGACAAACTGGTGGTCGTCACCGGGGCCGCCGCAGGAATCGGACGGGCGCTGTGCATGGCATTTGCTCAGGCCGGTGCGCGACTGGTCTGTGTTGATCGTGACGGTGCAGGTGCTGCCGCAACGGCTGTGCTGGTGAACGGACAGGCCGCGACCGTGGACGTGGCCGACGAGGCGCAGGTCGCCGCCATGATCGACAGGATCGAGCGTGATACAGGACCCATCGACCTGTTCTGCTCGAACGCCGGTATCTTTGTGTCCGGCGGGGTCGAGGTGCCCGATGCCGACTGGCAGCGGATCTGGCAAGTCAACGTCATGGCGCATGTCTATGCCGCGCGTCATCTGGTACCGCGCATGATCGCGCGGGGCGGTGGTTATCTGCTGAACACCGCCTCTGCTGCCGGCCTTTTGAACCAGATCGGCGCGGCCCCCTACGGTGTGACGAAACATGCGGCTGTAGGACTGGCTGAATGGCTGGCGCTGACCCACGGCGACGACGGAATCAGGGTTTCTGTGCTGTGCCCGCAGGGGGTCGATACCGCCATGATCGCGGGTGGTGCGGGGGTTGCCGGGATCGATGGTGTCATACCGCCGCAGGCCGTTGCAGAGGCCTGCGTGCAGGGGGTGCGGGACGAGGTGTTCCTGATCCTGCCGCATCGCCAGGTCCGCGACTACATCCGGAACAAGGCCGATGACACCGATCGTTGGATCGGCGGCATGCGCAAGCTGAACCGCAGGTTTCGGAACGGTCAGTGATCCGTCGTCAGCCAGTGCCGCATCAGCGCGCTGTCAGGATCGCGCAAGTCCGCGATGACGGAAAAATGGTTATGATCAACGTCGATGTGCAGCGTGGTTGGCACATCCAGCCCGTCCCAGATCGCCGCCATCAGCCGCGATTGACGCAGGAATTCGGGCCTCTCACCGCCGCCGACCCAGCAGGTCAGGGGAATGGCGCGGGCCGGAGCTAGTAACGCGGGGCTTTCGGCCACGGCCTCGGCCTGGTCCAGGCACAGACGGTCATTCATTGCCGTGCGCAGCAGCGGGCGCAGGTCGAACAGCCCGCTGATCGCAGTGACATGCGCCACCCGGTCCAGCACGCGGCCAGAAAGTGGGGTGTCGGCGCAGATCATCCGGGTGGCCAGATGCCCGCCGGCGGAATGACCCGCCAGCCGGATGGGGCCGTCAACGCGCTGGGCCGCGGCGCTGATCGCCGCCCCGACTAGTGATGTGATTTCATTGATCCGTGCCTGCGGTGCCAGCGTGTAGCCCGGCAAACAGACGGCCCAACCGGCAGCGACCGCACCCGCGGCCAGATGCGTCCAGTCGGATTTGTCCGTTTGCAGCCAGTATCCGCCGTGGACAAAGACCGCGAGCCCGCGCGGCGTGCCCTTTGGCCAGACCAGATCATATCGCGCGCGCGGTGCTGCACCGTAGGGCAGATCGCGTTCGATCCGCACACCGCTGTCGCGAAAGGTCGCAGCGGCCATCGCCCATTGTGCCGGCAGGGTCTCGGACCCCGGAATATGGGCGCTGTTGGAAAAGGCATCGTCCCAGTCCCTGATCGGGTCCAGCATGGCGGGCTCCTGTTGTGGGGGATGCCCTGAGCCTAGCACCGCGCGGGACAGGAGCAATGCGGACTTTGCAGGTTGCGCGAAACCGGACATGCTGTCCCGAACCGGAGGAGGAGAAGCCGCGATGAAACCCAAGATCATCCTCGCGCCGCATTGGCGCGGCATGACCGAACTGTTCGACGCAGACAGCCTGTCGCGGCTACAGGCCTATGATGTGGTCTGGGGCAAGGATGGGCCGATCCCGCCGGATATGTATGACGTGGCCCTGTCCGATGCGGCAGTCATCATCACGACCGATCCGCGCATCGATCAGGCGACGCTGGACCGCGCACCGCACTTGCGGGCCGTGATCGAGGTGTCGGGCGAATTTCCCGCCACCATCGACTATGCGGCCTGTGATGCGGCTGGCATTCCCGTGCTCAGTTGTGCACCGGGGTTCAGGCAATCGGTTGCGGAAATGGGGCTGGCGATGGCGCTGGGTTCGGCACGGGGGCTGGTGGCGGAACACGAAAGGTTCCGCATCGGGACTGAAAACTGGCTGGACGACATGAACGGCCGCGACAGAACGCTGTTCGGGGCGCATATCGGGTTTGTCGGTTTTGGACAAATCGCACGGGCGCTTTGCCCCTTGCTGGCCCCCTTTGGGGTGACCATCCGGGCACATGATCCCTGGCTGCCAGAGGCGGTCGCACAGGATCATGGGGCCAGTTTGTGCGATCTTGATACGGTCATGGGCGCGTCTGACGTGGTGTTCGTCGTCGCGGTGCCAACATCGGAAAACCACAAATTGATCGGTGCGGACCAGCTGGCGCTGATGTCGCAGGGCGCGCGATTGGTCCTCCTGAGCCGGGCGCATCTGGTGGATTTCGACGCGCTGATGGTGGCATTGGTGGCAGGGCGCATTCAGGCGGCCATCGACGTGTTTCCAACCGAGCCGCTGGCCGTCGATCATCCGATCCGCAGCCTGCCCGGGGTGATCCTGTCACCCCATCGCGCAGCAGCTGTGCCGGGCGGGCGGCAGTTGATCGGGCGGCTGATACTGGATGATCTGGATCTGTTGTGCGCGGGCAAGGCACCGTGCCATCTGGCCCGCGCCGATGCGGCGCGCATGGCCAGTCTGACGGCGGTCAACACCGCGGCCTCGGTCGCGGATATGGCCGCCCGCAGGCAGGATTGATCACGCGTTGAAACTGTCCGCATAGGCCTCGCGCAGGATGTTTTTCTGCACCTTGCCCATGGTGTTGCGGGGCAGGGCATCCAGAATGACGATTCGCTTGGGCTGTTTGAACCGCGCCAAACTCGCACCAAGCTGCGCCATGATCGCACCCGGATCGATCGCGGCTCCCGTTGCTGGGACCAGTACGGCGACGACGCCCTCTCCGAAATCGGGGTGGGGTGCGCCGATGACAGCACTTTCCAGAACGCCGGGCTGTGCGTCCAGGACCGCCTCGACTTCCTTGGGGTAGATGTTGAACCCGCCAGAGATGATCAGGTCCTTGTTGCGCCCCACAATGCTGACATAGCCGTCGGCGTCGATCAGGCCGAGGTCCCCGGTGATGAAGAAACCGTCCGGGCGCAGTTCCTGGGCGGTTTTCTCGGGCATCTGCCAATACCCCTTGAACACGTTGGGGCCGCGCACCTCGATCTGGCCGATGGTGCCGGGGGCCAGCTCAGCCCCGGTGGCCGGGTCGGTAATCTTGACCTCAATCCCCGGCAGCGGCAGACCGACGGTGCCCGCCCGCCTGTCGCCGGCATAAGGGTTCGAGGTGTTCATGTTGGTTTCCGTCATCCCGTAGCGTTCAAGGATGCGGTGCCCGGTCCGTGCGACGAACCGGGCGTGCGTTTCTGCCAGCAGCGGTGCAGAGCCCGACACGAACAACCGCATGTTGGCGCAGAGGTCGGCATCAAACCGGTCCTCGTCCAGCAGGCGGGTATAGAACGTGGGCACCCCCATCAGCGCCGTGGCGCGGGGCAGATGGGCCATGATCTGGTCGGACTCGAATTTCGGCAGGAAAATCATCGCGCCACCGGCCAGCAACGTGATGTTGGTCGCCACGAACAGCCCATGCGTGTGAAAGATCGGCAGCGCATGCAGCAGCACGTCCTGCGCGGTGAACTGCCAGTAGTCGGTCAGCGTCCGCGCGTTGGACAGCAGGTTGTCCTGTGTCAGCATGGCCCCCTTGGACCGGCCTGTGGTGCCGGATGTATAGAGGAAGGCCGCCAGATCATCGCCGCTGCGCGGCACCGTGTCGAACTGATCGGGACAGCCGGCTGCAAGGTCCGCGAAACTGCCTGCCCCATGCGCGTCCAGGGTGTGCAGCACGGCACCATGCGATTGCGCGACAGGTCCCAGATCCGTTGACCGTTGCGGGCTGGCCAGTACCAGTTTCGCGCCTGCGTTGCCGATGAAATAATCCAGCTCTGCCGCCGTGTATCCAGTGTTCAACGGCAGGAAAATGACGCCTGTCTGCGCGCAGGCCGCATAGACGGCCAGCGCCTGAGGCGATTTGTCGATCTGCACGGCCAGCCGGTCCCCAGCGGCCAACCCCAGGTCACTGATCGCATGGGCAAATCGTGCGGCCATCCGCAGGAATGCGTCATGCGTGATCGTGTCTCCATCGGGCAGGTGCAGAAACGGGGTCTGCCGTCCGGCATGACAGCCAAAGAGCGCATCATAAAGCGGGTTCGTCATATCGGCCTGTCCTGCCTGGCTGCTACGGTCCGTCAGTGTCGCCACTTTGCGTGTCCCGTGCAAGCCATGCGCCGCCGGGCTAAGACGTGGGAGGCGCGATGGCGCGCTGCTTGATCGCGCCGAACAGCGGCTGGTCGTCGCGGGTGCGGCATTCCATCCGCACGTGATCGCCATAGGACAGATAGGGTGTGCGCGGCGCGCCTTCGTCCAGCAATTCGATCCCACGGCGTTCGGCCAGACAGGACGATCCGATCTCGCGGAAATTGGCGTTGGACACGGTCCCTGACCCCAGCAACGTCCCGGCACACAGGGCGCGGGAATAGGCGGCATGGGCCAGCAGTTCGTCAAAACCGTAGGACATGTGATAGCCTTCGGCATTGCCGAACCGTGCGCCGTTCAGATCGACGGTCAGGGGCAGATCGACCCGCGCATCGCGCCATGCGGCGCCCAATTCGTCGGGCGTGATGGCGACAGGGGCAATGGAACAGGCGGGTTTGGCCTGTATCCAGCCAAATCCCGTTTTCATTTCGATCGGTGCAAGTGTGCGCAAGGACCAATCGTTGATCTGCACCACCAACCGGATATGGCGGCGCGCCTCGGCCGCGGTGGTGCCCATCGGTACGGCATCGCAGATGACGCCGAATTCGCCTTCGAAATCGATCCCGTCCGCCTCTGACGGAAAGGGCACATCAGCCACCCCCGACAAGAAGCTGTGCGACATCCCCTGATACATCAACGGACGGCCCTTGGGATTGGGGGCGAGGTTGAACACGGCCTGCATCAGATCGCCGTGGCTGTCATAGGCAGAGCCGTCCAGCCACTGCCACGCGCGCGGCAGCGGCGCGAGCGCGGATGCGGGATCGAAATCCGTGCCACCACCGGCATTGAGGTCGGCGTATTGCCGTTCAAGGGCAGGTGCGTGGTCATCCCAGGCGTCCATCAGCGCCTGAAGCGTCGTCACGCCAAGGGCCGGGGCCGTGCGGGTCAGGTCACGACTTACCAAGTGCAGCACGCCGTCCGGCGTGCCATTCGGCAGGGTTGCGAATTTCATGGCGTGTCTCCGTGGGGTGTGGCGTTTGCGATCAGGGTGGCGATGTCCGGGTCGGGTGCGAGGTGCAGCGCGCGGCCAGGCGCAAAATTCAACGGCTGGGCCTGGCCGAACAGACGCATCATGTCTGGCTGCGGTGCATAGGTGACCCGGGCGGTGCTGTCGGGACAGGCCTGGTGCAACCCCGCCACCAGATCACCGAAACCCGCCCGTAGCATCGGCAGCGTGATGCTGCGCTGCGGGCCAAGCGCGGGGATCATCGCGGCGCGCATGAACTGCGCGGCCACCACGGGGGCAGAGGCCAGCCAGGTCTGCGCCGTGGCCGAGACAGGCAGCGTGATGTCGCGTCCTTGGCGCACGGCCCAGAATACGGCGGACAGGAAACCCGATTTCAGCGCGGCGCCATCATCCGGACGGGCAACGATACCACCAGGGCGCAGCGATACACCATCCAACAGACCGCGCTGGGTGGCATCCTCGACCGCCAGTTCGATCGTGGCCTTGTGTTTGCCGTAGATCATGACCGGTGCGCGGCTGTCACGGGTGTCGCCCAGCACTGCCAGGCTGGACGCAAAGACGAACCGCGCCCCGCGCGCGCAGGCGGCCATCAGACGCCGACTGGCGTCGATGTTGACAGCCTCTGCCGCGACGGGGTTTGCCGCGGCAGCGCCGCCCAGAATGCCAGCCAGATGGATCACCACATCCGCCGATGCCGCGGCGTCCAGCAGTGCGGGGTCCGTCAGGTCGCATTGCAGGACGGTCAACCGCGGATGCGCGAAGTTCAGTTCAGCCAGATCACTGGCCACGACATGCGACACCCGGGGATCGGCAAGGGCTGCCGCAAGGGTCGCGCGCCCCAGAAACCCGCCCGCGCCGGTGATGACCATGCGGGTCATGCCTGGCTCTTGACCCTTGCGTCCTGTTCCACCTGTGCAGCGCGCAGGGCCGGATCGAATGTGCCGTCGGTCAGCACGAACAGCATCCGGCAGGACGCATCGGACCGGTTGGCCCAGGCGTGGATCGTGCCACGCTGGACGACGACGTCGCCGGGGTGCAACGTGACCTCTGCATCGTCCAGCAGCAGCGTGATTTCGCCTGCGATGACGATACCGTAGTCCACGCTCTCGGTGCGGTGCATCAGGGGGTGGCGGCCCTTGATCGTATGGGCCGCGTTTTCGGCCAGCCCCACAGCGGCAAAGAGCGCCTCGGCCTGTTTGGCGTCAAAATCGGGGCCATCGTGGCCCTCGGGCGGGATATCCACGAACCTGATGATCGTCCCACCCGGTGGTGGGGCTGTGTCACGGTAGTCGTGGGTCGGGTCTGCTTGCGTGAACGTGATGCGCGCTGGGCATTGTGCCGTGTGCCAGACCTCGTGAAACGCAAGGCCGGGTTGCGCTGGGGGACGGATGACATGTGGCAAGTCACCGTCAGAGCAGACCACGGCGCGGCCCATGCGGTCATGGCCGGTCACGACGCGGCGGATAGCGGTTTCAGTCATATGGACGTCCTTTTGCATGTGTCGGGGGCCATCACGCCAGCCGTCCGCCCAGCGTTTCGGCGAACCAATCGGCGATGTAGTGACGGCCAAAGCTCATGTTGTCGGCCCCGACGTGTTCGACGCCCCCCTCGCGCGGGGTAAAGATCTTCAGCGCGCGGCGGGGTGAATTGACCAGCTGGTCATAGCTTTGATGCGCGTAATCCAATGCGATCTGGCGGTCGAATTCGCCGTGCGTCACCAGAAACGGCACTTTGATCTTTTCCATCTGGCCATTCAGGTTCATGCCCGCTGACTTGGCGATGAAATCCGCCTGGTCCTTGGCACCGAACACCCAATGCACGTGTTTCCAGTAGTGCGGCACGGGGTTTTCGCCTTCGCGGTTGATCCGTTTCTGCTGGACCTCGGCCCAGTTGTGGTTCGCCCCCCAGACCGCACCAGAGGCGTAGCGCGGTTCGTTCGCGCAGACACGCGGCGCATAATAGCCCCCCAACGAAATGCCCGTGATCCCGATGCGGGCGCTGTCGATATCGTCGCGCGCATCGAGGTAGTCATAGACCGGTGTGCCCCAGTCCTCTGATTTCCATGTGGCGGGCAGGCCTTGCAGGCGCAGGCTTTCGCCGGTGCCGGGTTGGTCGACGCATAGCGATGCGACCCCCCGTTTCGCAAGCTCTTGGGGCAGGCGGGACCAGTAGAGCAGCTCTTTGTTGCTGTCCAAACCGTTCAGATAAACGACGCAGGGCGCGGGGCCTTCGACGCCCTCGGCCGGGGTGAACAGCGCTGCCAGCGTGGTGTCGCCGTAGGGGACCTCGACCCGGGTGACGGTTTCACCCGCCTGTGACGTGCCGCGCAAAAAGTTCGCGATGCCTTTTTTGAACGTGGCAAGGCGGTTTTCACTGCCGTGGGCCTGCATCCGTTCCGCCGTCAGATAATACAATGCGGCGCGCTGGCGTTTTGGACCCGCCGACAGCAGGCGGCCCTTGGCCTCGTCCTCTTCGGCGAGGGCCACCAGCTTGTCGGCCATCTTCATCCATTCTTGCATGAATTCAACGGTACCAGCGTCTTCGCCAGCTTCGGCCTTGGCCAGCAGGGGCTGGCACATGTCCATGATTTCCCCAATTTCTGCACCACTGGCCATGGCAATGGAGACAGACAGATTCCACACGTAATTGGGGAAATATTCAAACAAAGCCATATCAGGCGGTCCTTTTCAGTCGGATAACAGGTCGGTTCAGATCGGCTGACACATCAGGCCGATGGTCTGGCCCGTCAGTTCCCCGACGTTGAAGGGTGGGATCTTGCCCATCTGCATTTCACCGATGCGGACAGAATTCTTGGCCACATGGGCGACGCGCGGCATCCGGCGGGCGCGGTAGGCTGCAAAGGCTTCATCAACGGATTTGGCCTTTGTCAGTTCGTCTGCCAGCACAAGGCCGTCCTCGATGGCCATGCCGGCCCCCTGTGCCAGATGCGGGGTGGACGCATGGACCGCATCACCGATCAGGCCGATGCGCCCCTTGTGCCAGTCGCCGTCCAGCATGATGGTTTCCAGCGGACGCGCGACGACGCCCGCGTCATCGGTAATCTGGTCCAGAATGGCCGCAAACTGGGGCGGCACCATCGTGGCCCGGTCGCGCATCGCCGCCGCCGCACCCGCGACCGGCATGAAATCGGTCGTTGGTTCGGTGCTGAGCAGAAAGATATACATCAGGTCCTCGGTCATCGGGACAAAGCCACCGTTGAACGGGCCTGCGAAAATCTGGATGCCATCGACATGGGCCGGGCGGGGCAGGTTGTAGCGCCAGACCCATTGGCCGGTATAATGTGGCTTGGGCGCGTCGGGCAAAATGGCCTGACGCGTGGCAGAAAACACCCCGTCCGCGCCGATCACCACGTCATAGCGGCCCGTGCTGCCGTCGGAAAAGGTGACATCCACGCCGGTGCCGTCGTCCTGCATGTCGGTGACGGTCAGCCCCAGCCGGACCTTTGCGCCGGCCCGTTCTGCCCCGCCTGCCAGCACCTTTTGCAAATCCGTGCGGCGAATGCCTGCGTTGGACGGATAATCCGGCCCTGCCAGTTTGGGGGTGTTGAAATGCGCGTCCTGCACGCCGCCCGGACCTACATAGATCGTGGTGCTGTCAAATCCGTAGGATCGTGCAAGGTAGTCGTCCAGAACGCCCAGTTCCTTCATCGCGCGGATGACATTCATCTGCTGGATGATACCCACGCCGTAGACCGTCCAGTCGGGGTCGCGTTCGATGATCTCGACCGGAATGCCGCGCTGCCGCAGCGCAATCCCCGCCGTCAAACCGCCGATACCCCCGCCGATGATAAGTGCCGAGCCGATGTCCATATGCGCATTCCTCCCCTTGCGAGGGCAGGTTAAGCAGCAGGATACCATTTTGAAAATTGAAAGATGCAATCAAACCTATCGACAGGATCAATGCGTCGGGAGTGATGCCGCTGCACGGGTCATGACGTCGCGCAGCCAGATGATACCTGGGTCATTTTCCCGATAGGCGTGCCATTGCAACATCTGCCGCAGCAACGGCAAGGCCACGGGACAGGGCGAGATGACCAGCTCTGCCTGCGGCGCCATCAACCGCGCAAGCCTGCGGTGCACGGTCGCGATGCGGTCTGTCCCGGTGATGAGGTGCGGCAGAACCGAAAACGAAAAGGTCTGAACGTCGATCTGCCGTTTCACGCCGGCCTTGGCCAGCATGGCGGTTTCCAGTGACTTGGCCGCGTTCGGGGGCACCATGACGGCATGGGATGCAGCCTGATAAGTGTCGAGATCAACGGGGGTTCTGCCGTGTTTGCCCTGTGCCCATGCGACGATGACGTAATCGTCCTCGTACAAGAGCGATGCGGGGTGATTGTCCGAACTGAACGCCTCTGGCGTCACCAACAGATCGATTTCGCCCTTGTCCAGAAGGGTTTCCGGCAAATCGGTCTGTGCACGAAAATTCATTTTCACGGTCGCATCCTGTTCGTTCAGCAATCGCAGAACGCGCGGCATCAGCACCCGCATCGTGTAATCCGACAGCAAGATGTTGAACGTGCGGTCGGATTCGGCCGGACGGAATTCAGGCTGTGATTCGATCGTTGCCTCGACCCGCACCAGAATGTCGCGGATCGCGGGGCGCATGGATTCCGCGCGCGGCGTGATTTCCATGCGGCGTCCCACCTGCACCAAGAGTGGGTCATTGAAATAATCGCGCAAGCGATTCAACGCGTTGGACATGGCAGACTGGCTCATGAACATCCGGTCTGCCGCAGCCGACACCGACCGCAGTTCCAGCATGTGATCGAGGGCGACCAACAGGTTCAAATCCAGTTTCTTGAAACGCATGCGCAATCCTCGGGTCGAAAACAATCCGTGCGGGCTGGTGACAGCCGCCGCATGACATTTACGCAGTCAATGCATCTTATTCAATCTTACAATTTCATGGATGCACGCGGTTTGGCTAGGTTGAGGTCAACGAGGAGAGGGATCAACGACATGCGTATCATCGGGCCGGACGAGCTGGTTTTTGGGGTCGACAATCTGGATGCATCCACTGCGTTCCTGACGGATTACGGCCTGACGTCCGCCGGGGATGGCCGGTTCGAGGCGCTGGACAAGACGGCCATCACGCTGCGCGCCAAGGACGACGCCGATCTGCCGCCGCCGCTGCCGACGGCCAGTCTATTGCGTCTGACCATCTGGGGCGTCGAGGATCAGGCCACGCTCGATGCGATTGAGGCCGAGCTGGGCACCGACCGTCCGGTCATCAAGGACGACAGTGGCATGTTGCGCTGCAAGGATGACGCCGGTTTTGAAATCGCGTTTCGCATCAGCCACCGGGTCAAGCTGGACCTGCCGGCAGAGCTGATCAATTCGCCCGGTGCCGCACCCGGCCGCGCCATGAACGCAATCGGTGCCAACCAGGACGCCGAGGCCAAGCCGCGCACATTGAGCCATATCGTCTATTTCGTGCCCGACATGGACCTGATGGCGAATTTCTATATCGACCGGCTGGGCTTTGTCGTGACCGACAAATTCACCAACACCGGACCGTTCCTGCGTCCGCAGGCCAACAATGATCACCACGTGTTGTTCATGATCCAGACCCCGGCCTACATGCAGGGGATCGAACATCTGGCGTTCCACATGCAGGGCCCCACCGAATTGATGCTGGCGGGCAGCCGCATGGTCCAGAAAGGCTACGAAAGCTTTTGGGGGCCGGGTCGGCACAAGTTCGGGTCCAACTGGTTCTGGTACTTCAGCTCTCCTTTGGGGACGCATGTCGAGTATGATGCGGATATGGACATGCACGACGGCGCATGGATCGAACGCGAAGTGCCGATGGACAAGGAGGCTGCCCAGCTGTTCCTGTTCGAGAATGTCGAAAAATGGGCACCAGGTGGGCCGCCGCCCGCGGGCGGAACCAAAGCCGGAACGGCCCCCGAGGGTCCATGACAGCCGCCATGCAGGCCGTGTGCGCGCTGGCCGATATCCCCGACGGTGGCTCGCGGGGCATCTGGCCCAACGCCCGGGGTCAGCATCAGGCCTTTGTGGTGCGGCAGGGCGGGCAGGTTTACGGCTATGTGAACAATTGCCCGCACTATGACCGCGCCCGATTGGGCTGGAAAAAGGACGCGTTCCTGAACGGTCCCGGCGACCGGATCATGTGCGCGTCACATGGCGCGCTGTTTCGCATCACGGATGGCAAATGCGAAATCGGACCCTGCATTGGCCAATCCTTGCGACCGATCGCGGTGCGTGTCCGCGAGGGCCATGTTTTTACCGAGCCGCCACATTAATCCGCACCCGCTGCGGCACTTTGGGAGGAGTGACAAGATGGCCAGACAGATCATCGACCTTGCGGTCAGCCTGACGGACGCCGTGCCCAGTGATCCGCCGGGGCTTGGCCCCCAGATCACCCATGTCGATCACAGTGCGGGTGCGGCCGAATTCAGCGCCATGTTCGGCCTGCCGGATGGCGCGCTGCGTGACGGGGCCGGTGCTGCGGTCGAACGCTGCCAGCTGACCACGCATAACGGCACGCATATGGATGCGCCCTGGCACTATCACCCGACGATGGACGGCGGCAAACGCGCGATCACCATCGATGAGGTGCCGCTGGAATGGTGCTTTGGTCGCGGGGTAAAGCTTGATTTCCGTGACCGCCCCAATGGCCACACGATCACCGCCGCAGAGGTCGCGGCCGAACTCGCCCGCATCAATCATACGCTTGCGCCCGGTGACATCGTGCTGGTCAACACGGCTGCGGGCGCGCGCTATGGTCATCCCGACTATGTCGGCACGGGCTGTGGCATGGGGCGCGAGGCGACGCTTTATCTGACGGCCCGCGGCGTCAAGGTCTGCGGCACCGATGCCTGGAGTTGGGACCCACCCCTGATGGGACAGGCCGCGCGCGCCCGTGAAACAGGCGATTGGTCGATTTTCTGGGAAGGCCACAAGGCCGGGGCCGATACGGTCTATTGCCACATGGAAAAGCTGGCCAATCTCGACATGCTGCCCGGAACCGGTTTCGATGTGATCGCATTGCCGGTCAAGGTCGCGGGCGGTTCGGCGGGTTGGTGCCGCCCGGTCGCCATCATCGATGGTCCGTCACAGGCAGGAGACATGGATCATGACTAGTGTCGCAACCAACGTTCTGCCCGGCCAGATCCGCGTGAAAAAGATCACGGGCGTCATTTCCGTGATTTCGATCGGCGCTGCGCTTCTGGGTGCGCTGACCATCGTGATCGACGTGCTGGGACGCTGGCTGTTCGGCGTCTCGGTTTTCGCACTGAACGAAGTCATGTCCGCAATTTTTGCAGTTGCGATTGCACTGACCTTGCCTGCGGGTGCGGCAAACCGCGTCAACCTCAGGATCGACCTGTTGGCGCATCTGACCAGTCCGCGTCTGACGGCATGGTTGCAATGCCTTGGTTCAGTGATGCTGGGGCTGTTTTTCGGCATTCTGGCATGGAGCCTGTTCGGGCTTGCGATCCGCTATGACGATCAGGGCCGCGCCTCTGCGCTGCTGCAACTGCCGCTGGCCCCGGTCTATTTTGCGATTGCCGTGGCGATGGCTGCGGCAGCCTTGGTGCAGGTGCTGAACACGCTCGAGGATTTCGCCCTCGCACGTGCGCAATCTGCCGGGCAAAGGTCGCATGTCGTGGTGTTGCTGGTGGTTGGATTGTTCCTTGTGTCGACGATCGGGATCGGTGGCTGGGCCGTGTTCGCCTTTGACAGCTACGCCACATTTGTCCTGATGAACCCCGGCACGGCCACCATCACCGGATTCGTGATCCTCTGGCTGGCGGTTCTGGCACAGATGCCGCTGGCGACGGTCACGGCACTGATCGGCATTGGCGGCGCACTTGCGGTCATCGGCGGGGGGGCCGCGATGAATACATTCGCAGGCGATGCCGCATCGTTCCTGCGCAATGAACAGGTAGCGACCCTGCCGATGTTCCTGATCATGGGGGCGTTTTCGGTTGCCGCCGGGGTTTCGGATGATTTGTTCCGGCTGGGACAGGCGCTGTTGGGCCGGTTCAAGGGCGGGCTGGCCTATGCCACGATTGCCGGCTGTGCGGGGTTCGGGGCGGTGTCGGGTAATTCCATCGCGACCTCTGCCACCTTTGGCCGCATGGCGCTGCCTGCCATGAAAAAGGCGGGGTATGCGCCGACCTTGTCCACCGCCAGCGTTGCAGCGGGGGGCACCCTTGGTGCATTGGTCCCGCCATCGGGCGTGATCATCCTGTTTGCCCTGCTGACCGAAACCTCGATCGGGGATCTGTTCGTGGCGGCGATGATCCCGGCGCTTGTTGCGATCTTGCTTTATTTTGCTGCCGTATTCGTCACTGTGCGCCTGAACCCGGATGCCGCGCCTGCCGCCGATGTGGACAGCGGGGCTGACCTGTGGCCCGCGATCAAGGGGTCTTTGCCCGTGGTCGTGATGTTCGCCATCGTGATCGGCGGTCTATATGGTGGCGTGTTCACCGCAATCGAAAGTGCTGCCGTCGGGGCGATCAGCGCCTTTGGCATCACGATCGCGCGGGGGCGTCTGACCCGCGACAGTATCCTGCGGGTCTTTGCGGAAACGACGGCGACCACCGCGATGATCTATTCACTGATCTTTGGCGGTTTGATGTTCGCGTTTTTCATCAACCTTGGCGGTGCGCCCGACATGGTCAGCGCATGGATCGCCAGCATCGACGCGCGGCCGGTGCTGATCCTGACGCTGCTGATCATCATCTATCTGCTGTTGGGATCGATCATGGACAGCTTTGGCGTGATGATCATCACATTGCCGGTCGTGACACCGATCATCCTGGATCTGGGTTATGACATGTTGTTCTGGGGCGTGCTGATGCTGGTGGTGGTGGAAATCGGCATGATCACACCGCCGTTCGGCATGAACCTGTTCATCATCAAGAGTATCGATCCCGATACGCGTCTGGGCACGGTCATGCGCGGTATCTTGCCATTCATCTGCGCGGATTTCGTCAAGATCGTCCTGATCGTTTCCATCCCGGCACTGTCTTTGTGGCTGCCTTCGACCATGCAATAGCGCGATGCCATCCTCTACATCGCGTTTGCGGGGCGCAGCCCGTTGGCTGCGCCCCGTTTTGCATCGCGCAAACAGGGTAATTGCAGGGGGCGTCTGTCCGGTTTGGTCCTGCGATGTTGCCCTGATCTGCACCGTCATGTGCGCACGAAAAAGCCGACCGGAGCGATCCGGTCGGCTGATGTGTTGAAATGAACCCCAGGGTCAGTCGATTTCGCCAAGCTCGCGGCGCGCGGCCGCCATCGCGGCCATCCACTGATCTAGGATGACCTGACCATCGGGTGCCCGGTCGATGAATGACGCAAACAGCTGTTCGCCCAGATCAGCGCGCAACGTCTCAAGCTCTGCCGGGGCGATCTGATTGATCGTATGGCTGCCCTTGGCCTCGACGTAGGCTTGGGAATCCGCCTCCCAGCGGTCGACTTCGGCGCCGACTTCGCGGGTCACTGCACAGCCGGAATTGGCATCCAGAACGGCCCGCGCCGCGTCAGGCAGGGCTTCAAAGCGGGCGCGGTCCATGAACACCATGCCAGTCGCCCCGCCCAAGGGCAGTTTCAAGTGGTCGGTCGTCACCTCGTCCAGCCGGAACGCGGGGAAGGCGGTAAAGGTCATGAAACTGCCGTCTGCCGTGCCGCGCTGCATGGATTGGTAATGTTCGGGCAGGATGATCGACAATGGCGTGCCGCCATAGGCTGACACGATCTGCGATGTGGTCGGGCTGCCGACCATGATCTTCTTGCCTTCCAGGTCTGACAGGCTGGTCAGGGGCGCGCCGTTCAGATGGGCCGATGATTGCGGAAACGGAACAAAGAACAGCGGTACAAGATCGCCCAGTTCTGCGTCGAATGCGCCCGCCTCGTACATCGAACAGAACGCCATCGCGGATGCCTCTGCAGAGCCTTCGATCAGCGGAATGGTCGAAACCAGCGCACGGGGGAAGCGGCCAGGGTTGAACACCAGCATTCCGAATGCGATCTGCACGACGTCGTCGGTCACGCGATCCATGTAGTTGTCGGCGTTCACCAGCATTTGCCCGTGACGCACCACGATCTCGACCGCGCCATCAGCGGACGCGTTCACACGTTCCGCCCAGGGGGTCATGATCCGTTCATTCAGCGGGTGAATGACCACATTGCCGGTGCCGAATGTCAGTGTTTCGGCGGCAGAGGCTACAGGCGTCAGGGCCGTCATCCCGGCCAGACACATGGCTGTTAGTTTCTTACGCATCGTTTCCTCCCAAAAACAAAAAAGGACCACTGGTGGCCGTCGGTTTGCATGATAGCCGGGATGCAGATGTTTCAGTATTGGATTGATTCAATCTATTGCATTCATTTCATCAATGGATTGAACCGTAAAACTGCGCCCCTATTTTTCCATGTTATCAATGGGATGTATTAATCAATTTCGTTTTTGGAATGCACCACATCTGCCTAGCTTCTCATCACATGCGGGAGGAGGGCCATCGGTCTGGCGGTCAGGAGTGAAGCCCGCGTGCAGGAGGAGAACCATATGAAGCTTGCCTATATCACCGCGGCTGCTGCCGTGTTCGCGATGCCCGCCATCGCTCAGGATTACAAATTCACGGTAACCAACAATTCCGAATTCGACATGGCACCGCTGATCGTTCTCGATTCAGCCTTATCCGATCCGCTTCTGTTTGCGGACGGCGGCCTGTCCGAGGAGTTCAAGGGTGTCGCACTCGAGGGCGACCCGCGCCCGATGAACGGCAAAGTCGGGGCCGGTGTGGCGGGTCCGGTGTTCGGCACGTCCGGTCCGCCCGAGGTCTGGTTTGCCCCGGGTGAAACCGGGAGCGCGGATATGTTCATCGAATCCAACACGCTGCGGTTCTATGCCAAACTGGATTATGCCGATGGTGCCGATACCATCGTCAGCGGCGTCTACGATATTGCCATGGGTGACGGCACGATCCAGCTGGACCTGTACGACACCGGCATTTCCGAAGGCACGAATGAAATCACACGCGTGGCCGAAGGTGTGGTCGAAGTCGTGATCATCGAAAACTGATATTCTGCGACACTGCAGGACAGGCCCGCCCTGATCACAGGGCGGGCTTTTTTTTTATGGGAAAATCCGGGCTCAGACGACGATATCGACCGTGGTTTCAGGACCGTCAGCGCCGTCGGTCATGAACATCGTCACTTGTGTCTTTTCCGCGTCAGACAGCTGGTTGTAGATCCTGTCGCGGGCATTTGCGGGATGATCGGGCAGATAGAATTGTGTGGTCAGCAGTTCCGCCCCGTCGTCGAAAACCTTGACGTGGATATGGGGGGTACGGCCGGGGTATTCTGTCGGCCGGATGGTGCGGAAACTGTAGGCCCCGTCGTCGCCTGTGATATCGTGGCCAAAGCCCTGGAACCCGGTGTCATAGGCGATGTCACGGCGGTCACCGGGGTGCATGTATTTGCCGTTCACGTCGCATTGCCAGATTTCGACGCGCAGGCCGGGCAGGGGGCCACCATCCGCGTCCAGCACGCGTCCGCGCAGAGTGATGACCTCGCCCCCGGCCTCTTGCACCAGCCCCATGACCTTGACCAGGTCGTTGTCCACATCCGGCATCCGCATGGCGGGCGTGGGGTAGAACGGACCTTCGGTGGCGGGCGGTGTCAGGCTATCTGCGCTGGCGCGCGTACCCGTGACGACGGCAGCACAGGCGGCCAGAGTGCGTCCGATGGCGCTGCGCCGGTTGAAAAACGGTGTCTGCATGTGATGCCTTTCATGGTGTGTGGCAAAGAGATGGTCCCAGATCCGCCATGCACAAGCGCCGCTTGCCCGGCGTTGGCGGCGTGCCGCCTAATGGACCGCAAGATCCTGACCGATGGAAAATGTGCCGGCAAACACCTTGCCCACGCGATCGACATAGACTTGAGCGGTGTCGGGGGTGGCAATGCCGGGCGGGAAAAGCACCGCGACCACGGCCCGTGCCCCGGCGGTTGCGGCCAGCTGGCCCAGATCCGCGGCGTTGATGTGGTGTTTGGACAGGTGGTCCCTGATCATCTGGATGCGATCCTCTGGCATGCCTTCGTTCATGGCGCGGATGCGCTTCATGGTGACGTCGAGGTCCATCATTTCACCCACGATCAGATCGGCCCCCTGGGCCAGCGTTTCCAGCGCGCGGCACGGGCCTGTATCGCCCGTGAACACGACGCTGCGCTCTGGCCGGGTGAACCGCAGCGACAATGACAGATGCCCGTCTTGCCCAAACGCGTCCTCTGTCCGGTAGTGGGTGTTTTCGCAGCAGGTGACGGTCAGATCATCGAGGGTGACCGCATCGGCGGGGGTGATTTCGCGCACCTGTGTAAAATCGCGCGGATGCGGCAACTGCTGGCCCGGAATGCCAAAGCCGATGGCATTTGGGACATCGCAGGCCGCGCACAATCCTTCGACGATCGATCGGGTGCCGGGCGGCCCGTAGATCGTCAGGGGCTGGCGGCGCTGGGTCATCATGTTCAGCCCAAGACAGGCAAACAGGCTGCCGATATGGTCAAAGTGATGGTGCGTCAGAAAAATGTGGTGCACGTCGCGAAATTCGATCCCGGCCCGTTTCAACTGGCCCATCGCCGCCTCGCCGCAGTCAATCAGAATGGGCTGTGTGCCATGCATGAAAACATGGGCCGGTTGCGCGCGCGCCGGGTTCTGCATGGGCCCGCCTGCGGTGCCAAGCGTGATGACGCATGACGTTGGATACATCGCAAATCCCCCAAAGTTTCACCGGCGTCGCTCCGGTGGTTTCTGCGACCCTAGGTCCTGCGTAGGATCCCCGGAAATTGATTTCCGCAATGCCGCCTATCGGGGGGGTCCATGTCAGCGTGCATGTGGCTGTGGCGTCAGCGGCCCTGGATCTGGACGGAAAAACTGCGCTGCGCCCCCGCGGGCGGTATCGGGAACGATCCGACATTCTGCACTAGCCTGACCGCGGCTTCGTCCAGTGCTGCTGATCCCGAACTACGCGCGAGGGCGACGGTCGCGACCTGGCCCTGTGCGCCCACGCTAAAGGCCACGACAGCGGTGCCGCGAGCGTTGACGCGCGGTCTGCCGGCGCGTGACAATCTGCGCATGACCTGACCGGGGTAATTGCTGGCCGCCGCGTTTCCCGCGGCCGGGGCCGTGCCTTCGGTCCCGCTTTGGCGGGCGGTTGCGGACCGTGTACCTGTCGCGGCACCCGCCTGCGTGCTGTTTGCCGCGTTGCCCTGTGGGGCGGCAGCCGGGGCTGGCTGTGGTCTGGCGCTATGGGTTTCCTCGAAAGCGGCGCTGCGTTGCGGTGGACGCGGCGTGCGTGCCACCGCAGCACTGTCGGTTGCCTGCGCCGTGACGCGCGCGGTGGTGGGTGACGGCTGTAGCGGGGCGGACGGTGACGCTGGCATCGCGGCGGTCGGTTGCGCCTGCGACGTGGCAGGGCGCGCCGCGGGCGCAACCGGTGTGACGGGTGCTGCCGCAACGGGACGCGTGCTGTGCAGCGTGCCTGCGGTCATATCGGCAAAGGCATTGCCCAAACTGACCTCTGCTGCACCGGTCCCACCCGTCGTCTGGACAGTGGGCCGTGTGGATACTGTCACCGCCAATCCTGCATGCAAGAGCAGCGCGGCAGTCAGGGCCGCCAGTTTGACGGATGTCGCGCGACGGATCATTCCAGCCCCCTTTCGGTGACGATCACGACCCGTTCGGCACCACCCGCGCGCAAGGCCCGGCCCTGCGTGACGAGTGTCGCTGCGGGCAGGTTCCGGTCCGGCACGATCCTGACACGGGCGCGTTGATCGTCGGTCAAAGTGGCCAGGTAGTCGGCCACTGACGCGATCTCGGTCCCCTGATGGATCATCCGCCCGTCTGCGTGCAACACCAGCGCATCTGCAGGGGCGCTCCTTGCGAGATCGGTCGTGTTGACCAGCCGCAGGTCTCGGTCCAGGGGCGCTGCAACCGTTCCCGCCACCAGAAAGAAGATGAGCATCAGGAAAACGATGTTGATCAATGCGATGGTGGGTTCGCGTTCGGACCGGGGGCTACGTCGTCTCATGCTGGCTCCAGGACGGTGACGGTGACGCCCGATACGTCCCGAAGCGTCACCAGAAGATCGGTCAGCCGTTGTGCGGTGACATCGGGTGCCGCCGCAATCAGCACGACGACAGGGTCCGCACCCGACCGGTGTCCGTCCAGCGCGGCCGCGATGGCGTCAAATGCCGTCGCGGTTCCGTTCAGGCGCAGCACATCGGCGTCCAGCGACAAAAAGACCGGACGCGTGTCCGACGCGGCGCCGCCTGATCGGGCGGATGCAAATTCGACCTCGGCAAACTGGGAAAAGGTCGAAGACAGCATGAAAAAGAGGAGCAGCAGAAAGATCACGTCGATCAATGACGTCAGTGACAATCTGCGCCTGCGCCGCATGCTACGCATGGGCAAGTGTGCCTTGCGGGATGTGTTGCGGGCCGCGTTCCAGGGGCGAACGTGCCGTGCGCAGCGCCTGTTGCGTCAGAACCCGGTCGGCATCCATGCGGGATTCGAACCAGCCAAGAATGACCGAGGTCGGCATCGCAACAGCCAGACCAACCGCCGTTGTCAGCAGCGCGACCCAGATGCCCCCTGCAAGGATCGCAGGGTCGACCTGGCTGCCCGCGTCCTGCAACGCCTGGAACGCGGAAATCATCCCCAGAACGGTCCCGAACAACCCCAACAGCGGGGCAAGCTGTGCCACCGTGTCCAGAAAACGGAACCCACCCTCAAGACGGGCGAAGCGGGTTTCGGCCTCGGCCTCGAGACGGGCAGCGTCGGTCTGACCGTCAAAGGCAAGGGACAGGACCGGCACCAGATAGCTGCGCGACTGTGCCAGATGATCCCGCGCTGCGGTTGTGTCGCCAGCGTCCCATGCGGCGATGGCACGCCGCACTGACTGATGACGGCCGACGCCGGCTGCGTTGAACTGCCACAGTTTGTAGATCAGAACCGCGACCACCAGCACCGAAAGAGCGCCAAGCAACAAGACGACAGGTCCGCCAAGGGCTGCGATGCGTTGCAGCGTATCGAGCAGATGCGTGATCATCCCAGCACCTCGATGTCCGTGCGGCTGTGCAGCGCAAGCCCGGTTTCACAAGCGCCCGCTGGCAGGGCGTCACCGGTGCAGGTTTCGGCCCCGTTGATCAGCAAACGCCCAAGCGACGGGCAGGCCAGACCGGGCACCACGAACTGTCGCACGCGGGGGCGGTCGGCGGGCAGGGTTCCGAAATCGAACAGCGTCATCTGTGCAACGCGCCCGTCAGTATCGAACAAGACAGCCTCGAAGACCGCCTGATCAATGTCAGCGGCATGGGAATTTTTAACCACGAAACTGATCTGGCAGGCCGTGTCGACCGGCTGCACGGCATTCAGTTCGATTGCGACGTGGCCGCCTGCGTTGTCTTGTGACAGGGCGGCAGTGCCCAGCGTGCAGGCCGCCAGACAGATGACGGCACGATGAAGGTTCGGATTGCGCATGGTTCCAGCCTTTGATGTCCTGTGGGAGATCTGGCTGGGGACAGGGTCCCTGGCTGGATGGCGGGGTGCTACCATCCAGCAGGGCGCTATTCAATACCTGATTAAATCAGTCGGCTATGCGCATTTCCAGGTTGACGGACTGACTCAGGCAAGGTGCGCGCGCAGGATCCAGGCAAATTTCTCATGCGTCTGGCCACGTGCGATGCACAGGTCCTCGGTCAGGGTGTCACCGTGTCCTGCGGCCAGTTCGCCTGCGCCTGCAAGGGTTTCTGCCAGTGTTTCCTGCGCTTCTTTCAGCAATCTGATCATGTCCTGCGCGGATGGCGCGCCCTCGACCTCGGTCACCTTGGACCGCGACAGCATCCCGGCAAGCGTGCCGTGCGCATGCGCGTCCAGCGCCTTGATCCGTTCAGCCAGATCGTCCTGTGCGGTGAAATGATCCTCGTAGATCTTTTGAAACAGCTCATGCAGCGGGCCAAAGGCCATGCCGGTGACATTCCAGTGAAAATTCTGCGCCATCATCGTCGTGACGGCTGTTTCAGCCACGCATTGGTTCAGCGCCTCTGCGATCTGGGCGTTTGCGCTGGTGGAAAGTGTTTGGGCGGTTTGAGTCAAGTTGGCCTCCTGCAACATATGGGATGGAGCTGGCTGGCGTCTGGCAGGCTTGCCCGTCGAGCCTAGGCCCGGATCACAGGCGTGGCAAGCCGATTTAGAACATTTCTAAATCTGATAAAATTGCTCGCATATGCAGCGCATCAGGAACACCAGATTGCGGTGCGCATGTCGCGGCACGCGGGAATGCAGCAGGAACGCCACGCTGTCATCGTCACCGGACTGCAGGCTGCGTGCAAGAGATGACAGCCATTTCTCGTCGAACGACATGTCGGGTTCATCGGGGTGATACAGGACTGGCCTGCGCCCCAGCGCCTGTGACAGGCAGCGCATCAACACCTCCGAGGCGGCCTGCGTGGCGATCCGGGGATTGGACGACAGGGCGGCGCAGGCCCCGAACATGTCGATATATCCGTTGCAGCGGTTGCTGCGGGACACCTTGCGCAGATGTACCAGCAGCCTGTCTGGTGGCGCGCTATGCGCAAGTGCGCGGTTGCAGGTGTCGTCGTTTGTGTGTCGTATCAGGGCTGTCATCATGGTCTCGCGCGAATGGATCACGGGCACGGCGTCAGGCAGCCTTGCCGCCGTCCAGCGACCTGAGGCTGACGTTCTTTTTGCGGCAACGTTTTTCATAGGCCGCCTGCCAATGCGCATAGCGTCCCATGACAGCCTGCTGGGCCGTGACGAGCGCGACAAACCCTTCGCGTTGGGTATTCTTTTTTAACGCCTTAAAGGCCGATTTCTGGCCCTTGGTCATGGAACATCCAATGCAGTGACCGTCGCGTTTGAATTTGCAGACGCTGATGCAGGGGCTGGGTACTTTTGACATAGTGTCCTCGCTGGGTCAGGCGGCGGGTCTTGTCCGGGCAGAGTGGGTTCGTCCGGAACCGAAGGTACGCCCATCGCTATTTCGTCAAAATGAGTTTGCCTGCACGGGTGATCCGCAGGGTATAGGTCTGGCCGTCAAGCGTGATGTCAGCCTTGACCCCGTTCGGGATCAATTGGCGTGCATCATGCGTCGACGCGTTGTCGCACTCGGAAACGGGTCGCTGATCCGTGGTCATGTCCAGCCGTTTCATGTGTTGTGCCCAGGGCCGGACCGCATTGCGCGCTGATGGTCGATCAGCTGTTCCAGTGCGAAACCTTCGATTGGTGCCAAGTCCGCACCATCGGTGATGATCTCGCGCCAGGCACCCGGCGATGTCAGGCGATCGGGTAGGGCGGTGCCGCCGCGTTGGCCCATCGCGGCCTGCGCTGTCGTTTGGCTGTCGTTTCTAGGGATCATGCAAAAGACCCTCTCGTGCTGTTACGTTTTGCCTGACTAAATAAGTCGGGTTAGTGGCATCAATAGCGCAACCTGACAAAATCAGTCAAGTTTCCAGATGACCTGCGCCATTCGGACGCATCTTTTGTCCCAAAACCTGGCCGAGGTCTGGGCCGCGACTGGCAATTGAGCTGCGATGATGGTCTGCTCACGATTGGGCGTGACGATCTACCAAGGGTCCAAACGGCAGTGCACTGACTGCGCGCGCGTTTCTGCGGTGGCGTTCAGTATTTGGTGCGGCTCTGGACGCATGAAACACCCTCCGGAATGGGCTGCATGCAGGCTTTGGTGCCAATGAAATGCCGCCCGCGGGTGGGACGTTGACTGCTGGCGCGGGAATGCAGCGACCTGCGGCGCAGCGAGCGGCGCAAGGGCAGTGACCCGTGACGTATTGCGCGATGGAGGACCCATGACACAAGGCAACAGCATTCTGCACACCGCCGCCCGCCTGTCCGTCGCCCCGATGATGGATGATGGAGATTACGATAGTATTTCAATACGTTGCGGGGCGTCGTGTGCAACACATGTTCATGTTTCGATCGCATGATTTCGTGCGTGATCGTGCTGTTTCGTGAAGCGGCATCGTGAACGACGCGCTGCAAGGATTTTGACTCGCTCAAGAACGCGATGGCCTCGCTTTGGCCCTGCCCCCCCGCGTATCAGGTCAGACGGCAGCAACAGAGCCGCCAAGGTAGTTCGGGACCACCGTTGCCGACCAGAATGCGCGAAGACAGTGCCGACAATGCGCCCGTTGCGAAAGATCTGTGGGTGAGGGCCCAGCGGCGGCACGCCGGCGTGGTCGGCATTCAATCGCTATATCTTTTGGATGAAAGACGCCTTGCCGCCCGCCCAGATGGGCAGGTTTTCCTTGTCGTCGAGCCATGCTTTCTCAGCCGCCGTAGTCTCGCGACCAAACTCGGCATTTCGTTGCGGGTAGCGACCGAATTTTTGCAGGACCTGGCGGTGCTGGTCGATGGCTGGTTTGTTGCGCTCGGTAAACAATCTGAAATTCGGATAGGCCTCAATGGCCAGATCGACAAAGTCGCAGGCAAGGTCCAGATCATCAGCATTTTCGGAATGCGCCAGCGCCCATGGAAGCAGATAGAGGATAGCGGCAGGCAGGGTCAGCGTGGTTTCGATCATCTGCGGGGCCATCAATGCGCGCATCAGGTCTCTGGCTATCGGGTCGTAGGAAAAGGCTTCTGCGCTGCCCCGAAAACAGGATCGCGACAGTTGATCGGCCAGCAGCACCTTGGCAACCTTGCCTTCAAGGCTGGTCCACTCTTCGCCGATCAAGCTCGGTGGGTCGGCCTTCAGTTCACGCACAACCGGCGCAAAGGGCTGGCAAAACGCGTCGAGGGCCCGGCCGCTTTGAAACCAGATCGTCATCAAGGGCCGCACCGTTTCGTCCCGGTTCAGGCTGTCCCGGGTTTCGGGGTCAGCGGTATCGCAGCCGCACATGTAGTCGAGCACGCTGCGCGGCGAGCGGGGATTTTCGACGGCCCGAATAACGTCCGGGCGCTGCCGAAAGCTCGCAGGTGTCAGTTCATCGGTGGGCATTCGCTTTCCTTCTACCGATCATCAGGCAGACCTCGGGTCGGTCGTGCGCTGTTTTCTGATCTCGTGCGTTCGTTGCGATTATGCAGGCGAGACAGCTGTCCCGCCTGCTTGGGCTCTGCCCGTTGGCCGGGCTATGTCGTGATGATGTCTATTGCCCGATCGAGTCCGGGCCAACGCCGTCAAAGCCGGTGAACATGCCGTTGTCATTGGCAAGGCCCTCGGTCGGGACGGGCTGGATCACGTCCCAATGCTCGACGATCATGCCGTCTTCCATGCGGAACAGGTCATAGAAGGCGTTGGTCGTGCCGTTCCATTGGCCTTCGCTGACGGTCAGGACAAAGTTGCCCTCACCCAGCACTGCGTGGATGTCGGTATAGACGAACATGTTGTCTTGCGCGGTCAACGCCTCGACCGCCGCGACGATCCCCTCAAGCCCGTCTGCGATGAACGGGTTATGCTGGGCATAGCTTTCAGAACTGATGTACTCGGTGATCTTGGCCGGGTTCTTGCCCATCAGCACGTCTTCGATCAGCGCCACGGCCAGCGCCTTGTTCTCCTCGGTCTTGTCCAGATCCGTGACCTCGGTTGGACCGTCAACCATGCTGCGCCCGCTGGCTGTTTCCGTCACGAAGGGTTGGATAGCGTCCCAGTGTTCAGCGGCCTGTCCGTCTTCCATCCGATAGATATCGATGGTGACGATCTCGGGCGCTCCGAAAGCCTCAGCATTGGTAAACGAATTGTGCAGAACAACGAAGTCTCCATCCTGCAAGATTCGATGGTTGGTCCACGTGATAGCCGAGGCTTCGAGACTTGGCAGAAACCCGATCAGCGCATCTCGGCCGGTGGGCACGAAAGGATTATGTTGAACGATATCCGCGGCAATGTACGTGCGCACGCCTTCTTCGCTGTAGTCCGTGAATAGCGCCTGGAACGCGCTGAGGGCGGCAGATTTGAGTTCTGACGCGTGGGTCTCGGCAATTGCGCCTGTTGCAGCGACAGCGACCGTGATGGCGGCAGTAAGGGTCTTTTTCATTGTATTGGTTCCTTTTTCAGGGGGAAGGTATTGGGGTGGTCAGGCGTCGGCCCCGCCCAGCACGGTGTCGAGTTGCATCTCTTTCAAGAGCGCGTCCTGTCTCGGCTGGGTGAAGTTGTTCATCTCGTCTACGCCCCAGGTGATGCCGACGACCGTGCGCGTGGGGCGTTTGCCGGGGGCGGCATCGGCCAGCGACAGATAGGCGTCCACCACCAGTTGAGGGTCGGGGGCTTCATCGCTGGCCAGCATCTGGGCAAAACCCGCGACCATGGCGGAGGGCACCTGCCCAAGGTCGCCATAGGACGCCAGCACATCCGCGCGGGCGGGCGGCTTTCCGGCGGCCAGCAGGTTCGACGGGAACGGGCCGGGCTCGACCAGGGCCACGTCGATGCCGAAGGGGGACACCTCGTATCGCAGGCTTTGGCTGTAGGCTTCCAGCGCGTGTTTCGTTGCGCAATAGGTGCCGAAGAAGGGCACCGAGACCCGCCCGGCGAGGGAACTTGTGTTGATGATGAGACCCGAACCGGCCGCGCGCATCGACGGCAGAACCGCCTGCATGGCACGGATGGCACCGAAATAGTTGGTGTCCATCTGTTCGGCGGCCTGCGCGACGGAATAGGCCTCGGTCATGCCGATATACATGATGCCCGCGTTATTGATCAGGATGTCGATGGGGCCCTCGGCCAGAATTGCCGCGAAACCTTCGGCCACCGAGGCGTCGCTGGTCACGTCTATCTCGGCGATGGTGATGCACGAGGAGTAGGCTTCCAGCTCTGCCTTCTTGGCGGCGTTGCGACCTGCGGTGTCGCGCATCGTGCCCCAGACGCGGTCGCCCCGGTCAGCAAAGGCCCGCGCGGCCGCCGCGCCAAATCCGCTGCTGGCGCCTGTGATGACGATGGTTCTTTTGGGTGTGGACATGGGGTGGTCTCCTGCTTGCATGTTTCGTTACCGGTTGGTACGAATATCAAATGTGCTCCGTCAAGAAATAAAATACCGGATAGTATAAAAATGAGCGATGCCAATAAAGGACCCGCGCGTGGCCGACCGCGGACGATGAACGCCGAGCAGGTGCTCGACGTGGCGATGAATGCGTATTGGCACAGCGACCCAGCCGATGTGTCGGTCAACGCGATCTGCCAGATGGCGGGCATCTCGAAACCCTCGCTATATCGGGAGTTCGGAAGCGAGGACGGGCTGTCGCGCGCGGTGCTCGACCGCTATGCCGAACAGGTGCTGTCGGAAATCTTTGTGATCCTGCAAGGCGGGATGGGGCTGCGCGAGACGCTTGACGCGCTCATCGAATTTGCGAGTAGCGATCCACGGATGGAGACCGGGTGCCTGTTCTACAAGATGCGCGCAGGCAAGCACCGGTTGGGGCCGGACACGCGGGCGCGCGTGGAGGAGATCGACGCGGTTGGACAGGCGGCATACGCCGCCTTTCTGCAAGCTGCCCGCAATGCCGGGGATTGGCCGGATGGCCCGTCGGTCGAGGCCGGTGCGAAATATCTGGGCGAGCAGGTCGCGCTGGCGATAACGCAACGCGCCTCAGGCGAAGACCCCGCACGCATTCGCGAAATGCTGACGCTGGCGCTCTCGGTCATCAGCCGCTCATGACCGGATCGCCGCGGGCCCTCATGCCCGATTACCTGCGCCTTGTCGCGCTGTTCGGCATTGTCGTGGTCAATGTCCAGTTCATCGCGTTTTCCGCGCTTGGCAGTTTTGCCGATCCGGGCGGTGAGACCCTGCACGACGAGATCACCCTATGGCTGGTCAACGGGCTGGCGCTCCTGAAGACCTACGGGCTGTTTTCCTTCATGTTCGGGGTGGGCCTTGGGTTCCTGATGCGTTCGGCGTCACGGCACGGGCTGCCCTTCGGGCGCGTCTACCGCAACCGCATGATCGGGCTTGCGATACTTGGGGTCGTGCATGGCTGCCTGTTCTTTCCTGGCGACATCCTGACGATCTATGCCGTCACCGGTTCGATCCTCTACCTGTTCCGGGACTGGCCGGTGCGGCGCCTTGTGCGGGTCGGCGCGGCGTTGCTGATCGTGCAGGCCCTCATCGCGCCACTGCTGCTGCTGGCCACGCCGGAGACGCCGCCCGACATCGTCGCGATGGAGCGCGCGATCCTGACGAATGGCGGGTTTCCTGAGGTCGTCCTGTTCCGCAGCATCGGCTTCGCCTTCATCATGCCGTCCTTCCTAGTGTTTCAGGGCACCGCGGCGCTCGGCTGGTTCTGCCTCGGCCTTGCGGCAGTGAAGTCCGGCATGATCGACGATGCAATGCACCCGCTCTGGCGGCGGTCGCGGCGCTGGTGTCTCGGGCCGGGGGTCGCGCTTGGACTCGCCGGGGCCGCGATCTGGCAATGGGGGCCGCCGGTGCCCGGTGCTGTTCTGACGGTCGCCGCCGCGCCGATCGCCACGCTCGGCTATCTCGGCCTGATTGCTGCGCTGTCACGCCCGCCGGGGCCGATCATGGCGCAGGCGCTGTCCGCTGGCGGGTCGAGCCTGAGCATCTATCTCGGCCAGTCGATTGTCCTGTCGACAGTCTTCTCGGGCTACGGGTTGGGCCTCTGGGGCGCGGTGGATTGGCTCACCGCCGTGGCTGTCGCGCTTGCGGTGACGGTGATCCTGATCGTCGTCTTGGCGATCTGGCGTTCCCGCTTCAGGCTGGGACCCTTCGAATGGGTCCTGCGACGGATCACCTATGGCTGGTTCCGACACTAAAGCCTGTCATTCAGCCTCTGCACGGCATCCATTTTTTCGTGTAGGACGGCGATGATGATGGGGCGGTCGATTGCAAGCCAGAAGATGTAGTCACGCTGGCATCTATGGAGGCAGACTTCGTCAGGCGACTTGCCGGAAAGCGCGCCGCGCCGCGCCTGCTTGATCCTCGGCTCCAGGAAGTTGGCCAGCGCCATGAAAGCCTCGTCTTCGCTCATGCCGTCGAGTGCAGGGGCATCGCCAAGTGCTCGACCCAAGACATAGTCCTTTATGCTCTGGCCCTTGAGAGCAGCGATGGCCTTGAGCTTCTGATGGTCTTCCAGTGAGATAACAATCGAGAGTCTGGGCATAGTGAGGGGTAGTCGATTCCGGCCAACAATAAGAAATTTGTTGAATCTGGAGAGTTCACCAATGCCCCTGTTTTGAGGCACCTCCACCCAAACGCCGCCGTCTTCCTGTCTTTGTACGGGGTGGGGTAGAAGGACAGAAGCCGTGTGCGTATGGTGTGCACAGCGGGTCCGTTCCGGTAGAGGGCGCACACGAGGAGAACGCTGAATGCCTTCAAACGCAGCCACCGAGGCCGCGCGGTTGTCTACTGCGACCATGATGGATGGTGGCGATTTTCTCGATTTTCCAATAGCTTGCTAAGCGTCGTGCGCAGCACGTGTTCAAGTTGCCATCGCGTGATCTCGCGTCGCCGCGCGGGCTTTTCGGTAAGTTGACTAAACAGGCTCGTTTTTGTGCCAAGTCCATTTTCGCCGTGGTGGGCTAAAGAAAGGACGGTTACCGCTGACACTCTTGATCCAGCCAGATCCATGCCCGCAAAACAGCCTGTTACAGACGGTTATCAGCAGTCCTCGGAGGCCGGAAGTCACGGGGATTCGTCTAGGTCCAGCGTATCTGACACTTATCCGAATCGCGCCTTGTCCGTTTGGGCGACGCCCCAGTCTTTTTGCCCATCCAAGTTGTTTTGCCCCTCCCTCGGCTTCGTTGCGCAAAGCACGTGGAGCCCGGACTTTCCCTTGCGTCGGGCGCACTAATCCTACGGGCTTCGTCACAAGTATGCCGGGCGGGGTCTCGCCGTTTAACACGGCGGCCCAGAGTTGGAGTTCGGCGCGGTGGCGATTGAAGTCGCCAGCCAACAGGCTTTGACCCGGCAGCTTCTCGCAATGCACCCATTGCCCGACAGAGCATTGCGCAACCATGTCACGAGAGAGATCGCCGCAGCACGCTTCAGAGAATGATACCCGGCTCATTTTCATCCGATGGCGCGACCAAGGTATTTCGGTGCCCGCAGAGCCCCGACCTCGCGACGCGGCATGCCACGGATTTCCTTTCTCAGACGGTACGCCCTCCGTCGACCTCCAGGATCACGCCGGTCAGGAACTCTGCCTCATCCGAGGCGAGGAATGCGGCGGCGTTTGCCACGTCGCGGGCTTCTGAAAGGCGGCCCATGGGGATGGTCTCGATAAATTTCTCGCGGTTTTCAGGCGTGTCGGGCATCCCCATGAAATTCTCCAGAAGCGCCGTCGCCCCCATGACCGGCGCTAACCCGCAGACGCGGATCTTGTCGGGCGCCAGTTCGACCGCCAGAGACTTGGTCAGGATGTTCGCCGCGCCCTTGGACGAGTTGTACCAAGTCAGGCCGGGACGAGGACGGATGCCTGCGGTGGAGCCTACGTTGATCATCACGCCCGGATTGGCCTTGCGCCAGCGGGGCACGATGGCCTTGGTCATGTGGAAGATCGACATGACGTTCACGTCATAGATCTTTCGCATGGTCTTTTCGTCGGTTTCCATCAATGGCGCGTTCTTGTTGGACCAGCCCGCATTGTTAATCAGCGTGTCTATGCGGCCAAACTCGTCCATCACCGTGACGACGGCCTTTTCCACCTGGTCGGCCTTGGTCACGTCGCAGGTGACCGCGATGGCCCCGTTGCCGATCGTCTCTGCAACGCGTTTTGCGTTCTCGGCGTCGATATCCACGACCGCGACCCGCGCGCCCTCATCGGTGAATTTCCGGGCGATGCCCTCGCCGAAGCCCGAGGCTGCGCCGGTCACGAAGCAGCATTTGTCTTTCAGTCTCATGTCTCTCTCTCCGTGTGGTTCAGGCCGCTTCGCGGTCGGGTTCAGTGATCTCGCCGCGCTCGATGACCAGCGTGCGTTCGGCGAAGCTTTTCAGCAGTTTCGGATTGGATTCGGTAACGATGACGGTCACGTCCCGGTCGATGTCGCGCAGACGTTTGAGCGCATCGCCGTAGCGTTGAGCCAGCGCAGGCGCGAGGCCCTGGAACGGCTCGTCCAGCATCAAAAGGCGCGTGCTCAGCATCAAAGCGCGCCCCAGCGCCACCATCTTGCCCTGTCCGCCCGACACGGCGCCAGCGGGGCGGTCGGCCATCTCTTTCAGCTCTGGTAGCACCAAGTAGACCTTGTCCAGCCGGTCGGCGCGTTCTGCGGCATCCAGCCCGGCGACCTCTCCCGGCAGCAGGATGTTTTCTTCGACCGTGAAGCCGGTGAACAAGCGCCGGTCCTCTGGCGCGTAGCCGATCCCCAGCGCAGGGCGGCGCGAGGGCTTCATCTTCGTGATATCCTGTCCGTCCACCAGGATCTGTCCGCGCACATCCGTAAAGCCCATGACGCTGCGCAGGGTGGTGGTCTTGCCCGCGCCGTTGCGCCCGATCAGGGCGACGGTCTCGGCGGCGGCGATCTTCAGCGTCAGGTCGCGCAGGATGGGAACCTTGCCAATGAAGGCGTCGGCGTTCTTGAATTCCAGCATCAGGCGGTCTCCTCTCCGATAACGTCGCGGATCACGTCAGGATGGGCGAGGATTTCCGCAGGCGTGCCGCGCATCTGGACCTCTCCCGAATTCCACACAGCGACCTCGTCGGCGTAGTTCTCGACGATCCCCATGTCGTGTTCGACGAAGACCGCCGTGACATCGGCCTGCGCGAGGGCCTTCACGAGGATGTCCATGATCTCGAACTTCTCGGAGGACGCCACGCCGGAGGTCGGCTCGTCCATCAGCAGCAAGCGCGGCTTTAGGGCGAGGGCCACCGCGATGTCGATCAATTTGCGCTGACCTTCGGACAGCTCATCCACGCGGGCGTCAGCCACGTCAGTGCAGCCCACAAGCTCAAGCAGATCCTGCATCTCCGAGCGTTCGGGCTGGGACTGCATCTGCAACAGTGGGGACTGGCGGCCTTCGCGCGCCGAGACGGCGATCATAAGGTTCTCCATCGCCGTGTGCTCTCCGAACAGTTGCGGAATCTGGAAGGCACGGGCCACGCCGCGCTGCACGATCTTGCGCGGTGGTAGCCTGGTCACGTCTTCCCCCCGGAAGAACACCTGGCCCTTGGATGGCTTCAGCCAGCCGGTGCAGATGTTCAGGAAGGTCGTCTTGCCGGCGCCGTTGGGGCCGATGATGGCAAGGTTTTTTCCCTCGTCGATCGTCAGGTTAACGCCGTCCGCGGCGACGACGCCGCCGAAGCGGATCTCAAGCCCGCGTGCTTCCAACAGGGGATCGGTCATTGGCGGGCCTCATTTGGGCTGTGCGCGGTGGGGGACGGGTCGCGCCGGGACAGGCGGTTCGCGATGGCGGTATAGATTCCGGCCAGGCCACCCGGCGCGAAGAGGATCACGACCAGAAGGAAGACGCCCAGAACCAGCTGCCAGATGTCGGCGGCGAAAGCGGCGGCGTAGGCGCGCACGATTTCGTAGGCCAATGCGCCGGCCACCGCGCCGGGGATCGAGCCTGCGCCACCCAGAACGGCGATGAACACCATCTCGCCCGAGCGGATCCAGTAGGCGTAGCTGGGCGTCACGATCCCTTGGGCCGTGGCCACGAGGATTCCACCAATGCCACAAAGCGCCGCGGACAGAACGTAGCCTTTCAGCAGCGTGGTCCGGGCCGAGACGCCGAGGTACTCCAACCGTGTCTCGTTTGTCTTCACGGTCTGGAACAGCTGGCCGATGGGCGAGCCGAGGAAACGCAAGGTGAACCAGCCGAGGCCGATGGTCAGCGCCAGCGTCAGGTAGAACAGCAACAGCTCGAACGGAGCGCGATCGAGCGACAGGCCGAGGACGGTCGGGCGGGGCAGACGCAGCCCGTCCGCGCCGCCGGTGTAGTGGTAGAACTTTTCGAGGATCGACCAGAAGATCATCGAAAACGCCAGGTTCAGCATCCCGAAGAAGATGCCCCGATAGCGCACCACGAAGAGGCCGACCAGAAGCCCCGAAAGGGCCGCGCCAGCGGTGCCTGCGATCAGCAGCAGAACAAGATCGTCGAGCGACGTGGCCGCTATGAAGGCTGCGGCGTAGGCGGAGATCCCGAAGAACAGGGCGTGGCCGAAGCTGACCTGACCGGCGCGCAGCAGCAGCGTGACGCCCATGACGGCGATGGCCTTGGCCAGCGCCAGTGTCAGCAGGATCTGCAGGCCGGGCGCTGCCATCGGCACGAACAGCAAAAGCAGAAGCGCAAGCAGGGGAAGGAAATGACGGGTGCTCATGGTGGCTCCTTAAATCTTACGCGCGGCGGGGCTGCCGAACAGTCCCTCGGGGCGGACCAGCAGAACAGCCAGCATGATGAGATACGGCACCAGCACCTGCAGTTCGGGATAGGTGTAGGTCGCCGCCGACCGGCCAAGCCCGATGAGCAAGGCGGCGATGGCCGCGCCCTCGATCCGGCCAAGGCCCGCAGTGGCGACGACGGCGAAGCTGAGCACGATCATCTCTGCCCCGATGCCGGGCAGCACCGAAGTGGTGGGCGACGCCAGCGCGCCGCCAAGGCCCGCAAGTCCGGCCCCGACCACGAAGGTCAGCAGATAGACCCGGTTGGCGTCGATGCCGATCGCTTGCGCAGCCTCGCGGTCTTCGGTCACGGCGGTGATCAGGCGGCCGGTCAGGGTGCGTCGCAGGAACAAGCGCAGTCCGATCAGCGTCAGCGCGGCGACGACCGGCAGCAGGATCAACTGGTAGACGGTGTAATAGACGCCGAAGACCTGGATATTGCCCAGCATCTGCAGCGCAGAAGATTCGAAATAGGGCTGGTTGCCCCAGACCAGACGCTGAACGTCCTCCAGGATCATGAAAACCGCGAAGGTCACCAAAAGCTGCAGAACCTCTGGCTTGTGATAGATCCGCCGAAGCAACAGGTATTCGATGGGCCCGCCAAGCAGGATGCCCACAAGAGCAGCGGCGATCAGCATCAGCGGAAAGGCCAGGATCGGCGCGTAGCCAGCGGCGAAGATCGCGCCCCCGATTGAGGCCGTGAGGTAGGCTCCGATGGCGTAGAGCGAACCGTGGGCCACGTTCAGGATCTGCAGCACGCCGAAGATCAGTGTCAGGCCGACAGCAACCATGAAGACGAGCGCGGCGTAGGACAGCCCGTCGAAGATCGCCAGAAGGATTAGCGTATAGTCCATCGAGACTCCCCCGAAGTCAGTGCGATAGGGTAGGGGCCCGGCAGTTCGCCGGGCCCGGCGGGATCAGTCGAAGGTCGTCGGTTCGACCTGCTGGACGAACTCCGGCGTCAGCGACGAGACCCACTCGATCGAGCTTTCACCGACCGGGGTGGTGATCGTCTCTCCGTCGAAGATCATGATGTTTTCCAGCGTGGCGAAGGGATAATCGCCCGTCTGAACGGTCGTGCCGACGATCTGCGCTTCGATGCCCTGGTGATCCTCGGCCCGGATCGTGACAGGGCGGCCAAGGCCCTGGAACTCCAGCCCTTCGTAGGCCGCGATCAGCGCCTGATCGTCGGGCCACACGCCGTCTCCATCCTCGATGGCCTTGGCGTAGGCCGCTTTCAGCGCCTCGAAGGCCTGCACCATGTGGAAGACCGAGTAGATCGGGTACGATCCGGTGGTCT
Source organism: Loktanella sp. 3ANDIMAR09 (assembly GCF_001420005.1). Classification (GTDB taxonomy): domain Bacteria; phylum Pseudomonadota; class Alphaproteobacteria; order Rhodobacterales; family Rhodobacteraceae; genus Loktanella. The sequence continues at coordinate 114,936 of NZ_LJAK01000004.1, read as the reverse complement.
CCTTGAACTCGGCGACGAAGCTGTCGAAGTTCTCCTGCCCGACCATCTCGGGGTGCTCGAAGTAGTGGTCTCCACGGCCGCCGATGATGACGCCGTCCGGAAGGGCCGATCCAAGCGCTTCAAGAGAGCTTTCGCCAAGCCCCAGGATGAACTGGCTCTGGTTCACCAGGCCACGTTGGGACGCCTGCTGCACGAAAGTGTTCAGATCGCCGCCCCAAGACGTCGACAGGATCACGTCAGGACGGGTGGCCGACAGGCGGCTGATCTCGGTCGAGAAATCGGGCGCGCCGAAGGCTGGAAAGAATTCGCCCACCACCTCGACATCGGGCTTCATCGCCTTCAGCGCGGTCGAGAAGATCTCCCAGCTGTCGCGGCCCCAGGCGTAGTCCTGATTGACCACGGCGATGGTCTGGAAATCGGGCTTGGTCTTCAGCAGGTACAGAACCAGCGCCAGCATGTCCCCTGTGGCGTGGCTTTGGGTGCGGAAGACGTAGTCGTATTCGCCCTCTTCGAACACACGCTGCGTGCCGCAATCCCACATGATATTGATGACTTCCAGATCCTCGGCCAGCGGCGCGATCTGCATGCAGTTGCCCGAAGAGATGCCCGAGAACATGATGTCCGCGCCTTCGTCCTGCACCTGACGGCGGTATTCTGCGGTGAAGGCCTCTCCGCCCGCGCCTTCGTCGATGAAGTTCACGCGCACGGGCACACCGTCGATGCCACCGGCCTCGTTCAGGTCTTCCACCAGCATCTCTGCCGCGTCGCGCGCGGGCACGCCGAAGACCGAGGCAGGGCCGGTCAGGAACGTGGCGATTCCGATGGTGATCTCTTCAGGCTTGTCCTGCGCGTGGGCTGCTGAGGCCAGAGCGCTGGCCAGAATGGTCGCGCCAAGAAGCGTTCTCTTGAGCATGGTTTATCCTCCCAGATGTGCCGTTTCCGGCGGTGTGATCTGGTCGAATTGAAGCGCTGGGCGGACGGCGCGTCCAATACGCAGACCCGTTGGCTGCCAGAGGCAAACGCTCTACCCGGCCTTGCGCGGCACGAAAAACGGCGCCGCAGGGCTGCGACGCCGTTTCGTAACTTCCTGGGAAGGCGATTAGATTTTGACCGAAACGCTTTTCACGTGAGAATAGTGGTGGATCGCGTCGATCCCCTTTTCCCGCCCGTAGCCGCTGTTCTTGTGGCCGCCGAAGGGCGTCTGCACCGACATCGTGTTCCAGACATTGACGAAAACCTGGCCCACGTTGATCTCGTCCGCCACCCGCAGCGCGCGCGACACGTCGCGGGTCCAGAGTGTGCCGATCAGCCCGTAGTCGCTGTCGTTCGTGATGCGTATGGCGTCGTCGGCGTCGTCGAATGGAATGGCGACAAGGACCGGGCCGAAGATCTCTTCCTGCGCGATGCGCATGTCATTACTGACATCGCCGTAGACGGTGGGCTGTACGTAGAAGCCATCTTCGTGATCAGGCACCTTTGCCACGTCGCCACCGGTCAGGCACTTCGCCCCGTCCTGCTGGGCGACGCCGAAATACTCCTGCACGCGTTTGAACTGGGCGGGCGTGATCAGGGGCCCTAGGCTCTCACCCGGGGTCACCTTCTGGGTCTCGGCCACGACCTTTTCCATGAACGTGTCGTAGATGGAGCGTTGGACCAGAAGCCGCGTGCCCGCCGAGCAGACCTGACCGGCGTTCAGCGTGAAGCCTTTCACGGCCTCTGCCGCGGCGACGTCCAGATCGGCGTCCTCGAAGACGATATTTGCGGACTTGCCGCCCAGCTCCAGCGTCAGGGGGATGATGCGCTCGGCGGCGATGTGGCCGATGGCGCGGCCCACGCCGACCGACCCGGTAAACGCGACCTTGCGGATCTGTGCGTGGCTGACGATGGCCTCTCCGACCGTTTCACCCGTGCCAAGCACCACGTTGATGACGCCATCGGGAAAACCAACCTCGGTCGCCATTTCGGCCATTGCGATGGTGGTCCGCGAGGTGATCTCGGAGGGTTTGCAGACGACCACGTTGCCCGCGACGAGGGCGGGGGCGACGGCGCGCGCGGCCTGGTTCATGGGCAGGTTCCACGGGGTGATGACACCCACGATGCCGTAGGGCTCTCGCTTGGTAAAGACGTGCTGGTCTGGCGCCACGTCCAAGAGCTCACCCGTGGGCAGGTAGACGAGGCTGCCGTAGAACTCGAAATAGGCGGCGGAGCCTTCGATCTCGGCCCGTGCACCGGCCATGGGCTTTCCGGTATCGGCGCGCTCCATCTCGGCCAGCATATCGGCGTTGTCGCGGATCTTCCGCGCCATCGCCAGCATCAGGCGGCCGCGCTCTGCGGCGACCATGTTGCGCCATCCCTTGGCGGCACGTGCGGCCGCCTGAACGGCCGAGTCAACCTCTGACGCGCCCCCTTTGGCAACCAGCAGGCCGGGCGCTCCTGTCATGGGGTTGGTGATTTCCATGTAGTCGCCAGAGGCCGGAACCGACGCCCCGTCGATCCAGTGGTTCAGCTGCTCAAGCTCGATAGTCGATTGCGTGTTCATGTCGAACCTCCTTGGGACCGGGTCGGTCACTTGATCTTCAGGGTGATGCCGCCGTCGATGGGCAGCTCGATCCCGGTGATGGATTTCGCCTCGTCCGATGCCAGAAAGACGGCCGCATGGGCCACATCCCATCCATCGCCCATGTGCCCCACGGGCACGAGCGCGTCGCGTTGGCGAACCATTTCCTCGGCGGAACCATAGACCGAGACCACGTTCTTCTGATGTATCAGCGGCGTGTTCATCAGGCCCGGCAGGATCGTGTTGCAGCGGATGCCCTTGGGTCCGTAGTTCAGCGCGATGTCGCGCGTGAAGGCATTCACAGCCCCCTTGGAGGCTGTATAGCTGATGCAGGGATAGCCCAGCGAATGGGTCGAGGCGATCGAGCTGACGTTGATGATCGCGCCTTTGCCCTGTTCCACCATGATCGGCAGGATGTGGCGGCAGGTCAGATAAATCGACTTGACGTTGATCGCCATCAGCCGGTCCCACTGCTCTTCGCTCAGCTGCTCGGGCGTGCCCGGATCGATGATGCCCACGTTGTTGTGCAGCACGTCGATGCGGCCGAAGGCGTCCATGCAGGCCTGCACCGTTGCTTCGACCTGATCGGCCTTCGACACGTCGCAGGTCCGCCCCTCGATCGTGCCGCCCTCGTCGCGGATGATGCCCACCACCTCGTCCAGCGCCTCTTGATTGATGTCAGAGGCGTAGACCTTCGCGCCTTCTCGGGCGAACTGCACGGCGGCGGCCTTGCCGTTGCCCCAGCCCTCGCCGATGGATCCGGCGCCGGTGATGAACACCACCTTGTCTTTCAATCTCTCTCCCACAGGCGAACCTCTTGCGTAATCTTCAGTTGCCGGAAGGATCGCAGCAGGGCCCGGGTCGCGCAAATACGGATCGGCTCTGATCTGTATAGGCGCAGCCTCTAGCGCGGGGCAGGGGATCAATCTTCGGCCAGCATTGTGCCCTGGTCGGCCTTCCAGATCCCGCGTTGCACCAGGTCAAGGATGACCGACAGCGTCACGCGCTCCAACTCCCGGCTGGCCTTGGTGACCGGTTTGGCGGGGTTGCGCACAAGATAGATGGGGCGGACCATCTGCGGGTCAGTGATGGGCGCCATGACCAGCTCTTCGCGCTCCAGAAAATCCTGCGCGGCGGCGGGGGCCAGAATGGTATGCGCCGATCCGCGCGACACCATGATCTTGATCTGGCTCAGCGCGTCCATTTCCGTGCCGACGGTGAGCGTCACGCCGCTGGCCTTGGTGAACCGGTCGATCATCGTGCGCAGCCCGTGGTGCTGCGAGGGCAAAATCAGATCCAGCCCCTGCAGCTCAGCGAGTTTCACGGGTGTGCCCGGCGCGGTTTCGAAGGGCCAGTTGTCAGGGGCCGAGAAGAAGCACAACTCTTCCGTCATCAGCTTGGTGTGCGTCAGATGGCGTACGGCGGAAACGTCGTACAGAAGGCCGAGGTCGATGGACTGGTCTTCCAGCCAGGTCTGGATGAATCCGCTCATCGCCTCGATGGCGCGCAAGCGGACCTTGGGCAGCTCCAGCCGGGTGGTTTCTGCCAGCGGGACAGACAAAACCATGGAGACAGAGGAGGGCAGGCCGAATGTGACCTCTCCCATGGGTTCGGCGCCCGACTGCCGCACCGCCTCGACCGCCTGTTCCAGCGATCCGGTGATGGCGCGCGCGTGGGCCAGCAGGACTTCTCCAGAGGCGGTCAAGGAGACCCCGCGCGGCGAGCGTTCCAGAAGCGTGACGCCCAGCTCCCGCTCCAAAGTCAGCACATGCTGCGACAAGGACGGCTGTGCGACGGATACCCGAAGGGCCGCCGCGGACAATGAGCCTTCTTCCGCGATCGCGATGAAGTAGCGTAGCTGCTTGATGTCCACGATTCGTCCTCCTGCGGGCGGAAGGATATGGGGCTTTTCCGCGTCGGGGAAGACCGCCACGAAGCGCATCGGGCTAGACATTTTGCCTATCGGGGGTGTCGGAACTCGGTCTTACCGTGACCGACGGGCCTGCTGCTAGATTGGCGCGAACCCGGTTTTCCGGGACGAAAGACGCTCCAGGGAGGCCCTATGACCGACATCATTCTGCACCACTACGACTTGTCCCCCTTTTCCGAGAAGGTCCGCCTTGCGATGGGTCATAAGGGTTTGGACTGGCGCTCGGTCATCGTGGAGTCCGTCCCGCCGCGTCCGATGCTTGACCTGCTGACCGGCGGCTACCGCCGCATTCCCGTTTTGCAGATCGGTGCCGATGTGTTCTGCGATACCGAAGTGATCTTCGCCGCGTTGGAGCGGGTGAAGGCCACGCCCACCCTGTACCCGCAGGGAGAGGGGATCGCGAAGGCGCTGTCTCTGTGGTGGGATCGCGCCACGTGGAAGCCCGCCATCGGCGTGCTGGTCGCCCATATCGGAGAGCACCTGCCGCAGGAGTTCATCGACGACCGGCGCGATCATTATCTGGGCTATGATGTATCGAAAGAGGGCATGGCCCCGATGCTGCCGACCTATGTTCAGCAGCTGACAGCCTACGGTGAATGGCTGTCGTCGATGCTGTCCCAGAATGGCCCGTTCCTGACCGGCGACAGCCTGAGCGCGGCTGATCTGACTTGCCACCATTCGCTGTGGCTGTTGCGCGCCAATGCCGGTGCCGATGCCATAGACGCGCAACTTCATCTCGGGTCTGACGTCACCGATTGGATGGACCGGGTCGCGGCGGTAGGCCACGGTTCGAAGACCGACATGGCCTCCGAAGAGGCCGTGGCAGCGGCGAAGGCGGCAGAGCCAGATCCCGCTCACCTGCCGCAAGGGGAAGACCCCAGCGGCATCGCCATGGGCACGCGGGTCACCGTGACGCCGGATGATAACGCACGTGTGCCGGTGACGGGCACCATGGTTGCGGCCAATGCGCAAGAGGTCGTCGTCGCCATCGAGACAGAAGAGACAGGCACCCTGCACGTTCATTTCCCGCGCGCGGGATTCGAAACGCTGCCGGTTTGATGACACGACAAGGAGAGAGACATGACAGAACTTGCGAACACCCCGAACAAGAAACGCGCCGCTGATTACTTCAAGGCTTTCGCCTCCAAGGATCGGGAATGGCTTGAGGCAAACGTCGCCTCGACCTACCGCCGGAACGATACCAACCTTCCGTTCGAGGTGGTGGGGCCGCAGGGCGTGTTGGACTTGGGCGATGTCCTTTTGGGGGCCTTCTCGGAGGTCGAACTGGATATTCAGGACATCATCGAAGAGAACGACAAGGTGCTGGTGCGGCTGCAATTCCGCGGAATCCATGACGGCCCGTTCGGCGATCATCCGGCGTCCGGCAAACGGTTTGACGTGATGGTGCTGGATTTCTTCCGCATGGAGGACGGCAAGATCGCCGAGCAATGGCCCGCCATCGACAACCTTGGGCTGCAACAGCAGATCGGTATGATACCCGTCTGACTCCTGTCGGACCCTCGTCGGACACACAACCATGAATACGACGTATCTTTTCGTGCCCGCGAACCGGCCCGAGCGCTTTGAAAAGGCGCTTGGGTCCGGGGCGGATCGCGTGATCCTTGATCTGGAGGACGCGGTGCGCGCGAAGGATAAGCCCGCCGCGCGGGATGCCATCGCAACTGCCGAACTGGACTGGACGCGGGTGGTCGTTCGGATCAACGATGCCACCGCGCCGGGGTTCGAGGCTGATCTGGCGTGGCTGCCGCGGTGCCGTGCCACGGCGATCATGGTCCCGAAAGCACAGAGCACCGGTACCCTATCAGCCGTGCGGGCGGCGGCAGGTCGGCAGGTGGAGCTGATCCCCCAGATCGAAACCGCGCTGGGCCTGCACCGGGCGGCGGAGCTGCTTGCGCGGGACGACACGCCCCGCGCCGCTTTTGGCCATCTCGACTTCGCGCTGGATATCGGTGCCGCGCCGGACCGCGATGCCTTGGCGTATGCGCGCGGCCAGTTGGTCATGCAGTCACGGCTGGCCGGTGCCGAGCCGCCGATCGACAGCGTGACCGTCAAGCTCGACGATACGACCGCGCTGGAGGACGATACACGCTACGCCAAGCGGCTGGGCTTTGCCGGCAAGCTGTTGATCCATCCCAAGCAGGTCGAGCCCGTCGCCCGAATCTTTGCCCCGAGCGAAGACGAGGTGACGTGGGCACGCCGAGTGATCGAGGCGATAGAGGCCAGCGGATCGGGCGCCGTCGCGCTGGATGGCAAGATGATCGACAATCCGGTGGAAGACGCCGCCCGACGGATCCTGTCTCGGGCGGCGGGGTAGGGGCCTCAGGCGCTCTTGCGCCAGGCATTCGGGCCGATCTCGTGGATGGAGTTGCCTTTGGTGTCCACGGCCAGCGTCACGGGCATATCCTTCACCCGCAGCTTGTAGATAGCCTCCATGCCGAGGTCTTCGTAGGCCACGGGCTGCGCCTCCTTGATGGCCTTCGACACCAGGAACGCCGCGCCGCCGACCGCGATCATGTAGACCGCGCCGTGTTTTGCGATGGCGCGCAATCCCTCGGGGCCACGTTCGGCCTTGCCGATCATGACCTTGAGACCGGTCTCTCCCAGCACACGGTCGGTGAACTTGTCCATCCGGGTCGACGTGGTCGGACCAGCGGGGCCGATCACCTCGTCGCCCACGGGATCGACGGGGCCCACGTAATAGATGGCGCGCCCGCGCAGATCGACCGGCAGATCCTCGCCCCGGTCCAGCGTTTCGACCATGCGCTTATGGGCGGCGTCGCGGCCGGTATAGAGTGTGCCGGACACCAGAAGCGTGTCGCCCGGTTCCAGAGAGGCCAACGTGGCGTCGTCCAGCGCGTCAAGGTCGATGCGGCGGGCATCGGCGGCGGCGGCCTCCAGCGTCACCTCGGGCCAGAGCGAGAGGTCAGGCGGATCGAATGTCGCCGCGCCGCTTCCATCCAGCGTGAAGTGGACGTGGCGCGTGGCGACGCAATTGGGGATCAGCGCCACGGGTAGGGAGGCCGCGTGGGTGGGATAGTGGTTCACCTTGACGTCCAGCACCGTGGTCAGCCCGCCCAAGCCTTGCGCGCCGATGCCCAGATCGTTGACGCGGCGGTAGATCTCGCATCGTAGCTCTTCGACCGGATTCGATGGGCCGCGCGCCAGCAGATCGGCCATGTCCACCGGATCGTTGAGCGACATCTTGGCCATGGCCATCGCCTTGTCCACCGAACCGCCGACGCCGATCCCCAGCATGCCCGGCGGGCACCAGCCCGCGCCAAGGGTCTGGACCGTCTCAATCACCCAATCCGCGACAGAGGCCGAGGGGTTCAGCACCGCGAACCTGGTCTTGTTCTCGGACCCGCCGCCCTTGGCCGAGACGGTGATGTCCAGCTTGTCGCCCGACACCATCTCGACATGCAGCATGGCTGGGGTGTTGTCGCCAGTGTTTTTGCGCATCCCGAAGGGGTCGCGCACGACCGAAGCCCGCAGGGGGTTCGTATCCAGCATGTAGGCGCGGCGCACCGCGTCATCCACGATGTCCTGCAGGGGGCGTTTCCAGTCCGTAGCGGCCTGAACGCCCAGCTTCACGAAGACGTTCGCCACCCCGGTATCCTGGCAGATGGGCCGCTTTCCCAGCGCGCACATGCGCGAGTTGGTCAGGATCTGGGCAATGGCGTTCCTGGCGCCGGGCGCTTCCTCGCGCTCGTAGGCGTCCGCCATGGCGGTGATGAAATCCGTCGGATGATAGCAGGCCACGAACTGGAGCGCGTCGGCGATGCTGTCAATGACGTGGGCTTCGGTGATGGGCGGCATGGGAGGTCCTCAGATACGGCGGATAACGTCGGTGACACTGCCGTCACGGTATTCACAGATCGCCACGATGTCATCGCTTTCGGACCGGATCGGCGCGCGGTCGGACTGATTGCGGGCGCGGGCCTGCAGATCGGTGATAGGAACCGGGGCGAGACCCGCGTGGGTCAGCCGCTCGTGCAGGTCGGGCCGGGTGGGGTTCACGGCGATGCCCTGATCGGTGACCAGCACGTCGATTGTGGCCCCCGGCGTGGTCAGGGTGCCCACCCGCTCGACGATCTTTGGAAAGCCCGCTGCCGTCAGCTTGGTGGTGACGATGGCGAGCTTCGCGCCCGCTGCCGTATCGGCGTGCCCGCCCGATCCACCCGCGATCGTACCATCGGCCAGGGTGGTGACGTTGACGTTGAAGTCCAAGTCGATCTCGGTCGCGCCGAGAACCACCGCATCCAGGCGATCCACGACAGACCCGCGCTGGTACGGGTTCGCGTACATTGAGGCCGAGATCCCCTGATGCCGCCTGTCGCGGGCAAAGGACTCCACTGCCGCCAGATCGAAGCACTGCACATTCAGAAGCGCGCGGAAGAGGCCCGCTTCCAGCATGTCGACGTGGAAGCCGGTGATGCCGCCGCTGGCGAAGCTGCCGGTAACGCCGCGTTCCGTCATCCGCTCTCCAAGGGCCTTCGCCGTTGCCAGCGATGCACCCCCTGCGCCGTTCTGCAGGCTGAAGCCGTCCACCAGAAGGCCGCTGGCGTCGATGACGGCGGTGGCCAGCCGGGCGATTTCCAGGTCGGCCGGTTTGGTGCTGGGGCGGGTGGTGCCCGACAGGATGCCGTCCTGATCGCCCAGCGTCGGCACAAGCGCGACCTGATCCACGCGGTCGTGACCGATCTGGATGCCGGGCACCGGAAACTCTGTCAGCGTATCGGTCACGGCGATGACCTGGGCCGCGTGTCGGGCGTCACACTGCGGGTAGCCAAGGACGCCGCAGGCGCGCGGGCCATGGGTGCCCGAGATATTGCCCAGCGGGTCGGCAGCGGGGGCGGCGATGAAGGCGGCGTCGATCTTCAGCGTGCCATCTGCGATCGCGCGGGCACGGCCACCGTGGGTGCGCAGGATCACCGGTGTCTTCAACACACCGCGTGAGACGGCCTGCGCGACGGGACCGGACAGGAAATTCGTGCTCATCCCCCCGATGACGCCGCTTTCCATATGGGCGACAAGTGGCGCGTGGACCGGAAAGATCGAGGACGCGGCCACATGCAAATCGCGCAGACCCGCCCGCGCGCAGGCGTCGATCACGGCGACCATCACCGCATCGCCGTTGCGCAGGTGATGATGGAACGAAAGCGTGGCCCCGTCGCGCAGTCCAAGCTTGGCAAGGGTCGTATCAAGATCGGGGCTGACCTTGCCAGACCCATGCCGCGCGGTCTTGCTTACGTGTGCAAGCGACGTGCGCGAGAACGGGCCTTGATCGAGAATCCATTGCGGGATGCGCTGCGTCTGGTTCATCGGAGTCCTCTTCGGCTGTCACCGTTATCTACACATGCAGGGCTGGCGCAGTGAAAGACGGATAAGCTGCAAACGCCATACGATAATCGTCTAGCCAAGCGGTCGGATGGCCTCATCAGGGTCAATCCTCTGGGACTGAGGCGCGGGTCATAGCCGAAATCTATAGCCCCAAGCTTGCTTTCGTCTTTCCTGTGACGGCGCTTTTCAAAGCAGTCTTGCATGGACAAGGGGGCATCTGTGCCCCGAGCGCACCGCCCTGCCGGTCGGTGCGGGACCACCAACGGGAGAGAGACATGACCCTGACAAAGACGCTTGCCGCAGCCCTTCTGGCCACCGCCGCCTTGCCCGCCTTCGCACAGGACGGACCCGTCCGCCTGCTGGTGCTGGACGACATGACCGGTATCTATTCCGGCAACGGCGGGCCGAACACCCTGCGCGCCGTCGAGATGGCCGTCGAGGATTTCGGCGGAGAGGTTCTGGGCCGCCCGATCGAGGTGATCTCTGCCGATCACCAGAACAAGCCCGACGTGGGATCGGCGCTGGCGCAACAGCTGATTGATGAACAGGGCGTCGTCGCGATGACCCTCGGCGGCTCCTCTGCCGTGGGTCTGGCCGCGCAGGCGCGGGCCGGGGAGAGCGGTGTGGTAACGCTGGCGACGGGCGGCTACGCGCCCAACTTCTCGGGCGATCAATGCACGCCCTACAGCTTTCACTGGGCGCCCACGACCCGCGAGCTGGCCCGAGGTGTGGCCGGTGCGGTGGTCGAGCAGGGCGGCGATAGCTGGTACATGATCACGCCCGATTACGTCTTCGGCCACGCCCTTGCCGCCGACGCCACCGCCGCCATCGAGGAAGCGGGCGGAAGCGTGGTGGGCGAGACGGTGCATCCGCTGAACACCAACGACATGGCCTCGGCGCTGCTGTCGGCGCAAGGCTCGGGCGCGAAGATCTTCGGGCTGGCGAACGCGGGCACGGATCTGGAGACGACGATCAAGCAGGCCGGGAACTTCGGCCTGTCGGACCACCTTGCCGCGATGCTGGTCTTCGCCAACAATGTCCAGGCGCTGGGCCTTGAGCAGGCGCAGAACATCCGCATGGCAACGTCCTTCTACTGGGATCTGAACGATCAGACCCGCGACTTCGGCAACCGCATCATGGAGATGAATGGCGGGCAGGTGCCCACCATGGGCCATGCGGGCGCCTATTCCGGGGTCATGCATTTTCTGAATGCCGTGGCAGAGGCAGGCACGACGGATGCAGAGGCGGTCACCGCCAAGATGAAGGAAATGCCGCTGAGCGACGGGTTTTACCAGAACGCCTCGATCCAGGAGAACGGACGCGTGGTCTACGACATGCTGCTGGCAGAGGTGAACACGCCCGATGAAAGCGAGGGTCCGGCGGACATCTACGAGATCGTGGCGACCATTCCGGGCGACAGCCTGTTCCTGTCGGCGGCCGACAGTGGCTGCCCGCTGACCGCCGCCGCGACAAACTAGGCGCGCTCCTCCCCACTTCGGGGGCCTTGGATGGCCCCCGGGCCTTCCATTTGATCCGATCGGGAGAGACCCCATGAAACTGATGAAATCCACCACCTCGCCGTTCGCACGCCTGGCGCACATGGCCCTTATCGAAGCGCAGGCCGATTTCGAGATCGAACTTCTGAACCCTTGGGCCGACCCGGAGCAGCTGGTCGAACTGAACCCCGCCAAGCGGGTGCCGTGCCTGCAACTGGACGACGGCACCATCCTGACCGAGGCGATGGTGATTGCCATGTATGCTGCCGACATCGCGCCCGAGGGCTCGCACCTGAAATCGAAAAGTCCGCAGGATTATGAGATATGCGGCCTCGCCTTCGGCGTGATCGAAGCCGCCGTCTACATAATGACCGGGCGGAAGCTGTTTTCGGATGATCTGGCCGTGACCGAGTTCGACGAAACCCACCCCGTGGCCGAGCGGCGGCGTGAGACCATGAAGGTCAGCCTTGGTCGTTTGGACGGCATGGTGGACCGGCTGTCCGAGGACCGTCTTGGTCTGGCCGAATTGCTCGTCGTGGATGCCGTGCAATACATGGATTTCCGCTTTCCCGATAACCCGTGGCGTCCTGCAATCCCGAACCTTGACGCGTGGATCGAGCGTGTTGGACGGCACAAGTCCGTCAGCGAGACGATCCCGTCATGAGCCAGCACGACCGCACCCTGCCGCGGGCTGCGACGTCCGAGGTGGCGCTGTCGGCGCGCGGCCTGACCAAGACCTTCGGTGCGTTCACCGCTATCGACGATGTGACCTTCGAGGTAGCGCGCGGCACGATCCACGGGTTGATCGGGCCAAACGGCGCGGGCAAGTCCACATTGTTCGGCCTGCTGACCAAGTTCCTGACGCCGACGGCGGGCAAGATCCATCTGGGCGGGGAAGACATCACCCGCGCCAAACCCGAAGAGGTCGTGCGGCGGGGCATGGTCCGGTCGTTCCAGATCTCGGCGGTCTTCCCGCATCTGACCCTGCGCGAGAACATCCGCGTGGCTTTGCAGCGCAAACACGGGATGGACGTGCAGTTTTGGCAACCAACGCGCCGCCTGTCCGTCCTGGATGACCGGGTGGACGCGCTGCTCGATCAGGTGAACCTTCTGGATCTAGGGGATCAGCGCGCATCCGATGTGTCTTATGGGCGCAAACGCTCGTTGGAGCTGGCGACGACGTTGGCACTGGACCCGCAGGTGATGCTGCTGGACGAGCCAATGGCGGGCATGGCCAGCGCCGACATCGGCGCCATCGCCGAGCTGATCCGCCGGGCCGCACAGGATCGCACGGTTCTGATGGTCGAGCACAACCTCGATGTGGTGGACGACCTATGTGACCGGGTCACGGTCCTCGCCCGCGGTGCGGTACTGGCAGAGGGGTCGTTCGAAGAGATCCGCGCCAATCAGGAAGTGCGCGAAAGCTACATGGGGGCAGGGCATGAGTGATCTTCTGGAGATCCGCGACCTGCACGGCTGGTACGACGAAAGCCATGTGCTGCACGGCCTTTCCCTGTCTGTCCGGCCGGGAGAGACGGTGGCCCTGATCGGGCGCAACGGGGCAGGCAAGACCACCACGCTGCGCGCCATCATGAACCTTCTGTCCCGGCGCGAGGGGATGATCCGTCTGGACGGGGCCGACCTGATGAACGTGCCGCGCCACCGCGTTGCCTATCATGGGCTCGGCTACATCCCAGAGGAACGCGGGATCTTCCATTCGCTGTCTGTCACCGAAAACCTCCGCCTGCTGCCGCAGATCGGCACGGACGGCATGACGGAAGCGGACATCTACCGCTTCTTTCCGAACCTGAAGGAGCGGGGGCGGGCCGGGGGCGGCACCCTGTCAGGTGGGGAGCAGCAGATGCTGGCACTCGCGCGGGTCCTGCGCACCGGGCCGAAACTTCTGCTGCTGGACGAGCCGACAGAGGGCCTCGCCCCCGTCATCGTCCAATCCATAGCCGACATGCTGCGCAAACTGAAAGAGCAGGGGATGACGATGCTGCTGGTCGAGCAGAACTTCCATTTCGCCAAATCGCTCGCCGACCGGTTTTTCCTGATCGAGAACGGCCGCATCGCCGGCAGCTTCGCGCGGGACGAATTCGACGCCCACGCCAGCCAGATCACCGAAGTCGTAGGGGTATAGACATGGCAGACATCTTCGGAATTCCGCTGCCGGTTCTGGCGGGCCAACTTCTGATCGGCCTTTTCAACGGGGCGTTCTACGCGCTGCTGTCGCTGGGGCTTGCGATCATCTTCGGGCTGCTGCGGATCATCAACTTCGCCCATGGCGCGCTGTACATGATGGGGGCCTTCGCGGCGTTCCTCTTGGGCGAATGGTTCGGCCTGCCGTTCTGGATTCTGCTGGTCGCAGCACCCCTGATCGTGGCGATCTTCGCCGCCGCCATCGAGCGTGGGCTTCTTACGCATCTGCAAGGTCTCGATCCGCTATACGGCCTTCTGCTGACCTTCGGCATCGCGCTGATCGTGGAGGGTCTGGCGCAGTATCAATTCGGGGTCGCGGGGCAGAACTTCAGCCCGCCATCCGCCCTGTCGGGCGCGTCGAACCTTGGATTCATGATCATGCCCCACTACCGCGCCTTCGTGATCGTGGTGTCGCTGATCGTCTGCCTTGCCACTTGGGCCCTGATCGAGCGGACCAAGCTGGGAGCCTTGCTGCGGGCCGCCACCGAAAATCGCCCGCTGGTCGAGGCCTTCGGCGTCAACGTGCCTTTGCTGCTGACGGCGACCTACGCCTTCGGGGCCTTCCTGGCCGCTTTCGCGGGCGTCATGGCCGCACCCGTGTTTCAAGTCAGCCCGCTGATGGGGTCGAACATCGTGATCGTGGTCTTCGCCGTCGTCGTCATCGGCGGGATGGGCTCGATCGGCGGGGCGATCCTGACGGGATTTCTGCTGGGCCTGATCGAGGGGCTGACCAAGGTGATCTATCCCGAGGCGTCCAACATCGTGGTCTTCGTGATCATGGCGATTGTTCTCTTCTTCCGTCCGAGCGGCCTGTTCGGCAAAACCGCGTGAGGCTGACATGAGCGTATCCGACACCTCTACCGACTTCGCCGCGAAAGAGCGCGCGGGCCTGCCCAGGAAGGGCATCGCCGTGGTTGCCGCGATCCTCGCCGCGCTGATCGTGGCCCCCTTCATGGCGTATCCGGTTTTCGTGATGAAGCTGCTGTGCTTCGCGCTCTTCGCGTCCGCCTTCAACATGCTGCTGGGCTACACCGGCCTGCTGTCCTTCGGCCACGCGACCTTCTTCGGCGGGGCCGCCTATGCCACTGCCCATGCGGTTAAGGTCTGGGATTTTGAGCCGCTGACGGGCATCCTGTTCGGCACCCTGTGCGCGGCGGGCCTTGGACTGGCCATGGGTGTGGTCGCGATCCGGCGGCAGGGTATCTACTTTGCGATGACGACGCTGGCGCTGGCGCAGATGGTCTATTTCCTGTTCCTGCGGGCGGGTTTCACAAATGCAGAAGACGGGATCCAGAACGTGCCGCGCGGTCGGCTGCTCGGCCTGATCGACCTGAGTGACCCGATGGCCATGTACGCGCTGGTCTGCGGGGTGTTTCTGGTCGGTATGGCGGTGATCTGGCGCATCGTGCATTCGCCCTTCGGTCAGGTCCTGCGCGCGATCCGCGAGAATGAGCCGCGCGCCGTGTCACTGGGCTACCGGGTCAATCGCTACAAGCTGGCGGCCTTCGTAATGTCGGCGACGCTGACAGGTCTGGCCGGGGCAACCAAGGCGCTGGTCTTCCAGATCGCGACGCTGACGGACGTGGACTGGCATATGTCCGGAGAGGTTATCCTGATGACATTGCTGGGCGGCGTGGGAACGATGCTTGGCCCTGTGGTCGGAGCCGGCTTGATCGTCGCAATCCAGAATGTCTTCGCCACGACCGGCTTTCCGCTGTCCGTTATCCTGGGCATTATCTTCGTGCTCTGCATCATGCTCTTCAGAAAGGGGATCATCGGAACACTTCACGATCAGTGGCGGCGCTACGGGAGAAAATGAAACGAACGCGGGATGTTTCAGGCGATTGTGTCCTGTCCGCAAGGACACCTGAGCTAGAGGCAGGGCTCATAGGCAATGCACGGGCACCGATGCGATCGCTGATCTGTCCCGAGGTCACAAGGAGGTCCAGCGGACGTCATTGGCTGTCGCAGATGGCGCGCAACTTGGTGTTCATGCCGCCTTTGGTCCGGCCGATCAGGCGTCCACGTCCCCCATTCGACGCCCAGACCGGTCGCTGTGCGATGTGCCTTTAGGTACGTGGCGTAGATCATCATAGTCTCCTTTTCGCCGTGATAGGCGGCCAGACCTGCCGTTTTCCGAGCAAAGATCCCTTTGTCGCTCCACCGCCTCCAACGGTTGTACAGCGTCTTGTGAGGCCCATATTTCGTAGGCGCGTCCTACCACCGTGAACCATTACGATTGACGAAGACAATTCTACTCAACCCACGCCAATCGTCGACGCGGGGTTTGCCTTGTGAGTCGGGAAAGAGGGGCTTCAGACGCGCCATCTGCGCATCGGTAGGCCAGAATACACCAGACATGTTCACCGCTGGTTTTTCGAACCGTGAATTACCCAGCCAAGCGGAAATGATTGTGTCCTGACCCCAGGCGCGCGGGTCGGTAACCACCGGAACCTGCTCGTCACACGAAAACTGGCGGGGCCGCGCTTCTTGAAGAGAAGATCGTCCGATGAGGCGGCGACCAAGCCGTCCCACACGCCGTCGAACGCCTGTCGCTGCACGGGGCAGGGTAGCGAACCATGAGCCGTGTGCGTATGGTGCGCAGTAACGGTCCGTTCTAAATACAAGCGGCCCCAAGGAGATCTTTTGATGCTATTGAACGCAGCCACCGAGGCAGCGCGGTTGTCTATTGCCCCTATGATGGATTGGACCGACAGGCATTGTCGGTATTTTCACCGGCTGATGTCGCGGCAGGCGTTGCTTTATACCGAAATGGTGACGGCACCTGCCGTGGTGTTGGGCGACACCGACAGGCTCTTGCAGTTCAATGCACAGGAACATCCCGTGGCCGTGCAGCTGGGTGGGTCAGAGCCTGCGCTCTTGGCAGAGGCGACCCGCATCGCGACCGCAGCAGGTTATGACGAGGTCAACCTGAATTGCGGTTGCCCGTCGGACCGAGTGCAGTCAGGGCGTTTCGGGGCCATCCTGATGACAGAACCCGATCTGGTCGCGGCCTGTGTTGCCGCGATGCAAGAGGCAACGCATCTTCCGGTCACCGTGAAATGCCGGATCGGCGTGGACGATCAGGACCCCGCGCAGGTGCTGCCCGATTTTCTGGAACGGGTCGCGGGGGCGGGTGTGACGCGGTTCACGATCCATGCGCGCAAGGCGTGGTTGCAAGGTCTCAGCCCCAAGGAAAACCGCGATATACCGCCCTTGGATTACGACCTCGTGCTTGCGATGCGGGACCGCTTTCCCGACCTGCATCTCAGCGTGAACGGCGGGATAGACAGCCTTGATCTTGCAGAGGATTTTCTGGCCAGGGGATTGGATGGCGTGATGGTCGGGCGGGCGGCCTATCACGACCCCAGTGCGATCCTGCTGGACGCCGACCGCCGTATTTTTGGCACAGATCACGCCATCACGGCGCATGAGGCGGTCATGCAGATGGTCCCTTATGTCGATGCGCATATCGCGCAGGGTGGCCGCCTGCACCAGATCACCCGGCACATGCTGGGGCTGTTTCAGGGCCGGCCGGGCGCGCGGATGTGGCGGCGTCACCTGTCGGAAAATGCATCGCGCGACGGCGCGTCATCGCAAACGATGCTGGACGCGCTCGCCTTCGTGACGCAGGTTGCCGCTGAATAGGGGGAACCGGTCATGGATGTTGTGTTGCTGTTGCAGATGGGGGCGCTGTTGCTGGTCATCGGCGCCTTTGGTGGGCTTCTGGCCGGTTTGCTGGGCGTCGGTGGTGGCATCGTGTTGGTGCCTGCGTTCTACTACGCCTTTGTCGGGCTGGGGTTCGACGGACCGGAGGTGATGCGCCTGTGCCTTGGCACGTCGTTGGCGACGATCATCGTGACCTCGATCCGGTCGGTCATGTCGCACAACAAGAAGGGTGCCGTTGACTGGGATATCCTGAAAACATGGGCGCCGGGCATCGTGATCGGTGCAATCCTTGGCACCTTGCTGGTGGCACAGCTGCGCACCAGCGCGCTTCAGGCGATTTTCGGCGTTCTGGCCGTGATTGTCGGCCTTTACATGGCGACGGGGCGCAATCACTGGCGGCTGGGCGATGCGATGCCAAAGGGTGTGCTGCGCGCGATCCTGTCACCGGTGCTGGGCTTTTTGTCGGTGCTGATGGGGATTGGCGGCGGGTCGTTCGGCGTGCCGGTCATGTCGCTGTTCGGGGTGCCGATCCACCGGGCCGTGGCGACGGCCGCAGGGTTTGGGGTCATCATCGCAGTGCCTGCGGTGGTGGGATTTCTGCTGACGCCGATGCAGGACGCGCCACCCTTTACCATCGGGTCCGTCAATGCGGTGGCGTTTCTGCTGGTCATCGCCATGACACTGATCACCGCCCCGATGGGGGCGGCGCTGGCCCACCGGATCGACGCAAAACCGCTCAAGCGGGGGTTTGGCGTGTTCCTGATCCTCGTGGCGCTGAACATGCTGCGCAAGGTGCTGTTCTAGACGGCACCTGCGCGATAGTCGGCCAGAGTCTTGCCCGGTTCGTCGACGAACAGACCGGGCAACAGGCGCAGCCCCGTCATTTGATCCAGTCGCAGGTCATCGAACCTGCGACCGGTTTCGTTCCACGCCGTCAACGTCCAGAGCCTGCCCCAATAGTCCAGACGCAGCGGCCGCAACGTCGCGGTCTGATCGCCTATTGTCACCTGCACGCGCTGGCGGGCCCGCACCGCCTGCCGCAGCGCCGCCAGGTGCTGAAACCCGCGTGCGGCATCGGCAAACGGATAGATCGCCAGTGCGTGATGCGCGGGATCGCCCGATTCCTCTGGCAAGAGCGCGTCCAGTTTTGCCGACAGACCCTGTGCAGCGCGTGACAGTTCCGCATCCTGGCCCTGTGCCACGACCGCAAGACCGATCGTCAGCGCCTCGACCTCGTCCATGGTCAGGTTCAGCGCGGGCAGCGTGACCGCTGCCGTGATCCTGTAGCCCACGCCGCGTTCGCCCGAGACCGGCACGCCGGAGGCGGCCAGCGTGTCCATGTCGCGATAGATCGTGCGGACGTGCACGCCTGTGGCCTGCGCCAGCGCCTCGGCCCGATGAAGCCCGCCACGGCGCAGCAATTGCACGATCCGCATCAGCCTGTCGGCACGTTTCACAGGCGATCCTCCCTCCTGACAGGTTTCTGTCGCAAGTTATGAAAAGTCCAGCAAAAAAAGGCGGATTGCCCGCCTGCAATTCCGTGAAAGCCCTTTCAAACGGGGGCACCGCGTTTTATGTCTGTGGGGTCATGATCGCCGCGGAAAGCCATCCGCCGCGCGCAAAGGGGAATTTGAAATGTTGAACAACATCGGCCTTCCGGGCCTTCTGCTGATCGCTGTCGTCGTGCTGGTCCTGTTCGGGCGCGGCAAGATTTCGTCGCTGATGGGCGAGGTCGGCAAGGGCATCACCGCGTTCAAACGCGGCGTCGACGACGGCAAGAAAGAACTGGACGACAGCTTTGGCGATGCGCGCGACGTCACACCTGACGCAAGCGTCGACAAAGCCGACAAAGACAAAGTCTAAGCCACAGATAGGGGGCGCTGCCCATGTTCGGCCTTGGCGCGAGCGAAATGATCCTTTTGGGGATCGTGGCCCTGATCGTGATCGGGCCAAAGGACCTGCCTAACATGTTCCGTACGCTGGGACAGTTTACCGGCAAGGCGCGGGCCATGGCGTCCGAATTCAGCCGCGCGATGGAGGCTGCGGCCGACGATGCGGGGGTCAAGGATATCTCCAAGTCGATCAAGGCGGCGGCTAATCCGCAGGCCTTTGGGCTGGACAAGGCCCGCGAGGCCGCCGGTCTGAAGGACAAGCCCGCATCTGCCACGGCCAAGCTGTCTGCCGAACGGCAGGCGGCCAAGGACAAGATCAGTGCCGCCGCGGCACAGGCGGCCGAGGACCGTCAGGCGCGCGAGGCCGCGCAGGCTGAAATGGACGCGGACAACGCTGATTTCATGTCAGCCGAGGCGACCGATAGTCCGGCCACGCCCCCCAAACCCAAGGATGAGGCCAAGGCATGAGCGCTGCCGACGAACTCAACGACAGCGCCGCCCCGCTGATCGAGCATCTGACCGAATTGCGTGACCGGCTGATCCGGTCGCTGGTTGCGTTCATCATCGGGATGATCATCTGCTTCACCGTCTGGAACCCGATCTTTGATTTCCTGACACGTCCGCTGTGCCGCGCGCTTGAATTGGACGGGCAGGACTGCGGTCTGATCTTTATCGCCCTCGAAGAAGGCTTCTTTGTCGCGATCCAGATTTCATTGCTGGGCGGTCTGGTGCTGGCGTTCCCGGTCATCAGCTACCAGTTGTGGCGGTTCGTGGCACCGGGGCTGTACAAGACCGAAAAGGGCGCGTTCCTTCCATTTCTGGTGGCCTCGCCATTCATGTTTTTCCTCGGCGCGTCGTTCGCCTATTTCGTCATCACGCCGCTGGCGTTCGATTTCTTTCTCGGGTTTCAGCAGGGCAACACACTGACCGACGGACCAGAGGGGGCGACGACGCAGGCGGCGGGTCTGCTGTTTCAGGGCTCGGCCAAGGCCTATCTGAACCTGACGATCAAATTCATCGTGGCCTTTGGCCTGTGTTTTCAGCTGCCCGTCCTGCTGACCCTGATGGGCAAGGCCGGTCTGGTCAGCGCGGTGGGTCTGCGCAACACGCGCAAATATGCCGTGGTCGGCATCCTGCTGGTGGCGGCGCTGGCGACCCCGCCGGATGTCGTCAGTCAGGTGATCCTGTTTGTCGTGGTTTACGGTCTTTATGAGGTGTCGATCCAGCTTGTCGCGCGTGTCGAACGGCAGCGTCTGGCCAAGCTGCGCGCCGAAGGCGTCGTCGGCGAAAACGAGGATCTGGACGGAAACCCCATCGATGATGACGCGAAATGAGTGATGCAGCCCTCGAACGGATCGCAGCCGCCCTGGAACGGCTGCGTCCGGGCCCTGCGGTCGCCCCGGATTTCAGCGCGGCGAACGCATTTGTCTGGCAGGCCGATCCCGACCGGCTGGTGCCCGTTGACCGCGTGTCCCGTGTCGATGTGGATCTGCTGGTCGGGATCGACAGGTCGCGTGATACGCTGCTGGAAAACACACGCCGCTTTGCCGAAGGCTTGCCTGCGAACAACGCACTGCTGTGGGGCGCGCGCGGGATGGGAAAATCCAGTCTGGTCAAGGCGGTGCATGGCAAACTGAATGCCAGCCATCCGCAGCTGAAGATCATCGAGATCCAGCGCGAGGACTTGCCGTCGATCAGCCGCTGCCTGCACCTGCTGCGCGGCGCGGAGGCGCAGTTCATCCTGTTTTGCGATGACCTGTCGTTCAGCCACGATGATGCACATTACAAATCGCTCAAGGCTGTGCTGGACGGTGGGATCGAAGGACGGCCTGACAATGTCGTGCTCTATGCCACATCGAACCGGCGGCACCTGATGCCGCGCGAGATGATCGAAAACGAACGCGCCACGGCGATCACACCGGGCGAAGCGGTCGAGGAAAAGGTATCACTGTCGGACCGTTTCGGCCTGTGGCTGGGGTTCCACGCCTGCGATCAGGATCAGTTCCTGACCATGATCCGGGGCTATTGCGAGTCCTACGGTATCGCCATTGATGACGCCACACTGCGCGCCGAAGCCATCGAATGGCAGGCCACCCGTGGGAGCAGGTCAGGTCGCGTGGCCTGGCAGTATTTTACGGATTTGGCAGGGCGACGCGGCGTGGCGATCCATTAGGATCGCCCGGGGGCGCTGCCCCCGGACCCCCGGGATATTTCGGACCAGAAGAAAGGCTCAGGGCAGGAATTCGTTCGGATCGACCGAGTTCAGTCCGCGCCGCACCTCGAAGTGTACGAAGGTCGGGTCGCCTGCGCCAACCTGACCCAGATTGCCGCCGCGTGCGACGCTGTCCCCTTTGGCGACGCTCAGGTTTTTAAGGTTCGTGTAGACGGTCAGCAGGTTGTCCGCATGTTTGACAACCACGATGGATGTGCCTGATGTGTCTTGTGTGACGGCGGCAACGGTGCCGCTGTCGGCGGCCTTGACCGTGGTGCCGGCGGTCGCGGCGATGTCGATGCCTTCGTTGCGCCCGGGGCTGTAGTCGCGGATGATCGCACCCGCCAAGGGCCGGACGAAACGTGCCTCGCTCGCTGCGGGTGTGGCCGCCGGGGCGGGGGCTGCCGGCTGAGGCGGTGCGGATGCTGTTTCCGACACTGTCGGGGCCGCTGTCGTCAGATCAGGCGCATCAGGCAGTGTAACAGGTGTTGCGACCGATGGCGTGCTGGCGGGCAGGGGGGCCGCAGCCGAGGGCGGCACGGGCGATGTGCTGCCGATACCGGGGGCCGTGATCGGGCCACCTGCGGGATCGGCGGCACCGCCGCCCTGCGGCACCAGAATGAACTGGCCTTCGCGCACGGTCAGGCTGGAATCCAACCCGTTCCATTCTGCCAGCGTGCCGACGGGGACGTTGTACAGACGGCTGATCGAAAACGCCGTTTCGCCGCGTTCGACGCGGTGGCGGATCGGTTGGGTGGCGGTGGTCTGCGCCGGGGTTGCTGCGGGTGCAGCCAGCCCGCCCGATGTTGCATCCGCGCGGTCCAGCGCCGTTGTTGCCACCGCGGTTACATCCAACGGCACCGTCGTTTGCGCACCGGGCACGCGGGTGGGCAGGGCCAGCACTTCGCCATCGCGCAGCGTGACGCCCTGTTCGATCCCGTTGAAACTGGCAAGTGTCGCGGGATCGACCCCGACGCGGGATGCAATCGATGCCACCGTATCGCCACGGCGTGCAACGGCCACCTGGTAGTCGGCATAGGTGATGACGCCCCGCTGGTCGGGGTCGGGGCGATCCGGCAGATTGCCAACCGCAGGTGATGTGTCGAATGCGCCTGTGCGATCCCGCAAGTCGATGTCGGGCAAGCCGGCGTCGCAGGCCGCCAGCAAGGCGATCCCCGCGCAACTGAAGGTCAGGCGCAGAGCTGCGTTACGGCGGGTCTGGGTCATGGATGGGCTCCTGTCCACTGCGGGGTCCGTCTTGCGCGGTTTGGCCATTGTTTTAGTCCTCTCCGAGGCCTTCAATCAAGGGAACAAAGCGCACATCGCGCAATTCCGCGTAATCAAGGCCTTGTGGTGTGCGTGTCACGCGGATCAGTGTCTGCACGGTATCGGACTGGCCCACGGGCAGCACCATGATCCCGCCCTCGCGCAATTGCGCCAAAAGCGGGCCGGGTGGGTCCTCGGCGGCTGCGGTCAACAGGATGCGGTCGAAGGGCGCCTGTTCCGGCAACCCGTGGCTGCCGTCACCGACCAATGCGGTAATGTTGTGCAGATCGAGCGCGTCAAAGACCGTCTGCGCCTCGGTCACAAGGCGACGGAAACGGTCAACCGTATAGACCCGGCGCGCGAGCTGGCTGAGGATTGCCGCCTGATAACCCGACCCGGTTCCGACCTCGAGGACCTTGTGACGGGGCTGCACATCAAGGGCCTGGGTCATGATGCCGACGACCGACGGCTGGCTGATGGTCTGGCCGCAGGCAATTGGCAGTGGCATGTCCTCAAAGGCACGTTCGGCAAAGAGGCCCTTGTTGACAAACCGTGACCGGTCGATGAGTTCCATCGCTGTCAGCACGCGTTCGTTCGTCACCCCCTTGGACCGGAGGGCAAACAAAAACTGCATCTGGGTTTGCGGATCGGTCAAGCCAGCCTGTCCCGCATCTGGTCGATCACATCATGCGCCGTGAGGTCCGCGCGCATCGGCGTGGCCGAGATATAGCCATCGACATTGGCCTGTGCATCGGTGCCGGCCCCGGTCGCGCGTTGCTGATCGCCGCCCTTGACCCATAGAAAATGCCGGTGCCCCGGGGTTTCGGCGCGCACCATGTGATGATGGCCGCCGCGGCGGAACCCTTGGGTCGTGACCTGAAATCCCGCCACATCTGCGGCTGGGACCGGGGGGAAATTCACGTTCCAGAACAGGCAGTAGTCGGCATCGTCCCAAACGTCGGCGGCGAGCAGCCTGTTGATGGTGGCAACACCATGCGCGGCGGCGGCTGCAAAGGCATGTTCGGGGTCCATGTTGCGCGGGCCATAGTATTGCGACAATGCGATGGCCCGGTGACCCTGCAAGGCAGCCTCCATCGCGGCGCCGATCGTGCCGGAATAGAGCACGTTTTCAGCGGCGTTGTTGCCGCGGTTCACGCCGGACAGGATCAGATCGGGCTCCCCGGGCAGGATGTCGAACAATGCGGCCAGCACGCAATCGGCGGGCGATCCCTGAACCGCGAAACGCCGCGGTTCCAGCTGTGTGACCATCGTGGGATGGGTATAGTTGATGCAATGCCCGACGCCGGATTGTTCCTGCGCGGGGGCCACGGTCCAGACCTCGCCGGTGGGGCCAGCGATGGCGGACGCGATGTCGTGCAGGACGGCCAGACCCGGGGCGTTGATGCCGTCGTCGTTGGTGATCAGTATCCGCATGACAGCCCTTTGCGCGTGTTGCCGCACGTTAGGTCATGGAAAAAGGCGGGGCAAGCGCTTGCCCCGCGTGGGGTCGGGATCAGGCCAGTATTTCAGGCAGCAGGCGGGCGGCCTCTGAGGCCGGGCTGGCCAATGCGCTGCGGTCTTCGCCGGGATAGAACCGGGCGCGCAATGCCGTGGGCATCGGGGCGGGGTTGATCAGGCGGACCTGCGGTCCGGTCTTGACCGTCTCGGCGGCCCAACTGTTGACCAGTGCCAGCTGCGCGGCCTTGGTCGCACCATAGGTGCCGTAGAATTTCTGACCTGCGGGGTGGTCGTCGCAGAACACCGCGCGCCCCTGCGCACCCAAAAGCGGCGAGACATAGCCGATCAGCCGGGCCGTGGCCGTCACGTTGACCTCGAGCGATTTCGCAAGGTCCTTGGGGCCGATGTGTCCGGCAGGCGCCAAAGGTGCCGCGTGGATTGCCGTGTGGATCCACAGATCCAGTTTGCCCCAACGGTCAAAAATACCGCGGCACAGTTGTTGCATGGCGGCGTCCACACAAATGTCCATTGGCGCAAGGGTGGCCTGACCGCCTGCGGCCTTGACCGCGTCGTCCAGTTCCTCGAGCGCGCCAACGGTGCGTGCAACGGCAACGATATGGTGCGTGGGTGCGAGGGCGGTGGCAAGTGCCGCGCCCAGGCCACGAGAGGCACCGGTGATGAGAGCGATCTTATCTGTCATGCGCACCCTTTGCCGCAGCAAGACGGCGCTGTCCAGTGTCAGCCTGGCATCGTCAACCTGCGGGTGACACCGCGTCGGTCCAAAAGGCTGAGGCCATGTTCAGACACGGCCACGACGGTCATGTTGTCCACGCGGTCACCGATCGTCACCTGGCTGATTGCACCACGTGCCGTTCGGATCAGCGCCGCATTCCCGTTTTGCGACAGCCGCAGCCCGATGAGTGCCAGTTTCGTCATGTCCAGTTTTTCCTCTGCGACAGCGATCTGTGCCACATTGGCGGGGACGGGGTTTGTTGTACTTGCGTCGGTCATGTTCTCGGCTCTGGCTGGGCTCTGGCGGCCAGTGCACCGGTTTTGCGTCAGGGAACAGCGGCAAATGCCGCAGTGCGGCATCCGCGCTTTTCCGTGCTCAAATCAGGTGACCGGATCGGCGGTTTTCAGCGCAGCGCCGGCCCGGGTTCAGCCATTGCGATCACGATCCCGCAAGGCGTCCGCGATGCGGCGGGGTTCGGGATCATTGCCGGTGGTGGGCCAGCCTTCGCGTTGCTGCGACCTGATGCCGTCGCTGGCCTCTGTCTGGTCGTGGAACAGGTGAACCTGCGTCGGATAGGGCAGATCGATACCGGCCTTGTCCAATGCGATGTAAGTTTCCTGAATGACCTCGCCCCGAATGTGGATGCGGTCCTTTTTCGGTGATTTGGTCCACCAGCGCAGGCGGATGATATTTGCGAAATCGCCCTGTGCGACAGGGATGGTTTCGGGTGCGGGGTCGGCCATCACGCCTTCAATTGATCCACAGGTTTCTTCCAGGATCCGGCGCGCCTCTTTCCAGTCGTCATTGCAACCGATGCCCACGTCCAATTCGCTGCGCAGGATATCGTAGGCCGTCAGGACCACCACGCTGTCGGTGTAGATATCGGCATTGGGGATGACGACACGGCGCCCGTCGTATGTCTTGATCAATGTGGCGCGGGTCTCGATCCGTTCGACGGTGCCTTCGTGGCCACCGCTGAT
The DNA here is from genome assembly GCF_001420005.1 of Loktanella sp. 3ANDIMAR09. GTDB lineage: Bacteria > Pseudomonadota > Alphaproteobacteria > Rhodobacterales > Rhodobacteraceae > Loktanella. The sequence goes on along the minus strand of NZ_LJAK01000004.1, from coordinate 89,180 downwards.
GATCTGATCGCCGACCTCGAACGGTTGCCGCAGCAGGATCAGGATACCCGCGAGCATGTTTTGCAAGATGTCCTTGAACGCGAAACCGATGGCCACGGACCCTACGCCGAGGCCCGCCAGCAAATCGCCGGGTCGAATTGTCGGGGCCACGATGGTGACGGCCAGCATCAAACCCACGATGATCAACGCCCATTTGACCAGACTGGACCCCACGTCGGCCAGGCTGGGCCTGCCGCGTTTTTCTGCTGCGCGGCGCACAAGGCTGCCGATGCCACGGGCGAACAGCCAGAACAGCAGAATCACAACGACTGCGACGGCAATATTGGGAAGAAGGCGAAACAACCCGTCGATCCACGCGTCCAATTTATCGAAAATCAAACCGGGGTTTGCGTCAACTTCTTCCATGTTCATCCTGCTTTCATTAGTCGGTCGTGGGCAGATAATGCGGCCGAGGGATAGGTCAATAAAACAGGATTGACCTGACGAGGGTCAGGTCATTGGAATAGGCCCTGTCTGGGCCTTACGGTTGGTCTGCATCCCTGCGCAAGCACGCATGGCCCCGGCCGTCGCAGTCGGCACCAGACGGGGGCGCTGGCACCCGGCACGATCATGAACCGGGCGGCCGTGGTTTTGCGGTCTATTCCGCCGGTTCCTTGGTCTTGAAACCGGCCTCGATCTTGTCCGAAGGCACGATGGGGTATTCGCCCGAAAAACAGGCGTCGCAATACTGCGGGGATTTCGGATCGCGGCCCTGTTTTTCACCCACTGCACGATAAAGTCCGTCCAGCGAAATGAACTTGAGGCTGTCGACGCCCAGATGGGCTGTCATCTCGGCTTCTGTCATGCGGGCGGCAAGCAGTTTTTCACGTTCCGGCGTGTCCACGCCGTAAAAGCAGGGCCAGACTGTCGGCGGGCTGGCAATCCGGAAATGCACGGCAGCGGCACCAGCCTCGAGGATCATTTCCTTGATTTTCTGGCTGGTCGTGCCGCGCACCACGCTGTCGTCGACCAGGATCACCCGTTTGCCCTGAATAAGGGCCCGGTTCACGTTCAGTTTCAGGCGCACGCCCATGTTGCGGATCTGCTCGGACGGTTCGATGAACGTGCGGCCCATATACTGGTTGCGCACGATCCCCATCGCAAAGGGAATGCCGGATTCCAGCGAATAACCGATGGCCGCAGGCGTTCCGCTGTCGGGGACGGGGCAGACCAGATCTGCCTCGACCGGCGCTTCCTTGGCCAGTTCGCGGCCGATGGCCTCGCGGGTTTCATAGACGGAACGGCCCCCCAGCGACGAATCCGGCCTGCTGAAATACACGTGTTCAAAGATGCAAAACCGCGATTTCTGGCGACGGAAGGGGAAATGGCTTTGGACGCCGCTGTCTGCGCTGATGACCACCATTTCGCCCGGTGCGATTTCGCGGATGAAATCGGCACCCACGATGTCCAATGCGCAGGTTTCAGACGCCAGCACCCAGCCATCGCCCAACTGACCCAGCACCAACGGGCGCACGCCCAGCGGGTCGCGGCAGCCGATCAGTTTGGTGCGGGTCATGGCGACCACGGAAAACGCGCCTTCGACCTTGCGCAGGGCTTCTTCCATGCGGTCGGGGATGGTGCGGCCCATGGACCGCGCCATCAGGTGGATGATGCATTCGGAATCGCTGGACGACTGAAAGATCGAGCCACGCTCGATCAGCTCGCGGCGCAGGGCCACGGCATTGGTGATGTTGCCGTTATGTGCAATCGCAGCACCGCCCATGGAAAATTCACCAAAGAATGGCTGCACGTCACGAATCGCCGTCTGCCCCTTGGACCCGGCCGTGGAATAGCGCACGTGGCCGATGCCGATGTTGCCGGGCAGGAGGGCCAGTGTTTCCGCGCTGGTGAAATTGTCCCGCACCAGACCCATGCGGCGGGCCTGATTGAATCCGGTGGTGCTGTCGTAGGTGACGACGCCACCGGCCTCTTGGCCACGGTGTTGCAGCGCGTGCAGGCCGAGCGCGATAAAGTTTGATGCCTCTGATACGCCGACGACGCCAAAGACGCCGCATTCCTCCTTGAGCTTGTCATCATCGGGATCGAACGGATGAGAGGGCAATGATTTCGCGGGGGCAGGATGGCTCGCATTGCGCACGTGGCAGCTCCGGTTCCGGGGGCGGTTGCCATGCGTTTAACCAATGCCCGCGGCAGAGTCACGAGACTGTCACACGACATTTGCATGGCGGCGCATGTCAGACCGAAAATGGCCACCGCGATCACGTGATCGGGAACATTGCGTGACCTGCGGTGTTGGGAGTCCAAGCTGCGGCGCTTTGCCCCAGTTGCAGCCAGAACGAGAGCCCCCTGACCAGATGAAATCAGCAACACACCTCGAATCCATTCGGCGCAGCCTGACGCTGTTGATGTTGATTGCGATTTTCGTGACCTGTTATTTTGCGCGCGACCTGATCCTGCCTGTCATGCTGGGGTTCCTGATTGCCTTGACGTTGTCGCCGGTGTCGCGCGGGTTGTCGCGGATCGGGGTCCCGCATTGGGCATCCGGCGTCGGCCTGATCGCGATCACCACGACCCTGATCGGATTGATCATTCTGTTCGGCGCGGGCACGGTCAGCACCTGGATGTCGGATTTCGATGATCTGGCGCGCGAATTGCAGTTCAAACTGGGCGGCGTGTTCCGCCAGCTGGAAAGTGTGCGGCAGGCTGGCGAGGACGTGGCCAAGATGGCCGCCGCCGGTGGTGAGGCAGCCCAAGAGGTCGTGGTGCAACAGCCGACCATGCTGGATAGTGCATTCGACATGGCCGGCACGTTGGGCGCAACACTGGCTGTGGCGCTGGTGCTGGCAACGTTTCTGCTGGCATCGGGTGACATGTTCTACATCAAGCTGGTCCAAAGCTTTGAGACCATGAGCGGCAAGAAGCGCGCATTGACGATGGTCTATGACATCGAACGCAAGGTGTCGCATTACCTGCTGACGATCACGGTCATCAACGCATCGCTGGGGCTGTGCATCGGCGTGGCCCTGACCCTGCTGGGGCTGCCCTATGGCTGGCTTTGGGGTATCGTCGCGTTCTTGTTGAACTTTCTGCCGTATCTGGGGGCGATGGCAGGTGTTTTGATGGTCGGGGCGATTTCGATCATCACTTTTGACGACTTTGGATATGCCCTTCTGGCCCCCTTGATCTACCTGACGTTCACCACGATCGAGGGCAATTTCGTGACCCCGTCGCTGCTGGGCCGTCAGCTCAAGATGAATACCGTCGCGGTTTTCCTGACGGTCGTCCTCTGGGCGTGGCTGTGGGGCATTCCGGGGGCGCTGGTTGCTGTGCCGTTCTTGGTGGTGTTCAAGGTGGTGGCCGACAATATCGACAGCCTGGCCATCGTCAGCAACTTTCTGTCAGGCGCGGACACCTCGGAATTGCGGGACCTGCGACGCGCGCCGATCGCCTTTGAGGATCACGGCGCGCACAAGGATGATTGAGGTTACTGAACGTCGGTCGTGGCACCGCATTCGCCGATCAGCGCCGCATACTGCGACGTGATCCAGCCCAATGCTGCCTCGGGGTCGCGATCCTCGAGCGTGCCGCCGAACTGGGTAAAGATGCGTGCGGAACGGCTGTCCTCGACCATGGCGATATCCTGTGCAGACAGCACCGTCTGGTAGACAAAGAACGCCACCGTCACCAGCAGGACACCGCGGGCAACGCCGAACAGGAACCCCAATCCCTGATCCAGGCCATTCAGCGCCGACCGCTGGATCACGCTGGAAAACAGCGGTGTGAATATCGACACGACCACCAGAGCCACGGCGAACACCACGGCAAAGGCCGCAATAATCGACAATTCGCAGCTGTCACCGATGAAATCGCCCAGCACCGGGATCTGGCGCACCAGCGGTTCGGCCTGACCGGCAAACAGGAACGCCAGTATCGTCGCCCCGATCCAGCCTGCAATGGCCATCGCCTCGCGGACCAGACCACGCGAATAGGCCAGCAGTGCCGAAATAACGATTGTGGCGGCCACGATGCCGTCAATGATGGTGAAACCGTCCATGTGCGTCCCCCGGCTGGCCCGTGGCCGCTAGCGCGCGCCAAAAACCTGTTCTACGAAACCGGCCAGATCCTGCATTTCCCGCAGGTCCATCCCGGCGCCTTGCGTGCCCTTGGGCGCGCGCGGCATGATCGCCGAGGTAAAACCAAGTTTCTGCGCCTCTTTCAATCTATTTTCCGTCTGAATGACCGGACGCAACGCACCCGACAGGCTGATTTCACCGAAAATGACCGCCTCCCTGGGCAGGGCTGCATCCTCTCGGGCGGAAACCAGTGCTGCGGCCACCGCCAGATCGGCGGCGGGTTCGTTGATCCGCAGGCCACCCGCGACGTTCAGATAGACGTCCAATCCGGTGAACGGCACGTCGCAACGCGATTCCAGAACTGCCATGATCATGGCAAGCCGCCCGCCGTCCCAACCCACGACCGAGCGGCGCGGCTGGCTGTGCGGCGAGGGTGCGACCAGCGCCTGAATTTCGCACAGGACCGGTCGCGTGCCCTCGACCCCGGCAAAGACGACAGAACCGGGGGCCGGTTCACCGCGTTCGGACAGAAACAGCGCAGAGGGATTTTTCACCTCTGCCAGACCCTTGCCGGTCATTTCGAACACACCGATTTCATCGGCCGGGCCAAAGCGGTTTTTCACACTGCGCAGAATGCGGAACTGGTGGCCACGCTCGCCCTCGAAATAGAGGACGGTATCGACCATGTGTTCGACGACACGGGGGCCTGCGATCGCACCTTCCTTGGTGACATGGCCGACCATGACGACGGACATGCCGCGCTTTTTCGCAAAAGTCGTCAACTCGTGCGCGCAGGACCGGACCTGACTGACACTGCCCGGCGCGCTTTCGACGGTGTCGGACCACATGGTCTGGATCGAATCGATCACGCACAGATCAGGCGTGTCCTGATCCAGTGTCGTCAGGATGTCGCGCAGGTTGGTTTCGGCGGCCAGACGCACGGGCGATTTTTCCAAACCCAGCCTGCGGGCACGCATCTGCACCTGTGCATTCGATTCCTCGCCTGAAATATAGACGACACGCAGGCCGTTGCGCGCAAACCGTGCCGCAGCCTGTAGCAGCAGTGTCGATTTGCCGATGCCGGGATCCCCGCCGACAAGCAGGGCCGACCCCTTGGTCAGGCCGCCCCCCAGAACACGGTCAAGTTCGGTGACACCGGACTGCGTGCGGGGCGGTTCCGCCTCTTGGGTGGCCAGGTCTGTCAGCGGGATCGATTTGCCGCGATGTTTGCCCAGCCCCTGTTTTTTGGGGCCGCTGGACAGGCCCGCATCCTCGACGATGCTGTTCCATGCGCCGCAGGCGTCGCAACGCCCTGACCATTTGGCCGATGCCGCACCGCAGTCGGAACAGGTGAATGTCAGATCCTTTGCCATGTTCACCTTTTGCCCCAAAGCGTGGGGGCTGGCAACGGCGCATTTTCGTGGGCGTCAGCCTATTCGGCGGCTGGTTTCTGTGCGGGCAGATTAACGATGTTGCTGGGCGGTGCGTCCTGTTCGGTGTCCTCATCCAGCGATGCGTCGTGTTCCAGCGCATATCCCAGCAGCGGCAGAACGCCCTGCAATGCCTCGTCCAGATGCGCGAGCTGGTTTGCGACGCGGGATTCTTCCATCTCGACCTGTGCTGACCAACTGCGGATCTGTTCGCAGATGTGCAACGCCTCGAGAATCTGTTCCTGCTGGTCCTCGGCCTCTTTCTGGCGGGCGGCGAGGAACGCCTTGGCGCGGGCGACCCGTTCTTCGGAATAGACTTCGGCCAGATGCCGGGATGTCTGGCCCATCTGTGCCGCCACCTCTAGGACGCCGGGTTCCAGACGCACCAGATCCGGGTGATCGCGCAGATAGGCCAGCCGTTCGCGCACCGCATCAAATTCGGAGCTGAGACTGAAGATGCCCTGGCGGTCGGCATGATGCACCGCGTTATAGGCGACCTTGATATCGTCCATGCTGATCTGGAAATCCCGGTGACTGCGTTCCAGTGCCATCATCCGGGCATTGGTCGGCAGGAAAAACGCCATTGCGGCGAGCAGGACCGTCAAACCGATCTGAAGCCACATGCCCGCCTGCGGATAGGGGACCCCACCAAGTGAGGCCTCGACTGTCAGCCAACCGGTCACGCCAAGCGCACTGAGTGCGGTGAACACCAACGCGGCCACCGCCAGCACGGCCACGACGAACAACGATACGGCATGCATGATCTGGATCACGTAACGAATGGAAAGCGACATCGCGGCGGGTCCGATCAAAAAGTCTCTTACAACGGATTAACCATAAGGCGAATTGTCCGGGGGGCCTACATGCTTTGCGGAACGGTTCCCCTCGACTGTATCCACCTGCGAAACAATGATCGGCGCACTGCGGGATTGGGGCGGCTCGGGTCAATCGACAGTTGCGAAAACCGTCAAGATTTTCAGATCGTTAGGCATTTTTCCGCCAGTTGATCCAAAATTGTGGATAATTTCGGGCTCAAGAAGCTGATTTCGACGCTTTGTCGCAGTGTGTTGCCGGAGGGCGTCAAAATATTGCCAGATTTATCGGATTATGCACCGAATCGGGTCGCCTCTCCGGCGTAGCGGCGGCTGTAGCGTGCACCCAGGCTGGTCAGGATTTCGTAGCCGATGGTGCCGGCTGCACGGGCCAGATCGTCCACGGTCTGATCCGGTGACAGGATGGACAGCGAAACAGGATCGTCGCGCAGATCGGTGATATCCACCGTGATCAGATCCATCGAGATGCGGCCGACCAGCGGGCAGGGCTGTGACCCCGACCACAGCGTCGCGCGGCCTGACGCGGCGCGCAGCAACCCGTCGGCATATCCGGCCGACAAGGTGGCGAGGCGCGTGGGACGTTCGGCCTGCCAGCTGTTCCCATAGCCCACGACCTCACCTTCGGTCAGGTCGCGGATCTGCACGATCGGCAGATCAAGCCGGGCCACGGGCCGCGCGCCTGCAAAGGGCAGGCCACCGTATAGACCGATGCCGGGACGGCATTCGTCAAAGTGATATGCGGACCCCAGCAGCATCCCGCCGGTCGCAGCAAGGCTGCGCGGCGTGGTGATGCCGTCGGTCATCTGGTGGAACACGTCCAGTTGATAGGGGTTCATGGGATGATCTGGTTCATCGGCACAGGCAAGGTGCGACATCACCACCACGGGTTTGCGCCGCAGAGCGGGTTCGGCCACCTGTGCCCAGTCGTCCCATTCCAGCCCCAGCCGGTTCATGCCGGTATCAAGCTGGAGACCAAAGGGATGGTCCGGCAGATCCCGGAAATGGCGGTCAATCTGTGACAGGCTGTTCAGGATCGGTGTCAGCTGATGGTCCACCAGCAGCTGCGTGTCGCCTTTCATGTGGCCGGTCAGCACGCGGATCTGGGCCCGGTCGCCCAGGGCTGCGCGCAGGGCGGCACCTTCTTCGGCGACCGCGACGTAGAAAATCCGCGCGCCCTGTTTTGCCAGCGCCGCCGCCACGCGACCCGCCCCCAGGCCGTAGCCATCCGCCTTGACCACCGCCGCGGTTTCGCAAGAGGTCAGGTCGTTCAGGCTGCGCCAGTTGGCAGCCACCGCGCCAAGATCGATTGTCAGATGTCCAGTGCTCATGCCTGCCTTGTGCCACTGTTTTGCGGGCTGGGCAATCGGCAGGCGTGGCCAGCGGGGGGAACGCATTTTCTGCGAAAATGCGTGCGCCTCCGGCGGGAGTATTTCGGGCAAGATGATGCAGGCTGTCCGGTGCTGCCGGTGGTCACGCGTGACCCTAGTTCGCCGTGACGATCCGGTATGCGGTCAACTCCTGGGCCGTCAGCAGGTAAATTTCATCCGGCGGGGTGACCAGCGCGTGCTGCATGACCAGCGGATCAACGCCCATCTCGTCGAGAAAGGTCATGACCTCTCCCTGGCCGCGTTGAATGTCCTCGACGGCGAGAAAAGCGGGCAGGGCGGTGTTTTCACCGAAATAATGCTGGTGCACGCCGACCAATGCGCCGTACTCGACCTGTCGTGTGGTGCCGGAAGACAGGATGTAGGGGCAGGCAGACAGGCAGATATCCGTCCCCGTCATGCGCGTGCCGATCCCTGCATCGCGCAGGGCGCGCCCGAGGGTCAGCGCATCGCTGACCGACCCACCCGGACTGTTGAGAAACGCCTGTTCGGGTGCAGGATCGACGCTGGCAAGAAAGGTCGCAAACCGGTCGGCGTCGCCGGGTGCGATGGTGCCGGTCAGGGTGATGACTGGTGCCCCGTTCCAGACGGTATCGACGAATTCCAGCCGCGAGGGCATGTCCGTCGTTGCAGGGATCGGGCGCGAGCCCGGCCGGGGTGCGCGCGGACTGACCTGGTTGGGGTCATAGCGCCGGGTCTGGTCGCCGGGGCCCAGTGGTTCTGTCAGGGCGGGCGCGGAGGAGGGGCTCGCGATCTGCGGCAGAATACGTGCCAGGTCAGAGCTGAGCATGACACCCGCAAACAGGACCTGCAGCCCGAGGATCCATTTCAGCCAGCGGCCCGTCTGGTGCGGTCTGGCCGTCATGTGTCCGGCTCTTGGGCGGGCGGTGGTGGTGGCGGGCCGGGCCGCGGCGCGCGATCGAGCGATGTGTCCATGTCGCGGATCGCTGTCACGGCCGCGCGGAGTTCGGCCAGGGTCATGCTGTCCTCGGTGGCGGTGCCTTCGCGCCCGACACGGATCGCGGCCTGCGTGACGGCAAGGATCAGCACCAGCACGGCCGGAAGCAGGTCGATGGCAATGGCCCCCGCCCAACTGGGAACAAAGCTGCCGGCGTATTTGATCACGGCGTCTGCGGATGAAATCGGTGTGTAGCTGATGTCGGCAGGCGGTGTCATGGACAGCACGGCCTGCGCTGCCGATTGCAGCCCCTCGGCGCGTTGGCGCAGCACGGCCAGCACGGCGTCGATCGTTGCCTGCTGTCCGGCCCGCGTGGTGTCGTTGCTGCCGTCCAGCTGCGGCAGGACGACCGAATCCGCAAGGTCGGTGGCGGCACGGCTGACAAGCGGCGCAACGGACAGTTGGCGCAACTGCGTGATGACATTCGCGAGGCGCACGGCCTCTTCGCTAAAGGGCACGGACCGCGCCTCGACCGGCCCTTGTTCCACGGTCAGCGCACGCATGCGCGACAGGATCGCGTTGCCTTCGACAAAGGCCTGTTCCACGAGAGGTTGCTGTGCGGTGATCTGCGCCTCGAGCGCCGTCAGCTCGTCCGATTTCTGGCGCAAGAGACGGAACACCGCCCCCTGACCGGCAAATCCCGAGAGCTGACCCGTCGCTTCTTGTTCGGACAGATCGTCAAAGGACTGCCGCACGCGAGCCACGTCACGCCCCAGCGATTGTGCGGATTGCGTGATCTCGTCCGCGCGTTCGAGGGCGGCCTGATAGTCCTGTACGGTTTCAGCCAGATGCTGTTCGACGGCGGCGGCCCCGGCCAGTGCTGCCGCGTTCAGCCAGGACGACATCGCCACGATGGCCAGTGACCCCAGCGCCATCGACAGCATCAGCCCGATCCGCGCGGCCCCGGTGCGCACGGCGGGCAAAAGGCGCATCATGTAGGACCAGAACACAAAAATCCCGACCGAGACGGCCACCGAATAGGCAAGCGCCGCAAAGACCGACAGTGCCCCATTGTCATCCAGCAGCGATGACACGCCAAGGTAGGTATAGATGCCCGATGCCACGGCCAGCACACCCAGCGCCGTTCCCGTGATGCTGTCCAGCCAGTCGACGTGAGTTTGCAGGTCGCGGGCGTTACGGATGCCGCGCGCCTGCGCACGGGACAGGCGGGGATCGTCGTCGGACATTGGGGCTGCTCCTGCTGGTTCAACCCAAGATAGGCGGTGCTGCGCGGGATGCAAATAACGCGCGCGTGGGATGGCGGCTAGGCAGGCTTCAGGACCTTGCGGAAGGTTGGGCCGGGGTTTCGCAGGGCATAGCCCATCGCCCTATAGGCTGCCTGCGCGCCGGTATTGTCGGGATCGGTGCCGATATTGACATATGCGCAATCCAGTCCGCGTGCGTGATCCTCTACAGCGGTGATGATCGCGCGCCCCAGACCGCACCCGCGCAGGTCGGGTACAACGAAGATGTGGTGCAGGTTCAACCCGCGCAGCCCGTGTTGCGCCTGTGCGGTCGGGACCATCAGGGCATAGCCTGCCGGACGCGATCCGTGTCGCGCGATCAGCCCCCACAGCCAGGGTGGTGTGTCAAAAAGGTCGCGCGTCAGGGCATCCGCGCAGGCACGGCTGTCGTCGCCATGAAACGCGCCAAGCGCGTCCGACATAACGACCAGATCAGGGACGTCAGCTTGCGTGACGGCGCGGATCTCAAAATCCGACGTCACCGCCGCCGCCATTGTCCTGCCAGGGTTTGACCAGGTTGCCAAAACGGGTGAACCGGCCCTCGAACGACAGTTCCACCGTGCCGATGGGGCCGTGACGCTGCTTGCCGATCACGACCTCTGCCTTGCCACGCAGACGTTCCATTTCCTCTTGCCACAGGGCGATCTTTTCCATCTCGTGGTCGCCGGGTTTTTCGCGTTCCTTGTAGTATTCCTCGCGGAACACGAACATCACGACGTCGGCGTCCTGCTCGATCGAGCCGGATTCGCGCAGGTCCGACAGCTGCGGGCGCTTGTCCTCGCGGGATTCGACCTGACGCGACAGCTGGGACAGGGCGATCACGGGGATGTTCAGCTCCTTGGCGATGGCCTTCAGGCCCATCGTGATCTCCGAGATTTCGTTCACCCGGTTTTCGCCCTTGCCGGTGCCCCGCACCAGTTGCAGGTAGTCGACCACCAGCACGTCCAGCCCGTGGGTCCGTTTCAGACGGCGCGCCCGTGCGGCCAGCTGGGAAATCGGCAACGCCGGGGTGTCGTCGATGAACAGCGGGCAGGATTCAAGCTTCTTGGCGGCATCCACGAAACGGCGGAATTCGACCTCTGACATGTCGCCGCGGCGGATCTGTTCGGACGGCACCTCGGCCGCCTCCGACAGGATGCGGGCGGCCAGCTGTTCTGCGGACATCTCGAGGCTGTAGAACCCCACCACGCCACCGTTGACCGCACCCTCGGATCCGTCCGGCAGGGTGCCTTTCTTGTAGGCCTTGGCGATGTTGTAGGCGATGTTGGTGGCCAGCGAGGTCTTGCCCATCGATGGACGCCCCGCGAGGATCAGCAGGTCGGATTTGTGCAGCCCGCCCAGTTTCTTGTCCAGATCATTGAGTCCCGTGGACACGCCAGCCAGACCACCATCGCGCTGGTAGGCGGCATTGGCGACGTTGACCGCATCGGTGACCGCCCGCAGAAACGACTGGAACCCGCTGTCCGCCGTCCCGCTTTCTGCCAGAGCATAAAGCGCCTGTTCCGCCTCGACGATCTGATCCTTTGGTTCGGATGCGACATCGACCTTGCTTGCCTTGGACGCGATTTCCTGACCCACCTGGATCAATTGCCGCCGGATCGCGAGGTCGTAGATCATCTGCGCATAGTCGCGCACCGCAAAGGCAGACACCGCAGAGGCCGCCAGCCGGACCAGATAGGCCCCGCCGCCCAACTCCTTGAGGCCCTCATCCTCTTCCATGTAGCTTTTCAGGGTAACGGGGCTGGCCAGCGCGTTCTTGGCCAGCCGGGCCGCGGCACATTCGAAAATCCGTGCGTGCACCGGGTCATAGAAATGCTGCGGGCCGACGATGGAGGCGATCCGGTCAAAGATGTCGTTGTTGGTCAGGATTGCACCCAGCAACTGCTGTTCCGCCTCGATCGAATGGGGCATCTGGTCGATGCTGGCCTCTTCCACGCCCGTCGCATTGAAACTTGTCGCCTCGTTCATGCCCTGTCCCCTATTCCCCGGTCCGCTGTGCCGACGGGTGTAACCCAGCCGCAGGCCTGCCTCAAATTGTATGTTTCTGTGGATAACGCGATCGGCTGGATTCGCGCAGACCCCAGGTCTTCTTCTGGTCTGAAATATCCCGGGGGTCCGGGGGCAGCGCCCCCGGTCCGGCATAAGGATACGTTGATCAGGCCGCGATGGTGATCAGGCCGTGATGGTGATCAGACCATGATACCCGGTTGCCATCCGTTCGGATCGCGCAGGTAGGCCTCGACCGTGTCCAGGGTCGCTGCGTCAAAGCTCTGGTTGGCGCGCGCCACCTCCAGCACGTCCCACCAGGTGCACAGCGACACCAGCTTGACCCCATGGGCGGCCAGCGATTCCTCGACGCCGGGATAGATGCCGTAGTAGAAAATCACAGCCGTGGCGTTGCAGGTCGCGCCCGTGTCGCGGATCGCATCCACGAAAGACAGCTTCGATCCGCCATCGGTGGTCAGATCCTCGACCAGCAACACGCGCTGACCTTCTGACATCACCCCTTCGATCCGCGCGTTGCGGCCGTAACCCTTGGGCTTCTTGCGCACATAGGTCATCGGCAGCGCCATGCGTTCGGCCACCAGCGCCGAAAACGGGATGCCCGCGGTTTCACCACCCGCCACGTTGTCAAAAGCCTCGAACCCGCAGTCGCGCATGATGCTGACGGTCAGGAAATCCATCAGGGTCGACCGGATACGCGGAAAAGAGATCAGCTTGCGGCAGTCGACATAGGTCGGGGCCTGTTTGCCAGAGGCATGGGTGAACGGCGTCGTCGCATTGAAATCGATCGCGCCGATTTCCAGCAGCATGGACGCCGTCAGGCGGGCAATTTCGGATTTTTCGGGAAAGGACGACGGGATCATGGCGCGGCTCCTGGCTGTGGCTTCGCGCGGGTTTAGGGCCTTTGGGGCCGGATGTTAAGAGGCAGCACAGATGCCGTGCTGGCAGGTCGCCCCGTCAGCGCAGGGTCAGTCCACGACGCGCCAATGCAGCGGGAAGCCGGGGTCAAACACCGTCACCGGCCCGTCATCGGTGGCAATATGATCGGGATAGGCGACGGGATCGCCCTTGCGCAGGGTGATCGTGTCCGGGTTCGGCGGCAGCCGGTAGAACGCAGGCCCATTGAGCGAGGCAAAGGCCTCGAGCTTGGGCAATTTCCCGGCCGCATCAAACACCTCGGCCAGACAGGACATGGTGTTCGGCGCGCTGAATACGCCCGCGCAGCCGCATTCCTGCAACTTGCGTGCATCCGTATGCGGGGCGCTGTCGGTGCCCAGAAAAAACCGCACGTCGCCGGACACGGCAGCCTGCACCAGTGCGACACGGTGCTTTTCGCGCTTGGCCACCGGCAGGCAGTAGTAATGCGGGCGGATGCCACCGGCCAGAATGTGATTGCGGTTGATGATCAGGTGATGGGTCGTGATCGTCGCGGCCAGGTTTTTCGGCGTGTCGCGGACATAATCCACCGCATCCTCGGTAGTGACGTGTTCCATGATGATCCGCAGGTCGGGGTTCTTCTTGCGGATCGGCTTGAGGACCTTTTCGATGAACACCGCTTCGCGGTCGAAAATATCGACGGCGCTGTCGGTGACCTCGCCGTGGACGCACAAGGGCATGCCGATTTCGGCCATCCGGTCCAGCACCGGTCGCACCTTGTCGAAATCGCGCACGCCAGACGCGGAATTCGTCGTGGCCCCGGCAGGGTAAAGTTTGACGGCCGTTGCAATGCCTTCGGCGTGGGCGCGCGCCACATCGTCGGGATCCGTGTCCTCGGTCAGGTAGAGCGTCATCAGCGGTGTGAACTGCGCACCGGCGGGCATCGCATCCCTGATGCGGGCGCGGTAGGCCGTTGCATCACGGGCCGTCACGACAGGCGGCACGAGGTTCGGCATCACGATGGCGCGGCCGAAATGCCGTGTGGTTTCGGGCAGGACCGCGCGCAGCATGGCACCGTCCCGCAGGTGCAGGTGCCAGTCGTCGGGGCGGCGGATCGTCAGTTCGGTCAAATCTCTATCAGGCATGGCGCGTCTTTATACGCAACCACTGGCTCTGACCAGATCAGACCGCGTCGATCTCGGCCTTGGCGGATTTGGGCAGCGGTTTGCCCATTTCCTGCAATTGCTTGGCAAAGAACGGGTTCGGTCCGCGCGCCAGAACGGAATAACACAACTGCAAGGCCAGTGCGTCATGGCCGGTATCCAGCAGACGCTTGTGCAGGTTGCGCAGATAGGCACCGGACTGCTTGCGCGCACGCATCAACTGACCAAAGCGGGCATGGGTCAGGGTGCCGTCCATGGCCGCCCGGATCACGTCATCCAGCACGCGCAGCGCCTCGAACATGACATCCATGCGACCGCCCAGTCCTGAAACGCGCAGCATGGATACATTGGGTTTCGTGAACAACGCGGCATGCATCGCGTCCATGCGCTGCTGCGGACAATAGGCGACATAGGCGCGCTGGGCTGCGTCGATCATGTCGGGGGCATAGCCATAGCGGCGGGTAAAATTCTGGCCGCGGTATTTCACGAACCGCATGTCCCAGCCGGCAACTGCCGGATCCAGCGTTGCCTGTGGCCGCAGGGCCAGCACGCGCGCACCGGGTGCCGCGACAGCAAAGGCGGCCGCCGCATAGCCGCCGGCTTGCGCACCATAAAACAGCACGTCCTCGAAATCCTCGAAAAACCCGTCGTCGATCAGGCGGTCGAAATGCCGGTAAACCCGCTCGTCACGAAACCAGCTTTCGCCGCGGCTGATGATGGCCAGATGCGACCAGCCTTCGCGCCGGGCAAAGGCGAAACCACGGGGGGCGGCATCGGGCAGGCTCATGACTTCGGTTGCGTTCTCGAACGTCACAAGCAGTTTGGGGCCGGCATCCAGAAAGGCCGCGCCGAAATCTTCTCCAAGCGGTGTATAGGACCCGTGATCCTCCACCAGCTCCTCGAGTGCCACGAGCCAATCATCGATTTCCAGCCCCTTGAGGTCCGTCTCGAAGGTCAATCTGTGGTCGGTCATGGCAGTTCTCCGCGGTTCAGGCCTGTCAGATGCCTTCGCAATGGGGCGAAATTAGGCAGTCGGCGCGCCGCTTTTGGGACATTGTGCGGTGTCGCCCTCGGCGCAAATCTACGGCCTTTCACCAAGGTCGTCCATGCTGTGCTTGACCTCTGGGCCATGTGGTGCAGGTTTGAGGCACGAGGGGGAGGGTGACAATGAAATTTGACAGTATCGACGCCGTGCAGGCCGGGCTGGCGCAACAGGACTACATCTGCGGGCGCAGCCTTGCCACGGTGACATTCCTCGCGCTCAAGCTGGGCCGCCCCCTGTTCCTCGAGGGTGAGGCCGGCACAGGCAAGACCGAAATCGCCAAGGCGATCGCCGCGGCGCTGGGGCGCCGGCTGATCCGGCTGCAATGCTACGAGGGGCTGGACGCGGCGTCAGCGGTTTACGAGTGGAACTTTGCCGAACAGATGATCGCCATTCGCGCGGCAGAGGCAACGGGCGGCACCGACCGTGCCGCGCTGAAGGCAGAGCTTTTTACCCAAGACTACCTGATCGAACGTCCGTTGCTGCAGGCCATGCGGCCACAGCCGGGCGGCGCGCCCGTCCTGCTGATCGACGAGCTGGACCGGACGGATGCGCCCTTCGAGGCATTTCTGCTCGAGGCGCTCTCGGATTTTCAGGTGACGATCCCGGAACTGGGCACGATAAAGGCGCCAGAACCGCCCATCGTCATCCTGACCTCGAACCGCACCCGTGAAGTGCACGACGCTCTCAAACGTCGCTGCCTCTATCATTGGGTCGATTACCCGGATTTCGACCGCGAAATCGACATCCTGCACGCCCGCGCGCCACAGGCATCCGCCGCCCTGTCGCGCGAGGTCGTGGCCTTTGTCCAGCGTCTGCGCACCGAGGATCTGTTCAAGAAACCGGGGGTTGCCGAAACCATCGACTGGGCAAAATGCCTGCTTGCACTGGACGTCATCGACCTGTCGCCTGCGGTGATCGCCGACACGCTGGGCGCAATCCTCAAATATCAGGACGACATCCAAAAGCTCGAAGGCTCCAAGGCAAAACAGATCTTGGACGAGGCACGCGCTTCGATTCCCGTCTGATGCATCATCTTGCCGGAAATACTCCACGGGGGTCTGGGGGTGTGAAACCCCCAGCGGTGCAGCGGTGGTAGACCTCGCTGACCTCGCACTGCCGGAGAACCCGAAACTGGCGCAGAACATCACCCATTTCGCCCGCGCCCTGCGCCGGGCGGGTCTGCCCATCGGACCGGGGCGCGTGATCGACGCGGTGCGCGCGGTGCAGGCGGCGGGTTTCACCGACCGGATGGATTTCTACTGGACGCTGCATGCCTGTTTTGTCTCAAAGCGAGAGGAACAGGCGACCTTTGGCCAGATATTTCGGCTGTACTGGCGCGATCCGCGATACCTTGAGCAGATGATGTCCTTCATGCAGCCCATGGTGCGCGGCGTGGCCGAGGAACGCACCGCCCAGGCGGCCGAAAAACGCGCGGCAGAGGCCTTGCTGGACGGCGAAGAACGCGACGTGCCACAGCCACAGGACGAGGCCAGGGACGACGAAATCCTGCTGGACATCGACGCGAGCCAGACCATCAGCACGCAGGAACGGTTGCGCAGTCTGGATTTCGAACAGATGAGTCTTGCTGAAATGGCCGCCGCCCGCCGCATTCTGGCGCAGATGTCGCTGCCGGTGAAACCCCTGCAATCGCGGCGCACGCAAGCCCTTTCCGGGCGTATTCCCGACTGGCGTGGCACCCAGCGGATGGCAATGCGCCGGGGTGGAGAGATCACGGAACTTGCGACCAAACGCAGGCGGCTGCGTTATCCGAATCTCGTGGTGCTGTGCGACATCTCGGGGTCCATGTCGCAATATTCCCGCGCCGTGCTGCATTTCGTGCACGGTGTCGCCAATGCGCAGGGGCAGGGCTGGGCGCAGGTCCATGCCTTTACCTTTGGCACGCGGCTGACGAACATCACCCGTCATCTGCGCACCCGCGACGTGGATGCGGCGCTGTCCGCCGCCGGGGCAGAGGCGCAGGACTGGGAAGGCGGGACGCGCATCGCCGCCTGCCTGCATGATTTCAACCGCGACTGGTCGCGACGCGTCATGGGGCAGGGGGCGGTCGTGCTGCTGATCACCGACGGGCTGGACCGTGACCCGACAGCCGATCTGGGGCGCGAAATGCAGCGCCTGTCGTTGACCGCGCGTCAGCTGATCTGGCTGAACCCGCTTTTGCGGTGGGACGGTTTCGCACCCAAGGCCAAGGGGATCGCTGCGATGTTGCCGCATGTGTCCAGCTTTCGGTCGGGGCACAACATCGCCTCGCTTGCCGGGCTTGCGCAAGCCTTGGCGCGGCCCGATGATACGGGCGAGAAACAGCGGCTGATGGCGGCCCTCGCGGACACTGCAACCGACGCCGCGCAAAACCCGTTTGCGTTCACCCGCGCGGCCAACACGATAGGATGACCCTGCCATGACACCGCATCTGTTGACCCTCGCGCTGGACTGGCACCGGGCGGGCCGCGCCGTCGCCGTGGCCACGGTGATCGAGACATGGGGCAGTGCGCCGCGCGGGGTCGGTTCGCTGCTGGTCATCGACGGCGATGGCAACATGGAAGGGTCGGTCTCCGGCGGCTGCGTCGAGGGGGCCGTGATCCTCGAGGCCATCGAGGCGTTGCAAGACGGCAAGCCGCGCCTGCTGGACTACGGGGTCAGCGACGACGATGCCTTTGCCGTGGGGCTTGCCTGTGGCGGGCGCATCCGGGTGCTGGTCGAACCTGTGGGCGGGGCAATGCCGCTGGATGTGCTGGAAACCCTGTGCGCCCGGATCGCGGCCAAGGACCCCGTGGCCTATGTCATTGATCTGGAGGGCGGCGCGCGCAGGGTTGCGGTACCTGCGGATCATCCCGACCGTTTCCGGCTGGACCGGTCCGGTGTGGAGGACGACGCACGTACCTTTGTCGCCGTGCACAACCCGCCGCTGCGGATGATCGTCGTGGGGGCCGTGCATATCGCGCAGGTGCTCTTGCCCATGGCGCGGGCTTGCGGTTTCGATCCGGTGCTGATCGATCCGCGCGGCGTGTTCGGGTCGGCTGACAGGTTTCCAGGCGAGACGATCATCGAGGATTGGCCTGACGCGGCGTTGACGGCACTTGCCCCCGACAGCCGCACCGCCGTCGTGACGCTGACCCATGATCCGAAACTGGACGATCCCGCGATCATGCAGGTTTTGGGATCGGAGGCATTCTACCTGGGCTGTCTGGGATCGACACGCACTCACGCCAAACGTGTCGCGCGGCTGACCGAGGCCGGTTTTACCGCCGCACAGATCGACCGCATTCACGCACCCGTCGGTCTGGATCTGGGCGGGCGCGCACCTGCCGAAATCGCGGTCAGCGTGATGGCGCAAGTGATCGCCACCCTGCGCCGCGCCCCATGAGGTTCGGCCCCGTCCGGACGGCGGATGCGCTGGGCGCGATTCTCGCGCATTCGCTCGACTGTGGAACCACGCGGATTCGCAAGGGGACCGTTCTGTCCGCCGCGCATCTGGCAGAGCTTGCGGCAGCGGGTCACGATCGCGTTACAGTCGCACTGCTGGCAGCCGATGATCTGGACGAAAACCGCGCCGCAGCACAGCTGGGTGCCGCGCTGGTGCCCGAAGGGCGGCTGCACCTGCGGGTGACGCCTGCCAGCACGGGCCGGGTCAACATCGTGGCCACGCGCGCCGGTGTCGTGGGAATCGCGGCCGAGGCGATCAACGCGGTCAATGCCGTCAGCCCGATGATCACCGTGGCGACGCTGGCACCCCTCACGCGGGTAGCGGTGGATACCTTGATCGCGACGATCAAGGTGATCTCTTTCGGGGTGCCGCGCGCGGATCTCGACCGGGCCTGTCAGGCCGCATCGGGTCAGCCGATCACCCTGCATCCGCCGCGCCTGAGCACTGCCACGTTGATCGAGACGACAACCGATGCCACCACACCGAACCCCAAGGGGCGGCGCGCGCTGGCCACGCGCCTTGCGCGGTTGGGGGTGACCCTGTCGGAACGCGTCGTGGTGTCGCATGACGCATCTGAGATTGCTGCGGCGCTGCATGAGGCACCGGGCGATCTTGCGCTGATCCTGACGGCCTCTGCGACCTCTGATGTGGCGGATACCGCGCCGACCGGTGTGATGCAGGCGGGCGGGCGCATGATCCACTATGGCATGCCGGTCGATCCCGGCAACCTGCTGTTCATTGCGCAACTGGGTGAAAAACCTGTCATAGGCCTGCCTGGCTGCGCGCGGTCGCCTGCATTGAACGGGGCGGACTGGGTGCTGGAACGGGTCATCTGCGGCCTGCCGGTCGGTCCGGCTGAAATCGCCGCGATGGGCGTGGGTGGCCTGCTCAAGGAAATGCCGTCGCGCCCCTTGCCGCGCAGGCCGATCACCGCGCGGTGATGACGCGACGCAGCATCCGCCGATGCCGCATTGCAGCGTCAAGAAGGCCTTCTCAGACGTGAAATTGGGTGCTTAACTGATCCCGATGCGAAAGGGAGGATTGCACATGAAGCTGACGATGAAGGTGAACGGCAGGGAGGTGACCGGAGAGGTCGAGGGCCGCACACTGCTGGTGGATTTCCTGCGGTCCGACCTGCGTCTGACCGGGACGCATGTGGGCTGCGACACGTCGCAATGCGGCGCCTGCACCGTGCATGTGAACGGAGAACTGGTGAAATCCTGCACCATGTTCGCGGCCGAGGCCGATGGCGCAGAGGTCGCCACCATCGAGGGTGCGGCGGCCGAGGACGGAACGCTGTCCGCAATTCAGCAGGCGTTTCAGGATCATCACGGTTTGCAGTGCGGCTATTGCACGCCCGGTATGGTCATGACGGCCGCCAGCCTGCTCAAGGAAAACCCAAAGCCCACCGAGCACGAGGTGCGCCAGTACCTTGAGGGCAATATCTGCCGCTGCACGGGCTACCACAACATCGTCAAGGCGATCATGGCAGCCAGCGGACAGGAGATGCCCGCGATGGCCGCCGAGTGATTTGCGGGCGGCGCGCAGGGAGGCGGGCCGCCGGTTTGAGTATTTTTGGCAAGATGATGCGCAGGCGGGCCGAGAGGCGTCGATGCGCGGTTCAGGGAGAGAGCAATGCCCAAAGACAGTGGAATTGGTGCCAGCAGCAAGCGGCGCGAGGACATCCGGTTTTTGACCGGTACAGGAAAATATACCGACGACATCAACATTCATGGCCAGCTTTATGTGCATTTCCTGCGCGCTGATGTGGCCCACGCCAAGCTGAATGGTGTCGATACCGCAGAGGCCGCGGCGATGCCGGGTGTCGTGCGTATCTTTACGGGTGCGGATTTCGAGGCGGTGGGGTCGATCCCCTGTGGCTGGCAGATCACCGACCGTCACGGCCAGCCGATGCAGGAACCGCGTCACCCGGTGCTCGCGCATGGCAAGATCAGGCACGTGGGCGAGCCCGTTGCCGCTGTGGTCGCGGAAACCCGTGCGCAGGCCCGCGATGCCGCCGAGGCGATCGTTCTGGATTATGACGAGCTGCCAGCCGTGGTCGACATGAAGGCCGCCGTGGCCGAGGGGGCGACCAAGGTCCACGACGAACTGACGAGCAACCTGTGTTACGACTGGGGTTTTGTCGAGGAAAACAAGGCCGCGACCGATGCTGCATTCGCGGCGGCAGCGCATGTCACCACCCTTGAACTGGTCAACAATCGACTGGTGGCCAACCCGATGGAACCGCGGGTCGCCGTGGGTGAATACGACCGTGCCGACGACATGCACACGCTGCACACCACCAGCCAGAACCCCCATGTGATCCGCCTGCTGATGGGTGCATTCGTGCTGGGCATTCCTGAACACAAGTTGCGGGTCGTGGCCCCCGATGTGGGCGGCGGATTCGGCACCAAGATTTTCCACTATCAGGAAGAGGCGTTCTGCACATTTGCCGCCAAGGCGCTGAACCGTCCCGTCAAATGGACGTCCACGCGGTCAGAGGCATTCATGTCCGATGCGCATGGCCGGGATCACGTGTCCAAGATCCAGCTGGCACTGGATGCGGACAACAACTTTACCGCGATCCGGACCGAGACCTACGCCAACATGGGGGCCTATCTGTCGACCTTTGCGCCTTCAGTGCCGACCTGGCTGCATGGCACGCTGATGGCGGGCAACTACAAGACGCCGCTGGTCTATGTGAACGTCAAGGCGGTGTTCACCAATACGGTGCCGGTCGACGCCTATCGTGGTGCGGGCCGACCCGAGGCGACCTATCAGCTGGAACGGGTGATCGACATGGCCGCGCGCGAGCTGGGCGTCGATCCGGTAGCGTTGCGTCGGCAGAATTATATCACCCAGTTCCCCTATGCGACGCCTGTCGCAGTGGAATACGATACCGGCGATTACAACGCCACGATGGACAAGCTGACCGAGATTGCCGATTTCGCGGGCTTTGAAGCGCGACGCAAGGAGAGCGAGGCCCGCGGCAAGCTGCGCGGTCTGGGTGTGAACAGCTATATCGAGGCCTGCGGCATCGCGCCGTCGAACCTTGTGGGGCAGCTTGGCGCGCGGGCGGGTCTGTATGACGCGGCGACGGTGCGGGTGAACGCGACCGGATCGATCAGCGTCATGGTCGGGGCCCACAGCCACGGACAGGGGCACGAGACGTCCTTTCCGCAGGTGATTTCCGAGATGATCGGTATTCCCGAGGACCAGATCGACATCGTCCACGGTGACACGTCGAAAATTCCGTTCGGGATGGGCACCTATGGGTCGCGGTCGCTGGCGGTCTGCGGATCGGCCATGGTGCGCGCGGCCGAGAAGGTCATCAACAAGGCCAAGAGGATCGCGGCCCACCTGCTGGAGGCCTCTGAAGGGGACATTGAGCTGAAGGACGGCACATTCAGCGTCGCAGGCACGGACAAATCCGTGGCCTGGGGCGATGTGACCCTGGCGGCCTATGTGCCGCACAACTATCCGTTGACGGATATCGAACCGGGGCTGGAGGAGACGGCATTCTACGATCCTGCCAACTTTACCTATCCGGCTGGGGCCTATGCCTGCGAGGTCGAGCTGGACCCCGAAACGGGCCACGTCAAAATCGAGCGTTTCTCTGCTGCGGATGATTTCGGCAATGTCATCAACCCGATGATCGTGTCGGGCCAGGTGCATGGCGGGATCGCGCAGGGCATCGGTCAGGCGCTGTTGGAAAACTGCGCCTATGATGCCGACGGCCAGCTGATTTCCGCGTCCTACATGGATTACGCCATGCCGCGCGCGGATGATCTGCCGTTCTATTCGGTTGACCATTCCTGCCAGACGCCCTGTACGCACAACCCGCTGGGGGTAAAGGGCTGCGGTGAGGCCGGCGCCATCGGGTCGCCACCTTCGGTCGTGAACGCGGTCATCGACGCGATCCAGTCGGGCGGCATGAACGTGGCCCATATCGACATGCCGCTGACGCCGCATCGCGTCTGGGCCGCGATGCACGCCGCAAGGACCGACGCGGCCTAGGTGAGAGTGAGGGACCGGGGCGCTGCCCCGGACCCCGGAGTATTTTCGGCAAGATGATGCGGTGATCCCGCAGATCCGCCAAGAGGAGAGACACAATGTACGCATTTGATATTGCGCGCCCCACGACGCTGGACGAGGCAAAGGCGGCCATCGCCGCTGGCGGACAGGCGCTGAGTGGAGGACAGACACTGATCCCGACGTTGAAGGCGCGTCTGGCGATGCCGGAAACGCTGGTCAGCTTGCACGGGATCGCCGATCTGAAGGGAGTGAGCACCGACAGCGCAGGCCGGATCTGCGTGAAAGGTGCGACAGTGCACCGCGCGGTGGCCGAGGCTGTTGCCGACAGTTTTCCGGCCTTGAGCTATCTGGCGAGCCGGATCGGTGATCCTGCCGTGCGCAACCGTGGCACCATCGGTGGCAGTGTGGCGAACAATGATCCCTCTGCTTGCTATCCGGCGGCGGTTCTGGGCTGTGGTGCGACCATCTGCACAGACCGGCGGGAAATCGCGGCGGATGATTATTTTCAGGGGATGTTCACGACGGCCCTGGAAGAAGACGAGATCGTCACCGAAGTGAAATTTCCCGTCCCGCAGGCGGCTGCCTACGAGAAATTCATCCAGCCCGCGTCCCGGTTCCCGCTGGTTGCGGTCTTTGTCGCGCGGTTTGCGGACGGTGTGCGGGTGGCGATCACGGGTGCGTCGGAATCCGGCGTGTTCCGCTGGTCTGCCGCCGAGGACGCGCTGTCGGCCAATTTCGCACCCGATGCGCTGGACGGGCTGTCGGTCGATGCGGACGGCATGATCGGCGATCTGCACGGGTCCAAGGATTACCGTGCGCATCTGTGCGGCGTCATGGCAAAGCGGGCAGTCGCGCGGGCCGTCTAGGCGGAACCCCGCCACCGGTCCTGCGCCGCAGGAACGGGGGTGATTTCCAAGGGTTGATCAGGTGTCCCCGGCATGTGCCGGGGGCACCTTTTGTTTGCGAGGAATACCATGACGCGATTGACCCTGACCTCTACCACGGCCCTGATGATCGGGCTGTCCGTCTCATCCGCTTCGGCGCAGGAGGCGGTCTTTCCGTGCAATTTGCCCGACGGTGCCGCCATGGCGGATGCGCAGGCCCTGGCGGCGGCCATCGGAGAAGAAGCCGTGACTGCTGATCTGGTCGTGACGGATGATCCCGCGGTCTGTGGACCTGCGCAACTGGCGGCCGCACAGGCGCTGATCGAAGACGCCACGGCCGAGGGCGAACCTGTCGTTGCCGAAGAGCAAGGCGATGAGGTGTCAGCGGATCCGGCGGAGGATGCGACTGAGGCTGACGCACCCGCCGCGCAGGATGAGGCTGCCCCGGCAGAGGCCGCACCGGTGGATGAGGCACCTGTCGCCGCGGAACCGGAAGCCCCGGCAACCGCACCCGAAGCTGAGGCTGAGAACACTGAGGAGCCTGCCACCGAAGAGCCCGCCACCGAAGCTGTACCGGTCGAGGCGGCAACGCCTGAGGCAGAGCAGGCGGCCCCGGCCGAGGCAGAGTCACCGGTGAATGAGGAAGCACCTGCGGAAGAGGCAGCCCCGGTCGCTGAAGACGTTCCAGCCAGCGAAGAGACAGAGGTACCAGAGACGACGACGCCTGCCAGTGACACTGCAGATGAAGCTGAAGTCGCGCCAGAAGCAGAGGCAGAGGCGGAGGCCACTGACGCTGGAGAAGGCACGGATGCCGCACAGACATCTAACCCTGATGTGACGGCCGCGCCGGACGCGCAGGCAGAGGACCCGGCGGTCGATGAGGCTCCTGCAACTGACATCGCAGACGCCGAAACATTGTCAGAACCGACGGCAGAAGAGTTGGCCGCCCGTGACGCACGCCGTGCCGAACGCGCCGCGGCACGTCAGCAATCCGCCGCTGCGACGGCTGAACCCGACAGTGCAGAAGTCGTGACCGAGGAAGTCCAGTCAGAGGATGTGCGGTCCGCTGACGAGGATTTCGACACGCAGGTGCTGAGCGATACCGCCACCGCAGAGGATGACGACGACGGGCTGTCCCGGTTCGAACAGGCCCTGCTGCTGGGGTTGGGGGCCGCAACGGTTGGTGCGATCCTCAACAATGGTGATGCTGTCGTGTCCAATTCCGGCGACCGTGTGATCGTGGAACGTGAAGGCGAATTGCGGGTACTGCGTGACGACAACACGCTGTTGCGACAACCTGGCGCGCAGATCGCAACCCAGACCTTTGACGATGGATCGACCCTGACGACCGTCACCCGAGAAGACGGCAGTTTCGTGACCACCATCCGTGCGGCCGACGGAACGGTGCTGCGCCGCACGCTGACGCGTGTGGATGGCACCCAGGTGCAACTGATCAACGATCTGGAACAGGTGGACCCGATTGATGTCGCGTCCCTGCCGCAGGTGCAGACCGGGCGGGAAACTCAATTGGGCAATGCAGATGACGCGGCATTGCGCGCAGCCTTGTCGGCCGGTCTGCTGACCCAGACGGGCCGGGCCTATTCGCTGGAACAGATCCGCGAGGTGCAGCAGGTGCGCGAACTGGCACCGCAAGTCGAGTTAGACACGATCACCTTTGCCAGCGGTTCCGCTGCGATCCAGCTCAGCGAGGCCGAAGAGCTGGGTGCACTGGGCCGGGCGATGCTGGCGGTGATCTCGGATGATCCGAGTGCTGTTTTCCTGATCGAGGGCCACACCGATGCGGTCGGCGCTGCGGCCTATAACCTGGGCCTGTCGGACCGGCGTGCGGAAACGGTGGCGCTGGCGCTGACGCAGTATTTCGGTGTGCCGCCGGAAAACCTGGTGACGCAGGGCTACGGCGAATCCTATCTCAAGGTGCGGACGCTGGAAGCCGAACGCGAAAATCGCCGTGCGTCTGTACGCAATATCACGCCGCTGCTGCGCGATAGCTGAAAACGGGCGGGCGGGGGCAGGAGCCGCCCCGGCCCGCTGCAGATAGGCCTGTCGCAATGAAAAAGGGGTCAGCGCCGATGCGCTGACCCCCGAACTTTGCCGATTGGGTCGCTTACTTGGGAAGTGGCCCGATCAGCATGACCATCTGGCGGCCTTCCATCTTGGGAAAGTTTTCGACCTTGCCGTGTTCCTTGGTGTCCTCGGCCACACGTTCCAGCAGGGCGCGGCCCAGTTCCTGGTGCGCCATTTCGCGGCCACGGAAACGCAGGGTGATCTTGACCTTGTCGCCGTTCGCCAGAAACTTGTAGACGTTCCGCATCTTGACGCCGTAGTCGTTGTCATCGGTATTCGGACGGAATTTGATTTCCTTGATCTCGATGATCTTCTGCTTCTTGCGCGCTTCGGCTTCTTTCTTCTGGGTTTCGTACTTGTACTTGCCGAAATCCATGATTTTGCAGACGGGCGGATTGGCGTTGGGGGAAATCTCTACCAGGTCCAGACCGGCCTCTTCGGCCATGGCCAGCGCCCGTTCGGGCGACACAACGCCGACATTCTCGCCTTCGGCGCCGATGAGTCTGATGTCTCCGCCCCGAATGCGGTCGTTGATGCGGGGGCCAGTGTCGCGCTGTGGTGGCGCGTTGTGGGGTCTGCGTCCTATGATCTTTATCCTTCGATCGTTGTCTTGAGGGTTGCAAATGTAGGTAATGCGCTGCACCGCGACCTTCAAGCGGCAATTGGTGGTTGCGGGTTACCCCTTTTCTTTTCCTGCAACTGACACCAAGTAGGAACCGGATCACCAAAAGGTGAAACTGGATCAGAAGGACCAAATGCCATGCAAGCACTTGTCATCATCGTTGTCGTCGCTGTTCTCGGCTTTTTCGGGTATCAGTATTTTGTAGATGGGCAGGACCCTCAGGCTGTTGTGACAGGCCAGACGGATGACGTCGCCGTCGCCGCAGAAGAGGCAGAAACGGCCGTCGAAGACGCTGCCGCAGACACGGCCGCGGCAGTCGAGGATGCGACTGAAGAAACTGCTGCCGCAGCAGATGCAGCGGTTGACGCCATGACGGACGCAGCAGGTGACGCGACCGAAGAAACGGCCGCCGCCGCAGAGGCCGCCGCTGCCGAAGCCGAAGCGATGGCCGCTGAGGCTGATGCCGCTGCCGCCGAGGCCGCCGCTGCCGTCCAAGACGCCGCAGATGCAGCCGCAGCCGAAGTTGAAGCTGCAACCGAAGACGCCGCCGCCGCGACCGAAGATGCCGCAGCCGATGCCGCCGCAGCCGTCGATGATGCTGCCGCCGCAACCGAAGACGCAGCTGCGGATGCGGCTGCTGCAACCGAAGACGCCGCCGCGGCGACCGAAGATGCTGCAGCCGATGCCGCCGCAGCCGTCGATGATGCTGCCGCCGCGACCGAAGACGCAGCCGCCGATGCCGCCGCCGCAGTTGATGCGACCGCCGATGCAGCTGCCGAAGGTGTTGATGCAGCCGCAGATCAGGCAGATGCAGCCGTAGCCGAGGCAGAGGCTGTTGCACCTGACGCGGACGTGGCCGCCGAGGCAGAAGTCGCAACCGCCGAAGAAACGACCGAAGGCGATGCTGCTGCCGCCGATGCCGGCACTGACGCGGCCGAGGTTCCGTTGACCGAACTGCTGACCCCCGAAGGTTTCGACGCGGATGCCGTCATCGCGCGTATCGAGGCAAGCGAGCTGGGTGCGATGCAGAAAACGGTGTTGACCCGCGCTGCCGAAACGGTGCGCGACAATCCCGATATGCTGTCCAGCGTGCTGGACCAGATCCGTGCCGCGATGGGCGTGAACTGATCCCGCCAGAACGACGACAAAAGGGCCGCATCCCAACAGGATGCGGCCCTTTTTTGATGTTCATTGGGGGGCTTGTTCAGCCGACGAATGCCTTTTCGATGACGAATTCGCCGGGTTCGGAATTAGCCCCCTCGTGCAGGCCAGCGGCCTCCATCAGCGCCGCGATGTCCTTGTTGAAGGCCAAGCTGCCGCAGACCATCGCGCGATCATCCTGCGCGTTCAGTGGTGGCACACCCAGATCGGTGAACAGGTCGCCGTTCTCGATCAGGGTCGTGATCCGGCCCATCTTGTCGCTCTTTTCGCGGGTAGTGGTCGGGTAGTAGCGGATCTTGTCCAGCGCCTCTTGGCCCAGCAGTTCGATCATCATCTCGTCTTGCTTGAGATCGGCGATCAGATTGGCACCATAGGTCAGTTCCGCCACGTCGCGGCAGGTATGCGTGACGATGACCTCGTCGAACCGTTCATAGGTTTCGGGTTCGCGCAGCAGCGACGCAAAGGGGGCAAAGCCTGTGCCCGTGGCGAACATATACAGCCGTTTGCCGGGCAGCAGCGCATCATGCACCAGCGTGCCCACGGGTTTGGGGCGCAGGATGATCTGGTCGCCGGGCTGGATGTGCTGCAATTTCGATGTCAGCGGGCCGTTCTCGACCTTGATCGAATAGAATTCCAGTTCGTCGTCCCAGGCGGGCGATGCGATGGAATAGGCGCGCAGCAGCGGCTTTTGCTTGCCGGTTTCGGGGTGCGGGTCGCCCATCAGACCG
Organism: Loktanella sp. 3ANDIMAR09; assembly: GCF_001420005.1. Classification (GTDB taxonomy): domain Bacteria; phylum Pseudomonadota; class Alphaproteobacteria; order Rhodobacterales; family Rhodobacteraceae; genus Loktanella. The sequence continues at coordinate 61,212 of NZ_LJAK01000004.1, read as the reverse complement.
ATCATGACGAATTCGCCCGACCGGAACCGCAGCGATGCGGGGCGGGTCACGCGGAATGAAAACAGTTTGTCCGTATAGTGCTGCACCGCCGTGACGGTCTGGGCGTCGGGCAGGGTGGGCACGGGTTTTGCGGCGGTATCTGTCACGGGGCGTTGCTCTGTCATTGGGTCATCAGCGGCACGTCTGCGCCGCCCTCCGTCTAGTGCAAAAAGAAAATGGGTGAAAGTCAGCCGCGCATACGCGCCTGATAGGCGTGGGCGCGCCAGTCGGCACGGGCGATCCATTGATCCTGCGGTTGCCGGGCGGCCAGCGTGTCGTCGATTTCGACCTCGTCAAAACCACTGCGGCGCGCCATGGCGTATTGGTCGGCCAGCACGTGACCGTGGGCCCGCAGACGCCCGGTAAAACCCGCGCGCCGCAAAATCGCCGCGAGGGTGAATCCGCGCCCATCGGCAAAGCTGGGGAATGCGATCCGCACGACCTGCGCGCGGGTCAGGGCGCGCACGGCGTCAGGGTCGGCATCAGAGGGCACGTCCACGGCCACACCGTCCTCGCCCATGGGGACAAAGGTGCCTGTGAAATCATCGGGTGCGAACCCGCTATCGGTTACAATCACGCTCATCGGTTTCTCCTGCGGGACGTTATGGTCCGCGCGTCTGTGATGTTCAAAGTCCGGCACCCGCCGGGATGCGGACCATCTTGCCGTCGACAAAATGGATGCCGCATTCGGTTTTTTCGCGGTTGCGCCAGCGTCCCGCGCGCGGGTCTTCGCCGGGTGCGACCTTGGTCGTGCAGGGGGCGCAGCCGATCGACGGATACCCCTGCGCCACCAGCGGATGCCGGGGCAGGCGGTTTTCGACCATGTAATCCTGCACATCGTCACGGGTCCAATGCGCCAGCGGGTTGACCTTGAGCAGGTCGCCATCCGCCTCGAAGAACGGCAGAGCCTTGCGCTGACCGCCCTGGTATTGCTTGCGCCCGGTGATCCAGCCGTCGAATTCGCCCAAGGCGCGCATCAGCGGTTCGGTCTTGCGCAGGGCGCAGCAGCCGTCGGGGTCCGACAGGTGCAGCAGCCCTTCGTTGTCGCGTGCCAGCAGCGCATCACGGTCGGGATGCAGGACGCGCACGTCGCCCAGGTGCAGGCGTTCAGCGACTTCCATCTGGTAGGTCAGCGTTTCCGCAAACAGCATCTCGGTATCCAGAAACAACACCGGCAGGTTGCGATCCAGCACTGACACCATATGAAGTAGCGCCACGGATTCCGCCCCGAAAGAGCTGACAAGCGTGAGGTTGCCAGTCTGGCTGTCGGTCAGGGCGCGTTCCAGAACGGCGCGGGCCGAATGGTGTTTGTAGGCCTCGTTCAGGGATGTGACCCTGTCGGACAGGTTATCAAGCGGCATCGCGTGCGCCTTCCTTGTCAGGATAGAGGACCGCCTTGAACGGACCAGCGCCCAGACGGCGGTAGGCCTGAAGAAAGGTCTCGGACGCGTCCTCACGCAGATCAAGGTAGCCCAGCACCAGCCGTTCGATCGCAGGGATGATCTCATCCGCGCTGAAACCCGGCCCCGCGCGTTCGCCGATCGCCGCGTCCTCGGACCCGTCGCCGCCCAGCGTGATCTGATAGTTTTCCACTCCTGCACGGTCGAGGCCAAGGATGCCGATGTGACCTACATGGTGGTGACCACAGGCGTTGATGCAGCCTGAAATCTTGATCTTGAGCGGGCCGACCTCGTGTTCCAGTTTGAGTTCGTCAAACCGGGTCGCGATTTGCTGTGCAATGGGGATCGACCGCGCTGTTGCCAGCGCGCAGTAATCCATGCCGGGGCAGGCGATGATGTCCGACGCCAGCCCGATATTTGCCGTGGCAAGGTCCGCCGCACGCAATGCGGCATAGACAGCAGGCAGATCGGATTGATGCACATGCGGCAGGATCACGTTCTGTTCGTGGCTGATGCGCAGCTCGTCATGACCGTAGGTTTCGGCGATATCGGCCAGCGCGCGCATCTGGTCGGATGTCGCATCGCCCGGCGTGGCACCGTGTTTCTTGATCGACACGCTGACGATGGCATAGCCATCGGCCATGTGCGCGGTCAGGTTGGTGTCGGACCAGGATCGGAACGCAGGGTTGGCCAGGCGAGCCGCCTCATATCCATCGGTCTGTGCCGTCTTGAATGCAGGCGGCGCAAAGGCGGTCTGGATTTCCGCCAGCAAGGCCTGATCGATGCCCGAAAACGCGGCGCGGATGCGTGCAAAGCGTTCATCCACCAAGGCCCGGATCTGGTCGATGCCGTTCTCGTGCACGGTGATCTTGATGCGCGCCTTGTACTTGTTGTCGCGCCGGCCCAACAGGTTGTAGACGCTGACGATCGCCTCGCAATAGGGAAGCAGGTCAGCGACTGGCAGGAAATCCGTCAGCACCTTGCCGATCATCGGCGTGCGGCCCAGACCACCGCCCACCAGCACGCGGAACCCGATGTCTCCGGCGTCATTGCGGACCAGTTGCAGTCCGATGTCATGGGCGCGAATGACCGCGCGGTCGGCCTCGGCCCCGGTGACCGCGATCTTGAACTTGCGCGGCAGGAACTGGAATTCGGGATGGTCCGTGGACCATTGCCGCAGCAGCTCTGCATAGGGGCGGGGGTCTGCGATTTCGTCAGCGGCCGCACCGGCAAAATGGTCCGCCGTCACGTTGCGGATCGTGTTGCCGCTGGTCTGGATCGCGTGCATTTCCACGTCGGCCAGCGCGTCAAGGATATCGGGCACGTCACGCAGTTCCGGCCAGTTGTACTGGATGTTCTGCCGCGTGGTGAAATGGCCATAACCCTTGTCCCACCGGTCCGCGATCATGGCAAGCTGGCGCATCTGGCGGCTGTTCAGCGTGCCATAGGGCACGGCCACACGCAGCATGTAGGCGTGCAGTTGCAGATACAGGCCGTTCATCAGGCGCAGCGGCTTGAATTCGTCCTCGGTCAGGGATCCGTCGATGCGGCGTGCGACCTGACCGCGGAATTGGGCGACACGTTCGCGCACGAATGCGGCGTCGAAATCGTTGTACTTGTACATGGATCAGGCCCTCGTCTGTTTGCCGTGGGGATAGTTCGATGGTCCGCGGGTGCGGAAGGCCTCGCGGAAATGCACGGGCTCCGGTCCGGCTTCTCCCTCTTGTGCGTCGGCCAGATAGGCCCCTGCGATTTCGGACTGGCGCGCGCTGGCCTCCAGCAGGCGCAGTTCCGCGTGGGCCTCGTCGGTCAGCAGCTCTGCCTCTGCGATGTCGCGCGACCAGCGGTCGTCGGCGGTCAGCCAGACGGCGTCACCCTCGAGAAGCGCGTTGGCGGTGATGACCTTTGGTGTGAAAGCCTTTGGCATTATGCAAATTCCTCTGCGGGGATATCGGTGCTGGCGGCCAGTGCGTCGCGGGGTGCAAGACCGAGAAACGTCAGGGCCGGACCTGATAAACGGGCCTCTGTCAGGGTCGGTTCCAGCTGGGCCAATGTGGTGGCCAGAATACGCTGATCGGTACGGCTGACGTTTTCGATGATGGTCACGGGAGTTGCGGGATCGGCCCCATGCATCAGCAGGCGGCCCTGGATGAACCGTGCCGCCCGCTTGCCCATGTAGATCGCGGCGACCTCGCCGGGGCGGGCCAGCGTTTTCCAGTCGTGATCTGCAAAACCCCGCGTGTCGTGGCCTGTTATGTACCGCACGGACGAATTGCGCCCACGTTTGGTCAGGCTCTGGCCCAGACCTGCGACGGCGGCACTTGCGGCGGTGATACCGGGGATGATGCGCCAGCTGACACCGGCGGCGGTGCAGGCCTCGATTTCCTCGTCCAGACGTCCGAACACGGTGGGATCGCCGGATTTCAGGCGCACGACATGATGGCCGTCCAGCGCATGCTGCACGATCAGCGCATCGATGTCGTCCTGCGCCATGGCGCTGCCGAATCCTTCCTTGCCGGCGTCGATCATCAGCGCTTCGCGCCGTGCAAGTTCCAGGATCTCGGGCGTGACCAGCCGGTCGTAGATCACCACATCAGCGGTATCGAGCGCGCGACGCGCCTTGAGCGTCAGCAGGTCGGGGTCGCCCGGTCCCGCGCCGACCAGATCGACATGACCGACCTTGGCGGGTGTGTTGATCGCATCATCAAGCAGGCTGTTGAGTGTCGGCAGGATTGCTTCCTCTCCACCAGCTTCCAGCGCCTTTGGCCCCGCATCGAAATAGAACGCGGACCAGAAATCGCGGCGCACGCGCCCCATCGGCAAGACGTCGACCGCAGACCGAAACGTCTTGCCGATCCGCGCCAGCAGGCCCAGCGATGTCGGCAGGCGTTCCTCGAGGTCGGCCTTGATCTTGCGGGCCAGAACGGGGGCGGCCCCTTCGGTGCCGATCGCTATGACGACAGGATCACGGTCCACGATGGCGGGCGTGATGAACTGGCTGTCGGCCAGATTGTCGACGATGTTGACGCGGGCCCCATCGCGATGCGCAAGGGCCGCCACGCGGGCATCCTCGGTCTCGTCCTCATTGGCGGCATAGAACAGCACGGCGCACATGGCGTCGCCGGGCTCCATCGCGCGCTGGACCAGCGTCAGCTTGCCCTCATGCGCCAACCGGTGCAGGTCTGGATGGGCGTCAGCGGCAAAGACCGTCACATGAGCGCGGGTCTTGAGGATCAGGCGCAGCTTGGCCAGGGCGGCCTCGCCACCACCGGACAGGACGATGCGGCGTCCAGCGACGGCCATGAAAACGGGAAAATGATCCATTGCGCATCCTTTCGGTTCTGCCCTGTCATATAGAACATTGTTCTGGTATTTGGACAGTGGCCCGCTTAGTTAAGAACGCACGTTCCAGTGGCCGCACTGTTCTGGTGCAATGTTCTACAAATGGCAGGATATGCGAATGACGATCCGTATCGATGACACAGACCGGAAAATTCTTGCGGCATTGCAGCGCGACGCATCACGGTCGCTGGACGAGATCGCCACCGAAATCGGGTCGTCCAAGACGCCGGTCTGGAACCGGATCCGCAAGCTGCGCGAGGCGGGGGTCATCAAATCGCAGACCGTCCTGCTGGATGCCGAGGCCTTGGGCTTCGAGGCGTGCTTCTTTGTGCTGATCCGCACCAGCGAACACGATGCGGTCTGGCAGTCACGCTTCCTGAATGCGCTGACCGCCCGGCCAGAGGTGCAAGAGGCGCACCGCCTGGCAGGCGATATCGACTACATCCTCAAGGTGCGCGTCGCCAATGCCCGCGCCTATGACATCTTTTACCAAGCGCTCATTTCAGAGGTAAAGGTCCACACCGTTACTGCGCTGCTGTCGATGGAGGAAATCAAATCCACGGTGGCCCTGCCGCTCTAGTCGCATCATCTTGCCTCAAATACTCCCGCCGGAGGCATCCCGCACCATCAAACGCTCCAGCCCGTGGAAATGATAGGCGTCGGCATAGACAGGTTGTGTCACGAGTGCGAGCTGCGGCAGCCTTTCCCACAACACATCGAGGGCGACACGCAACTCCAGCCGGGCCAGTGGTGCGCCGACGCAGAAATGGATGCCGCCGCCGAACGCCACATGCGCCGGACCGGACCGGTCGGGATCAAATCGGTGCGGTTCTGACCAGATCGCCGGATCGCGGTTGGCAGCGCCCAGCAGGCATGCAATCCGGTCACCGCGCTCAAATGTCTGTCCCAGAATCTCGCAAGTGTCATAGACCCAGCGCGTAAACATATGCAGCGGCGGGTCATGGCGCATGATTTCCTCGACCGCGGCCGCATCGGCGCGGCGCTGTCCGGTTTTCAGCATGGTCGCCACGCCGTTGCCAAGGGTGTGAACCGTCGCCTCGTGGCCTGCGTTCAGCAACAGGATCACAGTCGAAATCAGTTCCGGTTCCGACAGGCGGGCGTCGCCGTCGCGGGCGGCGATCAGGGTGGACAGCAGGTCATCGCCGGGTGTTGTGCGCTTGGCCGTGATATGATCCCGAAGAAAGGCGGTGAACGCGCGGGTGGCGCTGTCCGCCTCGGTCATGATCTGCGGTGTCAGGCGGGCCTGATACATCGCGACCATGGCGTTTGACCAGCGCAGCAAGTCGTCCGCGGCCTGTTCCGGAACCCCCAGCAGGCGGGCGATGGTAATGACCGGCACGGGCCGGGCATAGGCATCCAGCAGATCAAAATCGCCGTCCGGAAAATGGTCGATCAGGTCGTGGCACAGCGACCGGATGCCATCCTCAAGGGCGGCAATCGTGCGCGAGGTAAAGGCGCGCAGCACCAGCCCGCGCAGGCGGGTGTGGTCCGGGGCCTCAAGTTCCAGCATGGAATGGGCCTCGATGGCGTCGAATGCGGCGCGCGCGGGGTCAGCGGCCGGTTGTGTCAGTGGCGCGCGGCCCATGCGTTTGTCACGCAGCACGGCTGATACGGCGGCATGGCTGACCGCACAGGGCATGGCATAGTCCGTCCAGTAGGCGAAATCACCGGCTGCCCGCATGCGATCGTAAAGCGGATATGGGTCCTGCACGAAGGCCGGATCGGTCGGGCTTTGATCAAAATGTTCCATGATCTCTGCATGCTACCAGTCGCGGCCATGTGCAAGTCTGGGTTGCGGCATTCTGTCCCCCCGGTCGGCATACCAAAGCATTCCGTAAAAAAATGTATACAACGGGGTGCAGGATAAGTCAGGCTACTGACAGCGCTTGAGTCTGCCGGGAGGGGAGACCGTGACCGATAAAGACAGCCGGAAAAACCAAGGCGAAGCAGCGTACCGGCGCACGTCGGACGATTCCGTGCGTGATGTGGCCAAGGAGGCGATGCGTCGTCTGGCCTTCAGGATGCCAAAGGCGGCAGAACAGGGATTCGATCCCGGCCGCGCCGAAATCGACCGCCTGTGCCAGCTGCTGATAGAGCCGGACAGCAAGCCGCTGAAGCAATACATCAAGGGGTTGCTTGATGACGGCAATTCGCCGGCCAAGATCTACATCGGCTATATCGCATCTGCGGCGCGCAGGCTGGGGCAGGATTGGGCCGAAGATTGCCGCAGCTTTGCCGAGGTGACACTGGGATCCGGACGGTTGCATCAGATCGTCCGCGACCTCAGCGCGCATCACGACCGGGCAGATGGGCGCAAGGGCGATGCGCCCCACGCCATGCTGGCGCTGGCCCCGGGTGAAACCCATACGCTGGGGATCGAAATTTTTGCCAACCTGCTGCGTGATGATGGATGGGACGTTGATATCTGCATCGGCGGGACGCAGGCGAGCATCCTGAAACGTGCCCGCGAAGGCAGCCACGATGTCGTGGTGCTTGTGGGTTACGGGCAGGGGGACGCGCTGATCTTTGCCAGCCTTGTGGATGACCTGCGTGCAGCACTGCCCGACGGGGCAGTGCTGATGGCGGGTGGTATCGTGGAATCAGCGCCCGAGATTCCCGGTGTCCCGTCCGAGGACTGGCTGACGGATCTGCCCAGCGCCGTCTTGCGGTTGCGACAGCGCTTGCAGGGCTGATCTCAGGCGTTTTCCAGCGCCGACACGATCGGCGAGAAATCGGCGGCCTTCAGGCTGGCGCCGCCGACTAGGGCACCATCCACATCCGCCACCGCAAAGATTTCGCCCGCATTCGATCCCTTGACCGACCCGCCATATAGCAGGCGCACGCCCTCGGCCTGTTTCATCAGGTCGCGCAGGGTGGTGCGCAGGGTGCCGTGCACCTCGCCGATCTGTTCGGTGGTGGGCACTTTGCCGGTGCCGATCGCCCACACCGGCTCATAGGCGATGACTGTATTGGCTGCTGTTGCACCGGGCGGCAGCGACCCGCGCAGTTGGTCGGTGATGACCGTCAGCGCGTGACCGCTGTCGCGTTGGTCCAGCGTTTCACCGATGCAGATCACCGCCACAAGGCCTGCTGCATGGGCGGCAGCGGCTTGCGCCGCGACATCTGCATCACTTTCGCCGTGGTCTGTGCGGCGTTCGGAATGGCCGACCAGCACGTGGCTGGCACCTGCATCACGCAGCATCGGTGCACTGATGTCGCCCGTATGTGCGCCATTGCGTTCGGCATGGCACGTCTGCCCCCCGATCTGAAGCGCATGGGTGCCACGCGCCCAGGCCATCTGCGCGATCAGTGTGGCGGGCGCGCAGATCAGCATATCGACGTCCGGGTCAGGGTGAGCCTCGGTCAAGGCCTTGATTTCGCTCAGGTCATCGACCAAGCCGTTCATCTTCCAGTTGCCTGCCGCCAGTCTGCGTCGCATGAGAGGTCCCCTTTGCCAATGCCCACGGCTTTGGTAGCAAGTCGCACACAGAACGGAAAGGCCGACCATGATCCCACGTATTGACGCCGCCGCATTGACCGATCCGCAGCACGCAGGGCACGCCGTGGCGCGTGACGCCGCCGCGACTGCCGCAACCGGTGTGGGGTTCCTGACCATTCATAACACCGCTTTGACGCCTGCACGCGTGTCAGAGGTGATCGCGGCCTACCGCGCATTTTTCCACCTGCCCGCCGCGGCCAAGCAGGCTGTTGACATGTCCCGCACCGGATCGAACCGGGGCTGGGGGGCGTCCGGGTCGGAACAGGTCAATCCCGACGCCAATCCCGATTACAAACAGGTCTTTGACTGCGGCGTCACCCTGCCTGCCAGCCATCCCTATCGCACGGCGGGCATTCCGGCCTATGCCCGCAACCAATGGCCCGATCAGCCTGCCGATTTCGCCCCGTTGCTGCGGCGTTATTTTACCGATGCCTGTCTTGTGGCGCGCGATCTGCTGGTCGCGATCCTGAATGCCGTGGGCGAGGACGGCCCGTTTTTTGCGGACAAGTTCGGCACGCCGATGGCGTTGTTGCGCGGGAATTTCTACCCTCAGCGTCCGGCCTCGGCGGGGGACAAGGATTTCGGGATCGCCACACATACCGATTATGGCTGCCTGACCTTGTTGGCGACCGACGGATCGCCCGGTCTGGAGGTCCGCCAGCGCGGTGGCGGCTGGATACCGGTCAGTGCACCGCCCGGTGAATTCGTGATCAATTTCGGTGAAATGCTGGAAATCTGGACAGCCGGCCGGGTCAAGGCGACGCCGCATCGTGTCATCGGCACGCAGGATGAACGGATTTCAGTGCCGTTGTTTTTCAACCCTGACCATGATGCCAATGTGGCCCCATCGGGTGCCGCACCTGTCATGGCTATGGATCATCTGCAAAGACGGTTCAACGAAACCTATATCCACCTGCAAAAGGCCTAGGTGGTCGTGATCGCCTCGTTGAACTTGATCGACTCGCCGCAGCCGCAGGCATCCACGACATTGGGGTTGCGGAACTTGAAACCGCTTTCCAGCAGGGTGGTTTCATAGTCGATTTCGGTGCCGAACAGGAACATTTGCGCCATGGGCGCGATCATCACCCGTGCGCCGTCCTGTTCCACGACCTCGTCCATCGGATCGACCTCCGACACGTAGTCCATCGTGTATTCCATGCCAGCGCATCCGCCTTTCTTGACGCCGATACGCAGGCCCTGCGACCCGTCCTTGGCCATCAGTTTCGCGATCTGGCGCGCGGCCTTGTCGGTGATGGTGACGGCCTGTTTGCCGGGAATGCCGAACATGGGGTGTCCTTTCTGATGCCTTATCAATGTAGGCGGGATGGCACCGTGTCTCAAGGGGGCGGTTCGGAGGTGCGCAGGCAGCCGCTGCCCTGTACCACCGTACGAACGGGGGTGCGCCGCCGTCGCGGCCCGCCGAAAATGTCTGCTATTACCGCAGGCAGGCGGGGTTACATGAACCCCAGTTCCAGACGCGCCTCGTCCGACATCATGTCCATGCCCCACTGCGGCTCGAACGTCATTTCGACATCGACGTGTTTCACACCTTCGAGGGGTTCGACCGCATCAGCGACCCAGCCCGGCATTTCGCCTGCCACGGGGCAACCCGGTGCCGTCAGCGTCATCGTGATGTTCACCGCGTTTTCGTCGTCGATCGCGATCGTGTAGATCAGGCCCAGGTCGTAGATATTGACCGGGATTTCGGGATCATAGACGGACCGGCAGGCCTCGACGATCTTTTCGTGCAGTGGATGATCGGTAGAGGAGGGCGCAATCAGTGGCGTGCCTTCCATCGGTGTCTGATCGGTCATGTCTTCGATTCCCGGCTATTCCTGACCAATCATATAGGATTAGCGGCGCGGGCCGTAAAGGGTGACCCGCGCCGCCGTGATTACAGGCCCATGCAGTTGGCGTAATAGGTGACCGTCGCGGGCCAGTCGCTGAACATGCCTTCGATGCCGACATCTTGTGCCAGAACGTCCAGCACTTCGTAGTAGTCGCCGTCACTGCTGATCGCGTCTGCAACGGACTGGAAATACCATCCGCCACCGTTGGCCAGCGGACCGCTGCGCTCATAGCTCCATGCGATGATGTTCAGACCGGCGTCCTTGGCCGCTGTGGCATAGGGCGAGGGGACAATCTGGCCTGCGTCGTCCAGCGTGATCAGCATCCACAGCGGCGGTGCAATATAGTTCACGCCCATATCGGCCAGTTCCTGCATCGTCGGCTGAAAAGTTGCCGTGTCCAGTGGGTCGATCATGCCTTCGTCTTCGTCCGATGCCTCATAGCGGTCGTCCAGATAAACGGCCTGCGCGCCGAATTCCGGGGTGTTCGCGATCCAGTATTTCACATCGTCCAGATTGAACGATTGCAGCCAGACATCTGCGGGATCGACACCGGCTGCGACATATTCATCCACCAGCTTCTGGGCGTAGGCCTCTTGGGTGAAATCACCGTCGGGCATCGGCACGCTGGCGGATTTCAGTTCGGGCGTGAACTTTGCGCCAAGGTCGGCAAACAGCGCAATGCTCTCGGCGTGGGTCATCAGCTGTGCGTTGTCGTCGTAAAGGTTCGTGCGCCAGTCGGCGGTGCCGCCCAGATAGGCCTCGACCGTGGTGGCGGTGGAATCAGCGGCGTCCATCTTGGGGCGCAGCGTCTGGAATTCGGCCAGTGTCAGGTCCGAGGTGCGGCATTCCGCGCTGGCGGAGGTGTCACCGCTGGCGGGGGTAAAGGGTGCGGTGCATTTTTCGGCCAGATCGGTGGCCAGAATGTTCGTCGTCGTGTGCAGGTCGTTCTGCGCGTGACGGCAGACCAGTTCGTGATCGGCGGTAAAGGTCACGTCACACTCAAGGATGCCTGCGCCCATGCCAGCGGCGGCGCGGTTCGATTCGACGGTATGTTCGGGGAACATCAGCGGCGCGCCGCGGTGACCGATCGAAAAATCGGTGCGGGCGATCTGCTGACCCTCGCAGGCGGCAAGCGCGTCTTTCAGCGGGCCGTCCTGCATCTGGCTGATCAGATATGCAGGGCGCGGGCCGTAGCCATCCAGCGGTCCAGCGGCGCTGTGCGTCTCGGCCAGGGCGGATGTTGCGGCGAGGGCTGCAACACATGTCAGCATGCGGGTTTTCATCGGGTTCTCCCTAATTGGTTATCGCAGGCGGTCTAAAACCTGTAGTTGTAACGCTGGCGCATCAGGTTTGTGACGGCCAGATGAAATCCTCTGAGTGGCAGGTCTTCGCCCATGCATTCCATCCGCGCGCACTTCGCATTAAGGAGGGGCGACATGACCGGGGCCAATACAATGACAGACCGCTTTTCATTCGATTTGCACGCGACAGACGGGGCGGCCCGCACGGGTGTGATCCATACGCCGCGCGGCGACATCCGCACACCGGCCTTCATGCCGGTAGGGACGGCGGCTACGGTCAAGGCGATGCTGCCGGACAGTGTGGCGGCGACCGGGGCGGATGTGCTGCTGGGCAATACCTATCACCTGATGCTGCGCCCCACTGCGGAACGCATCGACCGGCTGGGCGGCCTGCACGGTTTCATGAACTGGAACAAACCCATTCTGACCGACAGTGGCGGGTTTCAGGTCATGTCGCTGGCAGAGCTGCGCAAACTGACCGAGGACGGCGTGACCTTTCGCAGTCACGTGGATGGATCGCGCCATCATCTGTCTCCGGAACGCAGCATGGAAATTCAGCGCCTGCTGGGGTCGGACATCGTGATGGCCTTTGATGAATGCCCCGCCTTGCCGGCGGACCGTGCGCGGATCGAGGACAGCATGCGGCTGTCGATGCGCTGGGCTGCGCGCAGTCGCGCGGCCTTTGGCGATCGGCCGGGATATGCGCTGTTCGGCATCCAGCAAGGTGGTCTGGAACGCGATCTGCGCGCCGAAAGCGCCAAGGCCCTGATCGACATCGGGTTCGAAGGCTATGCGGTGGGCGGACTTGCCGTGGGCGAGGGGCAGGAGGCCATGTTCGGATGCCTCGATTATGCGACCGACATGCTGCCGGTGGACAAGCCGCGCTATCTGATGGGGGTGGGCAAACCCGACGACATCGTGGGTGCGGTCAAACGCGGGATCGACATGATGGACTGCGTGCTGCCCAGCCGTTCCGGGCGCACGGGGCAGGCGTTCACCCGCCACGGCGTCGTGAACATCAAGAACGCGCGCCATCAGGACGATCCCCGCCCGCTGGACGAGGGATGCAGCTGCCCGGCCTGCACAGGCTATTCCCGCGCCTATCTGCACCACGTGTTCCGGGCCAAGGAAATGATTTCGGGCATGCTTTTGACATGGCATAACCTTCATTATTTCCAAGTCATCATGCAGGAGATGCGCACGGCCATCGCGGCGGGCAGCTTTGCCGAATGGGAGGCCGGCTTTCACGCGGGTCGGGCACAGGGCGATATCGACCCGCTATAAATTCAGGAGCCAAGCCATGCGTTTCATTCTTGCCATACTTTTGCTGCTGCCTGCTGGCTTGCGCGCGGAGAGTCTGTGCGGCGTCACCGACAATGCAGCCCTGCTGGACAGGCTGGCGGGTGATTGGCGCGGTGACACCTATCTGTCGGGGGTCAACGCGGTCATCGACCAGACGGAAATCCAGCCCCGCGCCGAGGCCGAACGTGTCACGATCGGGACGGACGGTATCCTGAGTGTCGAGGCGATCGCAGCGGCGATGGGGGGCGAGGGGTTGCCGATGGTCCTGTCACCCACCCCCGTCTACAACGTGGATCAGGTGGATGATCTGCTGGAGACCACACAGGCCGAGGCGCTGGCCGATGTGCTGTCGGACACGCCCTGCGGACCAGAGAAGCTGCCGCAGTTCGTGGCCACATTCGGTTTCGATCAGGCAGATACCGATGGCGTGCGTTTCGACGGGCAGGTGGTGTTGATCCCCTATTTCGACGACCGCATCCTGCGCCTTGATCAGTTTGACGTGAACACGGGCGAGATGGTCCTGTTCGTGACCGTTGCTTCGGTGCTGACCCGCGAATAACGGGTCGCGCGGCCCGCATTGCCGACCTTGTCGGTGACTGCGGTGTGACGCAGGCCTGATGGGCTGTGCGGCGCGATCTTGGCGCGCGCGCTGCATCGCCATCTGTGGGTTGTTATTCTGCGGCGCAGGTTTCATCATTGCCACCAATGCGCTGCAATCGTCTGGTTGAAATGCATCCGTTGATGCCCCAGATATTGTATCCGAGGAGATGGACGAGCGCCGCCGCATTGGGGCCGGTCCGTCTTGCCAAAACAAGGAAAAATACCATGCAAGAGCCACTTGCGACTTCATACCCCGTCCTGCCGCTGCGCGATATCGTTGTGTTCCCGCACATGATCGTGCCGCTGTTCGTGGGCCGCGAAAAATCGGTGCGCGCCCTCGAAGAGGTGATGCGCGACGACAAGCAGATTCTGCTGTCCAGCCAGATGAATCCGGGCGAAGATGATCCCGCGATCGACGGTATCTACCGGACCGGCGTTCTGGCGAATGTGCTGCAATTGCTCAAACTGCCCGACGGCACAGTCAAGGTGCTGGTCGAAGGGCGTGCGCGCGTCGAAATCACGGAATTCCACGAGAACGACCAGTTCTTTGAGGCATCGGCCCGCTACCTGGAGGAAGTCCCCGGTCAGGAGGACGAGCTCAAGGCGCTGACGCGCACGGCCGCGGCAGAGTTCGAACGCTATGCCAAGGTCAAGAAAAACATCCCCGAAGAAGCAATGGCCGCCGTCAGCGAAGCGACGGAGCCTGCCAAGCTGGCAGACCTGATCGCAGGTCATCTGGGGATCGAGGTGGATGAAAAGCAGAAACTGCTGGAAACCCTGTCCGTGTCCGACCGGCTGGAAAAGGTTTACGGCCAGATGCAGGGCGAAATGTCCGTGCTGCAGGTCGAGAAAAAGATCAAGACCCGCGTCAAGACCCAGATGGAGCGCACGCAGCGCGAATACTATCTGAACGAACAGATGAAGGCGATCCAGAAGGAGCTGGGCGACGGCGAGGACGGCCAGAACGAGGTCGACGAGCTGGAAGCGCGGATCAACGACACCAAGCTGTCCAAGGAAGCCCGTGAAAAGGTCGATGCCGAACTGAAAAAGCTGAAGAACATGTCGCCCATGTCGGCAGAGGCGACTGTCGTGCGCAACTATCTCGACTGGATCCTGGCCGTGCCATGGGGCACCAAATCGCGCACCAAGAAGGACCTTGGTCACGCGCAAAAGGTGCTGGATGACGACCACTATGGCCTTGAAAAGGTCAAGGAACGTATTGTCGAATATCTGGCCGTACAGCAGCGCAGCAAGAAGCTGAAGGGCCCGATCATGTGCCTTGTCGGCCCGCCGGGTGTGGGCAAGACCTCGCTGGGTAAATCCGTGGCCAAGGCGACGGGCCGCGAGTTCATCCGCATCTCGCTGGGTGGCGTGCGCGACGAATCCGAAATCCGGGGTCACCGTCGGACCTATATCGGGTCCATGCCGGGCAAGATCATTCAGGCGCTGAAAAAGGCGAAAACCACGAACCCGCTGATCCTGCTGGATGAGATCGACAAGATGGGTCAGGATTTCCGTGGCGACCCTGCGTCTGCCATGCTCGAGGTGCTGGACCCGGAACAGAACGGCAGCTTTGTCGATCACTACCTCGAGGTCGAATACGACCTGTCGAACGTGATGTTCCTGACGACGGCGAACTCCTACAACATGCCGGGGCCACTCTTGGACCGGATGGAAATCATCGGCCTGTCCGGCTACACCGAGGACGAAAAGCGCGAGATCGCGCGCCAGCACCTGCTGCCCAAGGTCATGAAAAACCATGGGTTGAAGCCCAAGGAGTTTTCCGTCGATGACAGCGCCTTGACCGACATCGCGCGGTATTACACCCGCGAGGCCGGTGTGCGTAACTTTGAACGCGAACTGGCCAAGGTTGCCCGCAAGGCAGTGACGAAGATCGTCAAGAGAGAGGTCGAATCCATTGATGTGACGGCCGAAAATCTGGGCGACTACCTGGGTGTGCGCAAGCATCGCTACGGTCTGGCCGAACAAGAGGACCAGATCGGCGTTGTCACAGGACTGGCCTATACGTCGGTCGGCGGCGAACTGCTGAGCATCGAGGCGCTGCGCCTGCCGGGCAAGGGCCGCATGAAGACGACCGGGAAACTTGGCGACGTGATGAAGGAATCCATCGACGCCGCCAGCAGCTATGTCCGGTCGGTAGCACCGCAGATCGGGGTTGCGCCGCCCAAGTTCGACACGCTGGACATTCACGTGCACGTCCCCGACGGGGCCACACCCAAGGACGGCCCCAGCGCCGGTCTGGCGATGGTCACGTCGATCGTATCGGTACTGACGCAGATTCCGGTGCGCAAGGATATCGCCATGACCGGCGAGGTGTCCCTGCGCGGTAACGCGATGCCGATTGGCGGGCTCAAGGAGAAACTGCTGGCCGCCCTGCGCGGCGGAATCAAGACCGTGCTGATTCCTGCGGAAAACGAAAAGGATCTGGCCGATATTCCCGACAACGTGAAGGAAGGTCTGACCCTGATCCCGGTGACGCATGTGTCAGAGGTTCTGGAACATGCGCTGGTTCGCCAGCCAGAGCCGATCGAATGGGACCAAGAGGCAGAGGATGCCGCCGCTGCGGCCACGCTGGCCCGGCGCGGCCTCGAGGCATCGACCGGTTTCCACTGACCCTTTGACCAGACAGCCAATGCAGCCCCGCCACACCGGCGGGGCTGTTTTTCGTTTTGGCGGCGCGGTCGTCACAGGTCGTGAATTCCTGCGGATCGGTCATGGTCAGGCCGCAAAGTTTCGTTAAGGTTGGCGCACACCGGAATCGGAGCCTGCGATGTCAACGAAAACGAACCCCGCCACCGAGGGCAAGACCGTCACACTCAAGGCTGCGACGCCAAAGGTCGACACGACCCCAGCCAGGGCGCAAGTGGCCGCACCGGCCCCCAAGGTGGTCGGGACCGCGACCGCATTGGACGCAGGCGAGCCAATCAAGAAACCCGAATTCATCGACCGCGCCGTGGCCCGGTCCGGCGTCAAGAAAAAGGACGCCAAACCCGCCATCGAGGCCGCCATGGCGGAACTTGCGGACATTTTGCTGGCCGGTGGAGAGGTGATATTGCCACCGATGGGCAAGTTGAAATCCATCAAATCCAAGGATCTGGGCGAGGGCGCGCAGATGCTGACGCTCAAGCTGCGCACGATGAAGGATGGCGCTGGTCAGGGCGCAGGGCCAAACACTTCAAAAACCGGGGTTGCAGACGACGACGAGGACGGCTAAATCCCCACTCGCGGGTGATTAGCTCAGTGGTAGAGCGCTTCGTTCACATCGAAGATGTCAGGAGTTCAAATCTCTTATCACCCACCAGAATACAAAAGGCGTCACCGCAGGGTGGCGCCTTTTTGCATTGTCGGCGCATGAACACGGGATCAACGCTATGACCTATCCGGACCTCTACATCCTGCGGCACGGCGAAACCGTCTGGAACGCCGAGGGTCGCATGCAGGGGCACTTGAATTCACCGCTGACACCACGTGGTATGGCCCAGGCGCAAGCGCAGGCGGCGCTGTTGGCGGGTGTGGATCTGACCGGATTTGCCTTCTACACCAGCCCGTTGGGCCGCGCTGTGCAAACGGCGGCGATCGCGTTGGGACCGCTTGCCACCACGATCCGCACGGATGACCGCCTGATGGAAATCGACGTGGGCGCGTGGCAGGGCCGTTTGCGCCGCGACCTCGTGACGGGTGACCTGGTCGAAGGACCGGACGGGGATGTCACGCTCTATGCACGGGCACCGGGTGAGGGGCTGGCGGCACTGACGGCCCGTGCACAGGCGTTTCTGGATGATCTGGACGGTCCAGCCGTCATCGTGTGTCACGGGATCATCAGCCGCGTGTTGCGCCGTCTGGTGCTGGGTCTGGGGCCCGAGGCGCTGGCGGATCTGCCGGGGGGGCAGGGCAACGTGTTTTACCTCAGCCAGGGTCACCAGGAGGAGTTGCGCTCGCCCTCAGCATTAGGTAATCCATCCGCAGCGGGTGGTTAGCTCAGTTGGTAGAGCGTTTCGTTTACACCGAAAATGTCGGGGGTTCGAGCCCCTCACCACCCACCATAAATAAGGCGTTTTCTGACCTTTCATCGCGGCGCGTTCCCAATTTTTGCCCCTGTGTTCCCAATGTCAGGCAAGAGCAGAATCGTTTCGGCGTTCATGTGTTCGACCTCAGCGCGGCGCGCGTAGTGCGCGGCCATGCGCTCGGACAGGTGGTCGAGCATCGTTTTCACCCGACCGATTCCGCCGAATAGATCCGGGTTCCGGGCGACCGCGTTTGCGATCATCGTAGCCGTCGTATGGCGCAGCCCGTGGAATGTCGGGCGAAACTGGCCGTCCTCGTAATCGTCATTCTTTTCGGGGCGCAGGCCCAGCCGGATCAGTTCGGTGCGCCATGACGCGCCGTATCCACTATCGGTCCAGACGTCGCCCTTGCTGTTCGTCAGCAGCGGGCGCTTGGGATCGACCACGGCGGCCGCGCGACGGGCGGCCCGTTCGGATTCTGCCAAGGCCAGCACAACCGGGTGCAGCGGGACCGGAACCTCGTTCTGCGTCTTGCCCTGTTTGAGATACCACGTCGCGCCGTCGATCTGGTGGTCGCAGAATTGTTTGAGAACGTCGCCGCGCCGCTGGCCGGTGTAGGTGGCGACAAGCGCGGGCCGCACGATATGCGGCAGGCCTTGCTCCATCAGGATCGTAAGGGCCGCGTCGGGCCAAGGCTCATAGCTGTCGGTGCTTTGGACCCGTTCGACGCCGCGGCAGGGGTTTTCGTCGACAAACCCGCGCGGGATCCCCCAGCCAAAAATGGCGCTGATATCGTCCAGCCGTCGGTTGGCGCTGGCCGGGCGTGCGGCAAGGGTGTCGTAAAGCGCCTGAACGTGGATCGGGCGAATATCGCGGGCCTCGAAATCGCCCCAGCGATCGTCGATCAGGGTCAGGGCGTATTCGCGGATCGTTTTGGACTGCTTCGGCAGGCGTTCGTAGCGGGCGCTGGCGCGATGCGCCTTGACCAAGGCGCGCACCCCGGTAGGGCTGTCGAAATCACCAGGTGCCGACCCGAAAACCTGGCGGTGTGCTGCGTCATAGGCGGCGCGGTAGTCTGCGCTGAACGGGTGGGGCAATGGCAGGCGGGTTTCTTTCCCGTCGCGCACCACGCGAAAATAGAAGTATTCCCGCGCGCCGCGCTTCTTGCGCTGCACGTAGGCCTCAAGCGTCAGATCAGCTGCCACGGCTTGCCCTCAAAATCGGATCGTCGTCGACGGCCGGCGCGCCCTGTCGCCCCTCGATGTGGGCCTCGACGTCCGACCAGCGCCAGCGGGTTGAACCGCCGTAGCGGACAGGCTTCGGTATGTGGCCCTTGCGAGTCAAGTCCCAGACGGTCGTTTCGGATACGTCGAGCAGCTGCGCAAGGGTGCTGACGCTGACGTATCCAAGCAGTCGAGGGGCCGGGGGCGTCTGGACGGCAGAGGCCGCGAGGGCGTGATCTGTTCGGCGGTTATGTCCCATCGGATCCTCCCGCTGCGATTTTCCGGTAGCGCCAGACGCGATCCAGCCGCAAATACGGCCCCCGGTAGTGATCAACGACTCGTTCGACCGTTTCTAACCAAATCCAGCACCCATCATCCAACTGGACTGGATGCCAGGCGAACCATCGCTGCCACGTTGCCATCCGCTCTATCCATTGCTTCTGGGTTTCACCGCGCCAAATCATGCTGCCTCTCCCGCTGCTATCAGCCCGGCATCCTTTGCCGCGTTCAATTCAACCGATGCGCCGCCCGCCTCGCGGGCTTGCTTCTTGTAGGCGGCCCGAACCTCGTCGGCGCTGGCGTTGGGTTGGCATCCCAGCACAACCCACCACGCGCGGTTGTCGGCCTCGTCCGTCGCGCCGGGCGCGGGCAGCGCAGTCAAACCCTCGAACGCTTGATCTAGGATCTGGCCTGCCCCGTGTCGGTCCATGTCGCGCAGAGATTTGATCGCCAGTCCCAGCGCCCGGATATTTTCGTATGGGCGGCGGTAGGTATCGCAGCACAGCGCAATCTGTCGCTTCTTGCGGGTGAAGTAGATCGCAACGCCCGGATCTTCGAGCAGCTCATTTAGGCCGTCGCGGTATGGCGTGCCGTCGCGCCGCAGGGGAATGTTTGTGCTGACGACGACGTGTGTAACGTCGAACCGGTCCAGTTCTGACACCATTTCCTCGAACGCTTTGGAATGCGAAACCTTGAACCGGGAATCCGACCGGGCCTTTGTGCGCGCGCGGCCGTGCGGCCATTGCAAAGGGAATGCGTCGATCATGCTGCCTCTCCAATCTGGTCGATGTTGCCCGCCACCGGGCGGAAGGTGACGGCGACGACCCACGGGTTCACGTCCCAGCCGAATCCGCGCTTGTCGTTCAGGCTGTCCCAGAGGGTACGGAACATTTCGGTTCCGGTGTCGAACGGCTGTCTGTGGACGCCTTCCGCCCACGCATCGGCCTCGGATATGTCCTGCACGCGCTGCACTTTCACGTCGGTGACGGTCAGCGTCACGCGGCTGGCCCAGCGAGGCATGAACATCGGCGGGCGGTAGCGGCCTTCGTTGTGGTCTCGCTTCCATCCCCATGTTTCCCATGCGCCGTCGCACTCGTAGCGGATCGGTGTCTCGCTTCCCATGTCGCGCGGCGGTTGGTCGTCGTAAAACGTGGTGGTCCGCCACGCCTCGCGGACCCAGAGCCGGTCGCTGGGGGCAGGAACGGTAATTGCCACTGTGCTGCCGTGTATGTGCCGCTTGTCTATTTGGACGCAAAGCATCGACGGGTTGGGCGGCGTCCATAAACGCGCCTCGCCGCCCGGTTCGGGCTGCGGTTTCAGCACCCGCCGCGTCTGCGTCTTGCCGGTGCCAGGCGCGGCGATCTCGCGCAGGACCGCGCGCATCATGTCTGGGGAAAAGGGGATCGGGCGGTCGGTCATTTCGTCACCTGTCCTGTGCCTTGTCGCGGAGATAGTCGCCGCGATCATCGTCGGCGGGTTCATCGTCTGGGCCGTAGCCGCAGCCGTCGCAAATTATTTGCTGGTTCTCGTGGCCGTGGCACGGCGCGTTGATGTGGCAGGAACAGCCCTCAACGTCCTCGAAAACCATCGTCCCGTCGCAGCCCTGACGGTTGCAGCGTTCACCTTCCTCGGTCCCGATCCTGGCGTCGTGTTCTGCGAGGTGTGCGTCGATTGCGCGGGTGTTGCCGTCGATCATGCGTCACCGCCAGTCGTGCGGCGGGGCTTGTGCGACCACCCGTAGCCTTCATCAACATGAGCGCATGTGTCGCAGACCGGATAGCCGCAAAGCGACATACCGCAATCGACCATGCATCGCCCGGTCGCTGGTTTGCCGCAGCCGACGCAATCCACCGCCATCACCTCTACGGTATCGGCAGGGGCCTTCTGTGCATCACCTGTCGGGGCGAGGGCGGCGCGGGCGTCCTTCAAAATCAGTTCAAGGCAAGATTGCTCTGATATTCGCTTGCCAGACTGCAATCCGCTATGCGCGAGCCTTGCAACGCTCCGAAGTTCCCCCCGCAGCCTTTCGACCTCTGCGCGCAGGGCGTCGGCCTCGGCGCGGGTGTTCCATGCGCCCCTGACTTGCGCGAAGTGAATTGGGCATGTCTCAACCGCGTAAACGTTCGATGACTGGGCGCGGCAGTTGTTGCATCGAATTGCATAGAATGCGCCACTGCCGTCTGGGTCATAGTCTTTCGATATCGCGGCATTCCCCCCACAAAACGGGCATGGTTTCAGTGCATCACCCATCTCACTTTCCTTTCATCGTTGTCAGGTAAAACAGCGCGTCAGCGGCCACGGCGATCAGCAGGACGGCAATCGCCACAAGCCCAACCGCGACAAATACAACCACGGCCTGCCAGAACAGGCGGCAAGGCCAGCACATGCGCGGGCGGCTCATTCGCGTGGCTCCCGAGACACGGCACGCCGGCCGGACATAAACAGCGTGTCAATCTGGTCGCGGATCGAGCGCACCAGCGCGGTCGCGTCGGAGTTCGGATGTGCCTTGTCCATTGCCTCGATTGCGGCGCTGGCGGCTTGGCGCAGATCGCGAACCGCGTGCAGCGCCTTGGTTTCTAGCACCCGCTGTTCGGTATTCGCATCAAGCAGGGCGCGGAAATCGGCATCCGGCGCGGGGCCGAGGCCGTCAGGACTGCGCCTTTGCTTTGCGAGCCACTGTTGGCGGGCGGTTTCATCGCGGAACGTTTTGGGTCGGTATGTCATAGGTCATACCCTGCCTCGCGGGCGACGGTCAGGAGCAGGTGGGCGGTCTGATGGTCGCCCGCGGCCTTGAGTCTCGTGTGCGTCGCCGCAATCAAGGATTGCAGTTCGATCTGGGCCAAATCCAACGGTTCCAAGGCACCAAGTAGCTTGCGGCTGATATCGCGGGCCCGGTCAACGCCAAGCGGCTCGTGACCGGCAAGGTCCGTGCCCTCCCGTGCGGCCCTGAAACCGGATATCCAGCAAAGGATATCGGCAAGACCAAGCCGGATGGATTCCGCCTCGCTGCGGGCCAAGCGAATGACGACCGTGTCGTTCAATGCGCGGCCCATGACTATGCCGCCCCCTTTTCGGAACGATGGGCGTCGATTGCTGCCGCGATGCTTGCGACCGTGGCCGAGCCGTTAAAGACCGTGTCGATCACGGTCGAACTGAATTCCATCTCGAATTCTTCCTCGATCAGCATCGCGATTTCGACGTGATCGAGGCTGTCGGTGTCCATGTCGCCAAGGGTCGTTGTCGGAACGATGCGGATCTTGTGTTCCGAGTGCGCAAAAAGATGCTCGGTCAGGATTTCAATGACCTTGGTCTCGGTTTTGATAAGGGCGCGGTTCATAGTGTGGCCCCGTGATTCTTGGCTGTCCGGAGCGTCGGATTAGGCAGGCGATCATCGCGGATCAATCGTTCAAGGATTGCCCGCGCGGCCTCGGCGTCGGCCATTGCATCGTGAGCGTTTTCGTTGACGATCCCGAAGTATTCGCAGGCAATGGCGAGGGAAACAAATCCGCCAGACTTTACGTCCAGGCCCTCGGCGCGGTAGGGCCATAGTGCCTTCATGGCGCAGATGTTGGGCGTTTCTTCAAACCGATCCGGCATCCCTGCGCTACGCAATTCGCCCCGCATCATCTTGGTGTCGAACTGCGCGTTGAAGGCGACCGGGATCAGGCCCCCGTCTATCGCCTGATTCCAGATATCAAGAACAGCGCCAATCGGATGGCCATATTCGTTAAGGAAATCGTCATTTAGACCATTGATTTCAGAAGCGGGGCGCTTGCCGTCAGCGATTGCGCGGGCATCGCATTCCGCGACCGTGAAACCCTCGGGCCGCACGTAAATCTTGTCCCGGCTGATTTCGTGTCCGTCTGCGTTGGCAACGATAGCGGCAAACGACAGCACGCGGGGCTGGCGGGGATCATCGGCAGGGACCGGCGGTTCGCCGCGCGCGGAACGAACGGGCAAGCCGGTGGTTTCGGTGTCAAAAACAAGGTAGGTCGGGATCATGTGGATTCCTTTCGGGGGTTGTTGGCGGGGCGATCTTTTGGATCGCCCCTAGATCGACGCGGGGAGGAGGTCGCGGCGACCTATTTCGTGGGGATCAGCCCGCCTTTGCGGCCTTCTCGCCTTCGTTCCATCCGGCCTTCCACGCCTTCGTCAGCGCGGGAAAATCGGCGTATTCGGGGGGCGTTGCCGCCAAGGGAACGCCCAGGTCGAAAGACTCGAACCCGCGGCTCCGCGCCGCCTCGATTTCGTCTCCGGTCGGTTCGCTGGGCTCCTTGGCGGTTTCGCCCGGATCCGCTTGGCGGTGATCGTCGGTGGTTTCCCGTGTCGCGTCGTTTTGCGCACCGTGATCATCAATCTGATCGTCAGCGGGCGCGGGATCGGCGGTCCCGGCGCTTGCGATTGCCTGCATTTTCTGGGCGGCGCTGGCCGGGGTCACGTCACGCATTTGCGGCGCGTCCCGGACCTCCTCGACAACCGACAAGCCCAGCAAAACGTCGGCGCAGCCGTCGCGAACAGCAAAGCCACGGGCCCGCATTTGGAGCATCCGTTTTGGGTATTGCTGCCAAGGGCCCTGCTTCCCGGCGAGGCCCGCCTTTTTTGCATCAGCCATCGAAAACGTGCGGGTGATCTGGTGCCCGGTATCGCCACGGGTCACGGTCGCGGTCGCCACGGCCTTGTCGCCCTCGCCCTCGACGACCTCGTCGAGCCGATGGCCGGCCCGAAGGACCAAGGCGGGGAGGGCGTCGCCCCAAATCGACGGGCGACCGTTGATCACCGCGATCTGTTGCATCGAGGCCATTGGGGCAAAGCCCAATTCGGCCCCGCGCTGGATCGCGGCAAAGACCGCGCCGACGTTGCCCTGAAAATGCTTCGGGATCATGTCGCCACCACCCTTGGCAAGCGCCTCGGACAAGCGCCAGGCTTCCTCGAACGTGCTTGGGAGCATCGCGCCGCCCGGACGATCAGACCGGAGGTCGGCTTTTCGCGTCGGGGCCTGTTGTTGCGTGGCCGTTGTTGTCGCTAGGTCGTTCATGTCGTTCCCTTTCGTCGCGCTTAGGCGCGGAATTGCGTGGTGGTTTTTTCAAAGGCGCGAACGCCGGGCAGGGCGGTCGAACCCTTGTGGATTTTCACGAAGGATCGGATCGCCTTTTCAAGCGACGCCTCGTCGAGAAACGGACCAAGGGCCCCCAGCGATTGGCGCAAGGCCGACGAGTCCAGGATTTCAAAGTCCCAGGTTTTGCGCGTGCCGGCGGTGACGCCATTCCCGCGAACCGGTTGCGTCTTGGCCTGTGCCGCGCCGCTGGCGACGGCCTCTTGCGCCTCCTGTTCGGCGGCGGCCTTTGCCGCGGCCTCGGGCGATTTGGCGTTCTCCGCGCGTTTCTGGGCGGCGGCGGCCTTTTCCCGGGCGATTTCTTCCTCGCGGCGGCGGCGTGCGGCTTCCTCGGCCGCCCGACGGCGCGCAAAATCATCGGCGGCGCTGCGCAACGGCGTGATCGCGCCGTCGATCATCTGGATCAGATCGCGGAAAAATCCGTCAATCGCGCGGCCCGTTTCGATGATCGGGGCCTTTTCATCCGATCGAACGCCGTCGGCCTTTTTCGCCAAGGCGCGGAGTTCGGTGATGATCTTCCCCGCGTCTGTCAGTTCATTTTCCGTCGTGATTTTTGCCGGCGTGCGGTTTTTGGCGTCGACGCAAGCGCGGTTGATTTCCGCGACCAGATCGGCGTGGTCGGCGGGCAGGACCTCCGCGATCGGCGCGCGGTTGTCGCCGAACACTTGGTCGACAGCGCGACGGCGGGCTGTTGTTGTTCCATCAGGCATCTTTGATTTTCCCTTTTTTCTGGTGGTTGCGGTCTGCGTAAAAGTCTTTCGCCATGCGCGCGGCGGCCTTTCGGTCGTTGGCAAGAGGGCGGATCCGATCTGCAATCGCGCTGGGTTCAAACCCGGCAAGGCTGGCGACTTCGCGAAAATCGCGGCTGTCCAAATAGGAAAACCCGTTTTGCCATTCGACGTGATTGCGCGTGTCTTTCTCTTTGGTCCCGGTCAGCGCGGGGGGCTTCACAATATCGCAAAGCGCAAGCATCAGGGCCTTGGCCCACATCTGACGCATCCCGCGCGTGTCGATATCTTGATCGAACCGCGCCGCCAGAACCCAGCGGGTCGGGGCGGCGGCCTTTATGTTCTGTTGGCGCGTCATTGCTGGATCGCCCGCGGAAGGCGTAGGCGCCGGAACTTGCTGGGCCCCGTAAATGCGCCAGGCCGATGCTCGGTTCGGAGTGTGATTTGACGCCCGCCCGATAGGTGCGCCGTATCAGCGTCGCCCATCCGGTGCTTGATTTCCGCACGCAATGATTTGAGCCGGGCGTCGGCCTCTTGGCGCTGCCGGGACGCCTCCTGCGCCTCCGATATCAGTGTTTCAATATCGGCGGCGGTGGTCAGGTCGAGATGCTTTTCAGGATCCTCGGCAGGGTAGGCGGCGGATATGACGTCGGCGTCGCGCGTGAAATCTGGATCAGGCTCAAGGCCCGACGCGACGTCGGCCCAGAATGTGCGGCAAGCGCCTTTGATTGAACTGATCACCCCGTCGACGCGCGGAACGTCGACAATTTCGATTTCGAGTTGAGCCCTTGTGTCGAGCGTCAGAACGGCAACGGCGGCCCATTGCGAATTCGTCAGATATCGCTCGACCTCGGTTTGCAGATTGATCCAGAGGGGGGCCTCGGGTTCGCCATCGTCGCCGCGCCACTTCTTTGCGAAGTCGCCAGCGGTGCAGGTTTTGATCTGAACCGTTCCCCGTCCACGCTGGGGGCAATCCACGATCAAATCAGGCGTTGCGCCAAGACGAACCTCGGCATCGCGAAAATAGACCATCTGCGATGTGCTGTAGCTGATCCGCCAATCCGGCCGGGCATCAGCAAGCATGGCAACCGCGACCGGCTCAAGAAGCGTGCCCCGACGCATTGCGGCGGTTTCCTCGCGCGCGGTTGTCAGATTTCCCGCCTTTTGGTGCCAAAGTTCGAACCGGGTCGTGTATTCGTGAGCCCCGAAAAGGGCTCCGACGACCGACGCGGTCACGTCCTTTGCGCGCAGGGCGTGCCAGGCGTCGCGGGTCTTGGGATAATGCGCCTCGATCCGCCCCATTATCGCGCCTCGCAGGGTTCGCAAAACACGAGGTAGGTCCATGCGACGTCAGCCAAGACCCAGACCAACGACATGACGACGACGACAAAGGCGACGGCGTAAAACGCCTCCTTGATCGCGCCTCGGATGCGCCCCCTGCGGGGCGGCGACCAGGGCAGCAGGTCTTGGTCGCGAATGTTTGCAAATCGGGAAATCAGCATTTTTGGCTCCTTCGTTGGAACCGACTTAATCCGAATATCGGAACTAAGGTCAACCCAAAAAATTCCGATGATCGGAAATTTCTTTGTGCCGCCGTTGCGACTCACGCTTGCGGACGTGCGGACGTCCTTGCGCGAATCCGTCAGGCGCTGGTGCTGATCAGGCGAGTCGGTAGAGAAAGGGGGCGGCCCCTATAAGGGCCGCCCCCATCAACCGTGTCGCTTTTTTTCCTCTTGACTGACGTTTGTAAAAAATTGCAACGATAGAATGAGACAACGTATCAACAAGCGGAACGGTCATTCCATGCGCGTGCGCGCGTTCTCAATCACCGCGCGCGCGGGGGTAGAGGATCAGCTATCCGCCGGGTCCAATCCGCAGTTTTCGATCACAAGATTTGCCGCCCGGGTCGATCCCGATGATCCGAACCGGGTTTCGTGGTAAATCTCCCCCAGCAAGGAAATCGCGACAGATACGCTTGTTTTCGCGCCTGCGATTTGAACCGCAAGGTCGGCGGGCGCGTCGCCAAGATAGGACGCGCCTTGTGGAGCCACGAGCCCTTCGGATGGCAATTCAAAGGGTTCGTTGTCGTCGACCCTGATCAGCACCGTCGGCAGCAACGCCGTCATGCGGTCCAGGGTATCCTGGTCGATTTGTTCCGGGGTCACGAATATCGCGACCAGATCAAATTCGTCGGTGCATCGCAGCCCAAAGCCGTAATCGAGGTTTGCCGCCATCGCCAGCTGCGTAGGTGATCCGTCAAATGCGCCGCCTGACTCCTCGTGCATCCACTGTGCCGATCCGGCGGTCGCTATCACCGACAAAATTGCCGCCAAACACTTTGATTTCATCCTATTTTCCCTCCTGACCAGATGACTTTCCCAATCGCGGCAACGTCGTCGGCAGGATAGTCCTGCGCCCCGTAAACCGCGTTATCTGATATAATTCGAACGTGGCCGCGAACAGGTGATCGGCCGATCCTTTTGACGTGCAGGGCGTTGTCAAAGCGCAAAACGAACAGGCCGTCGAATGACAGATCGGTCTTGCTGCGGTCGACCATGACTAGGTCGTCGTCGCGTAGTGTCGGGCTCATGCTGTCGCCCTTAACGCTGATAATCGCCAAATGCCGCGGGTGCGACGCCGTAATTTTTCGCAAATATCCACGGGGCAGGGTCAATTCGGTTGCGACCTCGTCGGATTCGTCGACCACCGATCCGTTGCCGGCCGACGCCTCGACCTGGAAAAGCTGAACCATCGTCGAGTCCGATGCGGGCCCCGTGTTTTCGTTGATCCGAAACGGAAGCGCGTCGTCGGCTGACCGGTTGGCTTGTTCCTCCTCGAAAAAGGAAAGGATGGCCGGGACCTCGGCCGCCTGAACGCGCCGTTCGCCGGTTAGGATTTTGGTCACTTTGTTTGCGGGCATGCCTAGCCAATCGGCAAGGCGGGACTTCTCGCCGCGCGCACCTGTCAGGCGTTTTTTGATCCATTCGGCGTCGACGATTTCCATGTCGTGCATTCTTTCCGATTTCCGCAAAACGGGAAACCTCACAAAATCGGAACATTCGCGCTTGACTAAATCTCCGATAATCGGAATATGTGGCGCTATGGAACCTGCTAAATCAATCATTGCGACCTGCGGCGGCTTTGAGGCCGTCTCCGAAGTCACCGGACGGGCGGTGTCGTCTGTCCGAAAGTGGACCTTCTCGAAAGAAAAGCGCGGCACTGGCGGATTTATCCCGCCCGAGTGTGCCGCGCTGCTTTTGGCGGCCTCGCCCGCCAGGGGCTGGGGTTTGAGCCCGGCGGATTTCTACCCTGAGAGCGTGATCGACGCTTTGCGGGAGGCGGGATGATGTTTTTTGTTTCATGCCTCAAACATGGTCGCCAATCGCGGGCAGGGCAAAGCAACGAGGTTGCACGATGATCGGCGGGAACCCACGGGCGCAGATCAACGCCCTTGTGTCGGCCCTGATCGACGGCACGTTTCAGTGCTACGACGCGGCCGCTGATACGATCGTCGCCCGATTGGGCAACGGGGTTTCAAAGGCGACAATTTCCCGGCGACGCTCCGGTTCGCTTGATTGGCCGCTGGCTGACATTCTCGCGCTTGAGGATGCCGCCGGGAAATATCCGGTCACGCGGATGATGGCGCGCCGCCTCAAGGAAACCGGTGCCGGTTCGAGCCTTTGCATCACGCGACAGGCGGGCGCGATATCCAAAGAATGTGGCGAGGCTGTCGCGGCGATCCTTTCGGCGCAATCCAGCGCCGAGGACAACTGCCGGGCGGATGCCCTTTCCGAGATTGACGAAGCGATTGAGGCGCTGCGAACCGCCCGCGCAACGATCGAGGCGGGGGGCTGACGATATGGGACAAGGCTTCCAGCACGTTGCGGCGTCCCGGCGGGTTTATTCCCAGCGCGTCGCGTTTGACCTTTCGATCTTGGTCTCGGACCTCTGTATTTTTTACGGCACCGGTCCCGCGGCCCTTTCCTCGATTTTGCTGAACGACACCCGGTTTTTTCAGACCGCGCGCTATTCGGTGATTTCGGGAACGCCCTTCAAATTTTCCTCGCATCGCATGGATCGGGCCCTCGGCCTGATTTCGCAAATTTGGCCCAGCGAATTGCCTTGGCCTGCCGAGGTTCCGCGCTGCGAACCTCTCCCTTTCGACGACGACGTTCAATCGACCGAAATCCGGGCGTGGCTGAAAAAGCGACGCGCGGCAAAATTGGAAAAGGACTCCAAAGATGGCGAAAACACTCAAGACTGACACGGTCGAAACCGTGACGCTGACCCGCGACAAGTATCGCGACGCGATCGGCCAGATCAACACGGCCAAGGAAAAGGCCAAGGAACATAACGGCGTCGCCGCGTCGGCTACAAAGACCTTTGCCGACGATCACGCCCTCGACAAGCAGGCGCTGACAACGGTCGCCAAGCTGTCAAAGAAGGAACCGCCGACCCAGACCACATTCCTGCGGGAACTGATTCAGGGCGCGGATTTTATGGGAATGTTTGCCCATCGCGACGCGTTTGACGACGACCTGATTTCCGTCATGGGCCGGATCGTCGATCGCGAACGCGAACGCGAGGCCCAGCGGCAGGCCACAAACGCAAACGGTGGCGATCCGGTCCCGGCCAAGGCCGCGCCAGCAATGAGCGTCGTGCAATGATCCCGGCGTCCTACAAGGTCGCAACGCGACCTGGGGATCTGGCGGGCCGTGATCGCTTTGACCTGAACGACGCGCAGCGTCTGATCCTCGATATCGTCGACGGCGGGAATTCCCTCCGCGACTATAAAGCCCCGCACGCCAATCGCGGGACGCCGGCGCGCAAGCACATCACCCGGGCGTCGCGGCACGCGGTTGCGTTCGACGACGACGGAAACGTCACCCGCATCAGTCGCCCGCGCCTTTTCAAAGGCCACCGACCCTAATCCCTTTTCCCGCCCGATCTGTTCGGGCGGGACGCGCCCCAGGCGCAAAACACCGATCTGAACCGTCAGCCAATTTTGACGGGGCGAAGGCCCCGCACGGAGTCTGCATGCCTACGAAAATCCTTGCCCTTGACCTTGCAACGACAACCGGCTGGGCGATTTGCACGCCGGGCGTTTCCATGCGGTCGGGTTCCGTTCGTTTTGCCGGTCCGAAAGAGGATCAGGCGATGGCCTTTGCCCGGTATTCCGAATGGCTGGACGATATCTTTCGAGAAAATGAAATCACGGCGGTCGTTTACGAGCAGCCGATGGACCCGCGCCACATGAAAAACCCGAAAACGGGCAGGGCGACGACAAACTTCGACACGATCCGGCTTCTTCTTGGGCTTTGCGCTGTCACCGAGGCGCGGTCGCGCATTTGCGGCATCCCGCGTATTTTCGAGGCCCCCGTTCAGTCTGTGCGGAAGCACCTTTTAAAAGGCCGCCCGCCAAAGGGCGAGGCCAAAATCGCGGTGGCTCGTATGCTGTCGATCCTTGGTTATCGCCCGACGGACGACAACGAGGCCGACGCGATCGCGATTGCGCTATTTGCCAGCGCCATCCTTGAGCCCGGGAAAGATATCGCCACGCCGCTGCCGCTGGGCCGGGGGTAGGGGGTATGTCGACGACCAAAGTTGACAGCA
The DNA here is from genome assembly GCF_001420005.1 of Loktanella sp. 3ANDIMAR09. GTDB lineage: Bacteria > Pseudomonadota > Alphaproteobacteria > Rhodobacterales > Rhodobacteraceae > Loktanella. Next base: position 30,877 of record NZ_LJAK01000004.1, on the reverse strand, counting down.
TTGCGCGCCACGCCGAGGCCGTCGCGCGCCTGCTGATGGGGGAACCGAATAAGGCGCTGTCAAAGCCTAAAGAGCTGCGCTTCTGGCCGGGCGGGAGCCTATCGGTTGATTTGGAGACCGGGCAGTTTTTCGACCACGCGCAAAACGAAGGCGGCGGCGTTCTTTGGTTTATCGAGCGCGAAACCGGACAAAGCGTTTCAGGCGGCCATGCCGCCCGCTGGATGCGCGAAAACGGGTTCGACATAGGATCGGGCGAGCCGCCGGTGCAAAGGCAAAGCGAACGCCGTGACCCGGTCAAAGACGCGACCAATCTTCGCGACCGATTTGATCGCGACGAGGGGCCGCCCCTGCCGCCGGTCGACGCCTACGAGGACGTGGCCCAGGGAGGCGGGTTCCATCAAGGCGACGATCAGCGGCCTGTTCATCGGGACACCGACGGAAACTGGATCCCGCCGCATATTCCCGACGGGGCCCGACTGACCGCCATCCACGAATATGCGAACGAAAAGGGAGTCTTGGCGTATCAGGTCGTGCGCTATGAATGGGACGATCAGAACAGCGCAAAGGGGCGCGGAAAGACGTTTCTGCAGCGGCGGCCGCACCCACAAAAGCCCGAACAGTTTGTTTACAAGAATGCCGCGGCCAAGCCGTTGCCCTATCGCCTCCCGGAACTTTTGGAGGCGATCAAGGCCGGTCAGCGCGTTTTTGTCGTCGAGGGCGAAAAGAAGGCCGACATGCTTCGGGAAATCGGCGTCCCGGCGACGACAAACCACGGCGGGGCGGGCAAATTTATGGCCGAACACGCAAAGTGGTTTAAGGGCGCGAACGTCACGATCATTCCCGACAACGATGCCCAGGCCCGAAAACCTGACGGTTCGCTCCGGTTCCATTCAGACGGTCGCCCGGTTTTCCCGGGTCAGGATCACGCGCAATCGGTCGGCGGTATGCTCAAGGGGATCGCCGAAAGCGTTGAAATACTCGAACTGCCCGGCGTTCCGGTTTCGGGCAGCGTCGACGATTGGATTCCGGCCGGTGGCACGGCTGAAAAGCTGTTCAGGCTGCGCCGGGAAATCGCGCGCCCTTGGAAACCTCTGCCGCCCTTTTCCAAGTTTGGCGCGGTTCAGTTCAAAAACCTTTCTGACCCGGGCCCAAAGGTCGAGCCGCTGATCAAAGGAATTTTGACGCAGAACGAGATCAGCCTGCTTGTCGGCGAAAGCCAATCGGGAAAGTCCTTTGTTGCGGTCGATATCGCGATGGCTGTCGCGCGTGGCGTCAAATTCAACGACCGGCGCGTTTCGCGCGGCGCGGTCGTCTATCAGGCGGGGGAAAGCGCCGCCGGCCTTCGTCGGCGTCGCCTCCCGGCCTACGCGCTGCATAATGGATGCGACGATCAAGACCTGCCGCTAATCCTGTTGCAATCGCAGATAGACCTTTTCAACAGCGACGCCGACGCGGAAAACCTTGCGTCCGAGGCCTTGGAATGGGCCGCGTATCGCGATGAACCGCTGCGCCTGATCGTCATTGATACGTTCAACCGGGCAACGCCAGGCGCGAACGAAAACGACGGCCGCGACATGGGCGCGATCATCGAGCGTTGCGAATATATCCGGCGCAAAACGGGTGCCCACGTCATGTTGGTCCACCACATGAATGCCGGCGGGACCAAGGCCCGCGGGCATACATCGCTTTTCGCCGCTGTCGACTCGACGATCCACGTTCGCAAGGTCGAGGATATGTTCGACTCGAACGGCCGTCAGGTGCGCGAGTGGTCGATTTCCAAGATGAAAGAGGGCGAGGACGGTGTGTCCTGCAAGTTCGTTTTGCCGCAGGTCGTGCTGGGCCACGACGAGGACGGCGACGAAATCACGTCTTGCGTCGTTTCCCCGCCGATCGGGGCCGAGGAGGCGGCGACGCAGGGCGACGGCGCGGTGCGGGTCTCGGGCACAAATATGCAGGTTCTGCGGGCCATCCACGAGGTCATAAACGACCGGGGTCGCCCCGCGCCGTCAATGCTTGGCCTGCCCGACAGCGTCCGGGTCGTCGATAAAAAGGACGTATCGGCCCACCTCAAAGCGGTGATGAACGATCCCTCCGCAATCGCTGACCGCCCGAAAGGGACAAGCGAGGAAGATGCGCGCGCGCGGCATCTGGACGCAAACCGCAAGGCGGCGACGCGGGCCCGCGATCACCTGCACGGGAAAGGCATCATCGGCATGTCCGAGGATCTGGTCTGGTTGACCGGAAAGCCCGTGATGGGGTTCGCGCGGCCAAACGGTCGGCGCGCCGCGATCGACAACGATCACGCCGACGGCCCCGGCGATCAGCCCCCCGTTTCAAACGACCTTCCATTCGATGTTGAGGAATTCCACTGATGGCAAGCCCCACCCCAAGTCGCAACGACGACGAGCGCGTTCTGGAAATACTGAAACTGCGGTGCGCCGGCGAAATCGCAAAGGATATCGCGGCCCGCCTGGGCGTGGGCTTGGCCTATGTGAACACCAAGTCAAACGCGGTCCGAAACGACGACATTGCAGCGTCCACGCGCAGACTGCCCGGTTTCTCCGGTGAAAAAGAGATCGACGTGCGGGCGGGTTATTGGTGATGGGCCCGTTTGATCTGATCTATGCTGACCCGCCTTGGAAATTTGCCAGCAACAGCGCGGCCAAGCCCGGACGGAACCCGCGTCGGCACTACGCCTGTATGAGCGACGCCGAAATATGCGCTTTGCCTGTCAGGGATTGGGCGGCCAAGGACGCACTTCTGTTGATGTGGACAACCGCCCCGATGTTGGCCCGGTCGATGGCAGTGCCGCCTGCCTGGGGCTTCAAATACGTGAGCCAAGTCGTCTGGATCAAAGACCGGATCGGCACCGGATATTGGGCGCGCAATCGCCACGAGCTGCTGTTGATCTGCAAGCGCGGCCGGCTCCCGTTGCCAAAGCCTTGCCCGTTTCCAGACTCGGTGATCAGCGGTCAGCAGCGCGAACACAGCCGGAAGCCCGACGAAATTGTGCGCCGGATCGAGGCGGCGTGGCCTTGCCAACGCAAGCTGGAACTATTCGCCCGAACGACCCGTCGGGGTTGGGAGTCATGGGGGAACGAGGTCGACAAATTCAGCGCCGCGGGGGCGTCAGAATGAACGTGCGCGCCCGAAACGCCGAAATCGTCGCCTTTGCCCGCGACAACGCCGAAACCCACACCGTGCGCGAAATCGCTCGGCGGTTCGGGCAGTCCTATAATGTGACCTTCAGCCTTTTGCGCCGCGCCGGCATCAAGGTCGCGCGCGATCAATGCGGGCGACGCGCGTATATGCCGAACTGTCTGACGGTCGAAGATTACCGCGCGTGTGCCAAGGCCGGGCTGACGCGCCAGCAGACCGCCCGGCACCTTTCCCGTTCGATCCGCGCCGTAAAGCACATGTCGGCCGCCTATGGGCTGCGGTTCGACCGGGCGTGCAAGCGATTTGACGGCACGCCGATGGCGGGAATGACGGTTCGTCAATCCGACCGTGCGGCGGCCCTCGTCGCGACCGGGACGCCCGCAAAAGAGGCAATCAAGAAAGTGACAACACCATGAGCAGACCGGTCGAAACCTGGACGCCTGACCTTGTGCGCGAGGCAATCGTTGAGGCGATGCGCTGGCAGGCGCGGGTTCCGTCAAAGGACGGCCCCCGCGGGATATCCAGCGGCATGCCGGCGATACAGATGGATATTGAGGACCGACTAGCCGAGGGCTGGGACTCCGTTGTTCCTGTCGACGAATTGGAGGCGGCCGCGCCGATCCCGGTCACGCCCGAGGACGTCAGTCGATATTACGAGGCGCTTTGCTGGCCGTCGGAATACCTGACGAAAGGCGGGATGCGGGATCCTGATATGGCGCGGGCCGTGTCGGCCGCCTGCTTGGCCGAGGCCGCCGATCGCTCGTTTGCAAAAATGCTCGAAAAACTCGGCCTTTCGCGGTCACGCGGCCACGCCCTGCGTGATCGAGGCCTTGCGATCATATCCGTCCGACTATCCGAAAAGGGGGTGCCGCTATGGCAAGGGTGAAAATGACGCTGGACGATATGTCCTGCGTTTTGGCCTCGATCGCGCGCCGGATGAAAATGAAATCCGGCAAGGACGGCGAGGGGCTGATCCGATTGAGCGTCGAGGAAATCGCCGTAATCGAAACCGCCGCGGAAACGCTGACCGTGATCAGCCATTACGGCGGCGATCGACACGTCAGGGACCAGATCGCCGAAAGGGCGCGGCGAAACCAAAGGAAAAAAGAGTCCGAAAGGCCAAACGGTGTGCCGGGCGAAAATGTCATGGGGGATTCATAATGGGATGGGCGAAAAACGAAACGCTGCGCCTGATGCGCGCCAATAATGAAATGCGGCGCGAAATTGCCGAATTGCAGGCCCGCAACGATCGACAGGCGCGGCTGATCCAAACGCTTTGGACGGAAAAGGCGCGCCTGAAAACCCGCGTTGCCCGGCTGATCCGGGGTCGGGCCGAAAAGGCCGGGCCACCGCGCCTGACCGCAATCGACCGCGCCGAGGCGCTGTTCAAAGGCGGGCCCGCGGAATGATCGAAAATTCCTCAAGTTGAGATTTGTAGCAAAGGAGAAAAACGTGACCCAACCCCTGATCATCGACAGCTTTGCCGGCGGCGGTGGTGCGTCCACCGGGATCGAACGCGCCCTTGGCCGCAGCCCTGACGTAGCGATCAACCACAACGCAGCGGCGCTTGCCCTGCACGCGGCAAACCACCCCGAAACGCTGCACCTGTCCAACGATATCTGGAACGTGGATCCGGTCGAGGTCGCGGCGGGTCGCCCGGTCGGCCTGCTGTGGGCCTCGCCCGATTGCAAACATTTCTCCAAGGCCAAGGGCGGCGCACCCCGCGACCGCAACATCCGCGATCTGGCGTGGGTCGTGGTCGACTGGGCCGAGAAGGTGCGCCCCGACGTTATTCTGATGGAGAACGTCGAGGAATTTAAAACCTGGGGCCCGGTCGACGAGGATGGCCGCCCGGTCCGCGAATTCGAGGGGGTCACGTTCGAGTTGTGGATCAAGCGTCTGCGCAAGGCCGGGTATCGCGTCGCATGGAAAGAACTGCGCGCCTGCGACTTTGGCGCACCGACGATCCGCAAGCGGTTTTTCATGGTCGCGCGGCGCGACGGTCGCCCGATCGTCTGGCCCAAGGCCTCACACGGCGATCCTGATAGCCTGTCGGTGAAACGCGGCCACCGCCTGCCTTGGCGCACCGCGGCGGACTGCATCGACTGGTCCCTGCCGTGTCCGTCGATTTTCGACGACAAGGCAACGATCAAGGCAAAGCACAACCTGACCGCCGTGCGCCCGCTTGCCAACAACACGATGGCCCGCATCGCCCGTGGCCTGAAACGCTATGTCCTCGACAGCGCGGATCCGTTCATCGTCAACCTGACGCACGGCGCGCGGCTCGAGGATACCGCCCGCCCGTTCAACACCATCACCGGGGCCAACCGCGGCGAGAAAGCCATCGTGAACCCACACATCACCCGGTTCAACGGCGGCGCGACCGGGCAACCGCTGTCCGACCCGCTGGCGACCGTGACCGCGAACAGCTTCATCAAGCGCCCCGGCGGCGCGGCCCCGCTGGGCCTGATCGCCCCGATGATGACGCACCTCTACACATCGAACACGGCAGGCGGTGACGGCCAGGTTGACCGCCCCGTGAAAACCGTCACCGCAGGCGGCCAGCATCACGCGCTGGTAGCACCTGTGTTGACCTATGCCCAGCAAGGCGGCGGCAACCGCGACATGCGCGACCCGCACCACACGATCTGCGCCTCCAGCAAAGATCAGAACATGATGCTGGCCCCGGTGTTGGTGCAAAGCGGCTATGGCGAGGCACAGGGTCAGGCCCCACGCTGTCTGGACGTTGGCGCACCGCTGGGAACCGTTGTTGCGGGCGGCATCAAACACGCCGTTGCCACGCCCTTTCTCGCCCAGCACAACAGCGCCCGCGACGGCGGCATCAATCCCGGCCGGGCGGCAGACGCGCCGCTGTCGACCATCATCGCGTCAGGGTCGCATCAGAACGCCGTCCTGCCGTGGATCGCGAAATACTACGGCACCGGTGACGGCGCGCGTTCAGACGAACCGATGCACACCGTCACCGTGCGCGACCGCATGGGCCACGTCGAGGCGAGCGCGGGATTGCCACCCTTTACCACAGAACAGGCCGATCGGGCGCGCGAGGTCGCGGCCTTCCTGCGGGCCCACGACGCATGGGACCACCGCGAGTTCGTCACGGTCAAGGTCCAGGGCACCACATGCGTGATCGTCGACATTGGAATGCGGATGCTGACCCCGCGCGAATTGTTCAACGCGCAGGGCTTTCCGCCTGACTACGTGATCGAAGGCGTCTGGAACGACGATGGCGGCGACTGGACTTGGCACCCGTTCACGAAATCCACGCAGGTCAGCTGCTGCGGCAATTCCGTCTGCCCCGATCTGGCGCAGGCACTGGTCGCAGCGAATTGCGCGCATCTGGCGTCAGGCACGGCAGACGATTGGTCGGATGAATTGGTTAAAGCAAAAGGAGAAAAATAACGATGAATATGCAAGCACCAGCGTTCAGAATTTCGCTTTCTGACCTTGTCGACGAATACGATGGGAAAAAGGCGAATTTGCCCAATTTGAAAAAAGCCCTGTCCGATGCGGCAATGGCTTGCGAAATTGGCGTTTCAATCGGCGGGGCCTATGGCGGGGATATCTGGGGGCGCGGCGGCAAGCCCGCCGTTTTCGACGCCAAGCGCGTCCTGCGGTCCAGCGCCTGGCGTCACGTCTATCGCGGCCTGAATATCGACAAGATTGCGCCGGCAAGCGACAGGTCGAGGTTCGAGCGCGAAATGGACGACCCGCCCGAATTCACCATCGACAATATCCGCGCGACGTTCGGGGCCTATATCGTCGATCAGCGTGGCTCGATCCTGCGCGGATTGGCCGAGGCGTTTGTCGACCTTGACCCGGCCTATAAGAGCCACAGCAAGGTGCGTATCGGGGTCAAGGGCCTGCCAAAGCGGGTGATCATCAACGGCGCGGCGGCGCGCCATAGCTACGGGTCTTTGGGCGCGGATCGCCTGCGGGACATGCTGAACGCCCTCCGGGTCTATCGGGGCGAGGATCATCTGGAACACGCGGAATTGTCCGAATGGAAGAAGGAGGCCCGCAAGGCGGGCGACGCCGCCCGCGACGGGATCACCCTGCGCGCGTTCAACAACGGAAACATGCACGTTCTGTTTGATCCAACGACCTGCCGGGATATCAACATGGCCTTGGCCGAATTCTACGGCGAGGTGTTGCCCGACGCCGAGGACGGCGATCAGCCGCGCCGCGCGGGCAGGGACGTTGCAAAGGATCTTGCCTATTACCCGACTCCGGTGGCGGTTGCCGACCGTTTGGTTGGCGACCTGTATCCGCACGACGACATGCGGATTTTGGAGCCGTCCTGTGGGTGCGGCCGGATATTGGACTCGGCGCGCAAGGCGTATCGCCACGCGATCATTCGCGGCATCGAGGTTGATCCGGGCCGGGCCGCGCTGTCGCGTTCCAAGGGCTACGCGGTGACGACGGGCAATTTCTTGGACGTCCCGCCCGATCCGACGTTCGACGCGGTTCTGATGAATCCGCCGTTTGTCGGCCGTCATTGGCGCAAGCATTTGGATCACGCGCGGCGGTTCCTGCGTCAGCGCGATCGGGGCCGGGGCGTAATCCGCTGCATTCTCCCCGCGTCGGCTTGGTATGACGGCCACCTCGAGGGCGTCGCCGGGCAATGGCGCGACCTTCCCGTCGCAAGTTTCGCCGAAAGCGGGACGAACGTGCCGACCGGGATATTCACCACCTGGGGCGACCAGTGATCGCGAAATGCAAGGACTGCAAGGGCAAGGGCTGGGTGCTTTGGGTCTATCCCGAACGCCGCCCGCGCCCGGCGTATTGGTTCAATCGGGGGCCAAAGGGTGAGCGCCCGACGCCTTGCGACTGCGACGCGTTAGGCGATGCCCCGGCCTCCCAAAGCCCCAAAGGCGGACGGACGGACAGCCCGACGGACGATTCGGACAAAATGTCCGGGGGATCAGCCCGGGCCCCCGCCAAAATGCCCCAAAATCGCGGCCTGTCCGAAATCAGGAAATTGCGTCCGTTTTGTTAAACGGCAAGATATCAATGCGTTAGCGAGAAAACGGACAGGACGGGGCGCAAAATGTCCGGGCTTGTCCGGTGAATTGTCCGGGGCAAATCGCTCCGATGGACTATCCGTTATCCCGTTTGCGTAAGTTTCCGCATCTGCATTTTTTTCAGATCGACAAAAGCCAAAGAAAAAAGGCCCAAAGGCCGCATTTGCCCAAATCCTGTAACAAAATGTGATTTGCTGATTTTGCGAAAAAACCCCTTTTTTCTGGCGTAGCAGCGCCTCGTGCGCGCATCTCCCCCCCCATCAATGACAAGGCATCCTGTCCAGACGGTGCAGGGTTGTCGTGGCCCACCTCAAGTGGGCCTAAGACAAACCCCTTACCTGACGACAGCGCATCGGCCTGATCGACTCGACAGGAACCCCCAAGTGTCCGACGTCTCGATTTCCTTTCGCGACGGAAACCTCATTCGGTTCCAGGACGTCGCCGAAACCCTCGGATCGAAAAAAGCCCAAGCCGCATTCCGCCGCGGCCTGAACCGCGTCGGAGATACGGCCCGGACCCACACAATCCGAGCCGTCGCAAAACAGGTCGGGTTGACCCAGACAAAGGTCAGGCGGTTCGGTGGCATCCGAACAATCCGCGCCAATAATTCGAATCTGACCTACACGATCCGTTCGACAGGTCGGCACATCAGCCTCCGGGAATTCTCCGCGCGCCAGTTCTCCTATGGCGTCAAGGCAAAGCCGTGGGGGAACCAGCGACGGTTCCAAGGCACGTTCATCTTTGCCGGCAACCATCGTTCAGGACAATTCGTCGGCGGCGGCCATGTGTTCCATCGAACGACCAGCGCCTCCTATCCGATCAAGATGATGTTCGGACCCGCCATCCCGCGCGAGATCATCAAGGACGAAAGCGCAAAGGCGTTCGAGGACAAGTCCCTCGACCTACCCGACCGCATCGCCCACGAGGTTCGCGCCATCACCGACGGTGTCGTCGACTGACGACCCGCACAGCCGCCGCGACCCGCCCCCCCGTTAGGGACCGTTCCCCGGGGCCAACCTATCGCGGTGCGCCGCAGCCCGAAATTCGCGCGTTTTTTTCGTTTTTCCAAATCCGTTTCACTTCAAGAGGTTGCTATGGGCAGACCGGCTGGGCCGCCAAGCGTGACGCTTAAGGAAGCGGCAACGATGGTAGGGAAAAGCACCCGTTGGGTGCAGCTGCGCGTGACCGAGGGATATTTGCAAAAAACGGATCGCGGCCGATACGTGATTTCGGATTTTGTTCAGGGTGTCGTGGCTTACTACGAGGGCCTTGCCGAAAAATCGAACCAGAAGGCCGCAGCGACCAGGTCAAGCGATGCTCGGACTCGTGAGATCGAACTCCGTATCGCCGAGCGCGAACGGCGGCTGATCCCGATTGAGGACGCATCTGCGGTTGTTGCTGACCTTGCAGGTTTGGTGCTGGCCGAACTGACGGGGCTACCCGCCCGGATCACGCGCGACCTTGATCAGCGCAAGGAAATCGAGAAAGCAACAGATGACCTCGTCAGACGCATCAAAGAGCGTGCATCGCAGCGTGCCGACGCTTTACGATCTAGCGGCGTCGATCTGGACCAAGGCTGAACGGGAAAGCCCAGCAAAGTGGGCATCAAAAAACCGCATTTACCCACAGACCGCTGGCATACCCGGCCCGCGTGATCCGTGGCTGACACCGGCGACGGTTCCATTTTCTGATGCGCTGCATAACAGCGGCAACTATCGCGGGCGGTCCTACAAGCGCGCGGTGCTGGCAACATCGGCACAATCCGGGAAATCGGAGGCAATGCTGGACGTAATCGGCGCGCGGCTGGATCAAAAGCCGGCACCGATCCTCTATGTCGGCCCGACCGCTGACTTCAATCGTGACCAGTTTGAGCCGCGCCTGATGGCGCTGCTCGACGAGGCCGATACTTTGAAGGCCAAGGTCGTGCGCGGCCGCAAGATGAAAAAGACCTTGAAGCAGGTTGCAGGCGTGCCGATCCGCCTTGCACATGGCGGATCATCCTCGGCGCTGAAATCGGACCCGGCGGCGTTGGCCTTGGTCGACGAATACGACGAGATGATGGGCAACGTGCGAGGACAGGGCGACGTCCTGGGGCTTGTCGAGGCCCGCGGCGAAACCTACGCCGATTTTGTCACGGGCGTGACGTCGACGTGCAGCCGGGGGCTGGTGGTGACTGAAAAAGACGCGGCCACGGGCCTTGAATTTTGGGCGGTCGCCGCGCCCGAGGACGTGGAAAGCCCGATCTGGCGTCTTTGGCAAGAAGGCACGCGCCACCATTGGTGCTGGCCCTGTCGGCATTGCCACGAGTATTTTGTGCCTCGCCGCGAACGTCTGAAATGGCCCAAGAACGCAACACCGGCGCAGGCCAAGGCCGACGCCTGGGTCGAATGTCCGACGTGCGGTGGCGTCCACACTGAGTCCGATAAGGTGTGGATGAACGAGCGTGGCGCTATGGTTGCGCCGGGGGAAAGCGTCGTCCTGGAAAACGACGTTCCGGTCGTCACCGGCGCACCGGCGGAAACGTCGACGCTTTCGTTTTGGACGTCGGGTCTTTGTTCGCCGTTCGTCAGTTTCGGGCAGCGCGCGGAAACCTATCTGACTGCCAAGGCGTCAGGCGACCACGACCGAATCCAAACGGCGATGAACGCATCGTTCGGCGAGTGCTACGCGATGGCTGGTTCGGGTGATGTGCCCGAGTGGCAAGAGGTCCAACGTCGCCAAGTCCTGCCGTATCGGAAGGGCGAAATCCCGGCCGGTGCGTTGCGTCTGGTCGCGGGCGTCGACGTTCAGGGGTCGTGCCTCTATTTCGTCGTGCGCGCCTTTGGGGCGCGGGGCACGTCTTGGCTCGTTGATTACGGCCAGCTGTATGGCGTGACCTCCGAGGACAAGGTCTGGAATGATCTGACCGAGTTGCTGATGACGACAATCGACGGATGGCAAATCGAGCGTTCGTTTATCGACTCGGGCTTCCGCCCGAACAAGAAGGATCGCGGCGAGGAACACAAGGTTTACTCCTATGTGCGCCGGATGGCTTGGCTTTGCTTTGCGACGAAAGGCCACGACACGCAATCGCAGCCGTATCGCGTCGCAAAGATCGAAGTTGCAAAGGACGGGAGTCGGGCAAAGCGTTCGCTCGAACTGATCCACCTGTCGTCTGACTTCTTCAAAGGGCTTGTGTTCCATCGTCTGGCCTTGCCGCCGGGATCGCCTGGGGCGTTCTATCTGCCCGAGGACGTGACCGAGGACTATTGTCGGCAGTTGGTTTCCGAGGAGCGCATGATCGTGAACGGGAAACCGGTCTGGATTCAGCGCCAGCGGGACAACCACTTCCTCGACTGCGAGGCGATGGCGGCGGCGGCGGCCTATGGCCTGAACGTCGATCGCATCCCTGACGCAAGTGAGGTCCGGGCGGCACCTGAAAAGGCGGCCCCTCCCGTTCGTGAAACCGCAAAAGCGAAAGCGCCGCCCGCAACCGAAAAGCCGGATCCGGGCAAACCGGTTTCCCGCCGATCCCGTATCCGCGGACTAGGGGGGCGCATTAACAAGAGGTAAAGATATGAACCTGATGGGCCGCGTATTTGGACGCGCGGGACGCGCGACGGCTGGGGCCGATGTTTCGACCCAAGCCGGGCGGCGCGGCCCCGCGTTGGCCTCGTTTATGCGGGGCAACCGCGGCCCGGTTTTCCAGCGTTGGAATCCAGCCGCGCGTCGATCGCAAGACGAAATCGGCGCGTCGTGGAAATTGGCGACTGCCCGGGCGGTCGACTCGATCCACAACAGCGGCTGGCTTGCGGGCGCGATTGATCAGGCGACCGCAAACACGGTCGGCACTGGTCTCCGCGTCAAACCCCAGCCCGAAACCGTCGTTCTCGGAATGAGCAAGGCCGAGGCCCGTGAATGGGTGCGGCTCGTCGAAAGCCGGTTCGAGTTGTGGTCCCGAAACAAGCGCGTCTGCGATATCGAGGGGCGGCGCACATTCGGCGAAATGCAGGCGACGGCGTTCCGCCATTGGCTGGCGACCGGGGAAATGCTCGGCGAGGTTGCTTGGCGGGTGCGGGATCAATCGCCGACGGGAACGAAGTTCCGCCTGATCTGTCCGACCCGGCTGTCGCGCCGGTCGGCGCTGCACGAAGGGCTGATTAACGGCGTTCGGATGGATGCCGACGGCCTCGCGCTGTCCTATGAAATCCGGCCGAACCGCGAGGAATGGAACCCGAACGCTTTTCGGACCATCCCGGCAATGGCGGCTTATGGTCGTGCGCGAATGGTTCATGTGTTTAGCGGCCCCCCGGAAACCTGCCGGGGAATTACCCCGCTGGCACCCGTCCTGCAGGTCGTCCGTCAGTTCGACGAACTGTCCGACGCAACGCTTTCGGCGGCGATCATCCAGACCCTTTTTGCCGCGACCATTACATCAGATGGTGCGACCGAGGATGCGCTTGAAGGCCTAATGACCTCGCAAGAGCGCGCCCGGATGGTGTCAGACGGCATTACCCCGATGGAGGTTTATCTTGAGGCCGTCGCTGATTTCTATGGCGATGGAATCTTTGATACCCGGCTGAACGGTCGCGTTTCGCATATTATGCCGGGGCAAAAGCTGGATTTTAAAGCAGCTGAACACCCGAATGGGAACTATCCCGACTTCTCGAAAATGCTTCTTCGTGAAATCGCCCGTTGTCTGGGAATGACCTACGAAAGCGCGTCGGGCGATCATTCGAACGCATCGTATGCCAGCCTGAACAACGGAAATTCGGAAGTGTTCGAGGTCACGAAAGCGCGGCGCGCGCACTTGGTCGCTCCGTTCAGCCAACCCTTTTACGAGGCGTGGTTGGAGGAAGAAATCGAGCGTGGCGATATCCCGTTCCCGGGTGGGATTGTCGGGTTTCTGACAAATCGTCAGGCGGCCTGCCGCGCCGATTGGCGGGGGGCGGCGCGCCCCATCGCAGACGAGACCAAGAAGGCAAAAGCCCACTCGGTTTGGCGCGCGATGGGCGTCATGTCCGAGCAGATGATCTGCAACGACCTCGGGTTCGATTACGAGGACGTGCTGGCCGACATGGAGGAGGCGCAAACCCTGCGCCTTGAATACGGCGTGCCTGAACCGACGCTGATCGGCGTGGGTGGCGGCAATTCGCCCTCCGGGTCGGAAAACGACGACGACGATTCCGACAGCACGGAGGACGACGATGGCTGAACAAACGGCGTGCGAACGACTCGCCCAGCTGAAAAAGGCCCGCGACGATATCGCGATGGGCAAACAGGTCTCCGAAACGCGCTTCGGCGAGGACGGAGTCAAATTCGGCCGGGGCGACCTGGCCGAACTAAACCGGCTGATCCAAGAGGCCGAACGTGAATGCGCAATCGAGAAGGGCAAGCGACCGCCCCGTCGGTTCGCTGTTGCAACAGGAGGGCACCGCCGATGGCCGTGATTTTGAAAGACGGAAACCTGACGCTGACCGGATACGTCGGCGACCATTGGGAATACGCGGGCGATGTGATCATCGACGGGATCACCCAGGCGATGGTTCTTGAGGCGTTGGGTCAGATTGACGACGACGCCCCGCTTACCGTGCGGATCAACAGCGGCGGCGGAATTGCGACGGATGGCGTCGCGATCCGTTCCGCACTCGCCGAACGGTCGGGTCGCACCGACGTTGTGATCGAGGGGATCGCCGCCAGCGCCGCCTCGATCATCGCAATGGCAGGCGAAACGATCACGATGGCGACCGGATCGCAGCTGATGATCCATGACCCGTCGGGTTTCACCTTCGGCACCGCCGACGATCACGACAAAAGCCGGCGCGCGCTGGACAGCATCGCGACCGGCTACGCGCGGGTTTACGCCAAGCGGTCGGGTCAATCCGAGGCCGCGTGTCGCGACATGATGAAGGCCGAGACCTGGATGGACGACGCCGCAGCCGTTGCCGCGGGTTTTGCCGACGCAACCACCGACGAACAGGCGACCGCCGTCGCGGCGTTCCCCTACCAATCGTATGCCCGCGCGCCCCAGCCCCTTGTGGCGATGGCGCAGGCGAACGGATGGCGGCATCCCGCCGCGATGCAAAAGGCGACGGCCAATTCGGCTCCGCCAAAATCCCAACCCACGGAAAAGGAATTTATCGTGACCAACAAAACCGGGGCCTCCGCAGAGACGGAAGCCGAAAAGATCGAGGCCGCCAAGAAGGAGGCGGTCGAAGCTGATCGTGCGCGCCGCACCGCTGTTTTGGCGTTGGACGAGGCAAAGGGCCGCGAGGCCTTGGCCGAACACATGCTGACCGAGACAGAGTCCAGCGTCGACGAAATCAAGGCGATTTTGGCCGCAGCGCCGAAGGCGTCGACGGACGACAAAACGCCTCTGCCGCCGATCGGTGATCGCGCGACGGCCGACGGTGCGGGCAGCGGTCAGGCCCCCCAACGGAAAGCGAAAGCAACCATCGACACGGCGGGGATCTACGCATCGCGCCGTCAACAAATGACGAAAGGGTAAGAGATGGCCTACGAAACCAAAACAGAGGGGCCGCGTTCGCTCGGCTTCGCACTTTCCGAGGCCGAGCATGGCCGCAGCCGCGACGAGGTTACGATCGCGTCGGGTGCGGGCATTCTGCGTCCGGGTCAGGTTCTCGGCAAAATCACGGAGTCCGGGAAATATGTTCCCGCCGATCCCGCCGCGACTGACGGCAGCCAGGTTGCGGTCGCGGTCTTGGGCTACTCAGTCGATGCGTCGTCTGACGATGCGCTGGCCGTTGCGCTGACCCGCGCCGCCCAACTCAAGGGCCCCGAACTGATCTACGACGACGGTGTCGACGACGCCGCCAAAACACAAACCCAGATCGACGAGCTTGCCGCCGTCGGCCTGATCGTTCGCTAAAGGAGGGCCTTCACATGAGACTCGACATTTTCAACGACGACGCCTTCGGCGTCGTGGGCATGACGGCGGCAATCAACCGCCAGAAATACCGCCCCGGCCAAATCAGTGCGACCGGCATTTTCGAGGAGGACGGCGTCACCACGACCACCGTCTATATCGAGCAGCGCGACGGCAAGCTGGGGCTGGTCGAGCCGTCCGAACGTGGCGGCCCGGGCGAGACCACCGCGGACGAAAATCGCGATGCGATTCCGTTCCGCATCCCGCACTACGAGCGTGACGACGCGGTCAAGGCCGACGAAGTCCAGGGCGTGCGTGCGTTTGGGACCGAGGACGAACTGGAAACGGTTCAGGGCCGGGTCGATCGCAAGCTGGCCCGCCACGGCCAAGATTTGCAAATGACGCTCGAACACCAGCGCGTTGGCGCGATCAAAGGTGTCGTGACGGCCAAATCGGGGCGGGTGCTTGAGAACCTCTACACCCGTTTCAACATCGCAACGCCCGCAGCAATTTCGCTTGAACTGGACGTTGATTCGACCGACGTGGGCAAGGTCGTCGACGGTGTGCGTTTCGGCGTCGAGGACAGCCTTGATGACGTTTACGAGGGCCTGCACGCTTTCACCGGCCGCGATTTCCACACGGCCCTGTGGCGTCACAAGTCGGTGAAGGAAACGCTGCTGTCGCACGCGGGTGCGGTCGCGTTGCGCATGGCCGTGCCGGATACGTTCGAATTTGGCGGCGTGACCTGGGAGCGTTACCGCACCGGGAAAAAGGCCTCGGAAGATGCGGGCGCGGCCTACATCGCCCACGACGAGGCTCAGCTGGTTCCGGTCGGTGTGCCTGAACTATTCCTGACCCGCTTTGCCCCGGCTGACTACATCGAAACGGTGAACACCGTTGGCCTGCCGATGTATGCAAAGCAGTTTCCGATGCCGAACGACAAGGGCGTGAACCTCGAAATGCAGATGAACGCAATTTCGATCTGCACGCGCCCCGAAGTCCTGCGCCGGCTGACGCTGACCTGATGGCCGGGTATCTGATCCGGGCGGCCACGATCATTCCGAAGGACGTGGCCGAAATCCCCGAGGGACAAACGGTCGTGGCGGGCCAGCATGTCGATCTGCCGGAGGCCTATGGTTCGCACCTTTACGACCTGAAACTGGCGGTTTTCGCCGGCGACGGCGGAACGCAGGAATCCGACGAGGGCGACGGCGGAACGCAGGAATCCGACGACGACCGCCTCGGCGTGATCGTCGAGGTGATTTCGAACCTCGACCCTGACGAGGACTTCACGCAAGGCGGCTTGCCTGATGTGAAGGCCGTCAACGCGGCGATGCCCGATGGTTCCGAGCCGGTTTCGGCGGCAGAGCGCGACGTCGCGTGGTCGATGATCTCGGCCCAAGTGACGGTAGGCTAACCTTACCCGGGGCGCTGGAAAGCGCCCCGGGCCTTTTCTCCGTTCAAAGGGTTTTCTGATATGGCGGCGCGATTTCAGGCGATACAGGCAAACTCTGCGGCGATCGTCGACGACTTGCTGTCGGAGGAAATTGCCTTTTATCCGCTGACCGGGAACACGCCCGACGCGGCCCGTCAAAAGACTACGCTGCGCGCTGTTGTTCGCATTGGAACCGGCGACAATTCAAGCGTGACCGGCGGGACAAGCCGGGGCTGGGGCACGCGTCTGTCGGCTGGCAAAGGCCAAGCGCATGTGCGGCGCAGCGGGCAGGTGATTCCAGATTTCCGCAAGCACGACAAGGTTCGTCTGGTTGACCGTGTCGGTCAGCCATTCTTTGAAATTTTGACGGTCCACGATGGGCCGTCCGAACGTATCGTTTTGGAACTGGGTGCGACATGAGTTTTGCAAGATGGGCCCTGCGCCGCACCGCCCTTAAGGCCATGCAAGGGAAAACGATTGTTGCCGACAACGTCCTCGACAGCGACTTTTCCGCCCTGACCTTTGGTGCCGATGGCGACGCCCGATCCGAAAGCGAACGGCCGTTCATTCTGATCTACACCGACGACAGCGAGGCCCAGGGCGTCGAAACGCGGAGTCTTCGTCAAAACGGGATGGTCGATTTCGTCTGCGAGTTCGGTTTAGCGACTCCAATGTTTGAGGTCGACCCGGACACGGGCGGGACCATCATCAGCGGCATCAACGTCCCGCTGACGGATGCGACGATGGAGGCAACCCTTGACCTGATCGACGCGGATATCGTCCGGGCGCTGACGGCAAACGATGAATGGGCCGATCTATGGCGCGGCCTGTCGAATTCGGTCAGCAAGATCAAACGGGTCAGAACGACAACGGTCGATCAAGGCATTCGTCTGGCGGCCCGACAGATACGGGTGACGCTGGACGTTTTGCCTGACCCGATCCCCGGGCAACCGATCGCGGCGGCCTCGATCTGGCGTCGCGTGTCTGACGCGATCCGGCAGGACGAACCCGCCCTCGGGCCTGTCGCCGACAGGTTTATGGTCGCCAGCGGTGGCCCGATTGACGAGGTCGTGTCGCAGGGGCTTGGTTTGTCGCGCGTCGCGGCTGATCGCCTTGGCGTCCTGAACCGAGGCGATGAAACTATCGCCATCACCGAACCCGACGGAGGCGAATAGCGATGGCGGGTCCGGTCGATCTAGGTGGCATTCTCAAGGCAATGGATCGGCGCATCGCCGAGTTGGAACGACGCCTGCGAGGTCGTTCCCGCGAGGGCGTTGTCGTCGAGTCTGATCCGGGCGCGGGCCTATACCGCGTCCAGCTGGGCGAGGGTCTGACGACGCCGTGGATTCGGGTTCAGGCGCTATCGTCTGGCGGCGTGCAAATCATGGCCGAGCCAACCGTCGGCCAGTCTGTCACCGTTACCTCGGAAAGCGGCGACCTGACCGATGCGCAAATCGCGCTGTCGTCGTTTTCCGACGCGGCCCCGCGACCGCACGGAAAGTCCGGGGAATTCGCCGTCGCAAAGGGCGGTGTGAAAATGGTCCTTTCCGCCGAAGGGGTCTCCATCGTCGGCGATGTATCTATCACCGGACGACTCGACGTGACCGGTAACGGCGTCAGCCACAACGGCGTGAATATCGGCGATACGCACACGCATAGCGGCGTGACCGCCGGCGCGTCGCAAACCGGAACGCCTTAAACCAAGCGAGGACAATATGGCAAAATCGAACGACACAAAGGCGGCCTACACGGTCGTCCAGGGCGCATGGATTCTGGGCCAGTGGAAAAAGGCCGACGAGGTCGCCGTCCTGACCAAAGAACAGGCCGCCCCGTTCATCGCGGCGGGAGCGATCACTGCGCAGGCGGCAGGTCGCCGGTCACGGAAAGCGGAACCGGCACCGAAGCAAGAGGCTACGGCCGATGGCGGGAATTGATCAGACAACGCTTCGCGCGATCGACGGATGGGATCACGTCCAGCAATCAATCCGCGATATCCTGACGACGAAAATCGGTTCCCGCATCATGCGTCGGGAATACGGCTCGTCCGTTCCTGACCTGATCGGTCGGCCGGCGACGTCGGAAACAATCGTCAAGATTTACGCGGCAACCGCCCTCGCTCTTTCGCAATGGGAGCCGCGATTTGAAATCGAGGGCGTGTCTGTCGAGGGCGGGAGCGCCGGTGTCGTCGCGATCCAGATTGTCGGAAAATATAAGGGCGAGACCGTCGAAGGGCGTATCGCGATGGAGGCGTAATGACCAGCGCAATCAATCTTGCACAACTTCCGCCCCTGGACGTGATCGAGGCGCTGGATTTTGAAACTGTCTTTTCGGAAATGGTCGAGGCGGTTCGCCAGATTGAGCCGAGCCTTTCGGATACGCTTTCCTTGGAAAGCGAACCGATCGTCAAGGTTTTGCAGGCACTTGCCTACCGCGAACTGTTGGTGCGGGCTCGTGTCAACGACGCGGCGCGCGCCGTAATGCTTCCGACGGCCCAGGGCGGCGATTTGGACAACCTCGCGTCGTTGTTTGGTGTCGCGCGCCTTATCGTCCGTCCCGCCGATCCTGCGGCGGTCCCGCCGATCCCTGCGATTTTGGAAAGCGACGCGGATCTGCGACTCCGCGTTCAAACATCGCTCGAGGCCTTGAGCGTTGCGGGCCCGCGGGGCGCTTATGAATTCCACGCCCGATCCGTTGATGGGCGGATCCGGGACGTATCCGTTTTCAGCGATACGCCGGGCCTTGTGTCCGTGATCGTCTATTCCGAGGATCAGGACGGAAACCCGATCGACGCGCCGGTGGCGGCGGTCGACGCAACGCTGAACGGCGAGGCGATACGCCCGCTGTGCGATACGGTCGACGTGGTCAACGCTGAAATTCTGCTGTTCGACGTTGAGGCGGTTATCACCGTGTCAGGTTCGGCCTCGGCGACCGAGGTTCTCGCGAAAGCGCAAGAGTCGGTAGCGGGATATCTGCGTTCACGCCGCCGAATTGGTCGCGTCGTGCCGCGTAGCGGCCTGATCGCGGCGCTGTTTGTCGACGATGTGGAGAACGTGGATCTCGTATCGCCTGCGGGCGACGTTGAACCGTCGGCGACGCAGGTGCCGTTTGCTGGAAACTTTGATCTGACGTGAGGAACGAATGACGGACCTTTTGCCGGATAACGCGACGGATCAAGAGAAGGCGATTGACCGGGCGGTGGGGTCGCGACTTTCTGGAATGTCGGTGCCGATCAGCCAGCTATGGGTCGTGCAGAATTGCCCGGTAATTGCGCTGGATCATCTCGCCTGGACCCTGTCGGTCGACTTCTGGGATCCCGAATGGTCGACAAAAACCAAGCGGTCGGTGATCGCGGCAAGCGTCGGTATTCATCGCGAAAAAGGAACCATCGGCTCAATCCGGCGTGCCCTCGCATCGGCTGGGTATTTCGACGCTGATATCGAGGAGGGCGGGGCGGGATCCCGGATCGGCGACGGATCGCGGATCGGTGACGGGCACCGGATCAGCAACGTCCTCCATTGGGCCGACTATGGCGTCACGGTCAGATCGCCCCTGAACTTGGCGCAGGCTGCTGTCCTGCGGGATATTCTGAACGCTGTCGCCCCGGCCCGATGCCGCCTTGTGCGGCTGACAACATCCGTTGGCCTGACGATCGGTGACGGACACGCCATCGGCGACGGGTCGGCGATGGGCGCAACATACAAATTTGACGGAGTGAACGATGGCTGACCTAGTCCCATTGGCCCATGACGCTGTCTGGGTCGACCAAATCCACGAACGCCAGGACGGCGAATTGCAGCAAGGCGGGCCGCCTGACCTCGCGGCCGATCAGGGACTCGCCAACATTCAGGCCCTGCAACTTGCCCAGCGAACGGCGTTCCTCAAGGACGCCCTCGACCTTCTGATTCCCCCAGGCTTTGCCATGTCCTATTTTGGGGAGACGGCACCGACTGGTTGGCTTGAGGCAAACGGGGCGCTTGTCAGTCGCACGACATACGCGCGCCTCTGGGAGTATGCTCAAGTTTCGGGGGCTTATGACCCGACCGGTGCGCTGGATGGTCATTTTGGCCCGGGCAACGGCACCACGACGTTCAAGCTGCCCGATTTGCGCGGGCAATTCGTGCGGGTCTGGGACAACGGGCGCGGGGTCGATCCAGGTCGAACCTTGGCGTCGTGGCAGGCCGACGAGATCAAGGAACACCGCCACGGTATCAGCCCGGCGGTGGCGTCCGACACGGGAACTGCGGTGCAGGGGCCAGCACAAACAGACGACGGCACCAATGTTTCGCAGACCGAACTTTTTGGTGGCACCGAAACCCGCCCCAAGAACCACGCCCTGATGCTTTGCATCAAAACCTGATCAACAGCCGGGCGACCGGCATCCCCCAAGGAGAAACCCCATGACTACCGAAACCTTCCACGGCGCGCGCGTCTTTCAAGACGCGAACGAGCCGGTCGTTGTATCGTCGGTGAAAACCTCGACCATCGGCATGTTGCAGGCGGTCGACCCGTCGGACCTGCCGTCCGGGGTCGATCTGAATACACCGATCTCGGTTCGAAAGCCCTCGGATGCGGCTGAACTCCCCGATGCGGTCAAAGCCGAACTTGCGACCGTTTTCGACAACAACGGCGGCGAGGTCATTTTGACCTTTGTCGACCAGGGCGAGGACGCCGCGGCCAAGGCGACAAACGCCGCAGGTGACGAAACGACCAAGACAGGCATTCATGCGCTGCGCAAGGCCGCCGCGATGGGCCTGTCGGTTCCCAAGCTGATCTGCCTGCCCGGCGTCGCGCGGGCAACGACCGGGACCGCCGATCCGGTGATCGCCGCAGCAATCAGCCTGACCGACGATCTTCGGGCGCAGATCTACATTGACGGCCCGAATACCACCATTGCGGACGCCAAGGCGGCGGCTGCTTTGATCGGGGCGCAGCGCCGGGTCTGCATGTCCGATCCTGACGTTCTCAAGGCGGTGGCCGGCCAATCCGTCGCGAAACCATCGTCGACGCTGTTCGCGGCGGTTCAGTCCAATCTCGATCGGACGCGCAACGTCGCGTGGCCCGCGACGAATGTGATCGCGAACGGCGTCGTCGGTGTGAACCGGCCCGTCGATTACGGCACGGAGGCCACGGAACTGAACGAGGCGGGCGTGAATACGATCATCAACCGCGGCGACGGGTTCCGCCTTTGGGGGCCGACAACGCTTGCTGCCCAAGAGGCGGGCGGTATCTGGAAATTCGCAAACGTGGTGCGAGCGACAGATTTCGTCAACGAGTCGCTGGAACGCGTATTTATGCGCTTTGTGGGGCGTCCGATTTCGGGCGCAACGCTGCCGCTGATGGTTCAGGCCGGGGCGTTTGCCCTCGCTGACTTCGAGAATGAGAACATTCTCCTGCCGGGGTCGCGCTTTGGTCTGGACACCTCGAATACGCCGACAACCGGGGTTCAGGGCATCATCAAGTTCGGGATGGCCTTTGAGGTTCCCGCGCCGATCTACGACCTGCGGATCACCGCCTACCGCAGTATCGAGATCGGTTACACCGCCCTGTTCAATTCGATCACGGGCACCTTCGACATTGCCGAAACGGCGTAAGGGGAAAAGACCATGAGCAACATTCCTGCCTACATCATCAAGGATTGCACGATCCTCGCCGCCGGCGAAAACCGCATCGGCCAGGTCATGGAAATCACGATTCCGGTCATTGCCAAGGTCACGGAAGAGTTCAAAAACGCCGGGATGATCAAACCGCGCCTCGTGACAATGGCCTACGAGGCGACGGGCTGTTCATTCAAGGAAACGGCGTTTGATCCGACCATGATGAAACTGCTCGATGTCGGTCGTGACGAGCAGCTGATCGCCCTGGGCTACATGCAAAGCGAGGACGGTCGGGAACATCAGGCCCGGTTCGAAATGCGGGCCGACGTTCTCAAGATGGACGGGGGGTCGTGGGCCTCGGGCGGCAAGTCCGAAACGGAATACGACTGCACCGTTCATTCGGGTGCGCTGTTCATCGACGACGAGGAAATCTTCTTTTTCGACGATCACACGGTTCGTATCGGCGGCGTTGAGCAGATGCCGGGCCGCCGCGCTGCGCTGGCGATTTGATAGATACCGGGGCGTGAAAGCGCCCCGGACAATCCCCCTGAAAAGAAAGGCCGCACGATGGTCGAGACACCGCAAGACCCGCCCAAAACGCTGACGATTCCGCTGGCTGATCCGGTCGAACACAAAGGCAAGACCTACGACGCTCTGACGTTCCGGCGCCGGAAGGCCAAAGACCTTGTGGCGATGGAAAAGGTAAACGGCGATTCGCAGCAGCACATGGCACTTTTGGCGTCTATGGCTGACGTTCCGTTGCCCGTGATCCTTGAACTTGACAGCGAGGATTACGAACGAATTACCGACGAAACCGTGGCCCTGATGGGAAAGCGGACGACGGAAACGATCCGGGGTCTCCGTCAGGACGAACAACCGGAGGGGATGCCAGTTTCATCCGAATGATCGCGGAAATCGCAAGGTATCTGCACCAACCAATTAACGAGGTTCTCGAATGGGAGGACCTCGTTTTTTTTGCGTTTCACGCCGAGGCTGTCGCGTTGGTGAACGCCGAACGAAAAAGGGATACCTGACATGGCACGCCTGACCTCCGAACTGGTTCTGCGGCTGATCGACGAGGTCAGCCCAAACGCGGGGCGCGTCCAGCGCGCGCTTGCGTCGACCCGGTCCGAGGTAGAAAAGAACCGGCAGCAGGTTCGCGCGGTATCGCGGCAGATCGGCGGCACGGCCTTGGTCGCAACTGGAGTTGTGGCTGCGCTGCGCAGTCCGGTTCGTGCGGCCATGAACTTTGAGTCGGCAATGGCTGACGTGCGCAAGGTCGCCGACTTTGAGACGGCCGCCCAATTCGACGAATTCCGTGCGTCGTTGCTGGCAATGTCCCGCGACATTCCCCTCGCGGTCGAGGAACTTGCGGCGCTGGCGGCCAAGGGCGGCGAGGCAGGCCTGCGCGGTGACGACCTCCTGCAATTCGTCGAAATGACGGCGAAACTACAGGTCGCATTTGGGACGACCGCCGACGCAGCCGGTGATTTCATCACGTCCGTGCAGGCTGGTCTGAACCTGACGCTCGACGACACTTTGCTGCTGTCCGACGCGGTCAACGACCTGTCAAACAACTTTGCGGCCACCGCGCCCGACATGATGGATTTCATGACCCGCGTCGCCGCCGACGCGGCCGGGTTTGGTTTCGCCGCCGAGGAAGCGGCCGCCTTTGGTGCGGCCATGATCGCGGTGACGAAGAACTCCGAAGTTTCGGCAACCAGCTTCCGCAACATGGGTCGTGCGCTGACCCGCGGGGAAAGCGCGACCAAGCGCCAAACGAACGCAATGTCGGCCCTCGGCCTAGAGGCGGGCGAGGTCGCCCGTCAGATGCAAGAGGACGCGGTCGGGACGACGCTGGACGTGATCGACCGGATCGCGGCGCTGCCCAAGGCGGTGCAGGCGGCGACAATGTCCGACCTATTCGGCGACGAGGCGCGCGCGCTGACGCCGCTTCTGACAAATAGGGAACTTTTGCGCAGCACGCTTTTGCGAGTTGGTGACGAGGCGACCTTTGCGGGATCGGCGTTTGCCGAATTTGCGGCACGTTCGGAAACCTTCGAGTCCGACCTGACCCGGTTCAAGAACACCTTTTACGAACTGACGGTGACGATCGGCGAGGCGCTCTTGCCGATCCTTAGCGATACGATGGACACGGTCGCGCCAATCATCCGGGCGACGACCGCGTGGGCAAAGGAGAACCGGGAACTGGTCGCCCGGATCGTTCAGGTCACGGGCGCTGTCTTTGGCCTGCGGCTGGGCTTTCTGGGCCTGAAACTTGCGGGTCTGCTGGGCAAGGGCGGTGTGCTTTGGCTGACCGCCCAGGGTCTATCTGGAATCGTCGCCGCAGGCCGGGGCATTGCCGTGCCGATTTCGGAGTCGTTGCGCTTGCAATCGGCCCTTGCGGGAATGGGCGGATCAACCGTCACGCGGCTGGACAAGGTTCGCGCGGTCTTGCGCGGGATTGCCGGGATCACGGGAATGTCGGCTGTCGCGTCGGGCCTTGGGTCTGCGGCGGCGGTCGTCGCCGGGATCAGCGCACCGGTCTGGGCAACCGTGGCGGCCGTTGCCGCCGCGATTGGTGCGGCCGGGTTCTTGATCTACAAGAACTGGGACCGGATTTCCGCGATCATGCGGGGCGTCGCGGGCGGGATCGTCGACGGGCTGAAACCTGCGTTCGATCTGATCCGTCCGGTGATCGAGGGGGTCCAGACTCGTTTGGAGTTCCTTCGGGGCATTCTGTCGCCCGTCTTTGATGGGCTCAACAGCATGGCGTCGTCGATCACGGGCCTGTTTTCCGGGTCGTTCTGGTCGCGCACGATCCTGCCCGACAGCGAAAAGGCAAGGGTCGAGGCCAGTGCGCGGGAGATCACCGCAAGGATTGTCGGGGCAATCGTCGGGCTTCCGGTTCGGTTGCTGCAAATCGGTCGGGACGCAATTACGTCGCTGGGCGACGGGATGCGTGAAAAGCTGACCGAGTTGCTCGATTGGGTCAAAGGAATCCCGGGGCGTATCGGCGAGGCGGTCGGGTCGATCAACCTCGGCAGCGCGATCGTCGGCAGCATCGGGGCGACAAGCGGATCATCTGTTCGGTCGGACACTCGTCGGCGGCGTCGGGCGACGGGCGGCCCGGTGCGGGCGGGCGTTCCCTATTTGGTCAACGAGCGAACCGCGCGGTCAGAAATCATGGTGCCGTCAACCAGTGGGGCGGTCCTGACCGTATCGCAGGCCAAGGCGGCGCTGCGGTCGACCATGCAGGGCGTGGCAATGTCGCCGCGCCCTGGGGTTTCTGGTTTGTCGTCAGCGACGGCAACCGGGGGTGGATCCTCCCGTTCGATCAACGTCCGTTTCGGCGATATCAATATCACCGGGGCACCGGGCGGCAGCGTCGAGGATTTGGCGAAGGCGCTTGGCGACCAAATCAGCGCCCAGCTGCAATACAACTTTTCCGATTGAGGGTAAGCAATGACCGGACCAACCGTTATGGCGCTGGGGCCTTATGCGTTTACGACGCTGGGCTTTGGTTTCCAGGGCCGCACAACCGCGACCGAAACGCCCTGGGCCGAAATATCGGTCGCTGGCGGTCCCGATCAAATGCAATGGCTTGGCGGAAAAGGCACGTCCCGGAAGATCCGGGGCGTGCTGTTCTCTGAATTCGGCGGGCAGGCATCGCTTGAGGGCATCAAGGCGTCGGCGCAAAACGGAGTCGCGCTTCCGTTGGTGTCCCTTGGGAATTTTCCGTTCAACGTGTTCGGCATGTATGTCGTGACGCGCGTATCGGAGGACGAGGATTTCATTGATCGAAACGGCCGCGCGGGGCGGAACGCCTATGAGATCAGCCTGACAAAGCGTCCATCGGGCGGGGTAGGGACGGCGGGTTCACTCCTGTCGCTGATCTTCTGATGGCCGGCCAAGTTCTAAGCGTGGCCGGCGACACGGTCGACCTGATCTGCCGCCGTCAATATGGCGATGAATCCGGGTTCGTTGAGGCGGTTCTGAACGCAAATCCGGGACTTGCCGGCTTGGGCCCAATCCTGCCGGTCGGAACGCCGGTCAGGCTTCCCGACCTTCCCGATCGACCTCAAGCGTCGGTCGAAATCGTGACCCTTTATTGAGGCAATCATTGTGCGCCCTGTCTGCGATATTTTCATCAACGGCGTCCCTGTGTCGGGCTTGTTCCGGGATCGCGTTGTCGCTTGTGTCGTCAGCGACCGCGAAGGGCTTTCATCCGACAGCCTATCGGTTGAACTGACCGATGATCCCCCCGCGCAAATCCCGTCGCTTGGCGACGTGATTTCCTGTCGGATGGGATACGGCGCGGACCTGGTCGATATGGGGCAATACATCGTCGACGGGGTCGACGTGTTCGCCTTGCCCGGAAAATTGCGCCTGACGGCGACGGCGGCTGATCTGACCGGAAAGGTGAAAAACCACGTTCAACGAAATTGGGACAACGCCAGCATCTCTCAAATCGTCGGCGACATTGCGACTGACCTCGGGCTTGAGTCAAAGGTCGCGCCGGAGATCGGCGGGTTCTTGTATTCGTGGATCGGAATGATCGGCGAGTCTCCGATGCACTTTCTTGAACGCTTGGCGGGACGGCACGGCGCGCTGTTTTCGATCAAGGGGCGAACGCTGGTCTTTGCCATCCGCGGGGCGGGGATCGCGCCGGGCGGTGCGCCCCTGACGCCGACGGTTATTGGCCCCGGCGATATTGTCCCGGGATCACTGATGTTCCGCACGTCCAGCCGGGGAAGCTACGGCAAGGTGGTTGCGTCATATATGGACCGATCGGGGGCCGCGCGAAAAGACGTGTCGTTTGAGATCGACCCGGAAAACGCTTCGGTTTTCCGTATCGACCAGCCTCTTGCCTCCGAGGGCGAGGCCTATCGGGCGGCCCGTTCCAAGGCGGATGAATTGCGGCGGTCGCTGCTTGAGGTTCGCTGCACTATCGTCGGTCGCCCCACAGCCCGGGCCGGCGCACCCATCGTCTTTGCAGGGTGTCGCGTCGGAATGGATGGCCGTGAGTTCATCCTGTCCGGTGCCGAGCATCGTTTTGGAAAAGACGGATACACAACGGATCTGACCGGAACCGTGAAACCGGTCGCCCTGGCGGCGCAAGACGAGGTGACGACGATATGAGCCCAGACGAAAAGCAAAAGCTGGATGATCTGCATGATTTTTTCCTCAAACCCCGCGCGCCGGGCAAGCCGTCCCGGGCGGCGCAGATTGATGATCTGCTTGAGGCCGTCCGGGCGGGGAAACTGACCGCCCGCGCCGTGCTTTGGCTGGCTGGGGCGGCGATCAGCATCGCTGCGGTTTTGCGCTTGCTCGGAGGGATGAAATGAACCGGCTTTTCTACGCGGCCCTGACGGTCGCGATCCTCGTTGGTGCCGCTATCTTGGCGATACCGTCCAGCCTGTTTCTTCGGGATATCAGTCTGACGGTGGACGGCAGGACCGTGCGCTATGTGCGCGAAACGCCTTTCGGCGACGTAACGGCAGAATGGCACGCCGAAATCACGTTGATCGACGGTGACGGTTTTGAGTGTGCATCCGGCCCGTGGGCGGTCGCCACATATCAGCAAATACCGGGAAACACTGTCACCTATGATCTTGGTTCTTGGGCTGACAAGTGCATCGAGGCTGGCCCGCCATTCTACCTGACCACGACCCGGCGCGTGTTGCTGTTTGGCGTGATCCCGCTGCGCAAGATGGTTCAACGCACCGAGGTCGAGGGCGAGCGGCCCGCACCGACGATCGACGACGTGACCATCATCGTGGTGCCCGGCGAGCAATAGCTGAAACTCACCACCGATTTTCACCGGCCCTGCGTAAGCGGGGCTTTTTTTATGGGAGAATGACGATGCTTTCACAACGCGAACGCACGCGGGTGCTGCAAACAGCACTGGCAGAGCTTGGCTTCGATCCGGGCGGAATCGACGGCTGGTATGGCGGCCTGACTGACGCGGCCGCACGCGACTTCATCGCGTCGCTAGATCCTGTCCCAGCGGTTCGCCCGGTCAAATTCAAAGGGGCGGCCAAGCGTCTGGATGACCTGGACCTGCCGCGCATCGGCGCAACGATCGGCGTGGGCGAGGACGAGATCCACGCGGTCATCGAGGTCGAGACCGCTGGCGGCGGGTTTGATCGGGAGGGGCGGGTGCGGATGCTATTCGAGCCGCATGTGTTCTGGCGCGAGCTTGGCCCCGGCCCGGAGCGTGACCGCGCCGCTGCAGCTGGTTTGGCTTATCCGCGTTGGGGACAGCGCGCCTATCCGCGCGACAGCTATCCGCGCCTGCTCGCTGCGATCGAGATCAACGAGGGCGCGGCGCTGCGGTCGGCATCCTGGGGTCTCGGTCAGATCATGGGGTTCAACTGCCTGATGGCCGGATATCCCGACGCGCGGTCGATGGTCGAGGACTTTGCCGAGGACGAGGATCGGCACCTTGCCGCGATGGTGAAATTCATCGTGTCGGCGGGTCTGGACGACGAGCTGCGCCGGCATGACTGGCGTGGTTTCGCGCGGGGCTACAACGGCTCCAGCTACGCGACCCACGGCTACCACACCCGTCTGGCTGCGGCCTACGCCAAATGGGCGCGCATCCCTGACACACCTGTTCCAGCAATGGCCTAAGGAGGGCCTGCAATGTCAAACCCAAACAAAAGCCTGCCCCCCCTGAATCCCCTGTTGGCGCGGTCAACGCTTGCGGCGGCCCTGACGATCGTCGGTCTGATCGGCCCCTTGATCGGCGGCGGCCTTGGCGAAATCGCTGCCGAGATTGTCGCAAACGAAGAGTCGATCCAGGACGGCGCGGAAACGGCCGTAAACGCCATCAACGCCCTGCTCGGCTTGGCCGGGGGCGTGTGGTTTTGGATCGAGCGTCGCGCGCCGAACAATCGGCTGTCGTTCCGCAAAGAATGACTCCGCATCGCCGCGCCCTTCGGGGCGCGGTTTCCGTAATTTCAAGGGGTAGATCATGGCGATCACGCTGACCGTAAAAAGCGACATTCGAGAGGCCAGTTTCACGTCGCCGCCGTTTCGACCGCTGATTGCCTTGGTGTCAGGCGATGGCAGCGCGGGCTCAATCTACCAATCGACCGCGTCGGTGCCTTGGCTTGCCGACGGCGTCGCGATCGCGGGCGAACGGGGCAACGATTACACCGTGACGCCCGACAAGGTCGGGGCGGAAATCTCACAGTTGAACGCGCTGGTCGTCGATCCGTCGCTCGAATTCGTTTCGGTCGGATCCTCTACCGCGACCTTCCGCCTGTCGGTGAATCAAGGAAGCGCGCTGCGAAGCGCGACGGTCAATCCCGATGGGACCGTGACGGTCAACGTCGATGAAAAATCAATTCTGTCTCTTGTGGATGGAAATCTGAAATTGGAAATCCTATGAGCAACACCCAGCAAATTGAATTGGTGACAACAGCGGCCCTTGCGCAATTCAACGTCGCCAAGCCGCGCGCCGCCGTGGTCGCGGCCAGCCCGATCAATCATCCGCGCAGCGGCCTTACCTCTGTGGACGGTGTTGCGATCGCGGACGGCGACCGCGTTCTGTTGCCCGCGCAATCTGACCCGGAGAAGAATGGCGTCTATATCGCGGCGGCGGATGCTTGGGGCCGCGCGGCTGACCTGTCAGCCCCGGCCGATTTTCTGGGCTCGAGCATCTACGTCAGCCAGGGCGATACCTTGGCGCGTCGGGTGTTCTACGTCACGTCCGAGGTTGCGACGGTCGACACCGATCCGGTCACGCTGATCGTGACTGAGACGGGCGATGACATTCTGGCGGCGATCGCTGAACTAGAGGCGCAGACGGCGTCGGCTGTTGCTGCGGCAGAGGCGCAGACCGCACAAGCGCTGACCGACTTTGATGCGGATGCGAATACCGCGCTGTCCGAATTTCAAGTGCAGGCGGCACAAGCAGCGGCGGGTCTGAATTTCGCCGCGACCATCGATCCTGCGGCGGTCAACCCGGTGGGCGGAAACGGCGGGACATACACGACGATTGCCGACGCGGTTGCGGCGTCGTCACCGGGTCAGCGGGTTGTTCTGAACCTGCCCGGTGGTAGCGCAGGGTCAGTGCCGTTTGCATCTGATGTGGATATTGAGGGCAATCGCCACTTGGTCCTTGTCGGACCCAAAAACAACCCGGCGGTCGTGAACCACACTGTTAAGGACATATCGTCGCGCAACGCCCTTTGTGGCTTTCGTATGTTCGACACCTGCACGGTGACCACAGTAGAGGTCCAACACACCCACGGCGCGCTCGCTATTCCGGGTCAAAAGTTCCGCGAAAATACGTCGGTTTACACTGGCGAGACAGGCTGGATCGGCGGCGTCAGCCTGTATGATTTCGGTTTCTCGGGTGAGCAGGAAGCTTGCCTGATCGGGTTCAACGGGGTGGCGTGTGCGAGGGTGGTTCTCAGGAGCGGCACGCTTTCGGGTGTCGTGACGGGCATCGGTCGCACAGTACTCGTTAATCCATTCGTCATGGCAGGAACGCAGGGTGTTCAGTTGCAAAACGGTGCGGCCATGCTCAATCGCTTCAGCCTTGGCGGCAACATCGTTGGGACGGTCTGATATGCCCGAAATCATGCTGAACGTCACGGACGGCGACCGGTCCGTCTATTCCGTCACCCGCGCCGAGGCATTAGCCTTGGACTATGCCGAGGCGGCAATCGCGCAGGCCGAGGCGCGCGCGGCGGCACAGGCCGCGCGCGATGCGATCCGGGGCCGGATCGACCAGACGGCGGGCGATGTGCCAAGCCTGCTGGGCACT